>CAVSDW010000024.1:0-150691 GCA_963726665.1 uncultured Gammaproteobacteria bacterium | reverse complement strand
GCGACGGCGACGCCGTTAGATTGCTCACGGCTCCAGCCGGTGCGGATCTTGAGTGTAATGGGTACCCCCACGGCCCGGACCGTCGCATCGAGGATCGCGCCGACCAGCGCTTCGTCGCGCAGCAGCGCGGACCCGGCGTCGCGATTGCATACCTTCTTTGCGGGGCAGCCCATGTTGATGTCGATGATCTGCGCCCCGGCATCCACGTTGCGTCGTGCCGCATCGGCCATTTCGCACGGGTCGCCACCGGCAATCTGCACCACGCGCGGTTCGGCCTCTCCGCAATGGTCGCGCCGCCGGCGCGATTCCTTCGTGCCCCAGAGCCTGGGATCGGCGGAGAGCATCTCGCCGGCCGCCAGCGCCGCACCCAGGCGCCTGCACAGCCTGCGGAAGGGCAGGTCCGTGACTCCCGCCATCGGGGCGAGAAGGCTGCGGCCGCCCAGTCGGTATGGGCCGATGATGATTTCGCTCACGGTTCAGCTCGCTTGCTGTGCGCAGCGAATGATCGCGGCCGACTCGCGCAGGCACACGTCGAGCTGGTAGCCGACGGCATCCCGGCCCGGGTCGACCAGCAGCAGTTCTGCTTCCGCGCTGGCGCCGGGGCCAAGCAGTCGCGAGGCCTCGGAAGGGTCCTTCAGGTATTCGGCGGGTTCGAAGTCGCGCACGGCGATCGCATCGCCGAACCGGTTGTCGAGCTCGAGGCGCAGGATCGGGTGTGGTTGCGCAAAGGCCGCGCGATTGGTCAGGCTCGCGCGCACCGCAAGCTGGCCGCTTGGCATCCGGCACGCCGCCGTTGCCCCATTGACGCAATTCAAATGCCGCGAGGTCCCAGTTGGGGGACAGCGGATAGCCGATGCGCGAGTAGATGTCCTTCAACACCGGCCCGAGCTGCGGGTTCCTCGCCAGGTCCTGCCTGAAAAAGTGCGCCACCTGTGCCACCAGGGCCAGCACCAGCAGCAGGGCGCCGATCGACCATGCGATCGACGAGCGGCGCGGGCGTGCCCGTGATCGCCCGCCCTCGAGCGCGGCAGCCAGCGAGGGGCCGGAGTCCGGCTCGTCGTACGGCAATGACCGGGGGTGCCGTCAGTGCCGCGTCGTCCGCGGTTGCCGCGGGTTCCATTCTCGACCGCGAACATGGAGTCGGGCCGTGAGGCGGTGTCTTCCGGTTCTTCGTCTTCGTCCGGGTACAGCCGAATCCGGGACGTCACGCAGCACTTCGAACTCGTCGGTCGGGCTGTTGTCGTCGCCGAGTTCGTGCATGCCGTCGTCGATGCCGAGAATGTCCTCGACGCTGATGCCCTCGCTCTCGAGCGTTATGTCCTCGAACGGCCGGTTGTCGGTGTCGACGATAATCGGCGGCCCGGCCACCGGGTCGCGAAGTTCCCCGGCCGCCGGCGCCGGCGGCCGTGCGGCCGCGCGATCCGACCAGTCGGCCGCATCGACGAAGACGGACTCGATGTCGCTCGACGTGAAGTGAAACTCGACGCCGGAAACAACGATCGGGCTGCGCCGCGTGCCCGTGGAGTTCAGCTGGCGCTGGTTCAAGGTTCGCCCTGCCGAGCGGCGGTGGCAGGGCGTCGCTCAGCCACGTGAGGGCGTTGAATGCGCTGCCGCAGCGCCCGCAGCGCACCGTTCCGCCGGCCGCGCGGAGATCGCCGGCGCTGACACGGAAGCGCGCAAGGCATTCAGGACACTGCGAATACATTAGCGGCCTTGGTCTCGTTCCAACTCGCGCCGTTGCCCGGCGATCAGGCCCCAACCGTCGCGGGTCCCGGTGAAGGTGATATCAAACCACGGCCGGTAAGCGGCTGTCACGGCATCGACCTGTTCGGCCAGCACGCCGGAAATCGCAAGTTCGCCACCTGCCCGGACCGCTGCCGCGAGCCTCGGCGCCAGCTCGACCAGCGGACCGGCGAGGATATTCGCAACCAGCACGTCCGCCGACGCCCGGGCCAGCAGCGGCTCGTCCGTCACCGCCAGCGCGGGGCCGATGCCGTTGCGCACGGCGTTTTCCCGCGTCGCGATCAGCGCCTGCGGGTCGATGTCCACCGCATGGGCGGACGAAGCGCCCAGTTTCAATGCAGCGATCGCCAGGATGCCGCTTCCGCAACCGTAGTCCACCACGGCCCGGCCGATCAGGTCCCGACCGTCGAGCCACTCGAGGCACATCGCCGTGGTCGGGTGCGTGCCCGTGCCGAAAGCCAGTCCCGGATCGAGTTCGACGCGCACTGCGTCGGCGTCGCCAGCCGGCTGCCCGCCCGGGCAGACCCAAAGCCGGCGGCCGAAACGCATGGGGTGGAAGTCCCTGAGCCATTCCCGCTCCCATGCCCTGTCCTCGATCCGTGGTCGCCCGCGGCCGTGGCATCTGTGGAAATCTCACCGCGAGGGCGTCCGTGATAACGAGCGCGTCCGCTTCGCCGTCGAACAGCGCGTGCAGGCGTATCGTCGGCCAGAGTGGCGTCTCGCCGGGCGCCGGCTCGAGTACCGGGTCATCGGCTGCGTCCACCAGCGTCACCGAGTTCGCGCCGAGTGCGATCAGCGCGTCTTCGACCGGCGCGGGATCCGATCCGCCGATGTCGAAAGTGAGTTGCAGGAAAGGCATGCAGTTGGACCGCGGGTATTCCGGTCGGGGCACGCTGGGTGCTCCGGGGTGCTCAGGTTAAACGAGGCGGGCTTGCTGCGGAGGCCGGAATTCGCGTCCCCCTCGTTCGGGGTAGGTGTTAATACGGCGCGTCGTCTGGCATAAGACACGGGCGCGGAGAAGCAGGGGAAATCTCGATGAGCAGTTCCAGGTTCGGCGGGACCCGGCCAACGGCGGTCCGGGTGTTCAGCTTTCTGCTGGTGGCGAGCGGTATGTTCATGGCCATGCTCGGCTGGTCGGCGAGCGCGTACTACGTCCCGGCCATGTGCCTCGGCCTGCTGGCTTTGCTGCTGTGGTCGGGTCGCGCGGGAGGATTGTTCAAGTGGACACTGGTGTTGAACCAGGTCGCCGGCCTGGTGCTGGTCCTCACGCTGTGGCTGGGTGACCGCATCGGCCTCGGCCACGCCAAGCTCGACGTGTCCGGTGTCGCGCTGATCGTGAACCTGCTGTGTGGCGGGCCGCTCGCGTCCATCCTGGGCGCGCTCCTGCTGCCAGGTCTCCGTAGCGGCCAGCGCCTGTTCAACTGGTTCGGCGCGCGGCCGGCATGAAGGAGAGCGCGATGAGCCGCAGAAACGCCGCTTTCCCGTTGCTGATCGCGCTGCTGGCCACCGGCATGGCCTCGCGCGCCTGTGGCGCGTCGTTGATCGGCTCCGTGGCACTGCCGGACGGGCAGCCCGCATACGGCGCGATGGTCAGCGTGTTCAGCGCCGACAGCACGCGTAAGCAGACCGTCTACACGGCCGCGGACGGCAGCTACGCGATCGTTACACCGTATCAGGGAAGCCTCACCGTCAGGGCGCGGCTGGCCAACTACGACGATGCGACGACTACCGTCGATGCGGCCCGGGATGCGCTGATTACGGCTGACCTGCGGCTCGCGGCCTTTGCCGATGCACAGGCGGCGTCCGATGCACTTTCGGCCTCGGCACACAACGCGGTGCTGCCCTGGAAAAGCGCCGGCGATCGTCACGTGTTCGTGAGCCAGTGCAATTACTGTCACCAGGTCGGTAACTCGACGACGCGCGCGCCGCGCGACCACGCGGCATGGATGGCCACCATCAACAAGATGGAGGGCTACCTGTCGATGGTGACGCGCGCGCAGTCGATGCGGATCGCGACCGCGCTCGAGAACGGATTCGACGGCAAGCCCGTCTCGGCGACGCACGATTATGGTCCGACCGCCGGCCTGGCCCGCGCCAAGGTCGAGGAGTGGCAGGTTGGTGACGGATTCTCGTTCATCCACGACATGGACGTCGCCGAGGACGGCAAGTTCTATGGCACCGACGAAGGGCACGACAAGCTTTGGGTGCTCGACCCGGCGACCGGCGTGGTCGAGGCGTACGACCTGCCGAAGTCCGACCTGCCGCGCGGTGGGCTGTTCTCGGGCATGAAGCTCGCCATCGGTATCTTCACCGGCAACCATGGCCCGCACAGCATGGCCCAGACGACCGATGGCCGGATCTGGATCACGAACGCGCTGTCCTCGACGCTGATGTCGTTCGACCCGGCGACGAAGCAGTTCAAGACCTATGCCGTTCCGGGCGACGCTCTCTATCCGCACACCGTGCGCGTGGACAAGAACGACGTCGTCTGGTTCACGATCGTCGCGTCGAACCAGATCGGTCGCTTCGACCCGAAGACGGAACAGATGACGGTGATGCGGCTGCCGTCCAACGGCTTCTTCCGCTGGATATCGGACATGCTTTTCCCGACGCTGCTCAGGATCTCGTCCTGGTTCCCGGACAAGGTGCTGCTGCTCGACTTCTCGCACCATCGTTTCCTCGGCTACTCGGTGCTCGCGTTTCCCTACGGGATCGACGTCAACCCGAAGGACGGCAGCATCTGGTACGCGAAGCTCTATGCGAACCGTATCGGCCGCATCGACCCGAAGACGCTGCAGGTGACCGAGTACGAGACGCCATTGAGCGGGCCGCGGCGGCCGCGCTTCGACGCGGACGGCATCTTCTGGATACCGGCGTTCGACGACGGCGGCCTGATGCGCTTCGATCCGGCGACCGCGAAATTCCAGACATGGAAGGTGCCCGGCGTTGCACCGGGCGAATACGAGACGCCGTATGCGCTGAACGTCTACCGCCCGACGGGCGAGATCTGGATGGCGGCGAACAATTCGGATCGCGTGATCCGGTTCACCCCGGCCACCGAGACCTTCCGCAGCTATCCGAGCCCGACGAGGGTCACGTTCTTCCGCGACTTCTCTTTCACCAGTGACGGGCGCGTGTGCACGTCGCAGTCGAACCTGCCGGCGTACGCGATCGAGGGCGGTGTGCCGAGCTATTTCTGCATCGACCCGACGGGCGGCGAGCGGGATCGCGCGGCGCTGGCAGCGGCCGCGGCCGCGGCGGAAAGCCGGCGATGCACTAGCGGAGTACCACGCGCCCGCTCCGGTACTACCCCGGCTTCGCTCGGAGATATGCTCGCCGGGTAGTACCGGAGCGGACGCTGGACTGGCTGGCGCCGACGGTGGCCGACCTCGGTGGTCGGCAACGAGGGCCAACGCTGGACTCGCCGCGCCTTTACGCACCTCGGCGGTGCGCGGCGATCCCCGGGGAGCAAGGGTTTGTCCAGGCGAGCATATCTCCGAGCGAAGCCGGACAAACCCTTGGCTCCCCGATCGCCGCCAGCGCAAAGGCGCCGCTCACGCGATCACCGGCTACGCGAGCGTCGCGGCTACTTGAGCCCGAGCCGGCGCTCGAGGTAGTGGATGTCCATGCCGCCCGGGCGGAACGCCGAGTGGTGGAAGATTTCCTGGTGCAGCGGGATGTTGGTCTTGATGCCCTCGACCACCATCTCGACCAGCGCGTTGCGCATGCGGGCGATCGCCGTGTCGCGGTCCTCGCCGTAGGCGATGACCTTGGCGATCAGCGAGTCGTAGAACGGCGGCACGGTGTAGCCGCTGTAGAGGTGGCTGTCGACGCGCATGCCCGGCCCGCCGGGCGGGTGCCACAGCTTCACCCGGCCCGGCGAGGGCATGAAGGTCTTCGGGTCCTCGGCGTTGATGCGGCACTCGATGGCGTGGCCGCGGATCTGCATGTCCTCCTGCGAACGGCAGCTTCTCGCCCGCCGCGATCCGCAGCTGCTCCTTCACGATGTCGATGCCGGTGACCATCTCGGTCACCGGGTGCTCGACCTGGATGCGGGTGTTCATCTCGATGAAATAGAACTCGCCGTCCTGGTACAGGAACTCGAGCGTGCCGGCGCTGCGGTAGCCGATTTCCGCGCAGGCCGAGCACGCGCTCGCCCATGGCCTCGCGCAGCTTCGCGGTGATGCCCGGGGCCGGCGCTTCCTCCAGCACCTTCTGGTGGCGGCGCTGCATGGAGCAGTCGCGCTCGCCGAGGCAGACCACGTTGCCGTGGTCGTCGGCCAGCACCTGGAACTCGATGTGGCGCGGCTTCTCGAGGAATTTCTCCATGTAGACCTTGTCGTTGCCGAAGGCCGCCAGGGCCTCGGCACGCGTCACGCCGACGGAGTGGACCAGCGGCGCCTCGGTGTGCACGACGCGCATGCCGCGGCCGCCGCCGCCGCCCGAGGCCTTGATGATCACCGGGAAGCCGATGTCGCGCGCGATGCGGGCAGTTCTCGTCGGTGTCGTCGCCGAGCGGGCCGTCGGAGCCCGGCACGCAGGGCACGCCGGCTGCCTTCATGGCGCGGATGGCGGAGACCTTGTCGCCCATCAGGCGGATGGTCTCGGCGGCGGGCCGATGAAGACGAAGCCGCTCTTCTCGACCCGCTCGGCGAAGTCCGCGTTCTCCGACAGGAATCCGTAGCCGGGGTGGATCGCCACGGCATCGGTGACCTCGGCCGCGCTGATGATGGCCGGCATGTTGAGGTAGCTGTCCGTCGACGGCGGCGGGCCGATGCACACCGTCTCGTCGGCCAGCAGCACGTGCTTCAGGCTGCCGGTCGGCCGTGGAATGCACCGCGACCGTCTTGATGCCGAGCTCCCGGCAGGCGCGCAGGATGCGCAGCGCGATCTCGCCGCGATTGGCGATGACGACCTTGTCGAGCATCGGTAGGGGGCGCGGTACTCGATGATGAACAGCGGCTGGCCGAATTCGACCGGCTCGCCGTTGGTCGCCAGCATGGCGACGACCCGGCCGGCCTTGTCGGACTCGATCTGGTTCATCATCTTCATGGCCTCGATGATGCACAGCGTGTCGCCGACCTTCACCTCGCTGCCGATCTTCACGAACGGCTTCGGCGCCCGGGGCCGCCGACGCGTAGTACGTGCCGACCATCGGCGCAGTCACCTTGTGGTCCGGCAGCTCGGCGCGCGGCGTTGCCGGCGGCGGCGTGGCCGCGGGCTGCCGGCGCGGGGCGGCCGGGCCGGGCTGCGCCGGGCGGCGGTAGGCCATGGCGCCGTGCAGGTGCGCACGGCCCGGTCGGGTGGCGGCTGATGCGCACCGATTCCTCGCCTTCGGAGATCTCGATTTCGGCGATGCCGGATTCCTCGAGCAGCTCGATGAGTTTCTTGACCTTGCGGATGTCCATGGGTCCCCTCCGTTTCTGTCAGCTTGACCGCGCGGTCGGGCGGCGAGGTGCTCGTACGGCGGCCCGCAGCGCCAGTTCGTAGCCGAGGGCCCCGAGGCCGGTGATCGTGCCGACCGCTATGTCGGAGAAATAGGAGTGCTGGCGGAATGCTTCCCGGGCGTGCACGTTGCTGAGGTGGATCTCGATGAACGGCATCCCCACGGCCAGGAGGGCGTCGCGCAGCGCGACGCTGGTGTGGGTCAGGGCGCCCGGGTTGACCACGATGAAGTCCACGTGTGGCCGGCGCCTGCGTGGATCCGGTCGACCAGCTCGGCTTCCGCATTGCTCTGGAAGCCGTCAGCTGGTGGCCGGCCTGGCGGCGAGGGCCCGTCGCGCTCGTGTACCGGCTCCAGGGTCGCCTGGCCCGTACAGACCCGGCTCCCGGGTGCCGAGCAGGTTCAGGTTGGGCCCGTTGAGCAGCAGTATCCGGGCCATCGACAGTCCCGTTTCCCGGAGATGGCGGCGAGTTTAACGCCTTTGGCCGCAAGATAGAAGCATTTCCCCTCTATTCGGGGGCGGGTGGCCCGGGTGGGCGTTCAGCCCTGGGGTCCAGGCCTTTGAGCCGTCGATGCCGGCCGTGATCTCGAGCCTCGCCTGGTCAGGCGACACGGCGCCGCGATGACCGTCGATGACGTCGAGGATGGCCTCGGCCTGCGGGCGGGTCAGCTCGCCGACGTGGCAGGCGATGATCCGGCCCTGGGCGTCCGCGAAGACCGTGAACGGGAAGCCGACGACTCCACGCCGAAGGCCTCGGCGGCATCGATGGCCTCCTGCTCGCCGATCAGGATCGGGTAACTCAAGCCGGTCTCGTCGATGAAGGCGATGACCGTCCGCGATAGTCCACGGCCACGCCGATCACCTGGAAGCCTTCGGGCCCGACTCTGCTGCACTGCTCGAGCAGCGGGATCTCCCGCCGGCAGGGCGCGCACCAGGTCGCCCAGAAATTGATGATCAGCGCCTGCCGTCCACTCGGCCGAGCGAGCGGATGCTCCCGTCGAGGTCTGCCAGGTGGAAGTCGGGGACGCGTCGCGGCCAGCACCGTGGGTTGTCGCCGCGGCCGGCGGCGACTCGGCGCGCGCGACTGCCGTCGGCGCCGAAGCGGCGCAGGTGGCCGTGCGCGCTGCTCGAAGGCCAGTAGGCCGCGACGCCCGCGGCCAGCGAGCGCGAACAGCCAGCGCGGCGACGCGCCAGTGGCCTCACGGCCGCTCCCGCCGACGCCCGCGCCACGTGCTCGCGGAACTCCTCGGCGGCTTGAAGCCGACCACGCGGTAGTCCGCTGCGTTCCGGCCCGTCCGGCCGCGAAGAACACGATGGTCGGCGGACCGAAGATGCCGAAGCGCCGCGAGCAGCGCCTGGTCGTCGGCGTCGTTGGCGGTGACGTCGGCCTGCAGCAGCACGGCGTGCGCGAGCGCCGGCCTGCACGGCGGGATCGGTGAAGGTGTAGTTCTCCATCTCCTTGCAGGACACGCACCAGTCGGCATAGAAGTCGAGCATCACGGGCTGGCCGGCGGCGCTGGCAGCGGCGAGCTCGCGGTCGAGGTCGGCCACCGTCTTGATGCGGCGTGAAGGCGAGCCTGCTGCCTCGCGCTGCCGTCGCCGCCGGCGTGGCCGACCACGCCTTCGAGCGGCCGCAGCGGGTCGCTGCGGCCGGCGAGCGCGCCGACCAGCAGCAGCACGCCGTACAGAGCGCGAGCACGCCGAGGCCGCGGCGCACGGCCGACGGCCGCGCGCCCGAGTCCGCTGGCGCCCAGCGTCAGCAGGCAGTAGCCGGACACGAACGCCAGCACGCCCACAGCGCCAGCGTCAGCGGCGCCGGGCAGGATGCGTCCGAGCATCCACACCGCGACGCCCAGCATCATCACGCCGAACGCGGCCTTGACCGTGTCCATCCAGGCGCCGGCCTTCGGCAGCAGCCGCCCGGCCGACGCGCCGACCACCAGCAGCGGCGCGCCCATGCCGAGGCCAGCGCGAACAGCGCGGCGCCGCCGCGCAACATGTCGCCGGTCTGGCCGATCACCGCGAGCGCGGCGACCAGCGGCGGCGCCACGCAGGCGGTGACGACCAGCGAGGAGAGCGCGCCCATGACCGCCGTGCCGACCAGCGTGCCCGCTTCTGCCGGTTGCTCAGGTCGCGCGACGCGCGCCTGGAACGCCGGCGGCACCTGCAGGTTGAACACGCCGAACATCGCCGAGCGCCAGCAGCACGAACAGCCCGGCGAACACGACGATGATCCACGGCTGCTGGAAGAACGCCTGCGCCTGCTGGCCGGCGGCCGCGAAGGCGGCGCCCGCGACCGTGTAGGTGAGCGCCATGCCGAGCACGTAGGCGAGCGACAGCGAGAATGCGCGGCCGCGCGAGACGGGTCGGTCGCGGCCCTGCGCCGACGATGATCCCCGAGAGGATCGGCACCATCGGCAGCACGCAGGGCGTGAAGGCGAGCAGCAGGCCCGCGCCGAAGAAGGTCGCCAGCACCGCGAGCAGGCTGCCGTTGCGGATCTTGCGGCGAGCGCGTCCTGCTCGGAGACGCATCGGGCCGCGCGTCGGCGCCGCCGCGGTCGCGCGGCGCGGTGCAGCGGCGACCGCGGTGCCGCGCAGCTCACCGTGCACCGTCTTGCGGTCGGCGGGTAACAGAGCCCCGCCTCCGCGCAGCCCTGGTAGCCGACCTCGAGCGTGACCTGCGCGGCTGCGCCGCGGCCGCGGCGACCGGCACGTCGGCGTCCATCCGGTCGTAGAAACGACCTGGTCGCCGAAGTACTCGTCGTGCTTCACCTTGCCGGCCGGGAATCGACGGCGCGCCGAGCTGCGACGTCGCCGGCCGCGGCCGCGACCTTCACCTTGTCGCGGTAGAGGTAGTAGCCCTCCGCGATGTCCCAGTGCAGCGTGATGCGGTCCGGGCGGTCGCTGGTGGCGGTCAGCACGAAGGCCTGGTCCGCGGGCAGCAGGTCGCCTTCGGACGGCGGCCCGGCCGAGCAGGCGCCGAGGTCGAAGCCCGACGGCCGGCGGCGCGGTTGGCGGCTCCGGCAGGCGCCGGCTGGCGGCCGCGCCGCCGCGGCCGGCAGCCTCGACGCGTGCGTGGTCCAGTTCTGCGGCGGATAGCACAGGCCGGCGTCGGCGCAGCCCTGCGAGCTTCAGTCGCAGGTCGAACGCTCGCGGCGCGCCGTCGAACGTGAGCTTCGCACGCGACGCGATCGGCCGCGATAGATGCACCTGCCGCCCGAAGTACTCGTCCTCGTGGTGCTGGCCGACCGGCATCACGGCGGCGCCGAGTGTGACGCCCGGGCGTCGTCGGCGCGAAGCCCATGCGATCCCGATACAGGTAGTAGCCGGGCTCGATGTCGTAGCGCACGACGAGGTCGCCGCCCGCGATCGGTCGCCGTGTACCGGAAGGCCTGCTCCGGCGGCAGGATGTCCGGTCCTGCGCCGCGCGCGGCGCCGGCGGCGAGCAGCAGCAGGGCAACAGTGCGAGCAGGCGAAGGGTGGAGCATGCGAGTCTGTTCATGCGCAGGACTCGCGGTGAGCCGGCATCGGATGCCCGTCCGGCGACGCAGCACGGCGACCGCGAGCCGGTCCCGGGTCCTGTGGACAGCGGTTCACCTCGGAACCGTGCACGGTTCATGGACAGGTCGCGCATGCGATGGCCGTCCGCGGCCAGGCCTACGCGCGGACCGGTCGCGCAGGCTGCCATTGTTCAATGAGCGCGATCGAATCGTCCGACGGTGGCGTTCCGGGCTGGTGCACAGCACCGCAGTCTCGTCAGCCAGCCGCTCTCGCCCGGTGGTCGCAACCGCCCGGTCTCGGCCTGCAGACGATTCCGGTCACGGGCTTGAATTCGGCTTGTACCGCCTATTATTAGCAGTCTCCCGGGGTGAGTGCTAACACTCCCTCGCGATTTCCCTAACAGGCTGAACAAGCTAGTAACACAGAGATTTCAGGAGTGGATGACAAGTGAAGATTCGTCCGCTTCATGACCGCGTGATCGTCAAGCGCCTCGAGGAAGAGAACAAGTCCCCCGGCGGGATCGTGATCCCCGACACCGCCACCGAGAAGCCCATCCGGGGCAAGTCGTTGCCGTCGGCAAGGGCCAGATCCTCGAGAACGGCAACGGTTCGTCCGCTCGACCTGAAGGTCGGCGACAAGGTGCTGTTCGGCAAGTACAGCGGCACCGAGGTCAAGGTGGATGGCGAGGAGCTCCTCGTCATGCGCGAAGAAGACATCATGGCCGTGCATCGAGAAGTAATCGCCCGCCCTCAAGCAACCCAACGAATTTGGAAAACAATGCAATGGCTGCTAAAGAAGTCCGTTTCAGTGATGACGCCCGCGCGCATGGTGCGTGGCGTCAACATCCTCGCGAACGCGGTCAAGGTGACGCTCGGCCCCAAGGGCCGCAACGCGGTGCTCGACAAGAGCTTCGGCGCCCCGACCGTCACCAAGGACGGCGTCTCGCGTCGCCAAGGAGATCGAGCTCAAGGACAAGTTCGAGAACATGGGCGCGCAGATGGTGAAGGAAGTCGCTTCCAACACCTCCGACGACGCCGGCGACGGCACCACCACCGCCACCGTGCTGGCCCAGGCGATCCTCCGCGAAGGCCTGAAGGCCGTCGCCGCCGGCATCAACCCGATGGACCTCAAGCGCGGCATCGACCTGGCCGTCGGTGCGGCCATCGAGGAGCTGAAGAAGCTCTCGAAGCCCTGCAAGGACTCGAAGGCGATCGCCCAGGTCGGCACGATCTCCGCGAACAGCGACGAGAGCATCGGCGACACCATCGCCGAAGCGATGGAGAAGGTCGGCAAGGAAGGCGTGATCACCGTCGAGGAGGGCTCGGGCCTCGAGAACGAGCTCGACGTCGTCGAGGGCATGCAGTTCGACCGCGGCTACCTCTCGCCGTACTTCATCAACAACCAGCGAGCCAGAACGCCGAGCTCGAGAACCCGTACATCCTGCTCTACGACAAGAAGATCTCGAACATCCGCGAGCTGCTCCCGCTGCTCGAGGGCATCGCCAAGGCCGGCAAGCCCGCTGCTGATCATCGCCGAGGACGTCGAGGGCGAGGCCCTGGCGACGCTGGTGGTCAACACGATCCGCGGCATCGTCAAGGTCGCGGCCGTCAAGGCCCCGGGCTTCGGTGACCGCCGCAAGGCCATGCTCGCAGGACATCGCCGTCCTGACCGGCGGCACCGTGATCTCCGACGAAGTCGGCCTGTCGCTCGAGAAGGCCACGCTGGACGACCTCGGCAAGGCCAAGAAGATCGTCGTCGAGAAGGAAAACACCACGATCATCGACGGCGCCGGCAAGACTGCCGAGATCAAGGCCCGCATCGAGCAGATCCAGCAGCAGATCGAGGAAGCCACCTCCGACTACGACCGCGAGAAGCTGCAGGAGCGCGTTGCCAAGCTCTCCGGCGGCGTCGCCGTGATCAAGGTCGGTGCCGCCACCGAGGTCGAGATGAAGGAGAAGAAGGCCCGCGTCGAGGACGCCCTGCACGCCACCCGTGCGGCCGTCGAAGAAGGCGTGGTGCCGGCGGCGGCGTCGCGCTGATCCGCGCGCAGCAAGGCGCTCGAGAAGCTCGAGGGCGCCAACGAGGACCAGAACGTCGGCATCAAGATCCTGCGTCGCGCGCCATCGAGGAGCCGCTGCGCCAGATCGTCGCCAATGCCGGCGAAGATGGCGCGGTGGTGCTGGCCAAGGTCCCCGAGGGCAAGGGCACGCTACGGCTACAACGCCGCGACCGGCGAGTACGGCGACATGATCGACATGGGCATCCTCGATCCGACCAAGGTCACGCGCCTCGCGCTGCAGAACGCCGCGTCGGTGGCCGGCCTGCTGCTGACGACCGAGGTGATGATCGCCGAGGCGCCCGAAGGACGAGGAGCACAAGCACGGCGGCATGGCCGGCATGGGCGGCATGGGCGGCATGGGCGGCATGGGTCATGCATGCAGTCTCCCGAGGTGAGTGCTAACGCTCCCTCGCGATTCCCCAAACGGCTGAACATACCAACACGGAGATTTCAGCAATGGCTGACAAGTTGAAGATTCGTCCGCTTCATGACCGCGTGATCATCCAGCGGCTCGACGCCGAGACCAAGTCCCCCGGCGGCATCGTGATCCCCGACTCCGCCGCCGAGAAGCCGATCCGCGGCAAGGTCGTTGCGGTGGGCAAGGGCAAGATCCTCGAAAACGGCACGGTTCGTCCGCTCGACGTCAAAGTCGGCGACCACATCCTCTTCGGCAAGTACAGCGGTACCGAAGTGAAGGTCGATGGCGAGGAGTACCTCGTCATGCGTGAAGAAGACGTGATGGCGGTGCTCGAGAAGTAATCGCCCGCCCACAAGCAACCAACGAATTCTGGAGAACACTGCAATGGCAGCGAAAGACGTACGTTTTGGCGATGATGCCCGCTCGCGGATGCTCCGCGGCGTCAACATCCTGGCGAATGCGGTCAAGGTGACCCTCGGCCCCAAGGGCCGCAATGCCGTGCTCGACAAGAGCTTCGGCGCTCCCACCGTCACCAAGGACGGCGTGAGCGTGGCGAAGGAGATCGAGCTCAAGGACAAGTTCGAGAACATGGGCGCGCAGATGGTGAAGGAAGTCGCTTCCAACACCTCCGACGAGGCCGGTGACGGCACGACGACCGCCACGGTGCTCGCCCAGGCGATCGTCCGCGAAGGCCTGAAGGCCGTCGCCGCCGGCGCCAACCCGATGGACATCAAGCGCGGCATCGACAAGGCCGTCGAAGTGGCCACCGAGGAGCTGAAGAAGCTCTCCAAGCCCTGCAAGGACAACAAGGCGATTGCCCAGGTCGGCACCATCTCCGCGAACAGCGACGAGTCGATCGGCAAGACGATCGCCGACGCGATGGAGAAGGTCGGCAAGGAAGGCGTGATCACCGTCGAGGAAGGCTCGGGCCTGCAGAACGAACTCGACGTCGTCGAGGGCATGCAGTTCGACCGCGGCTACCTCTCGCCGTACTTCATCAACAACCAGACCAGCCAGTCGGCCGATCTCGAGAACCCCTACGTACTGCTGTACGACAAGAAGGTCTCGAACGTCCGCGAGATGCTCCCGCTGCTCGAGGGCATTGCCAAGGCCGGACGCCCGCTGCTGGTCGTCGCCGAGGACGTCGAGGGTGAGGCGCTGGCGACCCTGGTCGTCAACACCATCCGCGGCATCGTCAAGGTCGCGGCCGTCAAGGCCCCGGGCTTCGGCGACCGTCGCAAGGCCATGCTCGCCGACATCGCCGTCCTGACGGGCGGCACCGTGATCGCCGAGGAAGTCGGTCTCACGCTCGAGAAGGCGACGCTGGCCGACCTCGGCCAGGCCAAGAAGATCGTCGTGGAGAAGGAAAACACCACGATCATCGACGGCCACGGCAAGACTGCCGAGATCAAGTCGCGCATCGCGCAGATCAAGCAGCAGATCGAGGAAGCCACCTCCGACTACGACAAGGAGAAGCTGCAGGAGCGCATGGCCAAGCTCTCCGGCGGCGTCGCCGTGATCAAGGTCGGTGCGGCCACCGAGATCGAGATGAAGGAAAAGAAGGCCCGCGTCGAGGACGCGCTGCACGCCACCCGTGCGGCGGTCGAGGAAGGCGTGGTCGCCGGCGGCGGCGTCGCGCTGATCCGTGCGCAGAAGGCGCTCGAGAAGCTCGAGGGCGTCAACGAAGACCAGGCCATCGGCATCAAGATCCTGGTCCGCTCCATCGAGGAGCCGCTGCGCCAGATCGTCGCGAACGCGGGCGAGGACGCCGCGGTCGTGCTGGCCGAAGTCAAGAAGGGCAAGGGCACCTACGGCTACAACGCCGCGACGGGCGAGTACGGCGACATGCTCGAGATGGGCATCCTGGACCCGACCAAGGTCACGCGCCTTGCGCTGCAGAACGCCGCTTCGGTGGCGGGCCTGCTGCTCACGACGGAAGTGATGGTGGCCGAGTCGCCGAAGGACGACGAGCACAAGCACGGCGGCATGGGCGACATGGGCGGCATGGGCGGCATGGGCGACATGGGAATGTGACGCGCAGACCGCTCGCCCGGCACGTCACAGGACGCGCCTTGAGCAAAGAAAAGGGCCGGCGGAAACGCCGGCCCTTTTTTCATGCGCGGTCGGAAGGCTGCGTTACAGGGTCTTCGGCTCGATGATGATTCTCGGGTCCTGGACCTTCCCGTTGACGTCGACGCTGTACTTGTACGGGGTACGTCTTCTTGTCCTTGAGCGCGCCCGATTTGACCGTGCCCCAGATCTGCGTTCCTTTCTGCTCGCTCCAGTCGAACGGCGAGTTCGCCACGTTCGTGAACTTCACCGCGAATTCCTGGGCCGCCGGGCCCTGGAAGACCCAGTGCACCCTGTCTCCTTCGTGAGCCTTGATTTCATCGGGTGTCGCGACGGGCATGCCGCTCGCGTCCACGCTGACGGTCACCTGTATCGGCGTCCTGTTCGCATCTGACCGATGCGATGCGCAACCGCTCACGCCTGCAGACAAGATCAGCCCCAATGCGACGCACGAGGCCATTCTGGCGAGAACCAATTGATGACGTGACATCGACTCCCCTCCTTGTTGTGCTGGTTCGTACGGGCACTGTATACGCCAACCCGCGGGCGTCGGCCATGCTCTGCCCATGCCCCTCACCTGGCCGTACCTCGCCATCGCGCGTGCCAAAAAGACTGGCCGCCCGAAGGCGGCCAGCAGTCGCTGCTCTTTGTATCAAAGAGGCGACAGGCGGTCAGCCGGCCGACATGCCGAGCGCGGCCATCGCCGCGTCCAGCTTTGCCTTCACGTCGCGCGCGGCCGTGACGGCCTGCTCGACGTTGCCGGCACCCTGGGCGGCCGTGGCCTGGTCCCAGAGGGTCGTGGCTTCGGCAACGCCTGACTTCGCCGCGTCGAACGCCGCCGCGTCGAGACCGGCCGGCAGCTTCTTCGACTTCGAGAGAATCCCGACCCGGCTGGTGACGGCCGCCAACTGCGCCGGGATGCCGGCCGAGAGCGTGCCCCATTCGGTGGTGAGTGCCTGCAGCGCCGCCGCCTTTGCAGCCTCCGCCGCCTGCTTCGCCGTCGACGCGGCACCGGCGAGGCCCTGCGCCTGGGTGAGCAGCGCGGGAGCCGCGGCGATCACGCCCTTGTAGTCCTTCTGGTCGAACTTCATCTTCAGGTCGGAGAGCTGGCTGTTCACCGCCTGCAGCTGATCCGGGATGTACTGGGCAGCGTCGGGACCGGCGGCGGCGATGGCCGCTTCGATGCCGGCGATGGCGTTCTTGGCCGGTTCCATCTGGTTGCCGCAGCCGGCGATCAACACGGCGACCATGGCGAGCGAGAGGAATCCGGCAAATGCGGACTTGAGCTTCATCGGGAACTCCTTGGTCTTTCGGGGTTATTCGGTGGCGTCGAGCCGAGTTCAGGGAATGCGCAGCTTCTGGCCGACCTTGATCTTGTCGGGGTCGGTGAGCGTGTCCTGGTTGGCCTTGAAGATCTCGGGGTACAGGCTGCCGTCGCCATAGACCTCCTTGGCGATCTTCCACAGCGTGTCGCCCTTCTTCACCTCGTACCACTGCGTGTAGGCGCTGTCGGCAGGCGCCGCATCCGGTGGCGTCCCCTGGCCGGGAGGGATGTTCTCTTGCATCGTGATCTCCTTGTCGTTGGGTGATGTTTCGCGGCCGTGCGGCCCGCCACGGGTTGCCTGTCCAATGCCTTGGGTTGAAGCCTGGGCTGCCCGATGCGCCGGGATGCGCTCGACTTTGGGTTTTCTTCGACCGCGATAATCATAGCGCTTCCTCCGCTATGCTTCACCCATGCAGCTTGCCTGGCTCTCCCTCGCCATCGCGTGCACGGTCGGTTACCACCTCGTGCTCAAGCTCACGCCGGCCGGCGTGAACCCCCTGCTGTCGTTGCTCGTGACGTATGCCCTGGTGACCACGCTGTTCGGCGCCTTCCTGCTGGCCGCGCCCGGTGAGTTTGCGTGGCGACAGGAACTCCGTGAGCTCAACTGGACGGCGCTCGCGCTCGCGGTCGCGATCGTCGGCCTCGATCTCGGGTTCCTGTTTCTCTACCGCAGCGGATATGCCGTGAGCCTCGGGGCGCTGGTCACCCAGTCCGCGGCGGCGATGCTCCTGCTCGGCATCGGGGTCGCCGTGTTCCGCGAGCGGCTGAGCCTCGCCAACGCGATCGGGCTCGTGCTGTGCATGGCGGGACTGTGGCTGGTGAACCGCAGATAGGGGACATTCTCCTTTTCCGTTTCGGAAAAGGAGAATGTCCCCTACGTGGCTCACTTCTCATCTCTCATCCAGCCGGAAGGCGGCATCGCCTCGAAGAACATCTGGACCCGATGCAGCAATTGATTGCGGTCTGCCCATACGACCTGCTCGCGGAGTCGCTCCGTCTTCTCCTCGTCCGTCGGGTCATGGTCCAGCGAGTAGGTGAGCGGCGGCGGGGGCGGCGTCTTTCCACGCTTCTCCGCCTCCTCTTCGAGCATCTGCGAGAGCCGTTCCCAGTAGCGCGGCGAGGGGTAGGCTTTCCCGCGGATCCGGTAGTGCAGCAGCAGCCGGTCGGCGCGGCTCGTGAATCTAAGTTGCGGCATGTGCGCTTGACCTCGCGGAATCGAATCCTTCCGCCCTAGGCGGGCCGTCCCATCCTGCTGCGGCGCCAGAGTCCGTCGGCTGCGTAGATCGCGAGCGCAGACCAGATCATGACGAACCCCACGGCGCGCGCCCGCGGGAAGGGCTCGTGGAAGACTAACACTCCGAGCAGGAACTGCAGCGTCGGGCCGATGTACTGCACCAGCCCGACCGTGGAGAGCGGAATGCGGCGCGCGCCGTAGGCGAAAAGCGCGAGCGGCATCGCGGTGATGAGGCCACTGCCCACCAGCAGCGCGTCCACGGCCGTGCTCGAGTGCCCGAGCGCCCCCGTGCCCTGAACGGAACACCAGACGAGGAACGCGAGCGCGAAAGGCGAGAGCAGCAGCGTTTCCGTGGCGAGTCCCGGCACGGCCTCGACTGCGACGACCTTGCGGATGAGCCCGTACATTCCGAAGCTGAAGGCCAGCGCCAGCGCGATCCAGGGCGGACGTCCCAGCGCCACTGCGAGATAGAGCACCCCGCCCGTGGCCAGCATGATCGCCGCCCACTGCGCACGGTTCAGTCGCTCGCCCAGCACGAACACGCCCAGCACGACGCTGAACAGCGGGTTGATGAAATAGCCGAGGCTCGCATCGACCACGTGGCCGTTTGCCACGGCCCACACGTAGATGAGCCAGTTGACGCTGATGAAGACGGCCGAGGCCGCGAGGCGCCGCCGGGTCGCCGCATTGGCGAGCGCCACCTTCACCTAGCCGACCTCGCCACGCAGCGCCAGCCACGCGAATACGAGCAGGCAGCACCACACGATGCGGTGGCTCATGACCTGCAGCGTCGGCACGCCGGAGAGGGGCCTGAGGTAGAGCGGGAACAGGCCCCAGATGGCGAACGCGCTCACTGCGGCCGCGAGGCCGGAGCGTCCGGGCGCAGTGGCGGGGGTCCGGCTGGGGGAGTCGGCCATTGAGGCCTGTCGGAGCATGACCTTGGCGGTCGAGGGTCGGCATTCTCGCAGATTCGTATGCAGCCCGAATCACGTATCCTGACCGCTGCGCCCGTGCGGGCGCGGCATTCATGCAAGGCGGCGCCCCGATTGGATACACGTCTCACGCGCGAATTTCTCACCATGCGGCGCATGGTCGAACTCCACTGCGCGGACAGGCATGGGTCGCAGCGTGGGACGACCTGCGCCGACTGCGGGGAGTTCCTGGCCTACGTGCAGCGTCGCCTCGAGAAGTGCCCTTACGGTGACGACAAGCCGACCTGCGCGAAGTGCCCCATCCACTGCTACAAGCCGGCGCAGCGGGAAATGGCGCGCGAAGTCATGCGCTACGCGGGGCCGCGCATGCCGCTACGCCATCCGTGGCTCAGCGTGCTGCACGTGATCGACAAGCTGCGCCGGGTCGAGCACCCGATGGACACGCGGCGGCGCGAGCGCAATTGAGCCTCCGCTCAGCCGGCGTATCCGGCGCGTGACGTCGAATACTGCGTCTTCAGCGCCACCTGGTCCCGGAGGAAACCGTTCGAGGGCCGCCACTCGATCGACTCGAGCTTCCTGCGCAGGGCTGCGGCCTCGTCGTCCGCGACCAGGCGCGCCTTGGGGGAGACTTTCAGGCTGCGGTTCGAGATCCAGCTGAGACTCATCCGATCTACTCCGTGCGAGCGCGGCTGCGCCCAGGTGAGTCATTGCACGTTACGTGCCAGTCGACGCCCAGCACTGTATTCCCCAATGATTGCGCCGTTGTGACAGAACGACACGCGCTTCCCACGAATGGCCGCAGTAAAGCGCAGCGACAGCGCAATTCGTTGCGTCAGGCCAACACCGCCCCGAATGCGTGACGCACCGCACGCTCGCAGGCGTGAATCGCGGCGCTCATGACATAAGCAGGCCGCAAGCCCGGCGTGTCGAGTGTCAGATTTTCCGACGCGCCGCTCTCGTGGCGCGGGACCTGGAAATCACGCGGCGAGGCCCGCCTCAGAAACCGCGCAGCTCCGCGAACTCCTCGAGCGGGGCGCGATCGGTGCGCAGGCGGTTGATCGCGAGCCGCCTCGTCGCGGTACCCGAGCGCCATGCCGGCGAACAGCATGAGTTCGGGCGGCGCCTTCAGGAATTCGCCGACCGTGCGGTACCACACCGACCAGGCTTCCTGTGGGCAGGTGTGCAGCCCGTGCTCGCGCGCGAGCAGCATCACGCTCTGCATGTACATGCCGAGGTCCGACCACTGGGGCGGCCCCATCTGCCGGTCGATGTAGAAGAAGAGCCCGACGGGCGCGCCGAAGAGCGCGTAGTTCTGCGCGAACTGGCGCAGGCGGCCGGGCTTGTCCTCGCGCGTCACGCCAATGGTCGCGTAAAGGTCCTCGCCGCACTTGTAGCGTCGCGAGCGGTACGGCTCGCCGAGGTTGGCGGGGTAGATGTCGTATTCCGATCCGTCGCCACGCGGGTGCTGGAAGAGCTTGCCGAGCACGGCGGCGAGCAGTTCCGCCAGCGGCGCGCCGGTGAGCGCGTAGACCCGCCACGGCTGGAGGTTGCCGCCCGAAGGCGAGCGCTTCGCGGCCTCAAGGATCGCGCGCACCGTCGCTTCGGGCACGGGCGTGGGCAGGAAGGCGCGGCAGCTCATGCGGCTGTCGATGGCGTCGCTGACGTTCACTTGTCGTCCTCCGGGTTGACGGATGATTCTGGCAGAAACGGCTCGAGCTCCATCAGCCGTCCTTGCCCGCAGGTCCTTCGATGAGTATAGTAATTATACCTTTATTATACCGTGCGTCCTGGGCCTTCATCTGTCATGGGATTCGAATACGACCTCGACAAGAGCTCGGAGAACAAGCGAAAGCACGGCATTGACTTTGACGAAGCGCAGGCGCTTTGGGCGGACTCGGCGCTGGTGGAGATTCCGGCGCGTACGATTGATGAGCCGAGATGGTTGCTGATCGGCAAGATCGGGAAGAAGCACTGGTCCGCGGTAGTCACTCGTCGGGGCGACAACGTGCGACTGATCTCCGTGAGGCGGTCGCGGGATGAAGAGGTAACGATTTATGAAAGCCAAGACTTTTGATCGCAAGTTCGATGCGGGCGGGAAGGTCGTGGATCAACTCGACCTGAGCAAAGCTCGACGGGTTGGTACTGATCCGAAACGAGTCAACGTCGATTTCCCGGCCTGGATGGTGGATTCCCTTGATCGGGAAGCCCACCGGATGGGCGTAACGCGGCAGTCGCTTATCAAGCTGTGGCTTGCCGACAGGCTGGCCCAACCCGTTTCTGCCGGAAAGCGTTAGCCGATCGCTTACGGCGGCCTGAGGTGATCATGCAGGAACTCAAGGACCTGGTCGTCGATATTCCCGACTTTCCGAAGCCGGGAATCCTCTTCCGCGACATCAGTCCGCTGCTGAGGCGGCGCTTCCACCAGACGGTCACGGCGGTCGACTCTCTTTTCTCCGCCCGGGAATGGGAGACGGTGGATGTCGTCGCGGGCATCGAGTCGCGTGGCTTCATCCTTGCTGCGGCGCTGGCCGAGCGGCACCGCAAGGGCTTCGTGCCGATACGCAAGAAGGGCAAGCTGCCCCCGCCCGTGGTCGACGTCGCCTACGACCTCGAGTACGGAGCGGGCGTGCTGGAGATGCAGAGGGGCAGCGGACGCATGCTGCTCGTGGACGACGTGCTCGCGACCGGCGGAACACTCGGCGCTTCCATGACGCTCGCCGCGCAGGCGGGATACGAAGTGCTCGGCATGGGGGTGCTGCTCGACCTCGGCTTCGTGCCGGGATTCAGCTGCGGCGGCCTCGCGGTGCGTTCGGTCCTCGAGTACGGCTGACGATGCCGTTCGACCTGTCGCGCGTTCCGGGGCCGCTGCGCCAGTCGCTCGCGGGACGGATCGAATCGCTCGCCGAGCAGGGCGGACCGCCGACGGAGGGCGAAGCGGCCGAGGCCGTGGTGCGCAGCCTGCCGCTCGTGTGGGCGTGCAGCGATTTCGTCGCGGAGGCGTGCCTGCGGGATCGGGGGCTGCTTGCGTGGCTCGCCGGGCCCGGGCGGCTCAGCGAAGCATCGACGCGCGAGTGGCTCGAGGCCGACCTCGCCGCGGAGGTCGCCGGCGCTGCGGACGATGCGGTGTTCATGGACGCCCTGCGACGGTTCAGGCGCAGGCAGCTCGCGCGCATCGCCTGGCGAGACCTCGGCGGCTTCGCAGACATCGAGCCCGTGTTGCGCGAGCTCTCTCTGCTCGCCGACGTCTGCATCGGCGCGGCGCGCGATCACGCGGCCGGTGTCCTGAATGCACGCCACGGCGTGCCCCGCGCGCAGGATGGCAGCGAACTCGAGCTCCTGGTGCTTGGCATGGGCAAGCTCGGCGGCGGCGAGCTCAACTTTTCCTCGGACATCGACCTCATCTTCCTGTTTCCGGAGCACGGCGAGACCGACGGTCGCCGGTCGCTCGAGCACCAGGAGTACTTCACGCGACTCGGCCGGCGCATCGCGCAGCTGCTCGGCACGGTGACGGCGGAAGGGTTCGTGTACCGCGTGGACCTCCGGCTGCGGCCGTTCGGCGATTCCGGGCCGCAGGTCGTGAGCTTCGACGCGTTCGAGGACTACCTGCAGCAGCACGGCCGCGACTGGGAGCGTTATGCCTACGTGAAAGCGCGGCCGGTGCTCGGGGCCGGGCGCTTCGACGAACTTCATCGCAATGTGCTCCGGCCGTTCGTGTACCGCCGTTACCTCGACTTCCGCGTGTTCGAGTCGCTGCGCGAGATGAAGTCGCTCATCGCGCGCGAGGTCGAGCGGCGCGAGTTGCAGGGCAACGTCAAGCTCGGGCCGGGCGGGATCCGCGAGATCGAGTTCATCGTCCAGGCCTACCAGCTCATCCGCGGCGGCGCCGACCCCCGCCTGCAGACGCGCAGTCTCCTCGAGGCACTGCCGCTGCTCGCGGGCCAGAAGCTGCTGCCGGCCGAAACCGTGGCGGAGCTTGGCGACTCCTACCGGTTCCTGCGTCGCGTGGAGAACCGGCTGCAGGAGCGCAACGACGAACAGACCCACGACCTGCCGCAGGACGCGGCCGGACGCGCGAGGCTCGCGTATGCGATGGGCGCACCCGACTGGGCCGCGATCGAGGCAGAGATCGCGCGTCACCGCGATCGCGTCAGCGGGCATTTTCGCCGAGTGCTGTTCGCGCCCGACCAGCCGGGCGAGGGAGACTCGAGCGCCGGGGCACTCGAGGCGATGCTCGAGCCCGGTGCGGACGATTCGCGCCTGCGGGCGCTCGGTGACGCGGGGTTGAAGGACGCGGCCGGGGTCCTCGAGCGACTGGATCTGCTGCGCGAGAGTTCCTACTACCGCAGGATGGACGAGGCCGGACGCCGCAGGCTGCAGACGCTGCTGCCGCGCCTGCTTCGGGCGGTGGCCGGCGGCGAGGCCGAGGCCGCGTCGCTCGCGCGCCTGCTGCACGTGCTCGAGCGCATCGGCGGTCGGACCGTGTACCTCGCGCTGCTGAACGAGAACGCGGTCGCGCGCGGCCGCCTCGTCGAGCTCTGCACCCAGTCGCAGTTCCTGACCGACCAGATCGCCGCCTTCCCGCTGCTGCTGGACGAACTGCTCGACGAGCGGCTGTTCGAGGCCTCGCCCACGCGCACCGAGTTCGCCGTCGACCTGCGCTCACGCATGGCCGGTGCCGACGCCGGGGACCCTGAGCGGCAGGTGGACCTGCTGCGCGAGTTCCAGCGCGCCGCGATGTTCCGCGTCGCGGTCCCGGACCTGACGGGGCGCCTGCCGGTGATGAAGGTCAGCGACCGGCTCACCGACATCGCGGAGCTCATCGTCGGGGAGGCGCTCGCGCTTTCCTGGGGCCAGATCGTCGCGCGACACGGCGAGCCGCGTCGCGGAGCATCCGAGACGGACCTGCACGATGCCGGGATGGTCGTGGTTGCCTACGGAAAATTCGGCGGCATCGAGCTCGGGTACGGATCCGACCTCGACCTCGTCTTCCTCCACGATTCGGAGGGCGAGGTGCAGCGGTCGCAGGGTCCCGCGGTCGTGGACAACAGCGTGTTCTTCCTGCGTCTCGTGCAGCGCCTCGTGCACCTGCTCACCGTGCACTCTGCCGCCGGCCGGCTCTACGAGGTGGACACCCGCTTGAGGCCCAGCGGCAAGGGCGGACTGCTGGTGCAGAGCCTCGACGGCTTCCGCGACTACCAGCGCGGCGAGGCGTGGACCTGGGAACACCAGGCACTGCTCCGCGCGCGCGCGGTGGCGGGGCCGCCGGACCTGCGGGAGCGGTTCGAGACGGTCCGCCGGGACGTCCTGCGCTACGGCGTGCGCCGCGAGACCCTGCGCGAGGAAGTCCGCCGGATGCGCGAACGCATGCGCGCGGAACTCGGCGAGCGCGCAGCCGGGGCAGTTCGACCTGAAGCGGGACGCAGGCGGGATCACCGACATCGAGTTCCTCGCGCAGTACTGGACGCTGCACTGGTGCGATCGCCACCCCGAGCTCGTGACGTACTCGGACAACATCAGGCAGCTCGAGAGCCTGGCTTCGATCGACCTCGTTCCGCAGGCCACCGTGGACACGCTCACCGGGACCTACCGCGCCTACCGCCAGCGCATCCACCACCTGTCGCTCGACGGCGCGGAGACCGCGGTGCCGGCCGCGGAGTTCGCGGACGAAAGGTCGCAGGTGACCGCGATCTGGCGCGCGACGATGGAATAGGAAAAGGGGACATTCCCCTATTTCCTGCTGGAAATAGGCGATGTCACCGCCTATAATCCCACATGCCCGAACTCCTCGTGCCGATCTCCCCCGGCGAGCTCGTCGACAAGATCACGATCCTCGAGATCAAGTCGCAGCGCATGACGGACGCGGTGAAGCTCGGCAACGTGCGCACCGAGCTCGAAATGCTGACCTCTACGTGGCGCGCGTCCGCATTCGCGGCGCACGACATCGACGCGGAGTGGCGGTCACTGCGGTCCGTGAACGAGCGGCTCTGGGACATCGAGGACCGCATCCGCGACAAGGAGCGGGAGGCGGCGTTCGACGCGGAGTTCATCGAGCTCGCCCGCGCCGTCTATGTCACCAACGACGAGCGCGCCGCGCTCAAGAAGCGCATCAACACTCGCCTGGGCTCGACGCTGGTCGAGGAGAAGAGCTACGCGGATTACCGCCGGCCGGACGGCCATAGCGCGAGCGGGCGGCTGACCGGGCGCGATGGCGCGTGGCCGGGCCCTGCGGTGCACGGAATCCAGTACGCAAGCCCCGTGCCGACGGCGTAAACTTGGAGGCCATATAGCCGGGGCGGGCGCCTGCAATCCCTGTGGGCGCGATCCCGAACCGGCCGAAGGAGTTGCCATGAACGCCGTATCCGTCAGAACACTGCTCGTCGCGCTGGCCATCGCGCTGCCGATTGCAATTTCCGCGCCTGCGTTCGGCGCGTCCAAGGCGGAGCTGAACGCATCCTCGAAGGCGGCGCTCGACAAGCTCGTCGCCGGGTCGCCTGGCGCCGCGGCCATCAACTCGAAAGCCGTCGCGGTGCTGGTGTTTCCCAGCATCACCAAGGCCGGCTTCATGATCGGGGGCCAGTACGGCGACGGGGTGCTGTGGCAGCGCGGCAAGCCGATCGGCTACTACAACACCTCGGGCGCTTCCTACGGGCTGCAGGCCGGTGCGCAGACCTACGGCTACGCGATGTTCTTCATGAACAAGAAGGGCCTCGACAGTCTCAATGCCTCCGAAGGTTTCGAGGTCGGCGTCGGCCCGAGCGTGGTAGTCGTGGACCAGGGCATGGCCAAGACCATGACGACCAAGACCTACACCGAAGACGTGTACGCGTTCATCTTCTCGCAGAAAGGCCTGATGGCCGGCATCGGCATCCAGGGCAACAAGATCACGAAGCTGAAGAAGTAGGCGCCGCCGCTCACTTCCTGAGCGTGTACTCCGCCGAGCAGTAGGGGCACTTGGCCCAGCCGGTCTTCTCCACCGGCAGGAACACGCGCGGGTGCGAGTTCCAGAGCTGCATCCCCGGCATCGGGCAGGACAGCGGCAGGTTGTCCTGCGTCACCTCGTAGTGATTCTGGGCGTTCGGCTGGATGAGCCTGTCGCTGCTTTCTGCCGTCACGGCGCTTACCCGGGTTGGAGGCTGGGCACGCATTATCGCCGAGGCAGCACGGCCCGTCAGCCGCCGTCCTGCGCGTGGCCGCGTCAGCCGGTCGGCGTGCGCGGTGCGCCGGCCGCCATGAGCGCGTCGAGGCGCCCTGCTGCGTCGTCCACCGTGATGAGGTCCATCACCCCGGGCCGCTCGATCTTGGTCGTCCAGGGGATCTCGCTCGCGGGCTTGCCGAGGTAGCGCTGTGCCGCGTCCGCGTAGCGATCAACGCACCACGGGCGACTGAAGTAGGGACCGCTGCGATCCGGGTTCGCGGTCGCATAGAGGCCGATGACCGGCGTTCCCACCGCGGTGGCCATGTGCACCGGACCCGAGTCGGGGGAGACGAGCACGGTCGCCCGCGACAGCGTCGCGAGGAGTTCGAGCAGCGTGTCCTTGCCAACGAGATTGATGCAGCGATGCCTCATCAAATTGGCGATGCGCGCGCCGTACTGCGATTCGAGCTCACTGCGGCCGCCACAGACCACGATGCGCAGCCCATGACGGTCCGCGGCGTGATCCGCCAGCGCCGCGTAGCGTTCCGCGCTCCAGTTTCGCAGTACGTGGCTCGAGCACGGACTCACGACCAGCGTCGGCTGGCCGTCGGGGATGGCGAGCCTCGCGTGGTCAAGCGCCGACGGCGGCAGCGGGATGTCCCAGCGCATCGAGCGGCGTCTGATGCCCAGCCTCTCGGCGAACCCGAACAAGCTGTCCAGCACGTGCTCGCGACTGCGCGGCTCGATCCTGTCCGTGGTGAAGAGCCACTGCGCTTCGCGCGCCCGCGCGCGGTCGAATCCGAGCTTGATGCGTGCCGGCACGACCGCGGCCGCGAGGCTCGAGCGCAGCGCAAGCTGCATGTGCAGCAGGGCGTCGAAACGCCGGCCGGCGAGCCGCCGGCGCAGGTCCCTGTAGCCCGCCAGTCCCGCCTTCTTGTCGAACACGACGAACTCGATGTCGGGGATGTGCCCGAGCAGCCGGTGCTCCAGCCCGCCGAGGACCCAGGTGATCCGCGTGCCGGGCCAGGCGTCCTGGATCGTGCGCACGACCGGAAGCACGTGGCAGACGTCGCCCAGCGCCGAGAGCCGGAGCACGCAGAGACTGTCGGGCGGGGAGTCGAACAGGGGTGGCTGCATGCGAGGGAAATGGTAGGCAGCGGCGATCCGATGGTGAACAATCCCTGCAGGACTCGTCAGGAACGATGAACTCGGTGAGCGCAGGCCCGGAACTCGAACTGCGCATCGCGCGCGCCGCGATGCTATACGATGCGTCGCGCATGGACCAGCCGGGCTTCGACGCCTTCGAGCGCGGGTACTGGCGCGGGCGCGGCGCGCTCGAGGAGGTCGCGGGCGGCCGCGGCACCGTGGCCTTCGTCCGCGACGCGGGCCGCCGCTGGGTGCTCAGGCACTACCGGCGCGGCGGACTGGTCGCACGCTTCCTCGACGACACCTATTTCTACACGGGCGCCGCGCGCACGCGCGCCCACGCCGAATTCCGGCTGCTGCGCCGCCTGCGCGAGTGGAACCTGCCGGTGCCCGCACCCGTTGCGGCGAGATACGTGCGCGCCGGGCTCCTCTACCGCGCCGACCTCATCACCGAGGAACTCCCCACGCGCCTGACGCTCGCCCGTGCCCTCGAGTCGGGCCCGCTCGAGCCCGCGACCTGGCGCGCCGTCGGTCGCTGCATCGCACGCCTGCACGAGCGCGGCGTGCAGCACGCTGACCTGAATGCGCACAACCTCCTGCTCGGCGCCGACGGGGAGGTCTACGTGCTGGACTTCGACCGCGGCCGCATCCGCGAGCGCGGCGCGTGGGAAGGCCGGGTGCTCGACCGATTGCGCAGGTCGCTCGACAAGGTGGCGCGCGACCTGCCGGCGGGCCGCTGCGGGGACGCGGAGTGGCGGATCCTGCTGGATGGGGTCGCCGGAAAGTGAGTCCCCTGCGCATCGTCTACCTGCTGCTCACGCACCTGCTCGCGCCGATCGTGATCGCGATCGAGGGCTGGCGCGAGTTGCGTGATTCTTCCCAGCGCGGCCGTCTCAAGCAGCGCCTCGGATTCGTCGAGCCGCAGTCGAGACCGGGCTGCCTGTGGGTCCACGCGGTGTCCGTGGGCGAAGTGCAGGTCGCGGCCGCGCTCGTCCGCGAACTCAAGGCGTGCGTGCCGGGACTCGAGATCGTGCTCACCACGGTGACCGCGACGGGTGCGGCGCGAGCACGGGCGATTTTCGGCGGGGAAGTTCGTCACTGCTACCTGCCCTACGACCTGCCGGGAGCGGTGGGACGGTTCCTCGATCGCATCCGTCCACGCGCGCTGGTCGTGCTGGAGACGGAAATCTGGCCCACGCTCTATCGCGCCATCGACCGTCGGGGCATACCGCTCGTGATGGCGAGCGCGCGGATCTCGGACCGGTCCGTGAGTCGCTATCGCCGCATGGCGTCGCTGATCCGCGAGACCTTGTCGGGCGGCGTGACGATCGGAGCGCAGAGCGCGGCGGATGCGGCGCGTTTCGTGGCAGTGGGCGCACCCGCAGACCGGGTCCGCGTCACGGGCAATGTGAAATTCGACCTCGAGATCCCCGAAGCCGTGGTCACTGCGGGGCGCGAGCTGCGCGGGCGCTGCGCGGCCGGACGGCCCGTGTGGATCGCGGGCAGCACGCACGAAGGCGAGGAGGCCGCGGCGCTTGCCGCTCACGCCCGTGTCCGCGCGCGGCATCCATCGGCACTGCTCGTGCTCGTGCCTCGTCACCCGCAGCGCTTCGACGCGGTGAGAAGGCTGCTCGACGGGGAAGGCCGCCGGTACGCGCAGCGCAGCGCGGGCGTGCTGCCGGCGGAGGGCGACGAGGTATTCCTGGTGGACACGATCGGCGAGCTGCAGATGTTCTACGCGGCCTCAGACGCGGCGTTCGTCGGCGGCAGCCTCGTGCCGGTGGGCGGCCACAGCCTGCTCGAGCCGGCTGTGCTGGGCCTGCCCGTGATCTCGGGCCCGTGGACGCAGAACGCCCCGGAAGTCGCGGAACTCCTGTCAGGCGCGGGGGCGCTCACGACGGCGCGCGACGGAGACGAGCTGGCGCTCCGCGTGATCGAGTGTTTCGACGATCCTGCGCGTGCGCGCGCCGACGGCGAAAAAGGGCGTTCAGCTGTCGCCGCGAGCCGCGGCGCGGTTCATCGCGTCGTCGAGATGGTGCTGCCCCTGGTCAGGGCTGCGGCTTCGGCAGGTTCAGCGGGGCCGGAGTCGTCAGGAAGCCGTTGATCGAGGCGAGATCGCCGGGTGCGAGCACGCCCGACGCCGACTTGAGGTGCACCACGTTCACGAGGTAGTCGTAGCGGCTGCGCGCGTAATCGCGCTGGGCCTCGAACAGCCGCCGGCGCGCGTCGAGCACGTCCACGGTCGTGCGCGTGCCGACCTCGAATCCGGCCTCGGTGGCCTCGAGCGCCGTCTGGTTGGACGCCACGGCCTGCTTCAGCGCCGTGACCCGGGCCTTCTCCGCCACGACCCCGAACCATGCGTCGCGAGTCTCGCGATCGGCGCTGCGCAGCGCGCCCTCGAGCCTCTCGCGCGAGGCACGGTGCAGGTACACCTGCTGGCGCACCTGCGACTGAGTGACGCCACCGCTGAAGATCGGCACCGTGACCTGCACCCCGACGGTGTCCAGCGTCTGGTTGGCATCGGCCGGTCCCGTCACGGGGACACCACCCCTGAGCTTGTTCGTCTGGGTCGCGTCGGATGAGTACTGCCCGTAATTTGCGTAAAGCTCGGCCGTGGGCATGTGGCCCGACTCGGCGATCTTCACGTTGGTCTTTGCGATGTCCACGCCGAGGCGCGCGGCGATGACGTTCATGTTCTGGGTCTCGGCCTTGGCCACCCAGGTGTCCTGGTCGCCAGGCTCGGGCTGGTCGAGCGGCATGTTGTCGGCCGGCTTCACGAGTTCCTGGTAGTCCTCGCCGGTGAGTTCGCGAAGGTACTCGTGCGCCGTCGCGAGCGAGCGCTTGGCAAGGATGACGCCGGCGGTCGCGTTGTCGTGCGCGGCGCGCGCTTCCTGCACGTCGGTGATGGCGATCAGGCCCACTTCGAAGCGCTTCTCCGCCTGCTCGAGCTGGCGGGTCACCGCCTGCAACGTCGCTTCGGCTGCGTCCAGCGTGTCCTCGGCCGCGAGCACGTCGAAGTAGCGGCCGGCGACGCGTACCAGGAGATCCTGCTCGGCTGCGCGGTAGTTCGCCTCGGCCAGTGCGACCTCGGAGTCGGCGCGCTGCAGCGTCTGCCACTGGCTCCAGTTGAAGACGGTCTGGGTGAGCTGCGCCTGGTAGCGCCAGTAGTCCGAATCCTTCGTCTGCGAGCTGTTGACGTTGATGATCTCGGGCGGCGTGGCCGGGTTGTTGTCCAGGTCGACGGCCTGCGGAAAGGTCGAGGAGCCGCGGGAATTGTCCTGCGCCGCCGATCCGGTCGCATTGATCTGCGGGAACAGGAGCCCGCGTGCCTGCGGCTTGACCTCCAGCGCCGCCATGCGGCGTGCCTGGGCCTCGAGGATGGTCGGGTCGCTCTTGGCCGCCGCCTGGTAGACGTCCAGCAGGTTTGCGGACCAGGCATTCGCGGAAAGGAGCGCGATCGCGACTCCGAAGGCGAGGATTGGGCTTTTCTTGTGCATGCACTCACCGTATGGCGGCAGGGCCGCCCTTGGGTCAACTGGTGTATTACTAGACTATATCACTTGCCTGACTGCTGGCTAGCCCCGGGGTCAGGTCAGAACACGAACCCGGACGGCCGCAGGGCGTTGAGCAGGGGATCCATCACCGTCTCGAACAGGCTCGCCCGTAGCCACGAGTCCCGGCCCGTGCGGGTGACGAGGCGGGCCTCCATGACCGGACCCTGGCCCACGGCCACGAACAAGCGGCCGCCCACGGCCAGCGCCTGCTCGAAACGGGGGTCGTGCATCGGCAGCGAGCCCGTGACCGCGATGACGTCGTACTGCGTCCCGGGACCGAGCGTCATCGCGTCCATCGTCTCGACCGTGACGTTGGCGACCCCGGTCCGCGCGAGGTTTTCGCGCGCCGACTCGGCCAGGTCGGGAAATATCTCGAGCGTGCGGACGCGCCGAGCGAGTCCTGCCATGCAGGCGGCGAAGTAGCCACTGCCCGTGCCGATCTCGAGGACGCTGTCTTCCGGCTGGATCGCAAGCGCCTGCAGGATGCGCCCCTCGACCTTCGGCATCAGCATCGACTGACCGTGTCCCAGCGGCACGCACATGTCCGCGAAGGCGAGGTCCCGGTACGGGGGTGGCGCGAACTCCTCGCGCGGCACGCGCTCCATGACCGAGAGCACCTGCATGTCGAGCACGTCCCAGGCGCGGACCTGCTGTTCGATCATCTGGCGGCGGGCGGCGGTAACGTCGAGCATGGCTGGTTGGTCCGGAATGGCGGAATTCGCGGCGGGAGGCCCGGCGAGGCGCGAAGGTTAAGGAGTTGCGTCGCGGGCCACAAGCCGATCTTGCCACGTGATTATGGTGAATCCGGCGGGTGCGCGCGACCCGTTCCGCTATGCTGCGACGACATTGATTCAGAACAACGATTTGCAGGGGAATTCGCGTATTGCGCCCCGGTCCGGAGGACATGGCCAGTCCCGAAAATAGCATTCTGATCGTCGCGCTGGCCGTGCTGGGCCCGCTCGCCGTGCTGCTCGCGATTCTCCTCTACCGGCGTCAGCGCGAGGCGAGGAACATGCGCGACATCGGCGATCGCCTGGCCGCGGTCGCCGCGACGGGCGACCTTGCCGAGCGGCTCTCTCCGCACGCGGCCGGCAGCGGCGCGGAGGACTTCGCGGAGAACGCGGACCGGCTGCTCGAGAGGCTGCAGAAGGACACCACGACGCATGCCGAGCGCGAGCAGGTCTACCGGCGACTGACCGAGGCGATGCACGAGGGCGTGGCCGTCGATCGCGACGGCATCCAGCTCTCGAACGCCCGGTTCGCCGAGATCTGCGGCGCTGCCAACCCGGCGCAGTTGACCGGCCGGCAGCTCACCGACCTCGTGCACCCGGACTTCGCGGACCTCCTGGGAGAGATCCTGCGCCGGCACCGCGAGGGGCAGGCTTCGCCCGACCGCTTCGAGGCGGAACTCCGCTCGGCCGACGGCCCTGGACGGCGGCTCGAATTCGCGTTCCAGCGTACGAGCTACGAGGGAAAGCCGGCACTGCTCGTGTCGGTCATCGAGATGAGCGGGCGCGCGGAGGCGGGCACTGCGAACCGCGGCCACGGCACCGCGTGGGAAGCGCTCGACGCGCTGGGTGAAGGCGTCGCCACGACCGACGCCGAAGGCCGCATCGTCTACGTCAACCATGCGGCCGAGCAGTTGATCGGCAAGCCTGCCGCCGAGGCACTCGGGCACAGCCTGCAGGAGGTCATCAACCTCGTGGACGAGGCGGACCGCAAGGCCCTCGGCGACCCGGTCCGCCAGTGCCTGACCACGGGCGCCAGGGTGCACATCGGCCGGCGCGGCATGGTCGTCTCCAACGACGGAGGCGGCGAGCGCTCGATCGAGCTCACCGTATCGCCTCTGCGCGAACCCGGCGGTGAGGTCTCGGGCACGGTCATCACGCTGCGCGACGTGAGCGACCTTCGCGGCCTCACGCGGCAGATGTCCTACCAGGCGAGTCACGACGCGCTCACGGGACTCGTGAACCGCCGCGAATTCGAGAACCGCCTGCAGGAGTCGCTCGAGGCGGCGCATGGGGGCGCGGCCCGCCACGTGCTCTGCTACCTCGACCTCGACCGCTTCAAGGCCGTGAACGACGAGTGCGGCCACGTCGCAGGCGACAGCATGCTGCGCGAGGTCGCCGCGCTGATCAAGGACGCCGTCCGTGACTCGGACACGGTGGCCCGGCTCGGCGGCGACGAGTTCGGCGTGCTGCTGGTCGGCTGCCCGCTCGAGAAGGCCCGCCAGATCGCCGACGACGTGGTGCGCGCCGTCGCCGACTATCGCTTCGTCTGGAAGGACAAGATCTTCAACGCCGGCGTGAGCGTCGGCCTCGTCGAAGTCTCGCGGGAGAGCGGCTCGCTCGAGGACCTGATCGGCGCCGCGGACTCTGCCTGCTACGTCGCCAAGAAGCAGGGCGGCCGGGTGCACGTCTACTCGGCGCGCGACGAGGCGTCGGCCCGCCAGCGGGGCGAGATCCACTGGCTGCAGCAACTGCAGTCGGCGCTCAAGAACGGGGGATTCGAACTGCACGCGCAGCCCATCGTCGCGGTGGACGCCGAGGCCTCGGTCGGGCCCGGGCTCGAGGTGCTGCTGCGGCTTCGCGACGAGAGCGGAGCGACGATCGCACCGGGCGAATTCATGGTGGCCGCGGAGCGGTACCGTCTCATGCCGCACGTGGACCGCTGGGTGGTGCAGACCGCGCTCGCGGCGCTCGGCCGCGGAGCCGTGCGGCTCGCCTCGGGCCGGAGTCTCTGCATCAACCTGTCGGGGCAGACGCTCGGCGACGCCGCCTTTCTCGAGTTCGTCGTGGACTGCCTCGACCGCACCGGTGTGGCGCCCGACCGCGTCTGCTTCGAGGTCACCGAGAACTCGGTCATCACCAACATCGAGCACGCGCGCCGCTTCATCGGCGTGCTGCACGGCATGGGCTGCCGCTTCGCGCTCGACGACTTCGGGCGCGGCCTCTCCTCGTTCTCGAACCTGAAGAACCTGTCGCTCGACTACCTGAAGATCGACGGTTACTTCATCCGCAACCTCGCCTCCGACAACGTCAACCAGGCGATGGTCGCCGCGATGATCAAGCTCGCGCGTTCGCTCAACTTCCAGGTGATCGCCGAGCAGGTCGAGGACATGAGCGCGCTCGACTCGGTGCGCCGCATGGGCGTCGACTTCGTGCAGGGCTACCAGGTGGGACGGCCGCAGCCACTCGCCCTCGCGGGTTGAGGCCGCTGGACGACCCGCACTTCGAGCACGACGCAGGGATTTGCGCGCGTCGCGTTCGAAGCATCGGCGGACCTGGCGCGCCGCCGCGCGCCCCGGGCGTGAGGCCCGGCCCGATCTCGGCTATCGTGGCGGCGTGATCACGCTCGCCGGCATCCATTCCTACCCCGTAAAGTCGTGCCGGGGCATCGCGCACGATTCGGCGCTGCTCACGAGTGCCGGCCTCGAGCACGACCGCGAGTGGATGTTCGCCACGCCCGACGGGCGGTTCATCACGCAGCGCGACGAACCCCAGCTCGCACGGGTCGAGGTCGCCCTGCGCGACGGAGCGCTGTGGCTGTCGGCCGATGGAGCGGGCAAGGTGTCCGTGCCGCTCGACCTCGACGGACCGCGTCTCGGGGTCGACGTGTGGGGCGACCGCTGCGTGGGCATCGACCAGGGCGACGGCGCGGCGGCGTGGATCGGCTCGCTGCTCGGGCGCGAGGCGCGCCTGCTGCGCTTCGACCCCGCTGCGGCCCGGCGCAGCGACACGGCGTGGACGGGTGAGCTGGAGGCGTACAACCGCTTCTCGGACGGCTTCCCGCTGCTCATCGTGTCGCGCGCCTCGCTCGACGACCTGAATTCGAGGCTCGAGGTCGCAGTGCCGATGGACCGGTTCCGACCCAACCTCGTGCTCGACGGCCTGCCGCCGTTCGGCGAGGACGAACTCGACGAGATCGACTGCGGAGGCGTGCGCCTGCGGATCGTGAAACCCTGTGCCCGCTGCGTGATCACGACGACCGACCAGCGCTCCGGCGTGCGCGCGGGCGACGAGCCTGTCCGGACGCTGAAGAGCTACCGCTGGAACACTGCGGTGCGTGGCGTCGCATTCGGGCAGAACGCGATCGTGGTCGAAGGCGCGGGCCTGCGGATCAGCGCAGGAAGCGGCGCGTGGATTCCGAGAGTTCGCGCAGCGCGGGCGCAGCCCGCTTGATCTCGGCGTCGGGATCGGCCGACCGGCTTCCAGTCGTAGTCGTACACGTCGGGCAAGCCCTTGTAGGCATCGAGCGGCACGACGATGATCGCGCCCGGGGCCCAGACGCCGACGACGTCCCAGCCGGACACGATGCGTGAACGGTGCTCCAGCGGGGCGAGCATGTTCTCGCCCACGGTCCATCGCGACCGCTGCTTCGGGTCGGCGCCGAGGATCTCGAGGATGGTCGGCGCAACGTCCACGTGGCTCGTCGGGCGGTTCTCGATTCCGACGGGCACGCCGGGCCCGCGCATCACCATGGGCACCAGCACCTCGGTGGGCGTGAAATTCGCCGTGTGTCCCCAGAATCCGTGCTCGAAGAATTCCTCGCCGTGATCGCCGGTGATCACGACCAGGGTGCTTTCGAGCTGGCCGGATTCAGCCAGCGCCGTGATCATCTCGCGGAGGCTGTGGTCGACGTCGTAGACCGAGTTGCGGTAGCGGTTGAAGATCAGCGGCCGGATGCTGCTCGCCGTCTTGCTCGAGAGCACGGCGCGGTCGAGGCTCGGCGCGTAGGGCTTGAACGGCGCGCGGTCCGCGACCACGCGGTACTGGAAGTGCGGGGCGTCCAGGAACGCGAAGGCGAAGAACGGCCGGTCCTGCTGGCGCGTGCGGACGAAGCGGGTGAAGCGGCGGACCAGTTCGGCGTCGCGACTCTCGCCGGGCGCGGGCTGCAGGCCATCCTCCACGAATTCCCTGACGCGCACCCAGGCGGTCGAGCGCATCTCGGGGAAGGTCATCGGGGACGTGCCGTAGATGCGGAGCTCGTAGCCGAGGTCCTTGAGTTCGTCCACGAGCACCGGGGAGGCGCCCTCGGCGTACGCGGGGGCGAAGTAAGAGCCGTGCAGGCCGTAGACCAGGGTGAAGGTGCCGTAACGCGATGCGCTGCCGCCACTCGCGTGGTCCATGAATCGCCTGGCGTCGTGGCTGAACTCCGTCGTGAATGGCATCACTTCCGGCGACAGCATGTCGGCGCGCAGGGACTCGACGGCGATGATCAACACGTTCGGCCGCGGCCCGTCCGGCCTCATGCGGGGACGCTCGAGCGGGTACTTGAGCAGGAACTGTCCGCCGCTCACGGAGCCCTGGTGCTTTTCGGACCTCACGCCGAACCACTTGCGTGCAACGCGCCTGACGGTGAAACGCGTGTACAGCGGCACCAGCCGCGCGGCGCTCGTGATCTCGCGCCCGCCGAGCAGGTCGGCGCGCGCGTACATCGTCTTCTCGACGCCGAGCGGCACCAGCACGATCAGCAGCGCGGCAAGGGCCAGGCGCAGGCGCGGCGCCTGCGAGCCACGTGCGCGCAGCCGCGCGACGCGCCAGCGCTGGAATGCGTACATCGCGGCGAAGAGGCCCAGGATGATGGTGCACGCCGCGATCCAGAACGTCCTGTCGAGATCGATCGAGTCCGTGACGCCCTCGGTCGTGATGACGGCCCACACCCAGCCGTTGAAGTGGTAGCGAAAGAGGTCGTAGGTGCGCGTGTCGATGTACAGCAGCACCTGGTAAGCCGTGAACAGGACGGCACTCGAGATCGCGAACACGCGACCCCTGAGGCCCAGCCTTGAGGCGATCCAGGCAAGACCCGCGACCAGGCCCGAGGTCCACGCGAAACCGGCGAACAGTGCCGCGTAGAGGAAGACCCATGCGCTGGCGCCAAGTCCGTCCGGCGCGTGCGCCGTATAGACCTGCGACTGCGCCATGCAGAGCGCGATGTTGACGAGCCACAGCTCGAACAGCGCGCGTCGCTCGAAAACCCGGTCGCTCGTCGGCTGGCTCATGGCGCGCGGCGCAGGTCTTCGATCAGCGTTGCGCCCTGCATCGCATCCACCTCGTGATCCGCGTCGCGCCACGGCTCGGCGAGGGCTTCGTCGTCCCAGTCGCGCATCGCGGGCAGCGCGAGCAGGCGGCGCGCATACGCGGCGGCGCCTTCGGACATCGCCAGTCCGTAGGTCCGTACGCGGAATGCCACTGGAGCATAGAACGCATCCACCGCCGTGAACGCGGGGCCCGCGAGGAACGGTCCGCCGAACCGGCGCAGGCCCTCCGACCAGAGCTCGTCGACCCGATCGAGGTCGCGCTGCAGGGCGGGTGAAATCGCGTCCAGCCGTACGCGCAGTCCGCAGTTCATGGAGCAGTGCTGCCGCAGGGCGCCGAAGCCCGAGTGCATCTCCGCGGCCGCGCAACGCGCCCAGGCCCGCGCGAGCGGGTCCTGCGGCCAGACGCCGGCGTGGCGTTCAGCGAGGTATTCCGTGATGCCCATCGAATCCCAGGCGACGGTCGCGCCGTCCACCAGGCACGGCACCTTGCCACTGGGCGAGAACGCGCGGAACTTCGCCCAGCTCGTCCCGGGATCGAAGGGGACGACATGCTCGGCGAAGGGGATCCCGAGCGCCCGCAGGAGGAGCCACGGGCGCAACGACCACGACGAGTAGTTCTTGTTTCCGATGTAGAGTTCGTACATCACGCCTCCGGGGACACGTTCAATAGTGCGGCGGTATCTCCACGGCGCCGGGGTCCGCTGGCCTGTTCTCGAGATCCTCGACCTGCCTGCGCAGTCGCTGGTTCAGTTCGAGCGCCGCGTCGATCTCGCCCTGTTGCCGGTAAATGACGTCGCTCAATTCCTGCAGTGCGCGCTCGAGATGCGCGAGCTTCGATTCGATCGCCTCCATGCGGCGGGCGTCGGTCATCTCCGTGCCTCCCGGGCTGCTCACAGGAGCGGTGCCGCCATGAATGCGAAGCCTTCCTTCAGGCGCTCGCCGATCGGGCGGCTGCGCCACTGCTCGGGCACGACGGGCTCGGACTGCGATTCGTACGAGCGCTGCAACTCGAGCAGTTGCCCGGTGAAATCGCCGTCGTAGATCGCGAGCATGAGCTCGAAGTTGAGCGACAGGCTTCGAACGTCGAGGTTCGCCGTGCCGAACAGCGACAACTCGCCGTCCACCGTGATGCTCTTGGTGTGCAGCAGGCCTCCCGTGTAGCGGCGAATGCGCACTCCCGATGCGGTGAGGTCCTCGAAGAACCAGCGGCTCGCGTATTCCACGAGCCACGAATCGTTGCGGGCCGGCACGATGAGCGTGACCTCGCAGCCGCGCAGCGCCGCATTCTCGAGCGCGAGCGCCAGCGCCGCATCCGCGACGAAATACGGCGTCGTCAGCACGATGCTGACGCCGTCGCGCTGCCGATCGCCTGCGTGATCAGGCGGAGGTTCGCGGTCTCGTCGGCGCCGGGACCCGACATGACCACCTGCGCGACCTGCCGGCCCTCCGGCGGCCGCCCAGGCGTCGCGGTAGTCCTCGACCCCGACCGAGGGCGTCTCGCCCGTCTGCATCCCCCAGTCGAAGAGGAAGACGGCGCGCAAGTGCACCGACGACCGGGCCCTCGGCACGCGCCATCGCGTCCACCCACTCGCCGACCCCCGCGCCCTGCTTGAAGTACCGCGGGTCGACGAGGTTCATGCTGCCGGTGTAGGCGATGCGCCCGTCCACGACGACGATCTTGCGATGCAGGCGCAGGTCGATGCGTCGGAACGGGACTCTCCACAGGTCCACGGCGAGCGCCACCTGCAGGTCGATGCCCTGCGAGCGCATGCGATCCGGCCACCCGGTCTTCAGGAACTCCTTGCTGCCCAGTGCGTCGAGGAGCAGTCGGACCTTGACCCCGCGATCCACCGCTCGGGCGAGCGCCGCCGCCACCTCGTCCGCCGTCCCGCCCGCGTTCCAGATGTAGAACTCCATCTCGACGCTGGAAGCGGCGCGTTCCACGTCCGCGATGATCTCGCGCAGGATGGCCTCGGCACCGTCGAGCAGGCGGAACGAGGATCGCGCCATGAGCGGCATGCCCGTGGACCGGAACGCGAGGCGTGCGAGGCCGTCCCAGGGCGCCGCGAGCGACTCGGGGTCCGCTCGCTCGTCGCGCGAGAGCGTGTCCACGACGGCGGGCAGGCCCGCATAGAAGTTGCCCTCGAAAGTCGGCTCGTCGCCTGCCGATGGGCCGCTCGCCGATGAGCAGGTAGACGGATCGGCGCCGATGCCAGGCAGCACGGCCGTGAGCAGGAGCCAGGCGAAGGAACTGCCCGGCGCGTGCCGGCCAGGACGACGCGAACGCCGACGCCCGCCACGATGGCGACGTGCAGCGTGATCAATGCGATGGCTTCGAGGTGCTGGCTGGCCACGGCTGCAGTACCTGCCTCAGCCCGTCGCGCCCAGCGACGCGATCAGGGCCCGCAGTCCGCTCCAGCCGATTTCCGCGCCCAGGCAGACGATGACGAAGGCACTGAGTCGCGTGAGCACCGACAGGCCGCTCGGCCCGAGACGGTTGGCGAGGCGGCCGGCATTCGCCAGGCAGAGGTAGGTCACGGCCGCGGCCAGCAGGATGCCGATGAAGGCTCCGATCTGTGCCATCGCGGTGGCGACCAGGTGCTCGCGGCTGGTGTGCGCACTCAAGGTGATCGCAACGGCGATGCAGCCGGGGCCGATCGTCAGTGGAAAAGTGAACGGGTAGAAGATGCTGCCCGAGTAGTCGCCGGTCTCGCCGGGCGACGATTCCTGGGCCTTCGTTGCGGCAGGCGCATCCGGCTGGAACAACATGGCCCAGCCCATCGCCGCGAGCACGATGCCGCCGGCGAACTGCACTATCGGAACCGAAATCCCGAACAGCGCCAGGAAGGCGCGGCCTGCGACCAGCGTCACCGCGAGGAGGATCACGGCGTTGACGGTAGACCTGGCGCGCGATTCTGCGCCGTGCAGCGTCGTCGGCCCTCTCCGTGAGGGCGAGCAGGATCACCGCGGTCCCGATCGGGTTGATCACGGGCAGCAGCGCCGCGAACGCCATCGGTATGGCCTTGATGAGTGAGCTTATGTCGTCCATGCCGGGCCCCGTCGTCGTGTCGTCAGAACTTGTAACTGGAAAGCAGCAGGCTCGTCTCCGTGCTCGCGATGCCTTCCACCTGGCGGATGCGCCCGAGCACCCGATCGAACGCCTCGAGGCTGTCGGCACGCAGTTGCGCAACGATATCCCAGCGGCCGTTGGTCGTGTGCAGCGCCTCGATGGCGGGATCGCCGCGCAGCGTGCGCAGCACCGAGTCCGCGCGATTGCCCTCGACGGCGATGCTCATGAATGCCGCAATTCGGTGCTGTTCTGCCTGCGGCTTCAGGCGCACCGTGTATCCGGCGATCGTGCCGTCGCGCTCGAGCTTCGCGATGCGGTTCTGGACGGTGCCGCGAGCGACGTGCAGGGTCTTCGCGATCGAGGCCACGGTTGCCCGCGCGTCGGCACGCAGGAGCGCGATCAGCTGGCGGTCGGTTTCGTCCATCCTGGCCTCCGCGTTGCTGCCATAAAGACAACTCAGTCTGGCGATATGAGCAGAATATAGCGCAAACAGAGCAATCAGCTGGCTTCTTGTTGACTCGCCGTGCCCCGAAGATGAGTCAATTGCGCTGCAGTCCCACGCGTGACAGGATGGGCTGGCCGAGCTGCCACTGGCGAGGACGGTTCCCGCGGGCGGCGCAGTTCGGACGGGGAGAGGGCATGACCGCAATCTCGATGATCGGTGCGCCGACGGACATCGGCGCGAGCGCACGCGGCGCGTCCATGGGGCCCGAGGCGCTGCGCGTTGCGGGGCTCCGCGACACGCTCGAGGCCCAGGGGCTCGAGGTCCTGGACTTCGGCAACCTGAGCGGTCCGGGCAATCCGTGCCTGCCGCCGGTCGACGGCTATCGTCACCTCGCCGAGGTGACGCGGTGGAACCAGCTCGTGCACGATGCAGTGCATGGCGAGCTCGAAGCGGGCCACCTGCCGATCCTGCTCGGCGGGGACCACAGCCTCGCCATCGGCTCCATTTCCGCCGTCGCGCGCTACTGCCGCTCGAGGGGTCGACGACTGCGCGTGTTGTGGCTCGATGCACACGCGGACTTCAACACGCGCGAGCTGACCCCGAGCGGCAACCTGCATGGCATGCCGGTCGCGTGCCTGTGCGGCTACGGCCCCCCCGAACTCACCGGGATCGGCGGCGCCGTACCCGCCATGAGCCCCGGCGCGATCCGGCAGATCGGCATCCGCAGCGTGGACCAGGGAGAGAAGCGCTTCGTGCACGAGGTCGGGCTCGAGGTGTTCGACATGCGCTACATCGACGAGATCGGCATGCGCCACACGCTCGAGCAGTCGCTTCTCGAGCTCGACGGCGACACGCACCTGCACGTGAGCTTCGACGTCGACTTCCTCGACCCGGATATCGCGCCGGGCGTGCTCACCACCGTGCCGGGCGGCCCCTCCTATCGCGAGGCGCAGCTCTGCATGGAAATGATCGCGGACACCGGACTGCCTCGCCTCGCTCGACGTCATGGAGCTGAATCCTGCGCTCGACGTGCGCAACCGCACGGCGCAGGTGGCCGTGGACCTGATCGGCTCCCTGTTCGGCAAGAGCACGCTGATGCGGCGCTGAGCCCTGGTTCACGGGACGTTGATCCCGGATTCACTTGGGTCGGGTTCTCCGGCATCATGGCCGCCCACCTCCGATCACCGGCCGACCCCGGCCAGCGCCGCAGGTGCGCACACCATCCAGGAGAACTAGATGAAGATTCGGAACATCCCGGCCTGCGTCCTCGCCGCCGTTGCCACGGTCGCGGCCGTTGCGCCCGCGGTTTCCCGGGCGGAGACGCCCGACGAGTGGCGCTTACGGCGCGACGATCTATGCATGGCTGCCAGACATGGGCGGCTCGACGAAGTTTCCGGAGGGCAGCGGGGGTTCGTCGGTCGAGGTGACCGCCAGCGACATCCTGAACGCGCTCAATTTCGCGTTCATGGGCGCCTTCAATGCGCAGAAGGGCCGTTGGGGGATCTTCACCGACGTCAACTACCTGGACCTCAGCGACTCGACCAAGCGGACGCGCGACCTGACGGTCGGCGGGATCGACCTGCCGGTCGACGTCACGGCCAAGGCCGACCTCGGCATTACGGGCTGGCTCTGGACCACGGAGGGATCATACCGGGTGGTCGACAAGCCCGACTACACGATGGACCTCGTCGCGGGCGTTCGCCTGCTGAACCTCGCCGAGGACCTGAAGTGGAGCCTGAGCGGTGATCTCAGCGATCCGCCGATCATCGACCGCAACGGCAAGACCGACGTGAGCGACAATTACTGGGACGGCGTCGTCGGCGTCAAGGGACGCGCCACGTTCGGCGCAGAGAAGAAGTGGTTCGTTCCCTACTACATCGACATCGGCACCGGCGACAGCGACCTGACCTGGCTCGGCATGCTGGGGGCCGGCTATTCGTTCGAATGGGGCGACGTGCTCGGCGTGTGGCGCTACGTGGACTACGAGTTTTCGTCCAAGGATCCGGTCCAGGACCTGTACTTCAACGGTCCTGCCTTCGGCGTGACGTTCCACTTCTGATCGCAGGCGCAGGACCGGGCCCAGGACTGCGATCCTGGGCCCTCGGCCGCCGCCCCGGCGGGGGGCAATACATCACCACGACCACGCTAGACCGCTACAGCGCGCCCCAGTGGCTGGGGGAGCGCGCGGTGCGTCGCTTCCACGTCATGGCCAAGCCGGCCGGCTCGGCCTGCAACCTCGACTGCACGTACTGCTTCTATCTCAGCAAGCAGCGGCTCGACGGCGGCCCCGGCGGCGGGCACATGCACGACGACGTGCTCGAGCGCTTCGTCACCGATTACATCGCAAGCGTCACGGGCGACGAGGTCGTCTTCTCCTGGCAGGGCGGCGAGCCGACGCTCATGGGCCTCGAGTTCTTCCACAAGGTCGTCGCCTTGCAGAAGAAGCACGCGAAGCCCGGCCAGCGCATCGAGAACGACCTGCAGACCAACGGCACGCTGCTCGACGAGGACTGGGCGCGGTTCCTGAAGGAGCACTCGTTCCTGGTGGGCCTCAGCATCGACGGCCCGAAGGACATCCACGACCACTACCGGATCACCAAGCACGGCGAGCCGACCTTCGATCGCGTCTGCGACGCCGCTGCGACGCTGCGGCGCTTCGGCGTGCGCTACAACACGCTCACCTGCGTGAGTCGCTACAACGCATCACGACCGCTCGACGTCTACCGCTTCCTGCGCCGCGAGCTCGGTTCGACCTACCTGCAGTTCATCCCGATCGTCGAGCCGCGGGAATTCGAGAGCACCGCGCCGCAGCGCTGGGACGCCGCGCGCACGGTCGCGGTCGGTGATCCCCGGACGAGCCCCGATCACCCGGACTCGGTGGTGACCCCCTGGTCCGTGGACGCCGAGGAATACGGTTACTTCCTGTCGAGAGTCTGGGACGAGTGGCTGGCGCGCGATGTCGGCAAGGTGCTGGTCAATTTCTGCGAAACACTTGTCGTGCAGCACATGGGCCAGCCGTCGCAGATCTGCGTGCACGGCGAGTTCTGCGGCAAGGGCGTGGCCCTCGAGCACGACGGCAGCGCCTACTCCTGCGACCACTACGTGTATCCGGAATACAGGCTCGGCAACATCCGCGAGCGTTCGCTGGGCGACATGGTGTTCTCGCCCGAGCAGGTGCGGTTCGGGTACGCGAAGTCCGAGAGCCTTCCTGCGTACTGCCGCCAGTGCGATTTCCTGTCGGACTGCTGGGGCGAGTGCCCGAAGAACCGGTTCTTGAGGACGCCGGACGGGGAGCAGGGATTGAACTATCTCTGTCCCGGGCTCAAGCGCTTCTTCGCGCACGCGGTGCCCGGCGCGACGAAGATGGCGCGTCGGCTCAACAAGCTCGGGTAGCTCCCGGAACGGGATGCACGCACGGCCGGCGACGCCCGACCGGGCGTTGCGCGCCGCACTCACCCCGGAGATCCGAGAAGAGCCAAAGAAAAGGGGGCGGCAGTGCCGCCCCCTTCGAGTGCGATCCGCGGGCCTACCCGCGGACGAATCGGTCTACTGGCTCGCCGCCTGGGCCTTCATGCCCGCCTCGAGCGTCTTGATGTCCTCGGGCGACAGCTGCGGACGATCCACCTTGATGGTGAGCTTGTCGAGCTTGGCTGTCAGCGCGAACGGCGGCGTGTAGTCGGCATCGTTCACGCCGGTGAGCGTGTCGGAACCGATGTCGAAGCTCTCGTCCCACTGCAGGATCATCGGCAGCGTCTTATCCATGGTGATCGTCTGCACCGGCTTGCCGTCCACGATCAGCGTTCCCGTGCCGGGCCGACCGAGGCCGCTCATGTTGTTGAACGCGAGCGTCCCGAGGCCGAGGCCGTCGTACTTGAAGTCGAACACGAGCGTGTGCTTGCCGGGCGCGAGGGCGTCCGGGCCTTCCCACTTGATCCGCTTCAGGTCCACGAGGTTCCACAGGAATACCGGCTTGCCCTTCAGCAGGTAGAAGCCGTAGCCGGCGAAACGCCCGCCCGAGGTCAGGATCATCCCCTCGGCGCCGCCCTGCGGCACGTCGATGTCGGCAGTGATCGTGTAGGAGGCGTCCAGCAGCATCGGCGAGTCGCCCTGCGGCAGGCCGACCATCGGCCGCGTGTAGACGAACTCCGTGCGGCCGGCCGTGATGTTCGGCCGCGGCGCGACGATGCGGCGCCGCCACCGAGGCGTCCATCGGGAAGACCTGGTACTTCCTGGCCTCCGCCACGAACATCTCCCTCATCTCCTTGACCTTCTGCGGGTTCTTCGCCGCGATGTCGTCGGTCTGGTTGAAGGTCCTTGTTCAGGTCGTACAGCTGGAACACCTGGTTGTTCAACGGGTCGGGGTTGGCCGCGCCGAACGCCTGCCACGGCGCGCGGTTCACCTTGGTGCTCATCACCCAGCCGTCGTGATAGAGCGCGTACTGGCCCATCATCTCGAAATACTGGGTGTGGTGGCGGGACGGCTCCTTGGCGTTCTTCGCATCGAATGTGTAGACGAAGCTCGTGCCTTCGATCGGCGCCTGCTTGATGCCATCGATCATTTCCGGTGCCTTGATGCCGGCCGCCTCGAGGATCGTCGGCACCACGTCGATCACGTGCACGAACTGCTGGCGCAGCGCGCCCTTGTCCTTGATTCGCGCCGGCCACGACACCACCATGTTCTGGTTCACGCCGCCGAGCCTGGACGCGTTCTGCTTGAACCAGTCGAACGGCGTGTCGAAGGCCCAGGACCAGCCGGCCGACATGTGGTTGTAGGTCTGCTCGGTGCCCCAGACGTCGTACCACTTCATCTGCACGTCGACCGGGCATCTCGCTGACGCCGTTGAACCACGCGACTTCGTTGGGCGTGCCCAGTGGCCCGCCCTCTGCGCTGGTGCCGTTGTCGCCGTTGATGTAGATGACGAGCGTGTTGTCGAGCTTGCCCAGGTCCTCGAAGTGCCTGGATCACGCGCCCGATCTCGTAGTCGCTGTAGGCGGCGTAGGCTGCGAACACCTCGACCTGCCGGATGAAGAGCTTCTTCTCGTCAGCCGAGAGCTGGTCCCAGGGCTTCAGCATCTCGCTCGGCCACGGCGCGAGCTTCGCGTCCTGCGGGACCACGCCGAGCTTCTTCTGGTTCTCGAAGATGCGCTCGCGCAGCTTCTCGTAGCCGTCGTCGAAGAGGTGCATCGCGTGGATCCTGTCCACCCATTCCTGGGTCGGGTGGTGCGGGGCGTGCGTGGCGCCCGGTGCGTACTTGATGAAGATCGGCTTGGAGGGGTCGGTCTGGTGGATCCGCGTCATGTAGTCGATGGCGTCGTCCGCCATGCCGGTGATGAGGTTCCAGCCCGGCTTGCCCTGGAACGGATAGATCTGCGTGGTGTTTCGGAACAGGTTCGGCTGCCACTGGTTCGCGTCGCCGCCGACGAAGCCGTAGAAGTACTCGAAGCCCATGCCGGTCGGCCACTGGTCGAACGGTCCGACCTGGCTCGCGGCGAACGAAGGCGTGTTGTGGTCCTTGCCGAACCAGGCCGTCGAGTAGCCGTTGTCGAGCAGCATGCGGCCGATGGTGGCCTTGTCCTTCGGGATGATGCTGTTGTATCCGGGGAAGCCGGTCGACTGCTCCGAGATCACGCCGAATCCTACCGAGTGATGATTCCGCCCGGTGATGAGGGCGGCGCGCGTCGGCGAGCAGAGCGCGGTGGAGAACATGCGGTTGTAGCGCAGGCCCTCGCTCGCGATGCGGTCCATCGTGGGCGTCGGGATGACGCCGCCGAAGGTGCTCGGCACGCCGAAGCCGGCGTCGTCCGTGATGATCAGCAGCACGTTCGGCGCGCCCTTGGGCGGCACGATGCGCGGCGCCCACCAGGCCTTCGACTGCAGGGCGTCGTCCTTGATCACGCCGCCGAACTTCGGGTCGGGCGCCGGCAGCTGCGCCGGGCTGACGGTCGTGGTCGCGCTCGGCGAGCCCAGCGTGCCGGTGACCTGCTGTGCGAGCAGGTTCGGTGGGGCGCTGCCGGCGACGACGGACGCCGCGATGAAAAGGGAGGTCCTGAGTCTCGACATGGTGTGACTCCAGAGTATGGTTTTCAGTTGTCGGCGGCGTCCTGGATCGGGCGCACGAGGGGTCGAGCTATCGTAGCCATTGCAGCGCGTTCTCGCAACACGAGATCCGGTCGGCGGGGCGTGCCGCCCCGCCGCGTGCACCGCGGCGCGCGGCGGGACGTGTGCTGCGGCGCCCCGGGCGTCACAATGCGGTAATAATTCGCCACGCGTATCAGGAATCCCCGGGGGCAGCCAGTGAGCCGCAAGACATTCGCCGTCGCCTTGATCCTGCTGGCCGCGGCGCTGGCAGCCACGCCAGCCGGCGCCGCGGATGTTCCGAGATCGCATCTACTACGACGCGAAGGTGTGGACGGGCGATCCGTCGGTGCCCTTGGCGGCCGCGTTCGCGGTGAAGGGCGACCGCATCGTCGCGGTCGGCTCGGACACGGACGTGCGCGTGCTGGCCGGTCCGGGCACGGTCTCGGTGGATCTGGGCGGGCGGCGTGTGGTGCCCGGCTTCAACGACGCGCACTGGCACCTGCCGGCGCGCCGCACGGCGAGGCTCGACGACGCGGGCTCGGTCGCCGTCATCCAGCAGCGGCTGGTCGAATACGCGAAGAGGTTTCCGCCGGGCAGCTGGGTGATGGGTCGCGGATGGACGCCGGGCGATTTCCCGGGCAACACCGCGGACAAGAAATACCTCGACGCAGTCTTTCAAGACCGACCGGTACTGATCCGCGACCGGGACGGCCACCAGGCGCTCGCCAACTCGCGCGCGCTCGCACTCGCCGGGATCACCCGCGACACGCCGAATCCCGAAGACGGAATCATCGTGCGTGAAGCCGACGGCGAACCATCGGGCCTGCTCAAGGAGGCGGCGGCGGGACTGGTTTCGAAGTTGCTGCCGCCGATGACGGCGGAGGACACCTACGCGTTGCTGCTCGAGGAAATGGAGAACGCCCCGCGCGTCGGGCTCACCTCGCTGCAGGACGCGAGCGAGGGCGGCCTGACGGACAACGAGCGCGGCGCCATCCTGCGTGCGATCAAGGAAGGAAAGCTCCAGGTGCACTACCGCGCCGCCGTGCCGTTCGAGAAGGACGCCACACCCGCGCAGCTTGCGAGTTACATCAAGATGAACGAGGACGCGAAGGGCACGCTGCTCTCCTACGGCGTCGCCAAGGGAATGCTCGACGGGACGATCGACGCGAAAACCGCCTGCATGCTCGAGCCCTACGTGGGCGGCGGCAACGGCGAGCCGTTCATGTCGCAGCAGGATCTCAACGCCACGGTCGCAAAATACGACCGCGCGGGCATACAGGTTCAGGTCCACGCCATCGGCGATTGCGCGGTGCGCATGACGCTCGACGCCTACCAGTACGCGGCGAAGGTGAACGGCACGAGCGGCCGTCGCCACCGCGTCGAGCACATCGAGGTGCCGGCGCTCGCCGACCTGCCGCGATTCCGCGAGCTCGGCGTCATCGCTTCCACGCAGGCGGCATTTGCCACGCCGGACGCCAACACGCTCGCGAACTACGAGCCACTGCTCGGCCCTGCGCGCGCCTCGCACGCGGATGCATTCAAGCTGTTCGACGACGCCGGCGCCGTGCAGGCCTTCGGCAGCGACTATCCGGTCTACCCGATGGACCCGATCTTCGGCATGTACGCCGCGGTCACGCGACAGACCCGGCAGGGCACGCCCGCCGGCGGCTGGTTCCCGCAGCAACCGCATCGGCGTAGAGGCGGCGCTCAGGCACTACACGCAGGACGCGGCCTACGCGAGTTTCGATGAATCGCAGAAGGGCACGATCACGCCGGGCAAGTTCGCGGATTTCGTCGTGCTGTCGGAGGACCTGCTCGCGCTGCCGCCGGAGCGGCTGCTGGATGCGAAGGTCCTGCTCACGGTGATGAGCGGGCGGGAGACGTACCGCGCGCCTGGGTTCAAGCCGCAGGCGCCAATGCACGTGTCGGGCGTTCGGGGTCGGTGACTCATCTGCCGGGCGTCGCGCGGCAGGGACGCCGCGCGCGAGGCTCCAGGGATGGATTCACGCCGTCCCGGCAGATGAGTCACCGATCGCGAAACGCCTTACTACCGCGTCGATGGGGGCTGAGACACTGCGCGCCCGCCGCGCAGCAGGAAGAAGCAGACGGCGAACGCTACGGCGAGCGCCACGAACTGGCCGATGACGCCGCCGATGCGCGGGTCCATCGACTTCGGCGCGATGCCTGCCGCGACGAGGCCCGCCACCGCCACGCCCGCGAGCCCTTCGCCCGCGACCAGCCCCGAGGCTGCGAGAATGCCGGGGTCGCTCATCCCCGACGGGATGGGGCCGCGGTCCCGCTCGGAAAGCGCGCGCACGCAGCCGCCGACGTAGAGCGGGGCCATCGAGGCGAGCGGCAGGTAGACGCCGATCGCGAAGGCGAGGCCCGACACCCCGCAGAGCATCGCGCCGATCGAGAGGCCCGCGCCCGGTGAGCACGAGGTCCCAGGGCAGCGCGCCCGACAACACGCCCTCGATGATGGTCTTCATGAGCGTGGCCTGCGGTGCGGGGATCTCGTGCGAGCCGAATTCATAGGCGTGGCCGAGGAGCAGCACCGTCGCGGCCACGGCCCAGCAGGCAAATGCCGCGCCGATCAGCTGGCCGAGTTGCTGGCGCGCCGGCGTGGCTCCGACCAGCCATCCGGTCTTGAGGTCCTGTGAGATGTCGCCGGCCTTGCTCGCTGCGATCGCGACGATCGTGCCCACGGTAAGCACCCCGGCGCGCGCGCCTGGATCGACCCAGCCCGCCGCGGCGAACACTGATGCGGTTCCGAGCAGCGTCACGAGCGTGATGCCGGAGGTCGGCTGCGAAGACACGCCGACGATGCCGACGATGCGTGCGGCCACCGTGACGAACAGCACGCCGAAGAATCCGACGCCCGCCGCGAGCACCGCACGCTGGATTGCGCTCATGTCGCCGGCGAAAACGCCGGGCACGAGACCGGCGACCAGCACGACCACTGCGATGCCGCCGAGCACGAAGGAGGCGGGCAGGTCACGGTCGGTGCGGTCCACGACGCCCGTCGACCTCGCGCCGTCGCCCTGCATGCCCCGCGCAACCGAAGCGAAAGCACCGATCATCGTCGGCAACCCCCGCACGACCGTGAGGATGCCCGCGGTCGCGACCGCGCCCGCACCGATGTAGCGCACGTAGCGCGACCAGATGTCGCCCGCGTCCATCTGCGAAATGAGCCGCTCGGTCTCGGGATAGAGCGGTGCGGTCATGTTGGCGCCGAACCACGCGATCAGCGGCGTGATCACGACTGCGGAGATCAGCGCGCCGGCGACACAGACGGCCGACTGGCGGTAGCCCAGGATGTAGCCCACGCCAAGCAGCGCGGGCGCCACTTCCAGCGCGAGCTCGGCCTTGGGCAACACCGGCAGCGCCATGTGCAACTCGCCTGGCATGAGGTAGGCGAGCGAGATCAGGAGCTTCACCGCCGCACCGAGGATCATGCCGCGGAAGATCCACACGCTGCCGCTTGCGGCGCTCGACGTACCCGAGGTCGTCGCTCGCAGCACTTCGGCGCAGGCGGTCCCCTCCGGATATGGGAGTTCACCGTCGGCCTTCACGATCAGGAGCCGCCTGAGCGGGATCATGGCCGAGAGCCCGAGCAGGCCGCCCAGGAACGCGAGCGCCACGACCTGCAGGTAGGGCGGGATCGCGCCCCAGAGAAAAAGTGCCGGGATCGTGAATATGGTGCCGGTCGCGAGCGCGGTCGAGGCCGACGCGACGGTCTGCGACATGTTGGCCTCGAGGATGGACCCCGGTGTACCCAGCATCCGGAAGGCGGCCACCGTCATGACCGCGGCTGGGATCGACGCCGAGACGGTCATGCCCACGCGCAGTCCGAGGTAGGCATTCGCGGCGCCGAATACGATGCCGAGCACGACGCCGACGGCCACGGCCTTGAGGGTGAATTCGGCGACCGTGTCGTCCTGGTGCATCGGCCCGATCATGGCCGACCCGCCTGCCCCGCGCAACGCGCGGTCGCTGCCGAAATGCTCGCTACGGGCGTCGTGACGCAAGGGCGGTTCGACGCTCCGGGTTCCCCGGGCTCGCGAAAACCGACTGCTCGTCCTGGGCGATGTCACACTGCGCCGGTTCGTCGCTCCGGGGCTTCCGGGCTCGCGAAAACCGACATGCTCGCCCGGAAGCCCCGGAGCGACGAACCTCATGGTTCGAGTCGGCGGCGCCTGTGGCCGGCCGAGGGAACGGGCGTGCCGAGTCATCCAGGCGAGCATGTCGGCTTTCGCGAGCATGGATGACTCGGCAGGACCGTCCCGCTGCGCAGTCGGACCACCGCTGTACGTCCGGCCAGCCACGATAGCGCCGGCATCGGAATCCCACGATGCGTCGGTGGCACCGGCCTGCGCAGACTGCGAGAAGGGGTGGTGCATCCGATGCCGCGGCCGCTTGCTCCGGGTCTGACGTTGGCGTTCGTCGCCGCTGCGACGGTGCTCGCGGCGGTCTGCGCAGCTCCGGCACGCGCCGATTCCGCTCCGCAGCCGAACGAGGCGACTGTCTCTACAGGGCACCGTGCGGTCATCGCCACCTACAGCGACGGCACATTGCTGCTGCGGCCAGGCGGTGATGCGCACCGGGACCTGCTGGTGGCTCGCTGGCCCGTCGACGATACCCCCGATGACGTCCACGGCTACCGCACCGCGCGTCTCGAACTTCTGGACGAGGACGAGCGGAAGGACGTGAAGCGGGGTGCCACGCGCACGCTTCCGATGCACGATGCGGCGGAGTGGAACGAGGTCGTCCGCCAGGTGATGAGCGAACTCGCGCCGTCCGGCGCCGACGAGGCGGCGATCACGCTGGTGCAGGGCGACGAGATCGTGTTCTACCTGACACCGGAGCGGGAACTTCGAGTCCAGCGCCACGAGGACAAGCCGGCCGATCGGCACGTGTCCCGTTGGGTCAGCGAAGGGGAATTCGCCGAGCACGCGGACGCGTTGCTGCGCTCGCGGTTTCCGGACCAGGACCTGCTGCTGTTCCAGTCCGGCGACGGGGAAGGCGGGCTCTCATTCGTTTTCTTCGACTTGTCCCGCCGGCAGTCGGTGCTCATCGCCGCCCCGCCGGTCGCGCCGGGCGACGGCATCTCGAACCTGATGCGCACGCTCGTTCGCGTCCCCGACACCCTGATCCTGCGCGGCCAGGCGCTCGGCATGCTGACGCGCCCGGTCAGCTCGGCGGCGCGGCTCGCGTGGCTGGCGACCCAGACGGCGGCGACGATCGCGCCCCCGGTCCACGTCACGAGTGGTACGCCGCCGCCGCTGGCACCGCGTCCGGCAATGAACCCCGAGGCGTGGGAACGCGAACTCGACGGCATGAACCTGCCGCGTCGTTACCTGGGCACCATCGGGCCGCTGATCGACGGAGAAGCGTTCTTCACCAGCTTCGTGCAGGCGCTCCAGGACGCCCGCGAATCCGTGTCGATCCGGCTCTACATTTTCGACAACGACGACTACGCCGTCGGCATCGCGGACCTCTTGAAGCGCCGCTCGGAGGATGTCCGCGTGAGGATCCTGATCGACGGGCTCGGCACCCTCGGTGCGGGGCAGGGCGCGCCGGAGGGTGCCGCCTCGAGGCCGCCGTTCTCGATCTCACGCTACCTGCGCACGGACTCGCACGTGCAGGTTCGCGAAGCGCCGAATACCTGGCTCGTTTCCGACCACACCAAGACGCTCATCATCGACGACCGCCTCGCCTATGTCGGCGGCATGAACATCGGGCACGAATACCGGCACCAGTGGCACGACATGATGGTCGGGCTGACCGGCCCGATCGTCAGCCGGCTGCAGCGCGACTTCGATATCGCATGGGCCTACGCGGGACTGGGCGGCGATCTCGCGTACCTGCACGCGCTCGGCGACGAGGAACGAGCCGCGGCCGCGCCGCCCGACGCCAACTACGTGGAAATCAGGCCGCTCTACACGCGTACGCTCGATACGCAGGTGCTGCGCGCCCAGGTCGCGGCCATGCGCCGCGCCGGGAAGGAGATCTGGATCGAGCAGCCGTACGTCTCCGACGACGCGCTGGTGAACGAGCTCATCGCCGCACGCGCCCGCGGCGTGGACGTGCGCATGATCCTGCCGTCGAGCGGGGACTCGCGCTTCATGAATAACGCGAACCTGCTCACCGCGCGCGCACTGGTGAAGAGCGGCGTGCGGGTATTCGTGTACCCGGGCATGACGCACGTCAAGGCCGCGCTCTACGACGGCTGGGCCTGCGTCGGCTCGGCAAATTTCGACAAGCTGAGCCTGCGGATCAATCGCGAGACCAACGTCGCGACATCGGATCCGGTGTTCGCGGGGCGACTGCGGCAGGAACTGTTCGAGGCGGATTTCGCCCGGTCGCGCGAACTGCTCAAGGCGCCGTCGACGGGTTGGGGCACCTACATTTCGGCGTTCGTCGCGGGGCAGCTGTAGGGCCGCTGTCGTCGGGCGACTCTGGTCCGAGGTCGATCAGGCATGCCGGCTCGCCGCTCCGGCTTCCCCGGACTCGCGAAAACCGACATCTCGTCCGGAGAAGCCGGAACGCCGAGCCGACCGGCTACTATCCGCCGCCGCGGTGGTAACGGCGAGCCGTCGAGTCAGTTGCGGGGTCGGCCCTGCCGAGTCATCCACGCTCGCGAAAACCGACATGCTCGCCTGGATGACTCGGCACGCCCGACCCGACGGGCTGCCGTCGACGCGTCGGCGGCCGGGCCGGCCCAGTGTCCCGTGCCACCCGGACGAGATGTCGGTTTTCGCGAGTCCGGGTGGACACGGGACACTGGCCCGGCCCGCAGACTGCGCGGGTGAAGCGGGAGACGGACCGGCTCACGGCCACGCTGGACCGTGAGCCGGTGATACGCAGGGTCAGTGAAAGACCACCATCGACGTCGGCAGGCCCGGGAACGCCGCGGCTTCGCCGGCATCGGCGTCGCCGCTGCGCGGGCCGGCCGAGCGCAGGCCCGAGTCCGCGACCGCCGCCGTCACCGGCGGAGCCTCGACCGCGGGCAGGCCGCCCGACTCGAGCGCCTTGTTGAGCTCCGGCAGGTCTTTCGCCAGCACTGCGTTGAACTCGGTGTCGATGCTCGCAAGGTCGCTCTCCAGCACGCCGATGCGCTCGACCTGGTAGGCGGTCGGCGCACCGTCGTAGCTCAGGATCGCGCCGTAGAGCGTGTCGGTGAACTCGCGCAGCCGTTCCTCGCCGGTGATGGCGCCGCCCTCGGTGGTGGCGACGATGCGCTTGCGCACGGCGTCGACTTTTTCATCCACGGCGGCGATCTGCTTTTTCAGCGCCTCGTTGCCAGCGGCTGCCTTGCGCTCCGCGAGCTCGCCGCGCACCGCCAGGATGCGGTCCATGAGCGCGCTTTCGGCGCCGAAGAGGCTGCGAACCCGCATGGCAGCGTCGTACTGCGCCTTGCGGTCGGCGAGCGTGTAGGTCGCGCGCCGGTCCAGCTCGACGTTGATCTTCGACTCGTAGACCTCGCCACCCTTGGTCATGCGCACCGTGTACGTCCCGGGCAACACCGGCGGACCCTGCGCACCGGCGAAAGCGAGCTGCACGGCTGGCGGCACGCGCGGCGCCTTCTCCTGCATGGACCAGACCACGCGATTGAGCCCGCGCCTTGGGCTGGCCGGCAGCTCGTCCATGACCTTGCCGTTCGGGTCGAGCACCTCGAGCTTGAGCTTGCCGAACAGGTGGCGCGACTTCTGGTAGTAATTGATCACCGCGCCTCGCGTGGGATTGTCGCCGACGAACACGGCCGAGCCGTTCGCCCAGCCGCCCGGGCCGTTGATGCGCTGCTGCGAGGGCCGGCCGGTCACGAAGGCCGCCTGGCTCGCGAGGACCTCGGGCGTGAGCCCGCGCAGCGGCGTGATGTCGTCGACGATCCAGATGCCGCGGCCGTGCGTGCCGAGCACGAGGTCGTTGTCGCGCGGCTGGATGACGATGTCGCGCACGGCGACGGCCGGGAAATCGTCGGCCTTGAACTGCGCCCAGTTCTCGCCGCCGTCGATCGACACCCAGAGCCCGAATTCCGTGCCGAGGAACAGCAGCCGCGACTGCTGCGTGTCCTCCTTGATCACGTGCGCGTAGCCGCGCACGCCCTTGGCGTTCTTCGCGGTCACGAGCGGCTTCCACGTCTTGCCGTAGTCGCGGGTCACGTAGAGGTAGGGCGCGAAGTCGCCGAAGGTGTGGCGGTCGAAGGTCGCGTAGGCAGTCGCCGCATCGAAGCGGCTGGCTTCGACCCAGCTGACCCACGACGCCTTCGGCAGCGCGTCCTTGCCTGACTGCAGCGCGCCGACGGTATTGGTCCAGTTCTTTCCGCTGTCGCGCGTGAGCTGCAGGTTGCCGTCGTCGGTGCCGATCCAGATCGTGCCCGCTGCCTTCGGCGATTCGCTGATCGAGTAGATCGTCGTGTGCATCTCGGCGGCGGAGTTGTCCACGGTCACGCCGCCGGACTGCTCCTGCTTCTGCTTCTCAGGATCGTTGGTCGTGAGGTCCGGCGAAATGCGGTCCCAGCTCTGGCCGTGATCACGCGTGCGGAACAGGAACTGCGCGCCCATGTAGAGCGTGCCCTTCTCGTTCGGGGACAGGTGCAGCGGCGTGTTCCAGTTGAAGCGCAGCTTCTCGTTCGGGCCCGCGAGCGGCTGGATGGCGCGGGCCTGGTGCGTGTAGCGGTTGACCCGCGCGACCGTTCCGCCCTGGTATTCCGCATACAGGTAGTCCGGATCGGCCGGGTCGCTGAACATCCAGAAGCCGTCTCCGCCGTACATGTTCTCCCAGCGGCTGTTGGTGATGCCGCCCGGGTAGGCGCTGTCGCCGACCCAGCTCGAGTTGTCCTGCAGGCCGCCGTAGACCTTGTACGGGTCCTGGTCGTCCACGCTCACGTGATAGAACTGCGAGATCGGGAGGTTCTCGCCCTTCCACCAGCGGTTGCCGCCGTCGTAGCTGTACCAGATGCCGCCGTCGTCGCCGTGGATCACGTGCTTCGGGTTCTTCGGGTTCACCCACACGTCGTGCACGTCGCCGTGCGAGCCCTCGAACCCGCCGACGCCGGCGAAGCTCTTGCCCGCGTCCTCGGAGAGGATGAGCATGCCGTCGCCCTTGAAAATTCGGTCGGGGTTCGACGGATCCACGGTCATCTGCGCGAAGTAGAACGGGCGCCACACCATCCAGGTGCTCTTGTCACGCGCTTCCCAGGTCTTGCCGCCATCGGAGCTCACGTAGAGCGCGCTCGACGTCGACTCGACGAAGGCGTAGACGCGCTTCGGGTCGCTCGGCGCCACGTTGACCGCGATGCGACCATAGGGCTTCTTCGCGAAGCCGGGGTTCGCCTCGGGCGTGATCTCGGACCAGGTGCGCCCGCCGTCGCGCGACACCATGAGCGCGCTCGCCGACGGCGAGGTCGGCGTCTCGCCGCCCGAGCGGAAGGTCCAGCCCTTGCGCCGGAAATCCCACAGCGCCGCGTACACGACGTCGGGGTTCTGCTGGTCGATGCTGAGATTCGCGCAGCCCGTGGAGAGATTCGCGCCCTTGAGCACGTGCTGCCAGGTGGTGCCGCCGTCGGTCGTCTTGTAGACGCCGCGTTCGGCGGAGTCGCTCCACAGGCGGCCGGTGACGCAGGCGTAGACGACGTTGCTGTCGCGCGGGTCGATGCTGACGTCCACGATGCGCTCGGACTCGCGCAGCCCCAGGTTGGTCCAGGTGTTGCCGCCATCGGTCGTCTTGTAGATGCCGTCGCCGATGGAAACGCTGTTGCGGGTCCAGGCTTCGCCGGTGCCGACCCAGACGGTGTCGGGATTGCGCGGGTCGATCGTCACGGCGCCGATGGACTGTACGTCCTCATGGTCGAACACGGACTCGTAGGTCGTGCCGCCGTCCATGGACTTCCACACTCCGCCGCTCGCGGCGCCGACGTAGAGCGTCAGCTTGCCGTTCGGCATGTTGATCGCGTCGATGGACGAGATGCGGCCGCTCATCGCGGCTGAACCGATGTTGCGCACGCCGAGTCCGGAGAGGGTGCCCGCGTCGATGGTCGGTGCGGGAGCGGCGCCGGCAATGGCCACGGAAATGGGCAGCAGCGCCGCCACGAACAGGATTTTACGCGTCATGGCGTGCCCTCAGTTCTTCGCGGAGACGGGAAAGGAGAAATACCCCGCGTCCAGCGGGATGTTCACCTCGACCTTGTCGTAGAGGATTTTCGCGGGGTCATTGTCCCCCTTGCGCCCGCTGGTGATCGAGGTCGCCCAGAACACTCCGGAGACTTTTTCGTACTCGCCGAGGTCCGTGATCATGATCTTCTTCACGCCGCGCACACTGCGCTGGCTCTCGACGCGGATTTCGAGGAAGTAGTCCGGATCGAGGTACACGTACTGCACGTCGCCGTTCTTCTGGGTGAGCTTCAGCTTGTGCGCGGCCGTCCCGTCGATGTCTTCGGTGCCGGCATACTCGAGCGTCGCGCCGCGCGCCTTGTAGTCCTCGAGCGGGCCGCCGATCTGTGCGTCCTCGATCAGGCCCTTGAGGTCGTCGGGCGAGGTGCGTTCCGGGTCCTTGCGGCCCCCGAACGGGTCGATCTTCCAGCCATCCTTGCCGTCGTAGGACTCGACCTGGGTGAGACCCTGCAGCGTTGCCTCGCTGCGGATCGAGTCCGGCCGACGGCGCGTCTCGACGGTGCCCAGGGTGTACTGGCCACCCTGGATGATGAGCTGGCCGCTGCGGCGCACGTTCTGGACCGCGGCGAGCGCGGTGGCGCCGCCCCGGGCGTCGATGTTCTTCGCCGCGAGTTCCTCGGCCGTGAATGCATCCGCCCTGGCCGCGAGGCCGAGCAGCATCGCGCACAGGGCAATCTGAGTTCGTGTCATTGGGGCCCCCGATGATCGTTGGTATCGTTCGGGCGGCCAGTCGTCGCCTGGCCGCCAAAGGGCGCGAGATTAGCACTTGCGGCTGCCCGGTGGCATGGGCGCCCGCAGCATCCATGCCGACACGCCGGTCTGGGAGCAGGTTGACGCAAGGCCGGCTCGGCGTTCCGGCTTCCCCGGACTCGCGAAAGCCGACATGCTCGTCCGGAGAAGCCGGAACGCCGAGCCGCCGGGCTGCAATCGTCGACGCTGGCGCCGGCGCCGGTGGTCAGCCGTGGCGGTCGGCCCTGCCCAGTCATCCGCGCTCGCGAAAACCGACATGCTCGCCTGGATGACTCGGCACGTCCGACCCCGCCGGGCTACGGTCGACGCGTCGTGCTGTGAGGCCGGGCCAGTGTCACGTTCCATCTGGACGAGCATGTCGGCTTTCGCGAGTCGAGATGGAACGGGGCGATGGACCGGCCCTGTCGTTGACGGCGCGCAGCCTGAGGCGATGGACCGGCCCGGGTGTTCGGTCGGCCCGGTGACTCGGCCGGCCGATGTCATGGACTGGCGCAGGCGACGACCCGGCCCGCGGCAGGGCCGACGCAGCGACGGCTTACCAGGACCAGTCGCGGCTCGACGCCAGGCAGCCGCCGCCGGCCGCTTTACATAAGTCGTCGGGTCGGGCGGATTTGCTGGCGATGGCCGGCAAGTTGTGATTCAGTGGAACGTAGGTTGCCGCGGGAAGCCGGAGTCGATCTGTGTGGGCATACCCGCGTCGGCACCACTGCGCAGCAGCCTTGCTGCCGGTAACACAGAAATCCTGGGGGAACGAGCCATGAGAGAAATCGCCATGCCTTCATCGCTCCGATCGCGTTCCGTGATCGCGATCTGTCTCGCGCTCTGCGTTTCGCTGGGCGCACCGGCTGCTCACGCGGCCACCAAGTCCGGCAATCGCAACGTGCCGTCGGGGCTCGACGGCGTCAACAGCCCGACGCCCGTCAAGAAGCCGCGCTGGACGCTGCAGGACTATGAGAGTGCCGCGACCCGGACGCCGGTGGTGCCGCCCGACGGCATCTACTTCTCGCGCTGCAGGTTCGCGCCGTTCACAAGCACGAGCCTGTACCCCGCTTTCGCGTCCGGCGAATCGGACGCAATCGTCGGTGACACTGAGTTCTTTTTTGCCGACGGCACCTCCTGCTACCAGCCGCAGAACGAGAGCAACATCGTCGTCAATCCCACGGACGCGCGGAACATCGTCACGTCGGCGAACGAATATCGCATCAATGGGCAGGCGGTGTACTACTCGAAGGATGGTGGCCAGACGTGGGATAACGTCGCGCTGCCGGGCTGGACCCAGGACACCGGCGGGGCCGGGCGGTTCGCGAACCTCGACTCGTGCGGCGACCCGGTGCTGGCGTTCTCGCCGGACGGCAAGCGCGTGTATTTCGCCGGCCTCGTGTGCAATTTCGCCGGGCCCGGAAACTACCAGGTGCGCAGCGGCGTTGCGGTCGCCGTCTCCACCGACGGCGGCGCGCACTGGAGCGCCCCGACCATGGTTGCCTACGTGGCCTCGGGTAACTACTTCTTCGACAAGGAATGGATGACGGTCGGCCCGGACGGCACGGTCTGGGTCAGCTGGACGAAATTCGAACAAACCGCGAACGGCAAGTTCGGTGGATCGCCGATCCAGATCGCCAGTTCTAAGGACGGCGGCATGAGCTGGTCCGGCGCGAAGCCGGTCAGCGACGCCGCGCATCCCTACAACCAGGGCTCGATCCCGCAGGTGGCGCCGGACGGAACGGTGTACGTGTCCTACATCGGCGGGACGCCTGATTCCGGCTATTGGCACGACGCCGCGATCGTTGCCCGCTCGACGAACGGCGGCAAGAGCTTCTCGAATACCGAGGTCGCACGCATCTATGACGATCTCGACTGCTATCCGCGGCAGATCGGCGCCCAGGGACGGCAGACGCTGAGCGGCGAGCAGTTCCGCATCAACTCGTTCCCCATGCTGTCCATCGACCCCAAGACCGGAAAGCTCGCCATGGTCTGGGCGGACAACCAGGGAAGGGGCAATTGCGGGACCGACGATCCCACGTACGCGTACGACAATTCCGAGCCGACCAGTAACCAGGTGAAGCTCGTCACCTCCAGCAACGGCCTGACCTGGACGGCGCCGCGGGTGCTGACCAACAGCGACACGGCCGACAAGGTATTCCCGACCGTTGCCGCGATGAACGGCAGGATCATGGTGGGCTATTACACGCGTTCGTATTCGCCGGTTCCCACTGACGCAGACAATAGCTGCGGCACGGCCTACCTCAGCCTCACGACTGGAGCGATCCTGAACGAGCCGGCGGAGGGACCCGTCTGCCTCGACTACGCCGCGCGCAGCTCGACCGACGACTTTGCGAGCGAGACCCGCCTGAGCAGCGTCTCCTCGAACCCGTTCATCCTGTTCGCCGGCAGCTTCATCGGCGACTACACCGGCGTGGCCCTGGACGAGGACGGCAACGGCTACTCGGTCTGGACGGATTTCCGCGGCAATCCAGGCACGACGACGCCCAACCAGGACGCGGTGGTGCGGGTCACTGGCACTGACTGATACACGGCGCTGTCCGGCCGGTCCTCAATGGGTCGGCCGGACAGCTCCCGTCGACGCTGGCGCCCGTGGTCAGCCGTGGGGTCGGTCCTGCCGAGTCATCCACGCTCGCGAAAACCGACATGCTCGCCTGGATGACTCGGCACGTCCGACCCCGCCGGGCTACCGTCGACGCGCCAGTGGCGAGACCAGACCGGTCCATCACCCCGTATTCGCCCGGACGAGATGTCGGTATTCGCGAGTCCGGGCGAATACGGGGTGATGGATCGGCCAACGACTTCACGAGCGCCGCGGCCATGAGTCGGCCGGAGGATGGCCCGGCAGACCGGCACGTCGCCGCGCGACTCACCAGCTCCAGTCGCGGCTCGACGCGCGGCAGCCGCCGCCCTCGCGTCCGGTCCAGCCGCGGCCGCGCACGAATCGCCCGGGCTTTGCGCCCGTGGGCTCGCCCGCCTTGATCGCGAGGCGGCCGTTCACCAGCACTTCCGATACTCCCGTCGAGTACTGGTGCGGCTTCTCGAAGGTCGCGTGGTCCTGGATCGTCCTGGGGTCGAAGACCACGACGTCCGCGTAGTAGCCCTTCTTCAGCAGCCCGCGGTCGGTGAGCGAGAGGTTCTGCGCAGGCAGCCCGCTCAGGCGATGCACGGCGTCCTCGAGCGTCAGCGCGTGTTCCTCGCGCACGTAGCGCGCGAGCACGCGCGCGAAGTTGCCGTAGGCGCGCGGATGCGGGTTCGACAGCAGGAACACGCCCTCGGGCGCCATCGCCTCGGCGTCCGAGCCGAAGCTCATCCAGGGCAGCGCGGTCTGGCGGCGCACGTTGTCCTCGGACATGAGCGTGTAGGCGACGCCCACGCGCGAGCCGTCCTCGATCACGAGATCGATGGCGGCGTCTTCCGGCGACACGCCGCGCTCCTTTGCGACGGATGCGAGCGTGCGCCCGGTGAGTGGCTTCAACTTCGGGTTCTTGAACGCCAGCAGCAGCGTTCCTTCCGCGCCGGCGTGGAGATACAGGTTCTCCCAGCCCTGGGACGGATCACGCATTTCCGTGATCACCCGCGCCCTGACGGCCGGATCGCGCATGCGCGCGATCCAGGACTCGAGGCCACCGTCCTGCACCCAGGGCGGCATCGCGGCGTCGAGGCCCGTGGCGCCGCGGACGTAGGTGTACATGTCGGCGGTGATGCGCACGCCGTCGCGTCGGGCCTCGTCCACCATCGAGACGACGGTGTCGAGCTTGCCCCAGTTGGCACGACCGGCGGCCTTGAGGTGATAGATCTCCGCGGGCGCGCCCGAGGCGCGCGCGATCTCGATCGTCTCCGCCACGGCCTCGACGAGTCGATCGCCTTCGCTGCGCATGTGCGTGATGTACATGCCGCCACAACGGCCCGCTTCGGTCACCAGTGCGATCAGTTCCGGCGTCTTCGCGTAGCTCGCGGGCGCGTAGATGAGCGAGGAGCCGACGCCCATCGCGCCTTCCTCCATGGCCTGGCGCACCAGGCCGCGCATCTGCTGGAGCTCCGCAGCGGTCGGCTGCAGGTCGCGCTCGCCGAGCACGTAGTCGCGCACCGTCGTCGCGCCCACGAAGGACGCAACGTTCGGCGCAACACCGCGCGCCTCGAGCTTCGCGAGGTACTCGCCGAGCGTGGTCCAGTCCACCGGATAGTGGATGTCGGCCTGACGCTCGATACCCTGTCGCTTCATGCGCTCATTGAGCGGGCCCATCGAGTCGCCTTCGCCCATGACCTCGAGCGTGACGCCCTGACGCAGTTCGCTCTGGCCGAGTCCGTCCTGCAGCAGCGACTCGTTCGACCAGCTCAGCATGTTGATGAAGCCCGGTGCGACCGCCTTGCCGCGTGCGTCGATGACGGTACGGCCGCGCAGTCCCTGCGTCGGGCCCACGTAGCTCACGCGGTCGCCGTCGATCGCGACCTCGCCCGCATACGGCGCGCCGCCGCTGCCGTCGTAGATCGTGCCGCCGCGGATCACGACGTCGTGGCGCGCGGCCGCGCCCGCTGCGGCGCCGCAGAGCAGGCACAGGGTCGCCAGCATCACGGACGATACGTACGCCGCGCGCAGTCCCCTCTTGTGACGGGTGCGGGTGCCTGTCTCAGTCGTCACGCGGTCCGCGTACGCAACATTCCTTGCTGGCATTGACATGGAACCAACTGGGGAAAGCCGGATCATATAGATGACATGCGGCCAGCACACCTGTTGCAGCCGGCCGATACGCGCCTGTATTCGGACCCGGCCGGCGAGGCCGGAGGGCTGGTTACGGCTCCGGGGGAGATGGCAGCCGGCTCGGGAATGCCCGCTCGCGTCCGAACGGGGGAAATGGGGCATTCGATGCGCTAATATCCAAGGGCGCCGACCGCCGTGCAGCGGGTGCGCTCACGGAGTACGGGAAATTGGCGGAAGAAGCATCGTCGGGCGGGATCTTTGATGCGCGCATGGCGATCATCCGCCGGGCGGATCTCACGACACTGCCCAACCTCGTCTCGCTGGCACGCATCGTCGGCGTCACCGCGGCGGTGCTGCTCTATTTCGCCGGATACCCGCGCGTCATGATCGTGCTGGGCACGATTGCCTGCCTGACGGACTACCTCGACGGCTACCTCGCTCGCAGGTTCTCGCAGGAGACCGCGCTCGGCGCGATGCTCGACCAGGCGGCCGACAGCTACACCACCGGGATCGCGCTCGCGATGCTGGTGATCGCGGGCGGATTTCCGTTCGTATTCCTGGTGATCTTCCTCGGCAGGGAATTCTGGGTGGGGACCGTGCGGCGGTACGCGGCAATGGGCGGCCTCGAGATCCAGTCGCACGTCGCCGGCAAGCTGGCGACGGGCTTCATCTACTGGTCGATGCTGGTGATGGCCGTGACGATCATGCTGGACATCCCCGCGGGGATTGCCGCGCTCCTGCAACCGGTCGCGATGATCGGCATGTGTGTCGGCCTCGTGCTCAGCTGCACCGCGGCCTGGCGCTACACGCAGGCGCTCGCCGGGAAGGCCGCGTAATGAACTCGACCAGTACCGCGGACGCGTCGGGCCTGGTCCTGCTCTGTCCGGGGCCGGTCATGCTTTCGCCGGGCGTGAAAGCCGCGCTCGCCGAAGGCGGTATCGGGCATCGCGACCAGCGGTTCTCGAAAATCCTCGCCCGCCTGCGGCGCAACTGCGCGAGCGTCCTCGGCGCGGGCCCGGAGCACAGCGTGGTATTCGTCACCGGTCCCGCGACCGCCGGGGTCGAGGCGGCGTGCGCTTCGCTGATCCCTCCAGGCGGAACGGTGATCGTGCCGGTGAACGGCACGTTCGGCGCGCGCATCGCGGACATCGTCCGGGTCCAGGGCCTGCGCTGCGTGCCCGTCGATTCCGGGTTCGGCCAGCCGATCGACCTCGCGCGCCTCGAGGCTGCGATGCTCGAATGCCGTGGAGCGGAGTTCGCCGCCGTCGCGATGACCCACCACGAAACCTCGTCGGGACTGTTGAACCCGGTCGGCTTGGTGGGCGCGCTGGCGCGGCGGCACGGCCTCAGGACCTTCGTGGACGCGACCTCGAGTGCGGGAGTCGAGGACCTCGACCTGGTGCGCGACCAGGTCGATGTCTGCATCACGTCTTCGGGCAAGTGCATGCACGCGGCGCCCGGCATCGCGATCGTCGCGGCGCGCCGCGACCTGCTGGCCGCGCGTGCCTCGTTTCCAGCGCGCAGCTTCGCCCTCGACCTCGTGCGTCATCACGAGCAGATCGAGGCGAACTCGCAGACGCCGTTCACGCCCGCGGTGCCGCTGGTCGTGGCGCTGGACCGTGCCGTCACCGAACTCCTCGCACAGGGCGTCGCCGCGCGGCGTGCGGCCTACCTGCGGCGGCGAGCGACGATTGCTGCACGGCTGCGGCGGCTCGGCCTGCCGTACCTGCGTCACGCCGAGGGCAGTGAAGCCTGCTCGATCCTCACGGTCGCGGTGCCCGATCCGCTCCGGTTCGACACCTTCTTTCACGCCGTGCGCGAGCGAGGCTACCTCGTATACGGGGCGAAGCCGCCGCTTGCGCAGCGATATTTCCAGGTGAGCGTGATGGGGGAGCTGTCCGACGCGGACATCGCCGGCTTCCTGGTTGCGCTCGAAGCGGTGCTGGCGGACGCGGGCGCCCTGCGTCGCGCGGCCACGGCCTGACGCGGTCCGGACCGCGACCGGTCGGGCCACGCATCGATGTTCGATCTCGCAATCAACCGCAGGGTCTTCGCCGACTGGCGCCACTGCCTGGCCTTCGGTTTCGGCAGCGGGCTCGCCCGGTACGCACCCGGCACCTTCGGCACGCTCGCGTCCATTCCGCTCTATCTCGCCCTTGCCCAGTTGCCGGCGTGGCTGTACGCAGTCACGGTCGTTGCGGCGTTCGCACTCGGCGTCTGGATCTGCGACGTCGTGTCGCGCGACCTCCGCGTGCACGACCACGGCGGCATCGTGTTCGACGAGTTCGTCGGTTTCTGGATCACCATGTTCATGGTCCCGGCCGGGTGGCCGTGGATCCTGGCGGGCTTCGCGGCATTCCGCCTGTTCGACATCTGGAAGCCCTGGCCCATCCGCTGGGTGGACCGTCACGTCGAGGGCGGATTCGGCATCATGTTCGACGATGTCGTCGCTGGCGTGGCCGCCTGTCTGTCGCTGCAGGCGATCCGCGCGGGGCTGGCCGCTTGAGTTCAAGTTCAGCCGCGGATCCGGATCGCCTGCTGGTGCGCGCGCTCGGAGTGCGCCAGCTCACGGCGACGATCTTCAACCACACGGTCGGCAGCGGGATCTTCGTGCTCCCCGCGTTCGCGGTCGTGCAGCTCGGCAGCGCGGCGCCGGTCGCCTACCTCGTCTGCGCCGCGGTGATGGCGCTCGTCGTGCTGATGTTCGCGGAGGCGGGCAGCCGGGTGACCATCACCGGCGGCCCGTACGCCTACGTCGAGGTCGGGCTCGGTCCCTTCTTCGGCTTCGCCGCGGGCATCCTGCTCGCGGTGTCGCAGATCTCGGCCGCGGGTGCCATCGCCATGCTGCTCGCGGAAAGCGTGGCGCGCCTGCTCGGCCTCACGGGCGCGGGTTGGCCCGCCGCGATCGTGGTCCTGTTCGTGTGCGGGCTCGCGGCCGTGAACATCCGCGGCGTGAGCCGCGGCGCACGCGTCATCGAGGTGTTCACCGCCGCCAAGCTCGTGCCGCTGCTGTTCTTCGTCGTGGTCGGCGCGTTCTTCATCTCGCCGGCCAACCTCCGCTGGGATGCACTTCCGGCGGCCGGGCAGGTCGCGACCACGGTCGGCACGTTGATCTTCGCGTTCACCGGCATCGAGACCGCGCTGATGCCGAGCGGCGAGGTCAAGGATCCCACGCGCACCGTGCCGCGCGCCGCGATGCTGGCGCTCGGGGCCGCGACGCTGCTCTACCTGGCGGTACAGGCCGTAGGACTCGGGGTCCTCGGCACCGCGCTCGGCGACGACAAGGTCGCGCCGCTTGCTTCCGCGACCGCGACGTTCGCGGGCAGCACGGGTGCGGCGCTGGTGCTCGCCGGCGCGTCGGTCTCGATGTTCGGCTGGCTCACGGGCTCGATCCTCGCCGGCCCGCGCGCGCTCTTTGCACTTGCGCGCGACGGTTTCCTGCCGCACGGACTCGCGGCCGTGCACCCCCGGTTCCACACGCCGCACGTCGCGATCCTCGCCTACGGCGTGCTCGCGATCGCGATTTCCCTCGACGAGTTCTTATCAGCAGCTCGCGGTGCTGTCGAATCTCGCCTCATTCGGGGTGTACATACTCGGCGCGTTCGCCGTCTGGCGGCTGCGCGTGCGCGACGTGCGCACCGACAAGCCGCCGTTCCTGATGCCGGGCGGCATGCTCGTGCCGGTGCTGGCCTGCGCCGCGATCAGCTGGATCGCGGTGCGGACGATCACGATGCGCGAGGCCCTGGCGCTCGGCGGCGTGTTCGCGCTGTCGCTTGTCGTTTACCTGGCGCAGCGGCGCAGACCGCGCGACGGGGCCGCTCCGCGATCGACTTAAGGCTTGACCTTGATCTTGCCTTGGCCTTGGCCTTGGCCTTCGTCTCGCCTTTGGTCTTGCCTCTAGTCCTGGCTTGAGACCTTGCCGTTGCCTGGGTCTTGGCCTTGGCTCCCTCCTTCACCTTCACCTTCGCCTCTGTCGGCGAGTGCGGGGAGGGCAGTGCGTCCGCCGCGGCCAGGAGTTCTTCCCAGGCCTCGCGCATGCAATCGAGCATCACGCCCGGGTCGGGCACCATGCTGCGGCACGACACCATCGAGACCCACATCACGCCGTTGTAGCTCACGCCCGTGAAATTGAGCCCGCAGCCGTCCACGGGAATGCTGACCGGGTACATGCACATCGCCTTGGCACCCGCGAGGTACATCGCCTCGTCGGGCCCGCGTACGTTCGAGACCGTCAGGTTGAGCCGCGACACCATGACGCGGTTGAAGAGCACGTTCCCGGCGAACGGCGGCAGCACGTCCATCAGGTTCTTGAGCAGGTCGAGTCCCATGGACTCCGCCTGCGCCTTGCTGGTCCTGGCTTCTTCGTGCACTGCCAGCAGCCGCGCGATCGGGTCCGCGATGTCGGAGCGCACGCGTATCGGCATGCCGGCCACGTCGTTGCCGCCTGCGGAGCCCTCGCTGCGCAGCGCGATCGGCATCAGTCCGGACAGCGACTGGACGGGCAGTTCGTTCTTGCCGAGCAGGTACTTGCGCGCCGCGCCGCCGGCGACCGCCACGAATACGTCGTTCAGCGTCGAGCCGGGGACCTTGGCGCGTATGCGCTTGATGCGCGAGATGGGCATGCCGAAGCCTTCCACCACGCGGTTCGTGGTGATCTTCTCGCTGAATCGAGTGTGCGGCGCGGGCGGCGGCAGCATCCCGGCCAGCTTGTCGGTCACCTCGGAGATCCGGCCTTCGGCGATCTTCGGCAACTGCTCGCGGCCGAACTCCAGCGCCCGGCCCGCGATCGTGCCCGACATGCGCAGCAGCTTCGAGGCGCGCTCGACCTGGTTGCCGACGCTCCGCGAGATGAACTCGTAGGTTGACGGCTCGCGATCGCCGATGACGAGGCGAGACTCCGTGCTGCGCGCAACCGGCTCGGGACTGGCCTCGTGCAACTGCCGTGCGAGGTGCACCGCGGCCATGCCGTCCACGATGGCGTGGTGGATCTTGAGGAAGATCGCGAACGCGCCCGGCGGCAGCTTCGGTATGTTGTCGAGGCCCTCGATGACGTAGGCCTCCCACAGCGGGTGCGCGCGGTCGAGCGGCCTCGAGTGCAGGCGTGCGACCTGGATCATGAGCTGGCGCCAGTCGCCGGGCTTCGGCAGCGCGATGTGGCGGATGTGGTACTCGACGTCGATGTCCGTCTCGGTGACCCAGTACGGCCGGTCGAGGTTGAGCGGCACCGGCACGAGGCGGCGACGGAACACCGGGTGCAGGTACAGGCGCTCCTCGTAGTGATGCAGGATGTCCTTGAACCGCACCTTGCCGCCGGGCGCGGTCGTTGCGTCGTAGATGATCAGGCTGGCGACGTGGTTGTAAACGTTGCGCCGCTCGCCGATCAGCATGACGTTGTCGGTGCCGGACAGTTGCTGCATCTGGATGCCCTCCGGGGCGCTGGAACCGCAAAGTCTGATGCGCGAGGTGGCGGCGGGCAATCGCGGCGGAGGGTGGCCACCCGAGGGTCCGGGCCACCTCGAGATGTGTGCCCGAGGCACACGCTCGGACCGCGGGAGGGCGGAAGCGGTCGATCGGCAGGCCAGGTTCGCGGCCTGGGCGCAATCACCTAACGTATTGATATTTAATGGTAAAGACGACCAATCGGGCGCCATTCGGCCCGGGCGAGGGAACTTGGGTGGCCTCGGCGTGTCTATGTTGCGATGCAGCAATCAATTGCAAGGCACTCCACCCGCTCGCCGGTCTTTGCCGGCGGCCTGCCTGCGCACGCCCGGAGGCACGCGCTCGCGGCAGCCGCCGCGGCGATGGCGCTCCTGCTTTGCGCGCCGGCCTCGGGATCGCGCAACAGCACGGTCGAGGACATCGTCTCGGCGTGGACGCAGAGTGGCCGCGTGTCGTGGTACGGGCCGGGCTTTCACGGCCGGCGCACGGCCAGCGGCGAGACCTTCGATACCAACGACCTCACCATGGCGCACCGCTCGCTGCCGCTCGGCAGCAAGGTCCGCGTGACCAATCTCGACAACGGCCGCAGCGTGGTGCTGCGGGTAAACGACCGCGGCCCCTACGTCCGCGGTCGCATCGCGGATCTTTCGCACGCCGCGGCAAGGCGGCTCGATTTCATCGATGACGGTGTCGTGCGCGCGCGGATCGAGCTGCTCTAGAGACGGTCGCGCACGCAGCCGGGGAACGCAGCTCGGCAGCGCGCCCCGTCCGCCGGCGCAGTGCCTCCACTCAGCCTCCGCCCGGAACGATCACGTGCGGCAGGCCGAGCGCCGTCGCCTGCGACTCGAGCCTGGCGAGATCGCCGCCCTTCATCGCCGCGAGTTCGGATTCGATGGCCGAGAGCGACGCCAGGTTCTCGTCCAGCTGCCCGTTCTGGCCCTGTGTCGGCGCGAAGTCGGAGGCCTGGATGTCGGTGTAGAGGCTCGAGAGCTGCGAGTAGAGTTTCGCGCCGCCCTCGCGCCCGGCGAGCACGTCGTACACGACCTTGGCTTCGGGATTGTGCATCTGGCGCTCGATCTCGTCGCAGCGCTTCACGAGCGCGTCCGCGGTGGCCTGCAGGTCCTTCGCCGCCGGATTCTTCGCCGTGCGCTTCGCGATGTCGGATGCCTGCGCACGGATCGCACGCACGGACTCGATGTCCGTCTCGAGGCGGTCGAGCGCGGCGCCCGCGCGCAGCGCGAACTCGTAGTTTGCCTGCATGTCCGCAGGCGTGGCCGAGGAGCGCGGGTCGGCCGCGACTTGCGCCGAGGTCGTGAGCGTCCGGCCGCCGGCCGTGAGCTTCAGCGTGTAGGTGCCCGGCAGCACCAGAGGCCCCTTTTCCGGGTTGCCGGCGTCGATCTTGGCATTCTCGATCAGCTTCGCGCCCTCGTGCCGCAGGTCCCACTGGATGCGATTCAGGCCCTGCGTCTTCGTGAGCGCCGGCTTGTTCGGCTCGCTCGGCTCGTCCGGGTCGTCCCTGGTGTAGCGGTTCGGTTTCGGTACGGAGCTCAACGTGCGGACGAGCGTGCCTTGCGAATCGAAGATCTCGAGCCTGAGTTCGTTCGGGTCGTCGGGCGAGGCCTTGTGACCGGCAGGAGTCTCGGCCGGCTCGTCCTTCAGCCAGTAGGTGATCGTCATGCCGTAGGCTGCGTTGTGCGAGCCCGGGTCGATGAGTTCGTCCCAGCGGTACTCGAGGCGATTGCGGTAGGACTTGCGCGGCGCGAACAGGTGCACGGGCTCCGCCTTGACGCTGGCGTCGAACGCGCGCAGCGGCGTGATGTCGTCGAGAATCCAGATGCCGCGGCGCGTGCCGAGGATCAGGTCGTCGTGCCTGACCTCGATGTCGGCGACGCCGACCGCCGGCAGGTTGCCGTTGCGGATGTCGACGAAGCTCGCGCCGCCATCCCGCGACATGTAGAGACCTCGCTCGCTGCCGACGTACAGCAGTTCGGCGTTCGTCGGGTCCTCGCGCACGACGAAAAGATGCTGGTCGTCCGGCAGGCCCTTGCCGAGCTGGTCCCAGCTCTGTCCGTAGTTGCGTGTGCGGAAGAGGTAAGGCTTCGGATCGTCGAGCCGCCGCGCGTCCACGACCACGTAGGCCGTGCCGGCATCGCGGCGTGAGGGCTCGATGGCTTCGACCGTGCCCCATTCCGGCCATTTCTTCGAGGAGACGTTGGTCCAGTTCCTGCCGCCGTCGCGCGTGATCTGCACCAGGCCGTCGTCGGTGCCCACCCAGATCTCGCCCGCGGCGAGCGGCGACTCCGCGATCGAGAAGATCGTGTCGTAGACCTCCACGCCCGTGATGTCGCCGGTGATCGGGCCGCCGCTCCACTGCTGCTTCGACTTGTCGTTGCGCGTGAGGTCCGGGCTGATGGCCTCCCAGGTCGCGCCGCGGTCGGTGGTGCGGAACAGCACGTTGGCGCCGTGATAGAGCACCTTCGGGTCATGCGGAGAGTCGGCGATCGGAGCCGTCCACTGGAAGCGGTACGTCGAATCCTTCGCGGGCGTGCCCGACAGGTCGCGCGGATAGACGCCGACGCTGCGGAAGTTGCCGACGCCTTCCTGGTAGTGCGAGATGTAGCCGCCGTACTCTCCGGCATAGATCGAGCCCGGCTGCGCCGGGTCGTAGACGAAATCGCCCGCCTCGCCGCCGCCGACCGCCCAGTTGTCGCCGAGCGTGGGTCCGCCACCGTTGTCGCCCTGGCGCAGCGTGAACGCCGGCCCGCTCGCCGTGCCCCAGTCCTGGATCGTGCCGCCGACGTGGTATGGATAACGGTCGTCCGCGTCGATGTTGTAGAACTGCGGGGTCGGCATCGCGGGCCAGGACCAGGTCGCGCCGCCGTCGATCGAGATGCCGACGCCGCCGTCGTTGCCGGACATGACGCGGCGCGGATTCGTCGGGTCGATCCAGATGTCGTGGTGGTCGCCGTGGATCTTCGCGTCCACCGATACGATCGTCTTGCCGCCGTCCACGGTCTTGAGCAGCGGCACCTGCGGGAACCACACGATGCCCGCGTTCGTCGGGTCGATGGTCAGGCAGGTGTAGTACCAGGCGCGCTGGCGCAGCGAGTTGCTGTCGCTGGCAAGCTCCCAGGTCTCGCCGCCGTCACTGGACCGGTACAGGCCGCCTTCCTTCGCCTCGATGAGTGCGTAGACGACCTTCGAGTCCGACGGTGCGACGCGCACGCCGACCTTGCCCCACGGACCCTTCGGCAGGCCGTCCTTCTTGAGTTGTTCCCAGGTGTCGCCGCCGTCGGCCGAGCGGTAGAGGCCGCTGCCTTCGCCGCCGCTGGTCATCACCCATGGTCGGCGCTGCGTCTGCCAGAGGCCGGCAAACACGATTCGCGGGTTGTTCGGGTCGAGCGTGACGTCGGAGGCACCGGTCTCGGCGTCCTTGTAGAGCACCTGCTTCCAGTTCTTGCCGCCGTCGGTCGTGCGATAGACGCCGCGCTCCTTGTTCGGCCCGAACGGCGAGCCGAGCACGGCGGCGTATGCGACGTCGGGGTTGCGCGGATCCACGGCCATCGTGCCGATCTGGCCGCGCGTCTTCCACACGTGCTGCCAGGTCTTGCCGGCATCGGTGGACTTGAAGATGCCGCTGCCCCACTCGACGTTGCCGCGGATGTTGGCCTCGCCGCCGCCCGCGTAGATCACGTTGGGGTCCGACGGCGCGATGGCGATCGAGCCGATGGAGTTCGTCGGCTGCTCGTCGAACACCGGCTTCCAGTTGTGACCCCCGTTCTCGCTCTTCCAGATGCCGCCCTGTGCGTAGGCGACATAGTAGGTGAGCGGGTCGCCGGGCACGCCGGCGACGCGGGTGGCGCGTCCCGAGATCGTGGGGCCCACGGCGCGGTACTGCAGTGCGCCGAATTCCGTCTTCGGCTTGTCCTTTGCATCGGCAGGCGGCACGGTCGCCAGCACGGCGATGCCGGATGCAACGCCCAGCACGACGCGCAGTACGCGCGCTACGGATATGTTCATGGAGCCCCCTGGCCAGTGTCTCGGGTTTGACGTTCTGCCGACATCCTATCGTGCCGCGCTGATCGGTGCAGCCATGCACCGTTCCCGCGGGCGGCCCGGGCCGCGCGTCCGACGGTGGTGATTGGGCTAAGCTAGGGCATGGACGCCGATTTCGATACGGACCAGCCGCTGCGGGACGACATCCGCCTGCTCGGCCGGTTGCTCGGCGACACGGTCCGTGACCAGGAGGGCAGCGCGGCCTTCGATCTCGTCGAACGCGTGCGACAGAGTTCCATCGCCTTCCGACGCGACGACGACGTCGCCGCCCGCCGCGAGCTCGAGAGGATCCTCGACGCGCTTGGCCGCCAGGAGACGATGGTAGTAGCGCGGGCGTTCAGTTACTTCTCGCACCTCGCCAACCTCGCCGAGGACCTCGACAACATCCGTCGCGGTCGACGGTCCGAGATCGACGGAGTCCCGCCTGCGGACGGCAGCCTGGTGCGGGCGCTCGACCGGGTCGTAGCGGCCGGCATCGGCCCCGACGCGCTGCGGGAATTCTTCCGCACCGCGGCAATCGTCCCGGTGCTCACCGCGCACCCGACCGAGGTCCAGCGCAAGAGCGTGCGGGACCTGGAGATGAAGATCGAGCGGCTGCTCCGGGAGCGTGACCGCTCGCGACCGACGCCCCGGGAACGGGCCACCAGTGACGAGGCCGTGCGGCGCGCGGTGCTGGCGCTCTGGCAGACCCGGATACTGCGACTCGAGAAGCTCGCGGTCATCGACGAGGTGGCCAATGGGCTCTCGTTCTTCGAGCAGACCTTCCTGCCGCAGGTGCCGGCGATGTACGGAGCGCTCGAGGACGAACTCGAGCGCCGTTACCCCGACCGCCACTGGACCGATGTGCCATCCGGCCTGCGGATCGGGTCCTGGATCGGCGGCGACCGCGACGGCAATCCCTTCGTGAACGAAGCGGTCCTGCGTCGCACGCTGCGCATGCAGTCCTCGCGCGTGTTCGAGCACTACCTCGCCGAGCTGCACGCGCTCGGTGCCGAATTGTCCGTCACCACCTTCGTCACGCAGGTATCGCCCGAACTGCAGGCGCTGGCCGAGCGCTCCCCCGACGTGAGCCCGCACCGCCGCGACGAGCCCTACCGCCGCGCGCTCACCGGCCTGTATGCCCGCGTGGCTGCGACCACGCGCGCGCTGGACCAGCATGAGCCGCTGCGGCACGCGGTCGGCGACGCACCGCCCTATGAGAGCCCGGCCGAGTTCGGCGCGGACCTCGACGTCATCCATGCCTCCCTGCATTCGAACGGGTCGGCCCTCCTTGCCCGGGGCCGCCTGCGACGGCTGCGGCGTGCGGTCGGGGTCTTCGGCTTCCACCTCGCCTCGCTCGACCTGCGCCAGAATTCCGACGTCCACGAGCGGGTCGTCGCGGAGCTCTTCGCCGCGGCTCGGCCCGACGTCCGCTACGCGTCGCTGGACGAGGCCGGCCGCGTGCGCGTGCTGGTCGAGGAACTGGCAACCGCACGACTGCTGGGCTCCCCGTACGTTGAGTATTCAGACGAGACTCGCGGCGAACTCGACATACTGCAGGCCGCGGCGCAGCTGCAGCGGATGTACGGCGACGCGTGCATCGAGAACTACGTCATCTCGAAGTGCGACGGGGTCTCAGACGTGCTCGAGGTGGTACTGCTGCTGCGCGAGGTCGGCATGTTCCGCGCGGCGGATGCGAGCCTGCGATGCAACGTCGTCCCGCTGTTCGAGACCATTGCCGACCTGCGCGCTGCGGCGCGGACCATGGACGCACTGCTGTCGATCCCGGTGTACGCGCGCCTGCTCGCGTCACGCGGAGCGGCCCAGGAGGTGATGCTGGGATATTCCGACTCCAACAAGGACGGTGGTTATCTCACTTCGCGCTGGGAGCTCCACAAGGCGCAGACCGCACTGGTCGAGACCTTCCGCCGGCATGGCGTTCGCCTGCGCCTCTTTCACGGTCGCGGTGGATCGGTCGGACGCGGGGGAGGGCCGAGCTACGAGGCGATCCTCGCGCAGCCCGGCGGCAGCGTGCAGGGCCAGATCCGCCTCACTGAGCAGGGCGAGGTCATCGGCGTCAAGTATGCGAATCCCGAGGTCGGCTGGCGCAATCTCGAGATCCTGTGCGCCGCCACGCTGGAGGCGACGCTGCTCGGCGGCTCCACCCCCGAGCCGCACCCGCGGTACGTAGAGACCCTCGACGAACTGTCCGCGAGCGCGGTCGCCGCCTACCGCGGCCTCGTCTACGAGACACCGGGATTCGAGGACTATTTCTGGGAGTCCACGGTCATCAGCGAGATCGCCGAGCTCAACATCGGCAGTCGGCCGGCGTCGCGCAACAAGTCACGCGCCATCGAGACCCTGCGCGCCATCCCGTGGGTGTTCTCCTGGTCCCAGTGCCGCCTCATGCTGCCGGGCTGGTACGGGTTCGGATCGGCGGTCAACGCGTGGCTCGGCGGCAGCGACGAGCGTCTCGCGCTCCTCCGCGAAATGCACCGCGACTGGCCGTTCTTCGCGGCCGTCCTCTCGAACATGGAAATGGTGCTCGCGAAAGCCGACCTCGCCATCGCGTCGCGATATGCCGCGCTGGTCACCGACGAGAAACTGCGCGACTCGATCTTCAGGCGCATCCGCGCCGAGTTCGACGCGACCGTCGACGCACTGCTCCGGATACTCGGGACCGACCGGCTGCTGGCCGGAAACCCGCAGCTGGCGGGCTCGATCCGCTATCGATTCCCCTACCTCGACCCGCTCAACCACATCCAGATCGAACTGCTGCGCCGCTACCGGGCCGGCGACCGGGACGAGCGCAGTCGTCGCGGGATCCACCTCACCATCAACGGCATCGCGGCGGGGCTCCGCAACAGCGGCTAGCGGCCGCGGAACGAGGCGCCGGCGGGCGGAAGGGGTGCACCGACCGGCGGACTGCCGCCGTCGCCGCGCCCGCATTTGCATCCCGGAATTCGCGGGAGAATACTGAGCGTTCGAGTCGAAATTACTCACCGCCTGGGCGCCGTCGCCGGCCGTCCAGGCTGCACGACCCAGGGGATCCACATGAACGACATCCAGGCAAAGTCAGCCGCCACCCTCCCGTCCGCCGCCGCAGGCTTCAAGACCTCGGTGCCGATCCGCGGCCGCTACGACAACTGGATCGGCGGCAAATACGTCGCGCCGGTCAAGGGACAGTATTTCTCCAACCCGACCCCGATCACCGGCAAGCCGCTCTGCGACGTGGCCCGGTCGACGAAGGAGGACGTCGAGCTTGCACTCGACGCGGCACACGCCGCGGCGGCGAAATGGAACATCTCCTCGCCTGCCGAGCGCGCGCTCATCCTCAATCGCATCGCGGACAAGCTCGAGGCGAACCTCGACACGCTGGCGTTCATCGAGACGATCGACAACGGCAAGCCGATCCGCGAGACGACCCACGCCGACATGCCGCTCGCCGTAGACCACTTCCGCTATTTCGCCGGGGCGATCCGCGCGCAGGAAGGCGGGCTTTCCGAACTCGACCACGACACCGTCGCCTATCACTTCCACGAGCCGCTCGGCGTCGTCGGCCAGATCATCCCCTGGAACTTCCCGCTGCTGATGGCGGTGTGGAAGCTTGCCCCCGCGCTCGCCGCCGGCAACTGCGTGGTGATCAAGCCGGCGGAGCAGACGCCGGTGTCGATCATGGCGTTCATGGAGCTCATGGCCGACATCCTGCCGCCCGGCGTGGTGAACGTCGTGCAGGGCTTCGGCGTGGAGGCTGGCAAGCCGCTGGCGTCGAGTCCCGCGCATCGCGAAGATCGCATTCACGGGCGAGACGACGACCGGGCGGCTGATCATGCAGTACGCCTCCGAGAACCTGATCCCCGTGACGCTCGAACTCGGCGGCAAGTCGCCGAACATCTTCTTCGCCGACGTCCTCGAGGCCGACGACGACTTCTTCGACAAGGCGCTCGAAGGCTTCACGATGTTCGCGCTGAACCAGGGCGAGGTCTGCACCTGCCCGTCGCGGGCGCTGGTGCAGGCGTCGATCTACGACAGGTTCATGGAGCGGGCGATCGCGCGGGTCAAGCAGATCGTCGAGGGCAACCCGCTCGAGCCCACCACGATGATCGGCGCGCAGGCCTCGAACGACCAGCTCGAGAAGATCCTGAGCTACGTCGACATCGGCAGGAAGGAGGGCGCGAAGGTGCTGACCGGCGGTGCGCGCCGGGTGCACGCCGGGGAGTTCAAGGACGGTTACTACGTCCAGCCGACGGTGTTCGAGGGCACGAACCGCATGCGCATCTTCCAGGAAGAGATCTTCGGGCCGGTGCTCTCGGTCACGCCGTTCAAGGACTTCGACGACGCGCTCGCGATCGCGAACGACACGCTGTACGGGCTGGGCGCGGGCGTCTGGAGCCGCGACGCGAACACCTGCTACCGCATGGGCCGGGGCATCAAGGCGGGCCGCGTCTGGACCAACTGCTACCACGCCTATCCCGCGCACGCGGCGTTCGGCGGCTACAAGCAGTCCGGCATCGGGCGCGAGAATCACAAGATGATGCTCGACCACTACCAGCAGACCAAGAACCTGCTGGTGAGCTACAGCCCGAAGAAGCTCGGCTTCTTCTGAGCGGCGTGGCGGCGCCGCCCATCGAGGCCGTCGTCCGCGTCGCGATCACGGACGCGGCGGCGGCGGTGCTGCGCGAGCTCGAGTCGCAGCACGGACCGCTGCTCTTCCACCAGTCGGGGGGCTGCTGCGACGGCAGCTCCCCGATGTGCTATCCACGCGGCGAGTTCAGAGTCGGGCGAGCGCGACGTGTTCCTGGGCGAGATCGGCGGCACGCCGTTCTACATCGGGGCGCAGCAGTACGAGTACTGGCAGCACACGCAGCTCCTGATCGACGTGGTGCCCGGCCGCGGCGGCGGTTTCTCACTCGAGGCGCCGCTGGGCGTGCGATTTCTCACGCGCTCGCGGGTGTTCGACACGGAGGAACAGGCCTGGCTGGATGCCTGTCCCGCGCCGCGAGGGCCACAGGCGTAGTAGCCGAAGACAACAGCCGGCTCTTCCACCGGGTGGCTGCCGGCACGAGACGTCCGTGCCCGAAAGCGGCCCCTGTGGGGCTGAGAACGACCCGTGCGAGACAGTCGTCGTCCAGGGAAGCGGACGGTCGTCGCGAATGCGGTTATTCCCGACTTCCGCCAACTATTTTGAGCAAGATGTCGGCCGTGATCGGTGCGCCACCGGTGATGACCGCGTAATGCTGGTCGCTGATGAAGCGCAGCTTGCCGTCGTCCTCGATACGGGCCTGAACGGCGTAGGTGTGGTTCGCTACGATCCGCGCGGGATCGAACGTGATCTCGAACGTAAACGGAACCTGGTTGCCGGCCGCCGGGATCACCTGTTCACCGAGCACGACGGCAGGCGCGTCGGCGCGAGAGACGTCTGCGAGCTGCACCTTGATCACGGCCGTCGGCGGCAGTGCGATCCGCTCGCGATACGTGACGGTCCCGGTCACCTTGGCCACACCGCCACCCCCGCCGCCCGGCACGACTGTCAGCGCGGAACATCCAGCAAGCCATCCGGCCAGGCTCAACATGACTCCAGCCACTCCGCTGCGACGCATCATGTATCGAACTCGCAGAGAACCTGTGGGCCGAGGCCTCGCGGCCCCGACCCACAGTTGCTCCGGCGCAAGGGGGGTGGGAATTTCCGCCGGCGTACCCATACCGTCACTGCGTGACCGCGTAGATCGTCTTGCCTTCCTTGATGGTCTCGACGACCTTGATGTCCTTGATGGCCATCGGTTCGGCCTTGAGCGGGTTCCTGTCGAGGATGACGAGGTCCGCGAGCTTGCCCGGCTCGAGCGATCCCTTGCTGTCCTGCTCCCCGTACTGCTCGGCAACCCAGATCGTCATCGCCTTCAGGCCCTCGAGCGGCGTGACCCGCTGATCAAGGCCGATTTCCGCGCCCCCTCTGGAAATGCGGTTCACTGCCGACCAGAGCATGAACATCTGGTCGAGCGGTGCGACCACGAAGTCGGTGTGGTTCGTCGGGTGGAGTCCGGCGTCGATCGCGTCGCGCATCGGGCTGATGTACATCGCCTGGTCCTTGCCTCGGTTGGCGATATGCGCCTCCGCGAAGTAGTAGGTGTGCAGTGTGTAGAAAGAGGGACGGATCCTGTACTTCACGAACAGCGGAATCTGGTCCTTGCGCGTGAACTGGGCATGGATTGCCGTCACGTTGCGGTACTTCGTCAGGTCGTCGGCCGCCGCGAACTCGTGCGCCTTGATGAGGGCGTCGATCGCCGCATCGCCGTTGACGTGGAACAGCACCGGGACTCCGAGACCGTAGACCTTCTTGAGGCCCTGGTTGATGACTTCCTGCGGGGCCGCAGATCGCCCTTCCAGTTCTCCTCACCACCGGGACCGCCGGTCAGATAAGGCGTCGTGAAGGCCGCGGTTCTGCCCTGGGGCGAGCCGTCGATCGAGATCTTGACGCCGCCGATCTTGAAGCGGTTGGAGTACTTCCCCCATTCGGACACCGGGGCCTCGGCGAGCACCTTGTCCACATCGGTGATGAACGGATAAGCGACGACATCGATGATGTTGGCGCCCGCATCCGCGGCGCGCTTCATCGTCTCGTACTGCGCAATGTGCGTGGCGCCTTCCTGCGCGGTGGTGATGCCGGCCTCCGCGTAGAGCATCTGGCCCGCCTTGCTCCAGGCGATCTCCTGTTCCGGCGTCATCGGTTCCTGTTGTTCCATCACCGGGAGGAACGCCATCTCCATGATCAGGCCGTAAGGCTCGTTCGTGCCCGGCTTGCGCACGATCACGCCGCCCGGGGGCGTCTTGGTGGCGGCACTGAACCCATACTTCTTCAGCGCGAGGCTGTTCATCACCGCCCCGTGCATCGACACGTGGTCGATGCGCACCGGGTTGTCCGGGAACGCCTTGTCGAGATCGTCGCGATTGAGCAGGCGGCCATTCGGCATCACGGTGTCGTCGTAGCCGTAGCCCATGATCATCTCGCCCTTCGGGATCTTGCGCTCCGCGGCGAACTTCTTCAGTTCGGCGATGATGCTGTCCACGTCCTTGCCCGGTCCCGACGGAGGCGCATACAGCTTGCACTGGTTGGCCACCAGCAGCGAGTTGATGTAATGCGAATGGGCGTCGAGGAAGCCGGGCATCAGGGTCTTGCCCGCGAGATCCACGACTCTCGTCGCAGCGCCCTTGTGAGCCTTCTCCAGATCGGCGCGGGTGCCTATCGCGACGATCTTGCCGTCTTTCACCGCCAGCGCCTCGGCCGTCGGCTGGGCGTCGTTGACGGTGACGATGTCCCCGCCGACATAGATCGTGTCAGCAGCATCGACCATTGCCGCTGGTTCTGCGTTCTGCTGCCTGGCGCAACCGCCGGCGAAGGCGACGCCCAGGCCAACGACGGCCAAAACGGCAATCCTGTGAATCGTTCTCATCATTTGTCTCCCACCTGGTGCACCGACTATGTTTATCGCGAGTGTCGGGCTTGGCGCGCACCGCGCGCGATGCATTGCCGCGCCAGACCCGAGCTGCCGCTTCATCCTGGTAGGGCAACCCGTTGGTGCAACGGTGCCCCACTCCGGTTCCGGGTACGTTGCCTTCAGCAACGTCGGCCTGCCCATTGTCGAGGCTTTCCTGATCGTTAGGCAAAACTTGTCAAAAAGCCGACAATTGAAGGCAACGGTGGGCCCGTCGAACGAACGAATCACGATTTGGGGACTGTGCGATGAAAAGTGGAGCGCCGATTGCCGGCGATCTCAAGCCGTTCCTTGAGCAACTGAAGGAAGGACTCTGGTTTGGCAGCTTGCCCTCAGAGTTGCAAGATCTCATTGTCCGTCGCTCAACTGCGTACTCCTTTCGTAAAGGGGAAGTGATCGTCCGCGAAGGCGATGACAGCAAGGGCATGTTCTGCGTCCTGAAAGGACGCGTGCGAGCGGTGCGAGTCGCGAAGAACGACGCGGAAGTCCTGCTCGATGTCGGCCGGGTCGGCTATTGGTTCGCGGTATACGGCATGCTTGCCAATGCCCCAAGCATCGGCAGCGTTGTTGCGGACAGTGCGGTAGTCGCTCTGAATCTGCCGAAGTCTGAGTTCGCACGCATCGTGCACGACGAGCCGCGCTACTACCCTTATTTTGCGAAACTGCTCATAGATCAGTTTGCTCTGGTGTTTCGATATCTCGGCGAAGTTCAGGGCCTTGCGCCAGAAGACTGGCTGCTCACGCGACTGAAGGACTTGGTAGCAACACGCCGGAGCGAACATGTTCGGAACGCCGATATCAGCGAGATCAAGGTGTCACAGACCGATCTTGCGACGATGATCGGCGTCTCACGACAGACGCTAAGCAGCCTGCTTGCACGACTGAAACAACGCGGTCTGGTCGAAGTCGGCTTTCGCAGCATTCGAATCGTGAGTTAGTTCAGCCCAGCGTGGCCATCCCTCGACCGGGCCGGTGGCACTCGAGGCAGGGGTGGCTCTGCGACTGCGCCGCCTCAGTAGCCACCGCTCGCGCCGCCGCCGCCGAATCTTCCCTCGCCGGCGTGCCCGGGCTCCACTTGCGGAACCCCGGGTGTCGCCCGCTGCGCGAGCAGTGCGGCGCCGGCGGTCTGCAGCAGGTCGAGTGGTCCCTCGCGATCCTCGAGCGCCTGGGAGGTCATGCCGTTGCGTGGCTGCCGCAGGTATCGATCCAGCGCAAAGCCCGCGACGAGGGCCGCGACCCCGTAGAGGATGAGCCACGTCTCGGTGGCCAGCGTGGTCGCGAGGCGAAGTTCCACTGCGAGGCATACGACGCAGCCCATGAAGCCGAGCAGCGGTGCGTGCCGCCTGCGGCGTACGCCCGTGACCAGCAGCGCGGCGCCGAGCGCAAGCAGCAGCACCGTCGTCGCCAGCCGGCCGGTGCCGGGGCCCCCGGGGCTGCTCATGACCAGATACCTGTCCCAGGTCGCGTGCTGCACGTACGCCGCGACCGGCAGCGTCGCGACCAGCCAGTCGAGCATCCGGTCGTGCGATGGCCTGCGGTATTCACGCGCACCCAGCGCCAGCGCGAGCGCCGCAAGCGCACAGCCGAAAGCGACTGCAGTCACGCCGCCGCCAATGGTCATGTCAAGCGAGCGCGCAAACGCGGTCGAGTCCACCCAGTTCACGAATGCGATGACCGCGCAGGTGGTGACGACGGGATTCAGCAGCCGCAGGCCCGCGGCACCCGCGGCTGCAATCAGCACCAGCATGGCGGCTTTGCCTTCGGCGAAGTTCAGCGACGGCTCCGTGAGCGTGGTGAACCATGCGGCCACCATGAGATACCCGGCGACGCAGAGACCCTCCTCGATGCCCGACGCGTGCAGGCGCTTGCTGACCTTGAGCCACTCGGCGGTACCCGCCGCGAGCAGTCCCGCGACGAGCAGCATGATTTCCTCGCCGAAACCCAGGATCCCGAACGCGAGCGCGGCCGCGATGATCCCGAGCACGAAGAGCGCGACGCGCGCGAGTGGGCCGGTGCTGCGCCAGCCGCCGGTGCGTCGGGCCACGGCGTCGCGCGGGACGGCAACGCCGAGCCGTGCTGCCACCTCGAGCCAGCGTTCCTCGTCGGGCGACGGTCGCCAGCGGCTCATGGCCCGGGCTCGCGCAGGCGCCGGCGCAGCTGCCAGAGCGCGGCCGCCGCCGCGCAGACCACGAGCAGCACGAAGCTGAGCGATGCGGTGATGCCGTGAATCCGCGGCACCACCACGGAGCAGGTCCCGATCGCCGCATACACCACGCCGTAGACGAGGAACGCCTCGCGACCGGTGGCGAGTCCGCGCCGAATCGAAGCCCATGCGAGCATCGCGAGCAGTGGCAGGCCGGCTGCGAGCCACGGCCACTCCATGCACCACGCGATCGAACCCCAGAACGCGAGGTTCGCCGCAAAATGATCGAACACTTCGCTGAAGCGCGTGTCCGGCCGGGCCCGGCGGTCCACGTAGCGCCACGCGGCGATCGATGCGGCGCAGACGAGCGCGCGGCGACCGAGTTCCGGCGACGAGTACCCGAAGTGCAGCACGTCGCCGAAAGAGCCGCCCACGCCGAACCATCCGGCGAGCGCCGTGAGCGATGCCGCGAGCACGAGCGGCGAGGCGAAGGCATAGGCGATCCCCGCGTGCACCGAAGCGAGCAGCAGCAGGTGCCACGGCCAGAGCGGTCCGAGCAGCGTGAACTGGCGCTCGGCATAGGCGAGGTCCGCGCTCGCGAGCAGCACGGCGAGGAGCAGCAGGTATTCGCCGGCCACGCGAGGTCGCGGCCGGCGAGCTTTGCGCGCACGGCGGGCACGGCACACGCCGCGGCGGCGAGTGCAATCGCAAGCACGATGGCAAGCGGGCCGATCCGGTCGAGGTTGCGGGCGAGGATCATGCCCACGCCCGCCATCACCAGCAGCACGCCGGCGTACATCGTGGCGCGCAGTTCCGGGTGCAGGGAAAAGACCTCCCCGCGATCGAGGGCCAGGGCGCGCGACGCGGTGGCATCGTCGATCGTGCCTTCGGCGTGCAGGGTGCGGATTTCCGGCTCGAGCGTGTGCACGCGGCCACTCTACGCCCGGTGCGCCGCCGCGGTCCATAGACGCCCGCGGGTGGTCGCCGGCCCGGAAACCGAAGGCGTTGCTCGAAGCGTCGGTCCGTCCTCGGCGTCGAGCCTCGGGTACGCCATTGACGCAGCTACGCCAGCGGCGTACCGTGCGGCGCGTGCTCACCGAGGACATCTTCGAGCGGCTGCTGAACGACGCGCGTCGCCTGCGCCAGCGCCGGCTCGATCGCCTGGCGCGCCTGACCGGCGTGCGCCTGCGCCGGCCCGGCAGGGCACCCGAAGTAGACGTCCGCGCCATCCGCGCGGTCACCGGCCTGAGCCAGGCCAAGTTCGCCGAACTGCTCTCGATCGAGGTCGCCACGCTCCGTAACTGGGAGCAGGGCCGTCGTGAGCCCACGGGCGCTGCGCGCGCACTGCTGCGGGCGATCCGCAACAACCCGGTCGCGGTCATCGAAGCCTTGAGCGACTGACACCACGGAGTATCCGCATGGCCACACCGACCCGCACGCAAATCTCCGACCTGCGCGGCGCCGCGCGCCTGGCGTTCGACGCCACGGTGGGAATCACCGATCTCGTGGAAAAGATGCACCGCACGATCCAGCTCACGCCGTTGCCGCTGGGCAAGTCGCGCGCCGGCGCGACGCGCGGCATCACCGGGCTCGTGTACCGCAGCGTGCGCGGCGTTACGCACCTGGTCCGCCTCGGCGTCGACGCCGGCTTCAGCCCGTTGAATGCCCTGCTGCCGGAGGGTGAGTCCTCCGCGACCCGGGACACACTCGTGTCGATCGTGAATGGCGTATATGGAGATCACCTCGAGCGCACCGAGAACCCGCTCGCCATCGACATGCAGTTCCGCTCTGGCGGCCGACGCGTGAACCCGCTGACGCCCGGCAGCGTGTTGCCCGAGGCAGGCAGTCGCGTGATGCTCATCGTGCACGGGCTCTGCCTCAACGAGTCCAACTGGGTGCGCGACGGCAGTGGCCCCATCGAGGAGCTTGCCGTTTCGCTCGGCTACACGCCGGTCTTCCTGCGCTACAACAGCGGCCGTGCGATCGCGGACAACGGCGCGACCCTTGCCGCACTTCTCGAGACGCTGCTGGATCACTGGCCGCAGCCCGCCACGGAACTCGCGATCGTCGGGCACAGCATGGGCGGGCTCGTTGCGAGGAGCGCGGCCCATCACGGGCGGCTCGCGGGCCAGGCGTGGCCCGAGCTCCTGCGTCGACTGGTGTTTCTCGGTACGCCGCTGCACGGCTCGCCGCTCGAGCGCGGCGGCCACCGGCTCGACTACGTCATGGAACTGAGCCCGTACGTCGCGCCGTTCACGCGCATCGGCAAGGCGCGAAGCGCCGGAATCATGGACCTGCGCCATGGCAGCATCACCGGGGACGAGCGGGCTTTCATTCCGTTGCCCGAGGATGTCGCCTGCTATGCCCTGGCAGCCACGATCGGCAGGAAGCGCAACCTCGTGAGCGAGCGACTGGTGGGGGACGGGCTCGTGCCTCTCGACAGTGCGCTCGGCCGCCACCCGGATCCGGAGCGGACGTTCGCGATTCCGGCCGAACGCCAGTGGGTCGGCCACGAGATCGGCCACCTGGAGCTGATGCACCGGCCCGAGGTCTACGCGCAACTGGGCAAGTGGCTGCGTTCGCCATAGGGCGCCCGGCAACACCTTGTTGCTAAACTCCGGGACATGAACAGGAATACATCTGCCGGAGTGGCGGGCCTCGTCGGAGTGTCGCTGAACGTCGTCGCCGTCGCCGCGCTCCGACACGTCCCGCACGCCTACCGGCCTGGCGACGTTGCGGCATGGCTCGCGGAGCTGCAGGCAGATCCGATTTCGACCCAGCTCAGCGCCTGGTCGTTCACGGTGGGTCTCGTGGCGCTCGCGGCGTTTGCGGCCGGGCTCGCGCTCAACGTCGCAAATCGCCATAACCTCGCCGTGACGGACCGCCGCAGCCTGGCGGTGGTCGGCGCGGTCTTCTTCGGCGGAGGCGCGCTGCTCGACGCGGCCGGCACCATGGCGCCGATCGCGGCGCTGCACGTGGATCCTTCCACGGGCCTGGCGCTTCTCTGGCTCACGCTGCTGCTCGACTCGGCGTTCAACGGGCTCCTGGCGGTCGGCCTGCTGTGTTTTGCCGGTGCGCTCAGGGCGGATGACGGCTGGCCCGTGCAGCTGCGCTGGCTGGGGATCGTGGCGGGTCTCGCAAGCCTGCCGGTTGCGCTGCAGTTCTCGTCGGACTTCTTCGCGAACCTGCTGGCCGTCGCGGGACCGCTGTGGCTCGCGTGGGTGACCTGGACTTCGGTGCTCCTCCTGCGGGGGCGGCGTGCCGAACGCGGCTGACCAGGCCGCCCCGCAATCGACACCGAAGGCGTCCAGGGAGACGCTGCGCCGCTACGCCCGCCGCGCGATCACGATTCCAGCCGTCGTGCTCTCGCTCATCGCGATCCTCGCGGCGCTGCCGGTGCTGCTGCTGCTCGCGTTCGTCTTCGACCTCGCTCGTTCGGCGGGACGCCGCAGCTTCGTGTCGGTGCGCCTCGTGCTGTTCGGCGTGTGCTTCCTCGCCACGGAGGTGCTGGGGCTCGCGCTGCTTCTTGTCGTGTGGCTCTCCTCGCTCGGGCGACCCCGACTCCGGGCGGCGCGCACCTGGCCCGTGCAGCGCTGGTACACCGCGATGCACTACGTGGCGCTGAGGACGCTCTTCCGGCTGCGCTTCGAGGTGGACGGCGACGAGGCCGCGACACCGGGGCCGCTGCTGGTGCTGGTGCGGCACGCGAGCATCATCGATTCGCTGGTGCCGGCCGTCTTCATCGCGAACGCGCATCGCATGCGGCTGCGCTACGTGCTGAAGCGCGAGCTGCTCGTCGATCCCTGCCTCGACCTGGCGGGTCACTGGCTGCCGAATCGCTTCGTCGCGCGCGACGGCGCGGACACGGCGCGGGAAGTGGAGGCCGTGAGGGCGCTCAAGTCCGGCCTGGCGCCGGACGAGGGCGTATTGCTCTATCCGGAGGGCACGCGCTTCACGCCGGAGAAGCGTCGCCGCGTGCTCGAGCGGCTCGACGGCGTGGCGCGCGAGCGCGCGGAGCGGCTCCAGCACCTGCTGCCGATCAGGCCGGGCGGAGCGCTGGCCCTGCTGGATGCGCCGCCAGCCTGCGACGTGCTCTTCATCGGCCACCACGGGCTGGAGGGTTTCGCGCACGTCGCGGACATCATGCGCGGCGCGCTCGTTGGGCGTACTGTCAGGCTGCGTTTCTGGCGGGTTCCCGCGTCCTCGATCCCGGCGGGCACGGATGCGCGCCGCGCGTGGCTTGCCGAAGAGTGGCAGCGCATGGATGACTGGCTCTCGGCCGAAGAAGCATCGGAGTCCCGCGATGAAAGGAGATGACGCATGTCGATATTCGTCCTGACGGCACTCACCCTCGCGGGGGCGATGTTCGTCATGTGGCTCGTGTCCCTCGCGGTGAAGGACTCGAGCATCGTCGACATCTTCTGGGGGCCGGGATTCGTGATCGTGGCGTGGGTGGTGGCGCTGCAGGTCGGCGGGTCGCCACGCGGCGCGCTCGCAGTGGGGCTCGTGACCGCGTGGGGCCTGCGCCTCGCCGCCTACCTCGCGTGGCGCAACCTCGGCAAGGGCGAGGATCCGCGCTACCAGGCGATGCGCCGCGCCCGCGGGTCGTCGTGGTGGTGGAAGAGTCTCTTCATCGTCTTCGTGCTGCAGGGCGTGCTGATATGGGTGGTGTCGCTGCCGTTGCAGGAAGCGATCTCGCGCGGCGGGGCGCTGGGCTGGCTGGACGTGCTCGCGACGCTCGTGTTCGCGGCGGGCCTGCTGTTCGAGTCGGTGGGTGACTGGCAACTCGCGAGGTTCAAGGCGCGGCCCGAGCACAAGGGGCGTGTGATGGACCAGGGCCTGTGGCGCTACACGCGTCACCCGAATTATTTCGGCGACTTCCTGGTGTGGTGGGGGCTCTTCGGCCTCGCGGTCGCGGCCGGCGCGTGGTGGACGGTGGTGAGCCCGCTCGTGATGTCGTTCCTGCTGCTCCGGGTGTCGGGCGTCACGCTGCTCGAGAAAGCCATGAGCGCGAAGCCCGGCTACGAAGAGTACGTGCGGCGCACCAGCCCCTTCTTCCCCCGTGCCCCGAAATAGGGGTCATTCTCGTTTTCCTCGTCGGAAATGGCGGAAATACTGACCTCTCTGTTCTTGAATTGTTCCGTATTTATGAACAGAGTAACTTGAATAATGCCGTTTATCAGGTCAATGGATGCGCGTAGCTTCTGCTCCGTACGAAACGGAGGATTCAGTCATGACCGCCTGCAAAGAAACCGAACGCTCGCTCAACCGTGTGCTCGCCGGCCTCGTGGTCGTCGTCGCAGTGGTGATGGGTGCCCTGACTCACGTGTTCGCCAGCATCCAGCCCATGGTCTGATGCCGGGCCGGGTAAGACTCGCCGCCAGGGCAGGGGCCGCGCTGCTCGCCCTGTGCCTGGCGGCCTGCGGGCCCGGTGAGACGCCCGAATCGCAGGTGCGCGCCGTGGTCGCGCGCGGAGCAGAAGCCGCGGAAGCCCGCGACCTGTCCGGCCTCATGGACCTCGTCTCGCCCAGGTACCAGGACGGGCAGGGCGCAGGTCGCGAGGATCTCAAGCAGTACCTGCGCGGCTACCTCGTGACCCACCAGTCCATCCACCTCGTGGTGAAGGTGGCCTCGGTCGAATTCCCGTACAAGGACATGGCCAAGGTCAGCGTGACCCTCGGCACCCTGGGCCGCGACGCCGCCGCCTCGACATTCGACCTCGCAGGCGACGTATACGACGTAGACCTCGAGCTCCAGCTCGACGATGGCGATTGGCGCGTCACGCGCGCCCGCTGGCACTCCACCTCCGAGCGAAGCTGAGCCGCCGGGGCTCGAGGGCGAGTCGCCGCCAGGTCCCGGGCGAACTTAACAGCTGCCCATCCCTGTCCAACCGACACTGACGGCATGGCCGCGCCGCAGCGGAATCGTTGCGGCCCGGGAGTAGAATTGGACCTGCGCAACGCGAACCGCGTTGCCTCTGGAGGGGCCACGTGGCTGAGGCTCCATCGACCAGCGACTCCGGGCGTTTCCACGTGCCGGACATCTCCGCGGTGCATCACCGTCGGCCGGCTGTGGCCCCGCTCGTCCGCGACACCTACGCGATCGTGCTCGCGGGCGGGCGCGGCACGCGCCTGCACGACCTCACCGCCTGGCGGGCAAAGCCCGCCGTGCCGTTCGGCGGCAAGCACCGCATCATCGATTTCGCATTGAGCAGCTGCGTCAACTCGGGCGTGCGCCGCATCGGGGTCGCGACCCAGTACAAGGCCCACACGCTGATGCAGCACCTGCAGCGCGGCTGGAACTTCCTCGACAACCACCTGCACGAGTTCCTCGACGTACTGCCCGCGCAGCAGCGCAACCGTGACAGCTGGTACGACGGGACGGCGGACGCCCTCTACCAGAACCTCGACATCCTGAAGATGGAGGAGCCGCGCTTCGTGCTGGTGCTGGCGGGCGACCACGTCTACAAGATGGACTACGGCGTCATGCTCGCGGAACACGTCGAGCAGGAGGCCGACGTCACCATCGCGAGCATCGACGTGCCCGTGGAATCCGCCAGTGCCTTCGGCGTCCTGAGCGTCGATGCGGGCGGCTGGCTGCGCGGGATCGCCGAGAAGCCGGCCCGGCCGGAGCCGCTCGCGGGCGACCCCGCGCGGGCGCTGGCCAGCATGGGCATCTATGTCTTCAATGCGGCCGTCCTGTATGCCTGCCTTCGCGAGGACGCCGCCCGCGCGGGGTCCACGCACGATTTTGCAGTGGACCTGCTGCCCGCGCTGCTGGCCGCAGGGCGCCGGATCCGCGTGCACAGCTATGGCGACAGCTGCGTGAACATGGTCAATGGCCGTCCGTACTGGCGTGACGTGGGCACCGTGGACGCGTACTTCGAGGCGAACATGGACCTCACGCGCGTGCAGCCGGAGCTCAACATGTACGACAGGTCGTGGCCGATCCACACGCTCGAGGAGGACCTGCCGCCCGCGAAGTTCGTGCACGGCAGTCCCTGCGGCTGCGGGCAGACGCAGGAAGCCCTCGTCTCGAGCGGCTGCATCGTGAGCGGCGCCGCCGTCATCCGCTCGCTGCTCTTCACGAAGGTCACGGTGGAGCACGGCTCGATCATCGAGGACTCCGTCGTGTTGCCCGACGTCACGATCGGGCGCAACGTAAGGCTGCGTCGCGCGGTGGTGGACAAGTTCTGCGTGCTGCCCGACGGCTTCAGCGCGGGGCTCGATCGCGCCGCGGACGAGGCGCGTTTTCACGTGACAGCCGGCGGCGTGGTGCTGATCACGCCGGAGATGCTGGGCCAGACGGTGCACGAATTCAGCTGAGGCCCGCGAGGCCCCGGCGCATTGCTCGAGGAGCGAAGATGAAGACGAACGCCATCGCATCAGCCATCGCACTCGGCTGCGGCCTGCTCGCCGGCACGGCCGTTGCCGACGACGACTTCCGCTGCGGCAGTCGCATCGTCAGGGTCGGCGCCACGCAGGCGGGGGTGCTGGACGCCTGCGGCGCAGCCGGCCTCGAAGACGGTCGAGAAGGTCGACGTGCGCAGCAACAACCGGGTCATCGGCCAGACCGAGGTCTGGCGCTGGACCTACGTGATGAGTGGCCGGACCCGCGTGCTCACGTTCGACCAGGAGACGCTCAAGTCCATCGAATGATGGCCTCGCGTCCCGAGGAGACGATCTTGGCCGGTGCGAGTGACCCGCACGGACTCGGCCGCTTCGTGGTCGCGCAGGAGCGCAATCACGAAGCGGCACTCGCCGAATTGAGGCGCGGCCGGAAGCGCACGCACTGGATGTGGTACGTGTTCCCGCAGTTCGCCGGGCTGGGGTCGAGCGAGATGTCACGTCGCTACGCGATCCGCAGTGCCGCGGAGGCCGAGGCCTACCTCAGGCATCCGGTGCTCGGGCCGCGGCTCGTCGAGTGCTTCGAGGCGACGCTCGCGATCGATGGGCGAACCGCGCAACGAGATCTTCGGCTCGCCCGACGACCAGAAACTGCGCTCCTGCGCGACGCTCTTCGCGTCCGTGTCCCCGCCGGGGTCGGTCTACGAGCAGGTGCTCGCCAAGTACTTCGGCGGTGAGCCGGACGATTCAACGCTCGAGCTGCTGCGCGCCGGCGCGCAGGGATGCCTAGGCGCGCGGAGGGCGCGGCCGGGTACTCAGAATGATGACTTCGGGTCCTTGAGGAACTCGACCTCCTCCGGCGTGGACTCGCGGCCGAGCACGGCGTTGCGGTGTGGAAACCGGCCGAAGCGGTCGATGATGACCTTGTGCGCCTGCGCGTACTCCGTCCAGTAGTCGTTGCCGAGGCGTCCGAACAGTTCACAGGAGAGCGCCTGGTCCTCGCGTTCCTCGCTGTGCTCGAAGGGCATGTAGAGGAAGGCCCGTTCCTCGCTGGTGAGACTCGAGTCGAGTCCCCGTGCGATGGCCTCCCTCGCCAGCCGCCGCGCCAGCGGATCGGCGGCAAACGCGCGCGGCGAGCCCCGGAACATGTTGCGCGAGAACTGGTCGAGCACGACGACAGTGGCGAGCGCGGCGCGCGGCGTGGCATGGCCCCCGGCGCCGCCCGCGAGGATTCGCTCGTGCAGCGCAAGGAATCGCGCGCGGATCTCGTCGTCGATGGTGGCGTCCTTTGCGAACCACCGTGCTGCGCCGATTTTCTGGAACCAGAAATCCAGGACTTCCCCGACCCATGGCGGTTCGGCAGCATCGGCCGTCGACTGATTGGCGGTCATCGTTGCTCCCGGGATGCGGATTCGCGGTGTTTGTCGCCGTGCGCCGTCAGTCCGGCAGGCCGGCGAGGCGCAGGGACTCGGCCAGCCGCTCGGCGTCGGCGGGGAACCGGTACGGTTCCTTCGACATGTACCACCGGACCGAGAAGGCCGGCATCATGGACAGGCATTCCGCGACGCCACTTCCTCGCGCTCTCCATGTCGCCGAGCCGTGCATGGCATCCGGCCATGAGCGCGGCCGTGCGATAGGTGTGCACCGGGATGTGGGCGAACATGGACACGGCTTCCTGGTACCGGCCCAGGGCCATGTAGGTCTGCCCGGTCTGGCGCCAGTACCACGGGGGATCGAAATAGGGGTCGATCTGCCGCGCGCGCGCATACCAGGCGAGCGCCTCCTGCGCCTTGCCCACGTAGGTGAGGACGAGCCCCATGTCCGCCTGGTTCCACTGGTTGGTCGGATTGATCTCCACCGCGCGCTGCATGTGCTGTATCGCCATTTCGTAGGCGCGACGCTGCAGGCAGACCTGGGCCAGCAGCGAATGACAGGTGCTCTCGCCGTCGTCGAGTTCGACCGCCCGCTTTCGCGAGCGCATAGGCCTCATCCAGCAGCGTGGTCGCGCCGCTCTGATCCTGGCGCCATTTCGTCGGCCCTCATCGACGCGAGCAGTGCATAGGCCATGCCGTAGCCGGGATCGATCTCGATCGCCTTTTCGAACAGGCGCGTGGCCTCGGCCGCTCCCTCCGGATCGTCCCAGGGCAGCGCGTTGCCGTTCAGCACGCATTCGTAGGCATCGAGGCTCGTCGGTGGCTTGCGGCGCGCGCGTTCGACGTCGGACGACTGGACGCGGCCGACGAGCGTGCTCACGATGGTCTGCACGACCTCGTCCTGGACCGCGAAGATCTCTTCCCGCCCGCGGTCGAAGCGCTCGGCCCAGACCTGCCTTCCCGACTCGGCATCCGTCAGCTGCACGCTGACGCGCACGCGGTCGCCAATGCGCCGCACCGCGCCTTCGACGACGAAGCGCACGTTCAGTTCGCGTGCGAGCTGCGCGGTGTCCACCGCCGGGCCGCGATACTTGAACGAGGCCGAGCGCGACCGCACCGACAGCAGCCGCCAGCGCGACAGCTCCGTGATGATGTCCCCGGTGATGCCGTCGCTGAAGTACTGCTGCTCCGGGTCGCCGCCGAGGTTGGCGAAGGGCAGCACGCAGATGGCGATGCGCGGCGGGCCCGAAGTCGGCCCGGTGACGAGCGGGGCAGGGGTCGAGGCCGGGATCGATCCCGGCGCACGCTCGGCCAGTGCTTCGATCGCGCGCACGACGTCCAGGAACTGCGGGTTGCCGGCCACCTCGCCCGACTGGCCGAGGTCCGTCGTGTGAAAGGCGCGGAAGTCGATCGGCAGCCGCGCGGGTCCAAGCTGCACCGGCACCAGGATGCCGCGATCCGCGCCCTCGCGAGCCTCGCCGCGCACCCAGCGCGATTCGACGGAGTCCGGCGTCCACACCACGAGAACGGCGCGGGCTCGATCGAGCTCGTCCGCGATCAGCCGGTCGAACTGCTGGCCGGGCGGGATGGCGGGGTCCCACCACACCGACCATCCCTCCGCCTCGAGCGCGGCGACGAGCGGCGCGACGCGCGCCTTGTCGCTGCGGGAGTAAGAGACGAAGACGTCCGCCATCCCGATCCTGTCTCCAGTGGCGTGGGTGGTCGAAATTGCGCCGGGCGACCGTAGCTTAACTCCGGGCCGAGCGGCGCGTCAGGGCTTCGGCCGGGGCCCGTGTGCGACGGCCTCGGGTTGTAATGCGGCCTGTCGAGTGCAGGGAATCCAGCCGCGTAGTTTTCCTGATTGCCGAACGCCCTCGGGCTGGTCCAGCCTCGCCAGACTTCTGTGCCTACGACACGGCACCCGCGCGAGGGTTACGCACTTGCCAGGACTCAGCATCACCCGGCCGGCCGCAGCAATGGCGCTCGCCACGTTCGCGTTCGCCTGCGGCGCGAATGCGGCCGTTACCGCGAAAGAAGCCGACGCGCTCGGCACCACCCTGACCGCGATCGGCGCGGAGAAAGCGGGCAGTGCCGACGGCCGTATTCCCGCGTACACGGGCGGCCTGCCGACGACACCGGCGAACGCCACGCAGGGCGATGCGAGCCCTGCCGATCCCTTTGCCGCCGAGAAGCCGCTGCGCTCGCTCATCGCCAGCGACCTGGGCGGCGCCGAATCCCAGCTCACCGCCGGCACGCTGGAACTCCTGCGCAGCCGACCGACGTTCTGCGTGGACGTGTACCCGACCCATCGCACCATGGCCTTTCCGGAGTGGCTGCTCGCGAACACGCGCCGCAACGCGACCGCTGCGCACCTCCAGGACGACGGCCTCACGCTCAAGGACGCGCTGCCCGGCGTGCCTTTCCCGATCCCCGGGAACGGGCGCGAGGTGATGTGGAACCATCGCCTGCACTACATGGGGCGGGCGATGCAGTTCAAGTACGACAGCTGGCTGGTCAACGCCGACGGCGAGGTGAACCTCACTTCCACGGCCCAGTCGGTGTGGGAGTTCCCGGTCTTCGACCCGAAGCGCACCAGCATCCTGCAGCCGGACGAACCGCTCTTCCGCTGGAAGCTCGATTACTCCGCGCCGCAGCGGCGGGCCGGTGAGGCCGTGCTGCTCATCGACGCGGTCGACCCGGTGAAGGCGGCGCGCAAGATGTGGTCCTACGTTCCCGGCCAGCGGCGGGTCAGGCAGGTGGAGATCCCCGACGACGCGCCGCACGGCAGCAGCAGCGGCGCTTACAACAACGACGACGCCTTCGTGTACACGGGCGCGCTCGAGCGCTACGACCTGAAGCTCCTCGGCAAGCGCGAGATGATCCTTCCCTACAACACTTATCGCCTCACCTACCACGCCAAGGTGGAGGACATGGTGCAGCCGGAGCGGATCAACCCCGAACTGCTGCGCTGGGAGCTGCACCGGGTGTGGGTCGTCGAGGCGACGCTCAAGCCGGGCGAGCACCACGTGTACGGCCGGCGCGTGTTCTACGTGGACGAGGACAGCTGGGCCGCACTCGCGTCCGACGAGTACGATCTCGACGGCAAGCTGCTGCGCGCCGTGTTCGCGCTCCCGACGTACGACTACCAGGCCGGCGTGCCGTTCACCGTCCTGCACGTCGCCTACAATTTCGAAACCGGCGCGTATTTCCTGCCCTTCTTCCCCGGGATGCACGCCGGCGTGCACTACATCGACCCGCCGTCGGAGCGGCTCTGGTCGCCCGACTCGATGGCGGGGACGGGAGTGAGGTGATCCGGAACCCGACGGCCAGCGTGCCTCTACGCTAGGCGCCGACGCTCCCGCGCAGCTTCTCGAGTGCCACGAGGCGCTCGATGGCGTCCAGCTCGAACTCGTCCTTGCCTTGTTCGCGCAGCGCCGACCACGCCTGCCTCAGTTCCAGTGACAGCGCATCGGCAAGCCCCCGCAACCAGCCCTCGATGCGCAAGTCGACGAACTCGCGCTTCTCCTCGATCGTCAGTTCGCGGGCGAGCAGCAGGCGCGACGCCTCCTCGGCATCCACCATGGTCTGCAGCAGGGGCCAGCGGTCCCCTGGGCGCTCGGCGCACAGGGCTGCGAACGCGACGCTCGAGGTCTCCCGGATCAGCTCTTCCTCGCGCGTGGTCTGGCTCTCGTGTTCCTTGGTCTCGTCCCAGCTCTCCGAGTCCTCGGCGACGTAGCGCAGGTACTGCATTGCGAACAGGCAGGTCGGGGCCACCAGTTCCTCGCGTGTGCGCGCATCGACCCACAGCGCGGCCGCGGCCCGCAGGCTGCGACGTGCGGTCGTGTCGGCGAGCTTGCGGCCAAACACGAGCGCGGCCGCCTCCCGCACGAAACAGGGCAGTTCGCTCGCGATGATCTCGCGATAGCCGGGCACGTGACGCTCGAGCAGGACGCCCGCCCGCCGGTCGAGCACGGCGAGGTCGCTGGTCACGGCCGGCAGGCCCAGCGTCGTGCACGCGAGGTTGTAGACGATGGCGCGTGGCAAGGTCACGCCTTCGGGCCAGGCGTCGCGCAGGTCGCGATCGTCGGGCAGGACCTTGCCGCCGCCCCATTCCTCGGGATACGTAGGAATGGATCGTCCGTAATTGGCCGAGCCGGTGGCACGGATGCGGACGCGGGTCTGCGGCACGAGGCTGCCGAACGGCGCGAGCAGCGGTGCAATCCTGAGCAGGGTTTCCGTGTGCGACTTGACGCCGGCCTCGAGGAGCTTCGCCATCGACTCGGCGTCCGCGGTCGACAGCGCCGGGCCGCGATCGTGCCTCGACGCCCGTGCGGCCACTTCGGCGCGGAATGCCGCGGCGAGGCGCTCGGTCTCGTCCGGGGCGTCCGCGCGAATGCCCTGCATGGTGACGCCATCGGCACGCGAGAACTGCGCGATCACGCCCGGTCGGGTGGGATCGAAGCCGCCGCGGAAGCCGGCTCGGCCGGCGCCGATGAGGAAGGTCACGGAGGGAGCGGGTTCGCCGATGCGTTGCGCACGGGCCGCGAGGCGTCGCTCGGCTTCCGCGCGGCCTGCGACCGCGAGCGTGTATGCCGCGTCGGTGGCGATCTTGCCACTCTGCAGCGCCGTGTCGGACATCGCCACGAAGACGCGGACGCAGGCATCCGGGCGTACGAATGAAGTCCGGAACGTGCCCGGCGTCGGCAGGTCCTCCACGCCGAGGCCGCGCTCCAGCGCGAGATAGAAGCCTTCGAGCAGTTCGGGCAGGTGGGCGAGAGCGCCGACGTTCTCGCACAGGGGGACGAGCCGCACGCGCACGAGCCGGGCAATCATCTCCGCGCGGCGCTCCGGCGGAACCCGTTCAGCGAGAAAGGCATCGATGCGCTCGGGGGAACCCTCGAACAGGCCCGCGACGGCCTGCAGGTACATCGAGCCGATCTTGATCACCGCGCCGATTTCGGCCGTCGAGTTCACCTGCGGGACCGTAATCTCGTAGATCGCGTTCTGCTGCGGCGTGATCCCGACGCGTTCGCAGGCCAGGTGAAACAGCACGTTCGCGCGCGCGGCGGAGGCGAGGATCTTCGCGACCTTCTCCTCGTCCTGCTCGAGGAACGGGTTCGGGACACGCAATAGAAGGTGCCGGTCTTCGCCGGGCACGATGCCGTGCCGCAGCAGCGCGAGGACGACTTTCTCGGGGACGTCGAGCCAGTCGGGGCTGATCTGCCGGCCCTCCATGTCGAGCAGTACCTCGCTGCAGGGCCCGAGGAGATCCGCAATCGTCTCCTCGTACTCGGGCCGCGCTTCCATGAGCGGGTTCCACTCGATGTGCTTCAAGGCGAGACGAGCGCGGTCCGGGGCGTCGCCGGGCACGGCGCGCAACGCGCGTTCGAGCTGTGCCGCTCGATGCGCCGTGGAGTCGGGGTGCTTGGTGCCGGTGAGGCGCAGGTCCTCGTGGCGCGGATTGGCCAGGAAACGCTGCCGCGCCGCGGCGAAGGCCGCCGGGTCGAGGCCGTCGAGCGCGTCGTAGCCGCCGGACGTGCAGGTGCTCTCCCACACGGCATCCATTGCGGGGCGAGGCGGCCGCGAGTCCGTGGCCAGGGCCGAGCCGAGACGTCCCTGCTTCTCGATGCGCGCGCGGACGCGATCCATGAAGACCGCCAGTTCCTTGACGTCCTTCGAGCCGTAGGACAGGCGCTGCCAGGTGCCGTAGCGATCCACGCCCTGGTCGCCGCCCGCGAATGCCGCGAACGGGATGCCGCCGACGCCTCCCGAGAGCAGCAGTTCGAATGCGTCCACGGAATTGCGCACGACCGCTTTTTCGTGGATCCCGTTGCGCAACCGGTCGAACGGTTCGCCGACCAGGCCGGGAAACGCGAGCGGCGCGTAGAAGGTGCCGCCGAAGTCCGTACGCTCGACTCCGAGCGAGGCGATCTCGTCGGCGGCGCGGGCCATGTAGTCGCGTCGCTCGCGCATGTACGGCGAGGGGCGGCGCAGCGCCGCGAGCGGGCTCTGCAACGCGGCGAGCGCCCAGTCCTGCGCGAGCGTCGACGGCGTGGCGACGAGCCACGCCGAGAGGTTTGCAAGGATCTCCCGGGCCCGCACGCCGTTGCTGCGGATCTGGTCGGAGATGACGAGCCAGCAGGCGCGCGCGCCGGTCGACGCACCGAACATGTCCATCTTCGACAGGCCGGACAGTGACACGACCCAGTCGCGCCATTCCGGGCAGGCGAAGGCGGGGTTGACGAACCAGCCGACGTAATCGAGCCGCTGGTAGACGGAATCGTAGAGCACGTAGCAGCGATGCTTCACCGCGATTCGCACCAGCTCCTCGACGAGTGCGCGCGGATAGACACGCCCGGTCGGGTTGTGCGGATTGTTGATGATGACGGAGGAGACTCCGCCGCGGGTGAGCAGCCGGTCGAGTTCCAGTGGGTCGGGCAGGAACTCGGGCGCCGAGGTGGGCAATTCCACCACGGTCTTGCCTGCGCGCTGGATGAACCAGTCGTACTCCCAGCTCGGCCGCGTCACGACCACGCCGGAGCCGTCGGCGCCGAGCACTTCGAGGACGATCGCGAGTCCTGCCCGGGTGCCCGGCGTGAACAGCACTTCGTCCGGCTGGAAGCGGACATCCGAGCCCGGGTAGTCGAGCAGGCCGTCGCGGTTGAAGAACTCCGCGACCTCGCTGCGCACGTCGATGCGGCCGACGGCCGAGCCGTAGCTGTGGACGGTGTTGCGCGTGATCCGTTGTGCCGCGCGGACCACTTCAGGGTGCGGAGCGAAGTCTGCGTTCTTGTAGTCGCCCTGTGTCAGGTCCAGCGCGCCTTCCTGCTGCACCCTGCGGGCGAAAAGTCGCACGAACGGCTCGGGCGTCGACAGGGCGCGAGCGGAGAGCAGTCCCGAGGGCGACCGGCCCCGGGCGTGAGAAGTCGGCGGCACCTGCATTTGCATCCCCACGGTTGACCTGGCCGGCGCCGAGGCAGGCCGGCGGACACGAATCGGCTGCCATTCTCCCGGAGTCGGGGACCCGGGCGCGTCCGTGGCTTAGCGGTCCATGAACGTACTTTCCGCGATCCCAAAATCCCGGCGAAGCTGATCTCGCGGCGCAATGCGAGCGCCGGTTGCGTCGAGTTCCCATGCCCGCCCGAATGGACCATGTACGTCGGCAGGACTGTTCGTCGGGGGTATCATCCCTCTACGACGGAGAGCTCGATGCACTCGCGAGGAGACGGTCATGAAAGGCGATGACAGGCAGACCCTCATGCGGGCGGCCATGGCCGAAGTGCGGGCCTGTGCGGCGCAGATCGCGGACAGCGCAGGAAACCTCCTGCAGACGCTCCCCGATGTGCCGATGGACGAGGGACTGCGGTCGACCGCAGTCGAGCTGAGTGCGGGCCTGAATGACACGGCCGGTCGCGTGACGTTCGAGCTCGCCCTGCTCCAGGCGCAGCTGGGTGACGGCAAGGCGGATGCGGAAACGGTGGCGCGGACGCTGTCCACCATGGATGCGACGATGATGGGCGCACTGGCGACCGTTGCCGACCTCGTCGACCAGCTCGAGAAGGCCGCCGAGCGCGACCCGGCGAACGAGCGCGCGTTCGTGCTGGTAATCGAGGCGACGGGCGTGATGCTGCAGGGCCTCGAGAACGCGAAAGTCGCGACGGAGGCGTTCAGCGCCGCGGTTCCGCGCTAGCCGGCGGTCCGCGCGAGGGGCTGCGCCGCGAACTCTCCAGGTCGGCTATTTCCCGTAGATTCGCCCGGCGTTGGCGAGCTGTGTTGCAACGGATTCGCGCAGCGACGCCGGCGCCAGTACCTCGACGTCGGCCCCGTACTTGAGGATGTCCATCACGAGCTCGGGCTCGCGGGAATACGGCAGCTTGAGAAGGTAGCTGCCGTCGATCTGCAGCTTGCCGTCCTGCCGCGGGTGCCAGGTCTCGCGACTCACCCAGCGCGCGCGCGCGGGATTGAACAGCAGCACCGCCTCCTGCGTGTCCGTGCCGGCAAAGATTCCGTAGCCGCTCTTGAGGTGGCGGTCGAGGGACTCGTCGCTCACCTCCTTCGCGGGCTTCTCCAGCAACGACGCCGTCTCGATCGCGTCCACCGCAAACGTGCGCAGGGCCTGCCGCTTGTGGCAGAAGGCGTCCAGATACCAGTTGTCGCGGTAGTGCACGAGGCGCTGCGGGGACACCTCGCGCTCGAGCACGTCGCCGTCCGCGCGTCGAGTGTGCTTCAGGCGCAGGCGCTTGCGCGCGAGCAGCGCGGTCGACAGCGTGCGGAAGTGCGCGGGCTCGATGGCACGGGCGCCCATCGCGAGCACGCGAATGCGGCGAGAAATTTCCCCGGCCTTCACGTCACCGGCGTCGAGGAGGTCCCGGAGGCGTTTCCGTAGCGGCTGGGTCAGCTCGGAGAGCACGCCGGGCTCGAGCTCGGCGATGAGCTGGTCCATGGTCAGGAGGGCGCGCAGTTCGTCCGCGGTGAACCACAGGCCCGGCAGCTGCCAGACGGCGCGGTCCTCCACCTTGTCGTCGAAACGGTAGGCCTCGTGCTCGGCGTCGTAGACGATCGGGGCACGGAAGCGGTCGCGCAGGTATTCGAGGTCGCGCTTGAACGTGGCTCGGGAGACCTCGAGCTCGTCGAGGAAGTCCTGCGTGCGAACGAAGCGTCGCGCTTTCAGGAGCTGCTGGATTCGGTAGAAGCGGTCGAGTCGCTCCATGAAGATCCCGGGCGGTGCGGGCGGGTTCAGGCCGCGGGGGGCGGGGCGGGCGGTTCGTCCTTGCGCTGCTGTCGACGCTCCATCTTTTCGTCCCGCTTCTTCTTTGCGGCCTGTTCGCGCTGTTTCTTCTGGTGCGAGTAGTTCGGCTTGGCCATGAACGCTCCGGTTGGTTGAGGCGACCCCGACAGCGTAGCGGGTGACGGGTCGCGGGAACAGCGGTGTGAACCGCGCAGCGAGCCTGCGGAGCGGCAGCCCGAAGGGACCGCGGGCTACTTGCGCGTGAGTCCCTTCAGCATCAGGTTGATGGCCGTGTCGAGCTTGGCGGCGCGCTCGTCCGACGACAGGCGGCGGTACATCGGAGCGCAGACGAGGTCCAGGGCGAAGGCGTAGAGCGCCTCGGCGGAGTCGCGCGACTCCGCGATGGGCTGGCGTCCGGGGGCGGTGGCGCGCAGCAGCGCGGCAATGCGGTCCATGTTCGCATTGGCCGCTGGGGCGACCGCGGCCTCGATCAGCTCGCCCCAGAAGAAATTGAAGGCGCGCAGGTTCGGCAGCAGCGCACCGAGCTCGTCGGCGCGCTTCAACACGTAGTGCAGCGAAGCCCGGAGCTGCGCATCGGGCTTCAGGCGTCCGCTGGCCAGCTCGGCCATCGAGGCGGACGAGGCGGCGAGCTCCTCGAGCAGGAGCTCGGCGGCGATGTCCGGCCAGCCCTCCGGAAACTGGAACAGCACGCTGGCGCGGGTGGTGCCCGCCTCGCGGGCGAGCTCGGCCAGTGACAGCTGGTCGAGCCAGTGCTCCGAGCACATGCGGCGGGCCGCAGTGAGGATCGCGGCGCGGGTTTCGCGGCCGCGGGGCGTGCGGGCGCCGCGGGGCGCCCGGGACTGGATGGGGGTTGACATGTCTACATCGTAATATACGTAGCCAATATGTCAAGAACTAGTGGACACGATATACGACACGTATATAGAATAGAGCCCGAAACAGAGGAGACTGAGCCATGGACCCGACGCAAACAGACACTCGTTCAGCCGTGATTGCCTCCCCGACTCCCGCGGCGTTGCGCCGGGCAAGCGAAGAGCGCTGGAAGGCGTTGCCGTCGGTGATCCGCTCGACCTTCGATTGCGCGCGCAGGGTGCCGATGTCGCAGTCGCTCAAGGCGATGGGCGTCGACGTGACGCCGGCGCGTTCACTGGAGTGGGCGTACGAGACCATGCGGGGAACGCTGGTCGTGTCGGTGTGGCACGACCACATCGACGTCGAAGCGGATGGCTCGCTCGCCTATCGCATCGATTCGGTGCAGTCGCAGCCGGAAGGCAAGGGCGCGCAGGCCGCCCGTGCGGAGCGGATGCGGGTGCTGCTCGCGGCCCACGTCGGCCGCGAGGTGCAGGTGCTGCTGCTGAAGCGCGGCTGGGCCGGGAATGACACGCAGAAAGCCGAGCGCAATGCGCCCGACCTCCGCAAGTGGGTGCTCGAGTCTGCGGGCGAGGATCGGTTCGTGCTGCGCAGGGCCGTGCTCCGAAAGGCGGCATGACCGGCTGATCGCGCGGCCACCTCGCCGCCAGACACGCCCGCGCCCGCAAGCCCGACGATCGGGCACTTCCATAATCTGTGACGCATCCAGCGGGATTCGGAGTTGATTATCCGTGGCGGGTCATTTACAGCAATAGTCGCATCTGGAAGCTGAGCCCACGGCCAGGCACGATGGCGCGGGCCCGGTGGATCGACGATTCGGCGATGGCTGTCGTGGGGCGTCTCGGAGGCGGCTTCGATGCTCAACATGGATCCGACAACGGTTCGTACGGCCCTCGAGCAACTTGAGCAGGCCACGCTCGACCACTGCCGCGTGGCACGAGAATCTCCTCCGCGCGATCGTCTGCGGACGTCCGTTCAACCTGGACGACCTCACCGAGAGCGCGCACCTCCACTGTCGCTTCAGCCGATGGTATTACGAGCGGGCGCCTGCCGAGCTCTGGGGGCAACGCGCGTTCGCCGCGATCGGGACGGAGCACGAGCGCCTGCACCGGATTGCAGCGCGGTTGCTGCGAGAGGTGGCGGCCGATGCGCCGATCGTGCGGCAGGATTTCGAGGACCTGGTGGCGGGAAGCGCGCGGCTGCGGGCCGAACTGGAATCGCTGCGACGCGAGATGCAGGGCGCATTGCGCAACCGCGATGCACTGACCGGCGCATACGATCGCGCCGAGATGCTGCCCGACCTGCGTGAGAGGCACGAGCTGGCGGCGCGGCGAGTCCAGCCGTGCTGCATCGCCTTCATGGACATCGACCACCTCAAGCAGGTCAACGATACGCACGGTCACGCGGTCGGCGACGCCGTGCTGGCCGGTGCCGTCCGATACCTCCACAGGCATCTGCGGCCCTACGACAAGGTGTTTCGATACGGCGGCGACGAGTTCCTGATCGTGTTGCCCGGGACGGATCTTCCGATTTGCCAGGCCGTGATCAAGCGCGTCCGCGACGGCCTCGCGGGCAAGCCGCGGATCGTCGGTCCAGGAGGGATCGAGCTACGCTCAACCGCGTCGTTCGGGCTGGCGCTGCTCGACCCGGCGGTCGCTGTCGAGGAGTCCATCGAGAGGGCCGACCAGGCGTTGCTGCTTGCAAAGACCGCGGGACGCAACAGCGTGATCAGCTGGGATCCAAACGTCACGACCGGCACCAGGCTGCCGCGCCTCCGGATGGAGGACGTGAAGGAATAGCGGCGCGTCGCCGGCTCGTAGTTGTCATCGCGTCGACCACTGCACCGTCGAAGAAGACCAGTGGCTACCGCACCCGAGCGAAGTGCCGCACAATGCCAGCGGCAGGGTATTGAAGCCGGTCTGGCCTGAATGGGGCCACGCCTCTGGCGATGAGCGAAGCGAGGGACGGGCGGGCCATGCAGCGTGGTAGTGCCAGGGCCGTATTTCTCGTCGTCGTGACGTGTGCGGCCATATTCGTCTGGGTCACCAGCCGCACGTTGCCGGAGGTGGCCGCGTCGCATTTCGGCGGTTCCGGCTCCGCGAACGGATTCATGCCACGGGATTTTTACGCGTGGTTCATGCTCCTGTTCGTGGTCGTGCTGCCGCTCATCCTGGTCTTCGTGCCGAGCATCAGCCTCCGCAAGCCGAACGCCGGGCTGCGGTTACCCAACCGCGACTACTGGCTGGCTCCGGAACGACAGCACGAGACCCTCGAGTTCCTGCGGCAGCACATGGCGCGCTTCGGCTCCATGCTCGTGGTGTTTCTCTGCTACATCCACTGGCTGGTGGTGCGCGCCAACACGCTGGTTCCGCCGAGGCTGCCCGCGACGTGGGCGATCGGCGGCATCGTTGCGTTCGTGGTCGGCGCCCTGGTGTGGACCCGAGTGCTGCTGCAGCACTTCAGGAATGTTCCGCGGTAGAGGCCGACCCCTGGACCCAGTGACACAGAATCTCGTGCGCTGTGCGCCCGATCAAGCCGTGCCGAGCGGGGCCTGGTTGCGGGCGAGCTCGCGCACTTCCGTGGCCTGGGCGGCGAGACACGCAGGTGAGCGGCGTGGCGCACGCGACACGAACGCGTCATTCGACGTGGAAGCCGGTCGCGAGCTACGCGCTCGGCGTCTGGATCGGACTGACGGCCTGGGCGGCGCTTGCGCAGTACGTGCTGCCGGGGCGCGGGCACGCGCTCGGCAAGCTGGGTTCGTTTCACTGGGTATTGCTGATCGACGTATTCCCGGCGTTGCTGTGCGCATTCGGGCTTGCTGTCGGGCTGGCAGTTGCCCGCCCTCGCACGCCCGGCGTTCCTGCAAGCTGGCGCCTCGCGCTGCTGTCCGGAATGGTCTTTCCATTGACCGTACGGTTGCTGCGCCCGATGTTCGATCTTCTAGGCGCCGGAATGATCCCGGCGCTGGTGTGGTGCGTGCTCGGCAGCGCGGGCGCGGGCTGGTTACTCGCGGGACGGGAACGGTCGCCAGCCAAGTCGGGACACTGACGAGGCGCACAATGAGCGTGACGAGATCAGGAGCGGCGGTCGCGAGAAAGAAAGCTCTGGCGCTATCGAAGGTATATGGACTGCTGGAACCGGGGCCGGTGGTGCTCTTGTCGACCTCGCGCAAGGGACGCGCAAATGTAATGCCGATGTCGTGGTACACGATGCTCGAGTTCGAGCCACCGCTCGTGGGTTGCGTGGTCAGCGACCGGAACTTCAGCTTCGCGGCGCTCAAGGCCACGCGGGAATGCGTCATCGGCATTCCGACGGCTGAACTGGCGGAGGCCGTGGTCAAGTGCGGCAACACGACCGGAAAGCGCGTGGACAAGTTCAGGGAGTTCGGGCTCACGGCCGTGCCGGCATCGCAGGTCGATGCACCGCTGGTCGCGGAGTGTTACGCGAACCTGGAATGCCGTGTGGTCGACACGCGGATGGTCAACAAGTACAGCCTGTTCGTGCTCGAGGTCTGCAAGGCGTGGATCGATCCCGCGGCCGGCGCGCCGCGCACGATTCATCACCGCGGCCGCGGCGAGTTCATGGTGGCGGGGAAGACGCTTAGGTTGCCGTCCCGGATGAAGTGACGTCGGCCGGCCAGGGGAGGGGACGGAGCCGGTGGATTCGGGAACCGCGGGCGACGCGTCAGGCCTTCGGATAGCCGATGGTCTGTGACAGCAGCACGTGCTGGTCGTGGGTGAGGCCGAGTGCGTCTGCGATGGCGGAGCGATCGATCCACGCGCGGATCACGGTGCCGAGACCGCTGCTTGCAGCGTACAGGTAGACGTTCTGTGCAATCGCGCCTGCGGCGGCAGACGCGTAGCTCTCGCGGCTTGCCACCGGGATCATCTTCATCCGCGAGTGATCGGCGACATAGACGAGGTCGAGCGGGGCGTCGTCCACGAAATCCTGATATCCGGTAACGCGCCGCAGGTCGCTGCCCGCGACGAGCCGCAATGCATGCTTCCTGGCATCGTAGAGATAGGCGCCGCCGGGCAGGGCGACATAGACGTCGATCTCCTGCGCGTTGATCGCGGAGGGGGCGGTGCGTCCGCCGCCGCGCCGGTTCACGCCGAAAGCGGCCCACAGCAGGCTTGCGAGCACCGGTTCGGGCAGTGGCTTACGAGCGAACTCACGAGAGGAGCGGCGTTTCGCGATTGCCTGCATGAGCGGCAGGCCGCCGCGCCTGTCGGGTGCCGGCAGATTGATCGTCCGAGGCGCATCGCCCTTGGTGGGGCGCGGTCGCAGCTGTCCCATCGCGCCGAGGGCCAGCTTGCTCAGGGTGCTCATCAGGAACTGCTCCTTCGCTCGTGCGGGAGGGCTGCGGCGCAACGCAAGCTTCACTCTGCGACGGATTGACCGGTTCAGCAATAGCGCGGTTCGAAACGCGATTGCGGCCGCAGTGGTTGATCGGCTGGCAGGCCTGTGGTGCAGTGCGACTGAGATCGCGACGTCGGTATGGGTACGGGCGGCGTCATCAATGTGAACCGGGATCGGAGACGCATCTATGGACGGTCAGTCGTTGAGCATTGGCGATGCCCTGAAGGCAATCCGGGACGATATCCAGGCCGAGAACGCGCTGATCGCCACCCGAATGACATGGTACGTGACCTCGCAGGCGTTCCTGCTCACGGCTTACGCCACGTCCTGGAACGCCAATTTTGCCTGGCCGTATTTCTTCCACGAGGTCCTGCCGCTGGCGGCCGTGGCGCTATCGGTGGTGATCCAGGCTTCGATATTCGCCGCGACCTGGGCTCAGGACGTCTACATACGCGAGCAAGTGAAACTCGTGTCGATCGTGAAGAATCAGTTTCAGTTGTCCCGGGGCGAGAGCGAGGCCCTGCACGCGTACGAACACACGATGATCAAGAATCGGACGAGCCGGGCCGGCAAACGGATTGGGGAGAAGATCCACGTGCTGGTCAGGATCAGTCCATTGGTGCTGCCCGTCGGCTTCGCGATATTGTGGTTGTACGCGTACTTCTGCGCGCCGGTCATCTGTCGCGATGCGGGTCGCCGTGTCACTGCGTCGGAGTGACCTCGCCCAGGCTCTGGCGCAACGCTTTCAGCAGGCGGCCGTCCGTCCTGTCCCCGGACAGCTCCCAGAACATCACGCCCCGCAGCGGACCAAATGCACCGTGATTCAGGTTCACGTAGTCTGCTTTCCACCCCAGCGACTCTTCGTTGTCGAAGCTCCAGAACTCGCTGCCGTTGAACGTCCAGTGCGTGGCAGTGTCTGGGTCTGAGAATTCGGGCCGCAATTGCGCGTCCAACACCTTGTAGTCGTTGGTGCCACGTTCGTAGGTGCCACGCGCCAGGCCGCTCGCGGCATGGCACAGCCCGTCGTCGACGGCGGCGACGCCGCGCCAGCCGTGCCCGTAGAAGGGCACGCCGAGCAGCAGCTTCGACGCTGGCACCCCAGCGGTCAGGTGCGCCAGGATCGCCTTGTCGCCCCAGTCGCCGGCCTCGGTATCGCAGCGCGATCGGTACAGCGGCGCGGCGTGATTCGCAGGGCCGGTGGGCTCGAAGGCACCGTGGAAGTCGTACGCCATGACGTTGACCCAGTCCACGACAGCGGCGACGGCCGCGAGGTTCAAATTCGAGTACTGCGTGTATCCGGCCGAATGGCGACCGTCAGCAGGTATTCAGGCCGCTTCCCCGTGGCCTTCTCCACCTGCGACTCGAGTCCGTCAAGTTGCGTCGCGGAACTCGGCGAGCAGGGCGGTGAAGTTGCTCCTTGTCCTCGGGACGGAAGTTGCAGGTGAGTCCGCAACTGCCCGGATATTCCCAGTCGACGTCGAAACCGTCGAAGACCCCGGCCACGTTGCCGCGCATGAAGGTGTCGATGCAGCTCTGCACGAAGGCGTTGCGGTTGACCTCCAGCGCTGCGTCGGAGAAGTACGTCGACTCCGTCCACCCGCCGAGCGACAGCAGCACGCGCAGGTGTGGATGGCGCGACTTCAGCTTCAGGATCTGGTTGAAGTTGCCCTTGAGCGCCTGCGACGAGGTGTCGGCCACGCCGTCCACGCTTTCGCTGGCGCTGAAGGCCTTGCCGTAGTCGGCGAAGGGATCGAGGCTGACGCAGCGCAGGTTCGCGTCCGGCGCCGCGAACGCGTAGTTCATCACGTTCATCGCCGTGGCGGCGCCGCTGCGTTCGACGTTCTGCACGCGATAGTTGCGCTGGTAGATGGCCCACTGAGCGAAGTAGCCGACGATCATCTTCGAGGTTGGCAGAGGTGGAGGATCCGAGCCGCCGCCGGAGCCCGGCTTGATGAAGTTGGCGGTGATGGTCACGCTGCTGCCGACACGCAAGGTCGCCGGGTTCTGCGTGCCGCTCAACGCGCCGCTCCAGTGGTCGAAGGTCCACGTGGTGCCGGGTGTGGGCACGGCCGTGAGCGTGACGATGTTGTTCTTCGCGTAGGCAGTCTTGTCGGGGTAGAGCGTGACCGTTCCCGCGGACGCTTCGTTCACGTTGGCCGTGACCGTGTAGAGCGGTGCACCCTCCGCCGCCATCGAGAACAGCAGCGTTGCCAGCAGCGACAGTACCAGCAGCAGGATCCGGCGGGTGTGGCGGGGCTTCATTTTCATCCCTCCTCTGTGCAGAGGCCGCACGGGCGGGATGCGGGGGCGGGCGACGTCCGGCCGCGCCCTCATCCCGGACGCTGGCAATGCCCTGATCGTGTCGAATACTGTCTACCTGACGCCTGACGGACGCCATCCGAGCTTTCCGTGCCCTGGTGTAAAGCTGGAGCCTGGCCGAATGCCGGGCTCTTTGATTACCGCCAGGAGTCGGGGTCAGGCCGAGCCTGCGATGAGGTCGACTTCGGCGGGTGTCACTGGCCGAACAGGCTGACGTCGTCCACCTCGCACTTCTCGCTCACCGCGCCCGCCATGCAGCCGAAGCGGAGCCTGGTCGCCCCCTGTGGCAGGTCGAACTCCTTCTGGACGTACGCCGCATCGTTGGCGCTCGCGCTGCCGGTCGCCTCGAGCACGTGCCACGAGCCGTCGAAGTACTCGGCGACGAATTCGTCGGGTCCGTCGAGACCGATCAGCTTGCGGTAGTAGATCAGGCGGCCGCCTCTGGTGAAGGCGGCGAGGCTGAAGATGCGCTCGAGGTAAGTCATCGTGCTCACGCCCGGCTGCACGGCGTACGCGTGGCGGCTGCCCGTGTACGGGTCGAGCGAACTCGCGGTCCACGGCGCGCCCGTGCCGTTCACGACCCAGGCGCCGAGGCCGTTCTCGAATCCGTCGGCGATCACCTGTCCCGCCGGCGCGTCCGTCTCGTCGTCGTCGAGTGTGCTGCTGCAGCCGCGGTCCGCCGGATAGTCGAAGAAACTGTCGCCGTCGTTGTCGATGCCGTCGCTGCACTGGGGCAGTCCGCCCGAGTAGGCCGGGACTTTGAACGTCGTGTGCGCGACACCGTTGATCAGGTTGGCGAGGTACTTGTAGTTCTCGATGCGGTCCCTGGTGCTGAGGCCGCTGATGCCGTCGTTCTCGAATGCCTCGAGGTGCACGCTCGTCAGGAGCATCCTGTTGTAGATGACGACCGCAGGCAGGCCGCCACCGATGCTGGCGAAGCTCGCGTCCTTCGCGCCGAGCAGGCTCGCCAGGCTCGTGTGCTGCAGGCCGACCGTCGGGCCGCCGTAGTAGATCGCGTTCCGTCCGTTGCTGAGGACCGTCATGGCGTAGCCGGGCCACGGCGCGATGCTGCTGATCGCGCCTTCCACCGTGACCGGGTAGGCGCCGAGCAGGTTCGGATGGGCGTAGTACTTGCCCTCCCACCAGTAATCGCGGGTCGCGTAGTACGCCCCGGCGCATACGCCGAGGTACGCGCCCTGGTCGACGATAAAGGCGTTGATGTTCGCCTTGCCGGTGGCGCCGAGCGCGCTCTGCTGGTCGTAGGCGTTGCCACCCGGCTGCACCCACATCTTCAGGTGCGGGTACTTCGTCCGCAGGTTCGTGCAGGCCTGCGCCTGCGCGGCGGTGAGGAACAGGTAGTGCACATTCGGGTCCTGCGCCTTCCACCAGTCGAAGAAGTGAGCCATCCAGCTCCGGCTGCTGGTGCCGACGCCGCCCTTGAACGTCTGTCCGTACACCGCGAAGTCGGTGTCCGGCGCGATGGGGCAGGCGGTCGTGCCACCCGGCCTGGCTGCGAGCGCATCGGTCGTGCCTGCGAGGAGCAGAACCAGCAGCGGCGTCAAGGTCACCCAGACGTTCTTGTTCTTCATGGCGTCACCTTTGTGGTCCGCGGCAGGCCACGCGGCGATCGCGTGCCGGGCTTGCCTGCAGGGGCATCTATCCGTTTCATCAGCGTGCCGATGGCATCGCCGAACATCCGTGACAGGCGAGTGCGGTCGCGGATCATCGAGATGCGCGGCCAGGTCGCGAGTTCCCCCATGCGCGTGTAACCCTGGAATTCCTCCGGCGACGGGTTCGTCAGCATCCTGGGATACAGCAGGGGCTTGAAGGGCATCTGGATGTGCATGTCCGTGCCGGCGTAGTTCTGGTTGTAGACCGCGTGCGCCTTGTCCAGCTGGCCGCGCAGGCGGCTTCCGGGCATTTGCTTGCGCAACAGGTCGAGCAGTTCCGCGGATCCCTTCTGATAGATGTTGCCGCCGGCGCGCGCCAGTGCGGCTGCGAGCCCCGGGCGCGTGGCGTACAGGGTGAGCATGGGAACCACGTGCGGATTGGTCTGCGAGGTGATGAACTGGTTGATGTTGAGCATCTGCCGCAGCGAGTCGAACGGCAGGTCCCGGTGCACCGAGCCGTCGATCCAGAGCTCGTTCTTCATCCAGGGTTCGACCCTGCCGCGACGCCTGGCCATCAACTGCACCGGCTTGAACGCCACCGGGACCGCGCAGGACGCGAGCACTGCGCTGTTGACCAGCGCCTCGGGCGCCGACAGGTAATTGAGCAGTCGCGGGACCTGGTGCTTGCGCAGCGGGGAGACCGTGATGTTGAGGATGCGTCGCGAGTGTCGCAGCGATTCGGCGAAAGTCTGGTCGCCGAGGACGCTGGCGAGAAATCGTCTCAGCTTCGCCTGGTCCATCACTGTCACCTGGTCCCGCATCTTCCTGAGTGGCAGGCGGCCGAGGGCCTCGCGATTGATCCGTGACGGGTCGCCGAACAGTGCGCGCAGCTCGTCGTCGGTGTGCGTGCAGGTCCAGGCGGCAATGATGGCGCCCATGCTCGAACCCGACACCGTGCGCGGCAGCAGGTGCTGCTCGAACAGCGCCTTTACGACCCCGAAGTGAAACAGGCCGAGCAGCGCACCGCCGGAGAGCATCAGCGCCGGGCGGCCGTACACGCGTCCGATGCGTTTCACCTGCGCGAGGCGAAACCGGTTGTCGATGCCCGGTTCATCCAGGGCCAGCAGGTAGGCGAAGCAGGCCTCCATCTCGTCGAGGTACTTGCCGATCACCTGCTTGGTGCCGGTCCGGGCCACCTGGTAGAGCTCGGGTTGCGCGCACTCACCCTGGTGCCGGAACAGCGCGTCCTGGAACGCATCCTGGAGCGCCCAGGTCTCGCCGCGAACTCGCATCCGCCGTAGGCGCGCGATGGTGGCGCGCAATTCGCCGGCGTGAATCCACTCGCAGTCGTCCTCGGCACGCCAGTCCTCGGCGCCCGAAAGCCGGTCGTGCTCTGCGGCGATCTCGTGCCATTCGCGGTAGCTCGCCGCGTTGCTCATGGCACGGTCGAGCGCAGCCAAGCTGGGGCGTCGCGGCAATGGTGGTTTCACTTCGTTCCCTCCATGACGCTTATCCGCCCAAAGTATGCTCTGCGACGCGGGCCTGGTCACTCTGCGGGGGCTGGGAACGGCACCTCGTCCGCGTCGAGACCGTCGTCGCGCTCGACGCGCAGTGCGTTCAGCGCACCAGCCACGAGCTGGTACTGGCCGACGAGGAAAATCAGGTCGAGGACCTGCTTTGTCGAGAAGTGCGCGGTGAGTTCCTCCCAGGCCGCATCGTCGATCGTATGACGCTCGATGAGTTGGTCGGTTGCGCGGAGTGCCGTCGCCTCGGCGACGGACCACCCGTCCGCGTCGGGGCCCAGGGTGATTCGCTCCAGGTCGGCATCGTGCACGCCCGACCTGCGGCCAAGGTTCACGTGCTGTCCCCATTCGTACGGAGAGTGGCACTGCCAGCCCACCCGCAGCACGATGAGTTCACGCAGGCGTGGCTCGAGAGTCGAGGACCGGAGCAGGTAGCGACCGAAGCCGAGCCAGGGACGCATCAGGTCCGGGTGATGCGCGAAGGTGCGGAACACGTTCATGGTGCGCGCCTGCGGCGCCATGAGGTCAAAGAGCTCGCGCGTCGCGGGGTCCGTGTTGTCCGGCGATACGGGTTCGAGGCGGGGCTTCACTGGGATCTCCGGTGGGAGCACGTCACGTGCTTTGCAGCCCAGCGTAGCGGTCGGCGAGGGGCGACACAATTCGTGCGACCTGCGGTCAGGAGGATCACGAGCGTCAGTGCTCCGCAGCATTGACGACGTGGTCGATGCACTGGGTGCGAGGTCGATCACCGCCGAGGATTGCTGGGAGTCCGTCGTGGACTCAGTCCACGCATGCCTGGCGATTTCTGCGAATGGTGAGCAGTCATGAACGAGCGTACATAAAGACAATCACCGGCGGTCTGCCGGTTGCCCTCCGCGAATGACCACGAAGGACACCGTGGGACGCTGGACCACAGACGCAGCCAGGACGGCCGCAAGGAGGTAGGTCAACGAATCCTGCTGCGGAAAACTTGGCAGGTGCCAGCATGGCGCCGGCGAAAGACCCATCAAAGTCTCGTACGCGGGCATCGGGTATGCGACGGCCTCCGACCCGAACGGCGACGGCTTTCCCGTGGACCTGTCGCTGACGGATTCCCAGGGGACACTGGGATCGGCGAAGCTCGCGATCACGACCGAGTGGTTCATCAGCCCGCATGCGTGTCGGGCCGGGTATGACGTCCCGTTCGCACTCGTGAACACGGCCACTGCGTATACGTTCGCCGACCAGAGCCAGTTGTTCGGCTTCTCGCAGGACGGCTGGTTATGCGCAAATTCGACGACGGGCGCCTACTACGGGGAGGAACATGGCGTCTACGGCGGCGGCACGGGACGTTTCAAGGGCGCGACCGGGGAATGGACGACGAAATTTGAAGGAGCCACTCTCGACCCGGCAATCGACTTCCGGTCGATCCGTGGAACGGCGGAAGGCAGGCTCGTGATGCCGTGATCCGGAAGAAATATCGACCGGGCGCGAATTGCGGCTTTTTTCCCAACATTGCGCAGCATAGGTTCAGGTAGATAACTAATATTGCGTGACTGATTTGAGAAACCCCGCATCCGCGGGGTTTCTCTTGCCTGGTGGCTTGGCGCCGCGAACGCCCGCACATCGGTGCACGAGCTGGATGGCAGCGGAATCAAGGGCGATGGAGCGTGCAGTCCATTGGTCTTGCAGGGATCAAGAGGGTGAACCGTGACGGCAACCATGTGGCAGGACCGATTCTTCCAGTCCGCGGACGGGCTCAGGCTCCATTACCGTGACTATCCGGCTGCCACCGGTCGGGTGCCGGTGCTCTGCCTGCCGGGCCTCAGTCGCAACTGCCGCGACTTCGAGACCATTGCGCCGCATATCCAGCGCTCGCGCCGCGTGCTCTGCGCCGACCTGCGGGGCCGTGGGCTCTCGCAGTACGACCCCAACTGGCGAAACTACCATCCGGGCACATACGTCGCCGATGTCGCAGCGCTGCTGGCAGACGCGGGCGTGGAGCGAGTCGTCGTGCTGGGCACGTCGCTGGGCGGAATCATCGCGATGACCATGGCCGCGACGACGCCCAGGGTGCTGGCGGGCGTGATCCTGAACGACATCGGGCCCGAGGTCGCGCCCGAGGGCCTGCAGCGCATCTCGTCGTATGTCGGCAAGGCGACCCCGGTGAACAGCTGGGCCGATGCGGCGTCCCAGGCTCGTGCGACGTACGGCCTTGCCTGGCCCGATGCCACCGATGAGGATTGGTTGAGGATCGCGCGGAGGGGCTATCGCGAAGTGGACGGCGTGCCGCGCCTCGACATGGACCCGATGATTGGCGAAGCGGTGCGCGCGGCGCCAGGCGAGCGCGGCGCCGGACCTGTGGCCCCTGTTTGCGGCGTTGCGCCCGATTCCGGTACTCGCGTTGCGTGGCGCCATTTCGGACGTACTGTCGCAGGCGACGTTTGATCGGATGGCGCGGGAAAAGCCGGATCTCGAGAGAGTCACCGTGCCGGGTCGCGGCCATCCTCCGATGCTCGACGAGCCGGAGTGCGTCGAGGCGATCGATGCGTTCCTGCAGCGGTGCAATTAAGCGCCCACGCGTGGGAGGCGCCCGGCAGGGCGTAAGATTGGCGAGGCGACGAACCTGCGGCCGCTCCTCGAGTGGCCGAAACCTCAACCGCGCCGGTGATGGAGACAACGACAATGACAAAGGGACCCAGGGCCATCGCGCGATGGCACCGGCTCGTGACGGCGCGCAACCTTGCGGACCTGGACGATCTCCTCGCCGACGAGGTGGTGTTCCAGTCGCCAGCGGTGCACACGCCGCAGGTCGGCAAGGCGTTGACGAAGCGCTATCTCGACGCCGCGCTTCACGTGCTCAACAACGACAGCTTTCACTACGTGGGTGAGTGGCATGGCGAGAGCTCGGCTGTCCTCGAGTTCCAGACCATCATTGAAGGCATCCAGGTGAATGGTGTCGACATGATTCACTGGGACTCATCCGGACGAATCGTGCTCTTCAAGGTCATGGTCCGACCATTCAAGGCACTGCAGGCCTTGATCCCCCTGATGGCCAGGGAACTGGACAGCAAGCGTCGCCAGCCTGCCGCCTGACCCGGCGCGCAGTGAATCCTCCCGGCGGAGGCAGCACCATTCGTTCTTCCGTCTGTCGCGCTGCCGCCGCCAAGCCAAACAGAGATCTGTAAACGATGAAGGAAAGAGAACCCGAAGCGATGGCAGCGGAACTCGCGGCACTTCCGGATTTCCGGGTGCTGCGGCGGCTGGATGTCACGCGGGAGTGGCCGGCGCTCACGGGCAGTTCCGTGTCGCAGGCGGTCGTGCTCGATACCGAGACCACCGGGCTCGATCCGGCGTCGGACAAGATCATCGAACTCGCGCTGGTGAAGTTCGAGTATTCGCGCGCGACGGGCGAGGTCGGGCGGGTGCTGGAGGTCTATGACGGGCTCGAGGATCCGGGCATGCCGATTCCGCCCGAGTCGACTGCGCTCCACGGCATTACGGACGAGATGGTGCGGGGTCGGCGGCTGGACGCGACGGCGATCGAGCGGTTGCTCGACGGCGTGGGACTCGTGATCGCGCACAACGCGGCATTCGATCGGCCCTTCATGGAGCGGAGATTGCCGGGGTTTTCTGCGCTGGCCTGGGGCTGCTCGCTGCGTGAGGTGCCCTGGGAGGAGGCCGGGATCGGAAGCGGCAAGCTCGAGTATCTCGCTTACCGCTACGGCTTCTTCTTCGATGCACACCGTGCGGAGATCGACTGCCGCGCGGTGCTCGAGGTGCTGCGTCGGCCGTTCGGCGAGACGGGGACGAGTGTGCTCAAGGTGCTGCTCGATTCGGCGCGGGAGCCGTCGCTCAGGATCTGGGCGACGGGCTCACGGATTGAGACCAAGGACGTGCTGAAGGCCCGCGGGTACCGGTGGGAGGCGGAGAAACGGGTCTGGTACCGGGATCTTGCGGCCGCGGGCCGCGAGGCGGAACTCGCGTGGCTCAAGGAGTCCGTGTACGGCGGCAAGAATGCGGTCGTCGAGGTCGAGACGTTCGATGCGCGGGTGCGGTATTCGGGCAGAGAGGGGAAGAAGGAGAGGGTGACGTTGTGAGGCTCACCTGGCGAGGGCGCTCGTCAGGGAGTCCTGCCGCGCGGAAGGTCGTGCAGGTCGCCGATACCTCGGCGCCATAACCGAGAGAGCGCATCCGGCGGAAGGCGCGCCATCGGCAGTTGCAGGATCGGCACGGGCAGGATGCGTCGTCCATCACGCTCGGCCACGACGAAGCTGTAGACGAACCACGGCGTCTGACCCATCCGCAGATCGGTCATCACGACCACCGGCCCTCGCGTTGCCCGGAGCACCGGCAGCCGCGGCCGTATCGACGACCCCGAGCAATTGGCGGACCGAACTCACGGAGCCCTTCGCCACGCGCAGGCCGGGCGCCACTCTCGCTCACCGAATAGAAGCCCTTTGTGAACCACGCCAGGCGCTGCACGCTCCAGTCTGCCTGGAGGGAATCCAGCAAGCTTCGGTTGCTCGAGTGGTGCTCGAAGGCGACGGTGGGAACGTCGTCGAGCAGGGAGTAATAACCCTCGTCGTAGCCGTCCTTATCCATGACGACCGCGCGCCACAGCAGGCTGTTGAACGGCGTGGGCGTCACCAGCACGCGTCTGTCGGCCTGCGCCGATGACGCCACGGTTCGATTCACGATCCCCTCGATGTGCGACTGCGCCGCGACGGTCCAGCCGAGGTACAGCGTGCTCGCGACGAGGCCCACAGCGTTCCAGCGGCCGGCCCGCGCCGGGTCACGCACCCGCAGCCACAGGGCCGCCGCCGTGCCCACGATCAGCGGCAACGTGTACAGCGGGTCGACGATGAATATGCTCCCGACCCCCACCGGATAGTCGGAGAAGGGCAGCAGCAACTGCGTGCCATACACGGTGAACGCGTCCAGCAGCGGATGTGCGATCAGCGCCAGCCATGCGAGCAGGAGCCACTGACGGAAGGGTGCGCCCCCGCGGCGTTCGAGCCGGGCGATCAGCCATGCGACGACGGGCGATACCGCGGTCAGCCAGAACAGCGAGTGGCTGTGAGCGCGGTGTAATGTGAAATCGAGCAACGGGTCGCTGTGAGCGACGAAGACGTCGAGATCCGGCAGCGTGCTGCAGATCGCGCCCCAAAGGGCCGCGCGCGGCCCGACCCTGCGGCCGAGGACTGCCGTGCCAACGGCCGCGCCGAGGGCGATGTGTGTGAGCGAATCCATGTTGGGTGTGAGCCGGCCGATTTGCGGCGGGCGTCCGAGGGAGTGTGCACGCGCTCAACGGGCAGCGTCAAACCTGCGGAGCGGCCCGGTACGGGCTTGTCCCGATGTCTGCCGCAGTGCAGCGCGTCATGCTGTCCTGGCACCCGGTTGCACCGGGGCTGTCCTGCTGTCAGATCGCCAACTCGACGTCCGCACATGACTTCGCGACGCTATCTGGTCACCGGTGGAGCCGGGTTCCTCGGCATCAACCTTTGCCGATACCTTCTCGAACGCGGCTGTTACGTGCGAACGCTCGACATTGCACCGTTCACATATCCGGAGCGGGCGCGCGTCGAGGTCATCGACGGCGACGTGCGGGATGCCGGAGCCGTCGAGCGCGCCAGCGCGGGCGTCGATGTCGTGGTGCATGCGGCTGCGGCGCTGCCGCTGGCGCCGGCCGAGGAGATCCGGTCCACGGGGATTCGCGGCACGCGCTGCGTTCTCGAACAGGCGTTGCGCGCCGGGGTGGAGCGCTTCATCTTCACGTCCTCCACCGCCGTCTACGGCATACCGGACCATCATCCGCTGTTCGAGACGGACCGGGTCGTGGGCGTGGGTCCGTACGGCGAGGCCAAGATCGCCGCGGAGGCGCTGTGCGACGAATTCCGCGGCAAGGGCCTTTGCACGAGCGTCCTGCGGCCCAAGAGCTTCGTCGGCCCCGAACGTCTCGGCGTGTTCGAACTCCTCTATGACTGGGCGTACACGGGACACAATTTCCCGGTGCTCGGTGGCGGCCAGAACCGCTACCAGCTGCTGGACGTCGAGGACCTCTGCCAGGCCATCGAGCTGTGCGCGAGCGGCCCGCGGGATCGGGTCGACGACGTGTTCAACGTCGGCGCCCGGGACTTTGGAACGATGCGCGAGAACGTCCAGGCGGTGCTCGACCGCGCGGGCCACGGTCGGCACGCAGTCAGCCTGCCCGCCGGGCCCGCGATCGCGATGCTTCGGCTGCTCGCAGCTTTGCGCCTGTCGCCGTTGTATCCGTGGATCTACGACACGGCCGCGAAGGAAAGCTTCGTGTCCATCGAGCGGATCGAGCGGCAGATCGGGTTCCGGCCGCGCTACTCGAGTGCGCAGGCCCTGGTCCGCAACTACGACTGGTACGTGGCGCACCGCCATGAACTTGGCAACGAAACGGGAGTGACGCACCGGGTCCCGTGGAAGAAGGGGTTGCTGTCGGTCGCCAAGGCGTTCTTCTAGGGACGTGATCCGCCGTGCACGACACCGTCAAGATCCCAGCGCCGCGACGCCGCAGCCGGCTCCCGGCATGGTGGCTGGCGCTGCGTCCGCGGCACTGGGTCAAGAACGCCCTCGTCATCGTTCCGCTGGCCGCTGCGCACCAGCTCGGTGACCTGGCCCTGCTCGTGCGCGTCGCGATGGCGTTTGCCGCCTTCAGCATGTGCGCATCCGGGCAGTACGTGCTGAACGACCTGTGCGACCTCGAGGCGGACCGCGGCCACCCATCCAAGCGCAGGCGCCCGCTTGCCTCCGGAGAGATGAGTCGCACGGCCGCGTTCGCGGTGATCGCGGTGATGTGGCTGGGATCCGCGTTCATCGCGGCGCAACTGGGCCGCGCGTTTTCCGGCGTGCTCGCCGCCTATGTGCTGCTGATGATCGCTTACTCGATGCGGCTGAAGCACGTGGTCCTGCTGGACGCCGTGCTGCTCGCGGCCGGCTATTCAGCGCGCGTTGCCGCCGGGGCAATGGCCGTCTCGATCCTGCCATCGACGTGGCTGATTGCACTGTGCCTGTTCCTCTTCTACAGCCTGGCGTTGATAAAAAGGTATGCGGAGCTCACCCACAACCGCGACCGGCAGGGACCATCCGCGCACGCGCGTGGGTATGAAGCGGTCGACCTGCCGCTCGTGGCCACGCTCGGCATCGCGAGTGGTTACCTCGCCGTCCTCGTGCTGGCCATGTACCTGACGAGTGGCCGCACGCCGAGCCGCCTGTACGGCCAGCCGTCGTTCATCGGGCTCACCGCCGTGCTGCTGCTCTACTGGATCAGCTATCTGTGGCTGGTCGCGAATCGCGGCCACATGCCCGAGGACCCCGTGCTGTTCGCGCTGCGCGACAGCCGCAGCCGGGTGCTCATCGTGCTGATGGGAATCTGCGCATGGCTCGCGGTGTGAATCATCCCGTGACTCGCCTCGCCTGGGTCGTGCTGACGCACGTCCTGCTGCTCGCCACCGTCGCCGGCACGGCCGCTGCCGCGCCGGGCGAGCAAGCGACACGACCGCCGCCGGCACCGATGACGATCGTTGACCTGCAGGCGTTCCGGACCGAGATGCGCGTGCCGGTCCAGCGCGCGGACAACGTCGCGGGCGACGCGACGCTGACCAACCTCAATCCGCACGTCAACGCGTGGTTCCTGCTGGCCCTGGATTGGGGCGCGACCCGGCCACGGGAGGTCTATCACCTGGAGAACGCGCGTACAGAGCGCGCGCTTGCATTGCGCGCGGGGCCGCGGGGATTCGTGGAGATCGATTTCGGCGACCGATCGCCCCCTTGCACGCTGCCGCTCGCCGGCGCGGACGGGTCGGCCGGGCGCGCTCGGCCTGGCGCGCGCATCGGGGCTCCCGTACGCGCCGATCTGCGATGGGCGCCTCTACGTCCGCAACCAGACCGTCGGCCGGGCCAGCTCATTGGAGAAGGTCACGGACTTTCTGCGCGACAGCGTCTGGGGAGGTGAAAAGATCGTCACGCTGGTCAAGAAGGAGCTCTATCGCGACGCGTTCCTGGAGCAAGGGGAGCCCCGGGTGATGACCCGCACCGGGACCGCGCCGGCGTCCGCGCCGTCGAGTGCGATCATCGACCCGGCCAGCGTGGATCGTGCAGTCATCCCCTCGGACCTGGGGCTCGACGTCGACTCTGCCGATCGGGCATTGCTGCTCGGCCAGTGGTACGGGCTGCGCAGCCTGCCGGATGTCTACCTGAGCGTCGTCATGCCCGGGGTCATCGCCCGTGGCCTGCAGGACGGGCATGAGCGCAGTGTCAATCGACTCGACCCGACGGAGTCGAAGGCGCTCGTCTACCTGGTGGCCTTCGATCTCGGCAAGTTCGACCTGCACTTTTCGCTCGGCACCGAGCACCCGCGTCTCGGCTGGTCGCTGCGCCCGCCGCCGGAGTCGATTGATCCCGCGCTGCCGGGACCGGATGGCATCGGCCGCGCGGCGCCGCTCGCCATCACTGGCATGGTGAGCCCGGAAGATACGACGCGTACCGTGGCGGCATTCACCGGCGGCTTCAAGCGCGAGCACGGCGCATTTCGCTATGGTGCGCTGGCGCGGCAGAACCACGGCAGCCACTACGGCTTCGTCGAGCAGGGCGTGGTGTTCAGCAAGCTGCAACCGGGCCTCGCAACCGTGTTCACGACGGTGTCGGGCGAGGTGCAGGTGGGTACGTGGACCCAGGGCGACAGCGGCAGCATGGCGAACATCCGCGACGCGCGACAGAACGGCGTGCCGCTGGTGGAGTACGACGCACGCAGCGGTACCGGCGTGCCCGGCCCGCTCGTCAACCGCTGGGGCGAGGGCAACTGGTCGGGCTCGGCGACCGAGGACCTGCGCACGCTCCGCGCCGGGGTCTGCCTGCAGGAGACGGGCACGCGGCGCTTTCTCATCTACGGCTACTTTTCCGCGGCGACCCCGTCGGCCATGGCGCGCGTGTTCCAGGCCTATCGCTGCCGCTACGCGATGCACATGGACATGAACGCCCTGGAGCACACGTATCTCGCCGTCTACGTGTCCCGGCAGAAGCAGCGGACGGTCGAGCATCTCATCGACGGCATGAGCGTGCTCGACCGCAGCGCGCGCGGCGAACTCGCGCCGCGATTCCTGGGCTTCCCGGACGATCGGGACTTCTTCTACCTCACCAGGCGAACGAACCAATGACGCGCCGGACCACGCTGTTCCCGTGGGTGGCCTGCCTCGCGATCGCGGGTGCCACCTGCCTCGCAGAGGACCGCCCCGCAGATCGGCGCGAGGCGCTGCTGCAGGAAATGCAGGCCGTTCACGGCCTGAGCACCGAGCAGATGAGCCGCATCCGGGCGATTTTTGCCGGCTCCTTCGCGATGGGCCAGGGCAATCCGGCGATCGTGCAGCACCCGATGACGCCGACGCAGTGCCGCGAGAACCTCGAGCGCAGGCGCATCGACTACGCGAACCCGCAGTTCGAGCGGATCTGCGGCGGCAAGTACATGGCGCCGCTGTACGACCCGGCGCACGCAACGGCGGAGCAGGCGCAAGCGTGCATCGACCAGTTCGAATTCCCCGACATTCCCTGCGAGTACCCGGTCGTGTGGGTCAAGGCGCGCGAGGCGGCCGAACTCTGCGCGGCGGAGGGCAAGCGCCTGTGCGACGCGCACGAATGGGAAGGCGCATGCCAGGGTCGCCTCGAGCCGCCGGACTACCGGTTCGATCTTGCCGCCGGCGTGAGCCCGAACGTCGCCGTCGAGCGCATGCGCGGGGCGCACAACCGCGCCGACGCTTCGAGCAAGCGCTGGAGCTACGGACCGGAGTACCAGCGCGGCGTGTGCGCGGCGGGCAGCTCGAAGACGCCCGGCTGCCAGGGCGGCGGCTGGAACCAGTGCGGTTCAAACACCTATCCCGACGGAAGTTTCCCCGACTGCCACAGCCCGCTCGGCGTGTACGACCTGAACGGCAATGCGGCCGAGCACATGAACCTGCCGCTCGATCCTTCGCAGATGTCGAGCCTGGGCAGCACGACGCTCGGCTACACGGAGATGAAGGGCAGCTGGTTCATCTTCGACACGTACCGCGCGCACGAGGACTGGTGTCGCTGGCGGGCGCCGTACTGGCATGGCAGCCGGGTCATGGACCCGCACAGCCACGCGAACTATCACCTGGGCTTTCGCTGCTGCAAGACGCTCACGAGACCCTGAGCATCGAAGTCGACGGGTCTTTCATTGTCTGACGAGGAGGCCGGACAGCTCGGGGTCGGCGAGCACGGCGTCGAACGAGCGGCTCGCGCCGTTCACATAGACCGTGCGGCTCACGAGCCGCACGCCATGGCTGTAGTCGGCATAGCCGGCGCCATGCACGGTGCTGAGCGGCTGGATCGGGTCGTGCGACCCGCGGTGCCACCCGTAGATGGCGACGTGGCCGGGCGCGCGCAGCAGCCGGTCCGTGAGCACCAGGTCCTTCTTGTCGCCGGCGGTCAATGCGCCCGGCGATGCGTGCCGCGCCGCGCGCTGCTCGGCAATCATGAGGTTGTGCCGGACGACGTAGTCCGTCGTTCGCATGCGGTCACCGGCCGGGAGGGGCGCGGGCGCAAGCTTCACCGTGGCCGCCTCGTAGATGGCGTCAACCATGCGAGGTGTCGGCAGCACGAAGCCGTAGCCTGCGGCCACCTGCAGCGCGGTCGGCAGGCCCATGGGCACCAGCAGCGAATCCTCGTCGGAGCCGACTGCCAGGTAATCGGGCATGACGCAGAAGGTGATGTCGACCGGCACGCCCGCGGCGGAGCGTCCGCTCAGGGTCACGGGTGCCAGGTGACGCAGGCTCTGCGGCAGATGGCCGGCAAACAGTTCCGTGCGAATTTCCGCATCCCGCGCAGCTCCCTCGAGGCCCGCGACCCGCCGCGCAAACTCGCGTCCGCTGATGCCGCCCGCCACCGACTGCGGGATGCCCGCGCCGGCGGACTGGCAGTCCGGGGCGGGCGCAAAGGCCGCCGCCGGGCCGGCAAACGCAATGCTCGCCGCGATCCACAGCAGCGCTCTCAATGGTGTCGGGGTTCCAGGCATTCCTTCTCCGTAGAGCACAGTCGATGGTTGGTGAGGTGGCGGTCGGCGCCGGACCTTCAGGTCCCGGTCGAGCGCCGGGAACTCTTTATACCGGATGCCGGCCAATCGCGGTCGCAGATGTCAGGCCTGTCGGGCTTCAATTCAAGAAGCCCATTCCTGTTCAGTGGGTTAGGTGAGGCCTCGTAACACGAGACGCGCTTGTCGTAGTAGGACAAGCGGGAAACAGATTAGTGCCGTAAACGGTGTGAATCGGCCGAAATCCGCGGCTTCTCGACCGCACCATGCAGTCCCGGACCATGCGAGTCGTCACCGCAGCCAATTACGAGTGAGTCGTGGACTCAGTCCACGCACGCCTAGCGATTTCTGCGAATTGTGAGAGGTCGTAAACGGGCGAAAATAACCAGCATCACCGGCGCTCTGCCGGTTGCCCTCCGCGAAAGACCACGAAGGACACCGTGGGTCGCCGGATCACTGAACGCAACCAGGATGGTTGCGAGGAGGGAGTCATGAGGAAGTTGCTTTTTGCGTTGTTCGCCATTGCGGTGCTCGGCGTCACGACGTCGTACACCGCGGGTGCCGGGGTTCCGGACACTGCCAGGAAGTCGGTTGCCGCGCCCATGGGCGGGGGTAGCGTCTTGCCCGCCGCGGCCCAGCCCAAGGGCTATTCACTCATTGAAGCTCGCCAAGGCGACGGCCGCATACAACGTGACGGACCATTCGGGTGCCCCGCCGAAGATACCGTTCCAGATGCTCGTCTGGAGGGGTGACAATCCGCCTTTCTATGTCCGTCCGGGCACGATGCTGTACGTGCCGGTCCTCTATAACGACAACTCACCCCCGGTCATCGGCAACTTCCCCGTGGACCTCACGGATCGGGCGGCGCTCCTGAATTACTGGTATTCCCAGCAGGAGTTCGGTGTCGTGTACACGAACATCACCGTCGACGGGCAGGTCACGCCGCTGGGGCCTGGTTACGTGATGGGCGCGAACTTTGCGTCGCCACTGCCGGACGGGGCGAACGGGTACATCACTGTCGGCGCGGTCCTGACCCCCCTGACGAAGGGCCACCATATCGTCGAGATCAGTGCTCTCGCAACGGGAGCCCCTGTACAGGCGCTCTTCGGTGGAGATTTTCAGTTCTCGGTCGAGTACACCGTGATCGTTCGTTAGCTCCGGATCACAGCGAGAGGAGGTCCGTAGACGCCCGCAGCAACGCGGGCGTCTGCGTGTCTGGACGTCTGCGGTGGCGCGATACCTGGGGGCCGGGTAGCACTCCATGACCCAGGTGGCTCACTTCAAGGAAATGGGCGTTGAGTTTGGCCAGCGGATCGACGTGGGTTACCGGGAAGGGCTGGTGTGAGGGTCGGGCCGCATCCTCTACTCGGCTCGATGTGTTCGGGTGGTCAGGGAGTGCTGGCGACAATTTGACCGGGCGATCGAAGAGTGATTTAGTCGGCGCCAACGGCCGCAGACGATGGCCGGGCCTGGAGGACGGCAGCAGTGGGTCACGACGATCTCCACCTGTTCCTGTCGATCGCGGAAATCGCAGGCGTGTTCGTTGGTTTCGGTGCGCTGATCAGCGCGGCGAAAGATCAGTCGCTGGCTGCGCGTGTTGAGCTTCGCGCAGTCGTCCTGACCGGGCTCGTGGTACTCACCGCGGCATTGTTGCCCGTTGGACTCGCGCGTTTTGGTGTCCTGGATCGCGCCCTATGGGGCTGGGCGAGCGCCGGCTTCCTGCTCGCCGCTTGGGTGGGAATTGTCGTTCAATTGCGCCATCCTGAAGGCCGCGACTGGATTCGCACAGATACGCGGGAACACCCGGTGCAGCAGACTCTGTTCTGGCTTGTTCTCGAACTGCCGCTCCAGGTGTCGCTGGTGCTCGCGTTGTTGAGCGTGATTCCGGCGCTAGACGCGGCGTTTTACGTCACCGCGCTGGTGCTGAACCTCGTTGAAGCCGCATATCTGCTTGCGCGCGTGGTGCTGGCGCGGGACGCCAGCACGGTGGCCTGATCGGAGCGAGGTGCGCGGAGTGAGTGACGCGCGACGCCGGACAGACGACCGGGCGATGCTTTACTTGCTGTGCGGAAAGATGGCCGCCGGGAAGTCGACGTATGCGCAGGAGCTGGCGAGGACGAAGTGGGCCGTGCTGCTGGTGCTCGACGATTTCCTCGAGGCGCTGTATCCGGGCCAGGTCCAGAGCATCCCGGACTTCGTCGAGTACTCGACCAGGGTGAGACAGGCGCTGTCACCGCACATCCGCGCACTGCTGAGCCAGGGCGTCTCCGTCGTGCTCGACTTTCCGGGGAACACGCGGACGCAACGACAATGGTTTCGGGAGCTGATCGACGCTGCGCACGTCGGGCACGAACTGCATTTCATCGATGCACCGGATGAGCTCTGCAAGCGCCAGTTGCGAGAGCGAAGCGCCGCGCAGCCGGCCGGCTCGGCCTGGACCACGGATGCCGAGTTCGAGGCGATCACGGCGTACTTCCAGGCACCGTCGGAACAAGAAGGGTTCAACGTCGTTCGCCACCAGCGCGCGTGACGGGACTTGGGGCCGGCCACGAGGAGCCGGGCAAGGTACGGCGATGCACGGTGTGCGGGCTGGGCCACCGGTCCTGGCGACCGGTGGCCCGGACTCTTCAACGTCGTCGCACCCGCTCGATTGTCACCGGCACCGGCCGGCGCAGGGTGTCGCACACCGGCGAATGGCCGTAGACGAACTCCAGGAGTTCATCGAGCGTTTCGTCGGCGCAATCGGCTTCGATGTCCATCTTCATGGTGATCTGCTGGTAACCCGGCGCGACCGACGGATCCAGATCGAGCAAGCCCTGCAGGTCGATGTCCCCGCTGAGCTCGGTGGAGATCGATTTGACGTGGATGCCGCGGGCTGCGGCATGCAGCACGGTCGTCGTGGTGACGCATCCGGCCAGGGCATGCAGCAGGTACTCCCCGGGATTCGGGCCTTCATTGTTGCCGAGCAGCAGCGGCGGCTCGCCATTTACGACCTTGAACGGCTGGCGACGCGATCGATCCTCCGCGCCGGCGCCAAAGAACCCCTGGATGGACGAGTGGTTCTCCCCGGCGCCGATCCACTGGTTGCTGGCCCGGAACTGGAACTTCGCCAGCGACCTGTCGTTCGACAGTGCGCCGACGATCTGCCCGATCGCCTGAGTGTCGAATCCATTGACGACGGTCGCTGATGGCTGAGGGACTGTCTTCGCGGTCATGTGAGTTCTCCTGGACTGCGTGGTTGAACACGGCGCCACGATAGGGAATCGGGGTCGTCTCACGTAAGCTGCGTTCTTGCCAATTTCGGTTCGTTCGTGCCATCCTTTGCACATGGGCGCAGCCAGGCCGAAACCGCCGCTCGAAACACTGGTGCTGGCGCTTCCGCAGACTGCGGGATCCGCTCTATACGGCCTGGTCGACGTGCTGACGTCGACGGGGAGCATCTGGCAGATGCTGCTTCGAGAGGACGGGCGCAGTCGCAGCCACTTCACGTGCAGATTGCCGCGCTGAGCACACGTGGGTTCCGGTGCGGTCATGGCATCCCGGTCTCGCCAGCCGTGTCGATCCGGGCCCGCCCGCCCGCGGACATCATCGTGATCCCGGAACTGTGGCTCGGACCGGATGAGCACCTGGGTGGCCGCTACGCAAGCGTGGCGGCGTGGATCCGCGAGCGCTACGAGCAGGGTGCGTATGTCTATTCGGTGTGTTCGGGCGCGCTGCTGCTTGCGGAAACCGGGCTGCTCGACGGCCGCGAAGCGACATCGCATTGGGGATACCAGCAGTTGTTCGAGCGCCGCTACCCGCAGATCCGATTTCGACCTGAAGCAAACCTGTGCTTCGCCGACGCAACGGGGCGACTCGTCACGGCGGGTGGCGCCACGTCCTGGCAGGACCTGGCCTTGCACATCGTTTCAAGGCATGTCGGCCGTGCCGAGGCGCTGCGCATAGCCAAGGTGTACCTGCTGAAGACACACGAAGAAGGGCAGTTACCCTATCGACCGCTGGTCAGGCCCGAGCGGCATGCGGATTCCGCCGTGCGCGACTGCGAGGCCTGGCTCGCGAAGCACTTCCGCGAGAGCCACGCCGTCGCGCGCGTCGTTGACCAATCGGGACTCGCCGAGCGCACCTTGAAGCGCCGATTCAAGGCTGCGACCGGAATCACCCTGATGGACTACCTGCAGAACCTGCGTATCGAGGAAGCGAAGCGGCTGCTCGAGTCGTCGAAGCGCGCCGCGGACCAGATCAGCGCTGACGTCGGCTACCAGGACGCATCGTTCTTCCGGCGGCTGTTCAATCGACGCACCGGGTTGACGCCGCTGGTTTATCGACGGATGTTCCAGCCGATTCGGCGCGCGACGCAGAATTGAAGTCAGTTGTGCCGGTCCGGCGCGGCGACTGAGGCGTCGCTCCGACGCCTGTGTGCGCTCGGCGGTGCGTCTCTGGTAAAGCCTGGATTCCGGGGCATTCCGCTGCTCGAGATCGGAAGGGCTTGCCGATGCGGATGCTGGGGTGGTTGAAGAATCGTTCGTTGGAACACACGCTGCGGGGGAAATCATGAACATGTGGAATCGGAGGGTGGTCACTGCGTTCGCACTGCTCGGCACCTGCGTGGGCCCGGCACACGCGTCAGAGCCGCCTGCATCGCCCGAGCAGATCGTCGGCGCAACGTATCGTGTCGAGCCCGCGTATTACGTGGAGTGTCACGTGCCGAACGCCGAGGTCGACAAGGTCCTGCACGCTGTTGCCGAGGCCGTCAAGCTCGAGTACGGCAAGTACGACCAGGTGGCGTTCATCGATGCTCCGGGGCTTGAGCAGTTCCGGCCGCTCGAGGGGTCGAAGGCGGGCCAGCAAGCGAGTGCAGGGCGAGACCCGACGACCAACGTCAGCTTTTCCGTGCCGCGCGACCTCGAGGTGTTGAAGAAGGCCCTGGACGCCATTCACACGGTTCACAGCTACGAGGAACCCGTCGTCTACATTCATGAGGCGTGGCGAACACGCAATACCGGCGGGGACGACAAGAATCCGGAGAAGTGGTGGAATCGGAAAGACCGCTAGCGTCGTGATCGGGCAGGTGGTGGCCGTGGCCTGCGCCGCCGCGGCGGCGCATCGCTGGGGGTGGGCAGGCCGAGACCCCGGGAGACGATGCGTCCTCCGGCGGTGATATGCTTTTGGCACCATGAGCAAACCCAAGCTGATCTACTTCGATGCCCCCGTGAGTCGCGGGGAAGAGTGTCGCCTCGCCCTGCATCTCGCGGGCGTCGACTTCGAGGACGTGCGCATCAAGCCTGCCGACTGGCCGGCGCATGAAGGAACAGACGCCTTACGGCAGCGTGCCAGTACTGGAGCTGCCCGGACGCCCGCCGCTCGCACACTCCAACGCGATCCTGGTGCTGATCGGACGTCGCCATGGACTGCACCCGGCCGACGACTTCGAGGCCGCCCGCCACGAAGGAATGATGCAGCACGTGGAGGATCTGCGCGCGGTGGTCGGGCCCACGCTCCGCATGGGTGACGCCGAGAAGAAGGCCGCGCGCGAGGCGCTGGTCGCGGGGTTCCTGCCCGCCTGGGCCCGGGCCGCGGAGAGAAACATCACTGCGGGACCGTTCTTCGGCGGTGAGAAGATCCACGTCGTGGACCTCAAGATCCACATGGCCGTGCGTTGGTTCAGCGGCGGCAAGGTCGACCACGTTCCCGCGACGATCTTTGCCGATTACCCCAGGCTCATCGGTGTGCACGACGCGGTGCGCGACCACGCCGGCGTCCGGGCCTGGTACGCGAAGACCTGAGGGTCGCAAGGTGTCAGCAGAATTGTGGCGCAAGTGCGCGCATGAACTGGCAGAGCTGATTCGCGGCAAGCAGGTCTCGAGCCGCGAAGTCGTCCAGAGTCACCTCGACCGCATTGCCGCCGTGAACGGCAAGGTCAATGCGGTGACGGTCACGCTGGCCGAATCCGCACTCCAGGCGGCGGACCGGGCAGACGCGACCGCGCCCACCGGGCCGTTGCACGGCGTGCCGTTCACGATCAAGGAGAACATCGACTGCACGGGGTCGGCGACGACCCAGGGCCTGCCGGTGTTCGCGGCCGCCATGCCGGCCGTGGATGCGCCCACGGTCGCGAGGATGAAGGCTGCCGGTGCGATTCCGCTCGGCCGCACCAATCTTCCCGAGATGGGGCTGCGCATCACGACGGACAACCCGTTGCGCGGCCGGACCAACAATCCGTGGGACCTCACCCGGACCGCGGGCGGTTCGAGCGGTGGGGAGGGCGCGGCGCTCGCCACCGGCATGTCGCCGATCGGCCTCGGCAACGACATCGGAGGGTCGCTGCGCAACCCCGCCTACTGCTGCGGGATCACGGCGCTCAAGTCGACGGTGGGCAGGATTCCGATGGTGTTGTCCATTCCGTCCGCCGCGCAGCCGATTTCGTTTCGGGTGATGTGCGTCGAAGGACCGATGGCAAGGTCGGTGACCGATCTTCGGATCGCTTATCGACTCCTGGCGGGCTGGCATCCAGGGGATCCGTTCTCCGTGCCCGCCGCGCTGGAGGGTCCCGCCGTGGCCAGGAGAGCGGCCATCGTCACGAAGATGCCGTTTTCCACGTTGCCGGAATCCACCCTTGCGGCGATCCGCAAGGCAGGCCAGTTGCTCGAGGCGGCGGGCTGGCAAGTGGAAGAGGTGACACCGCCCGAGCTCGCGCGCGTCAACGAGATCTGGGCCCATGTGCTCAACGCAGACGTCCAGCATCTATTGCCGCTCCTGGCGCCCGTCATGAGCGAAAGCGCGATCGGTCTGCTGCACAGCCTGTTGCGAACGTTCGATCCCGCCACCAAGACCATCACGGAGATCTATACGGAACGGGACCGGCTCGCGGTTGCGTGGTCAGCGTTCTTCCAGCAATACCCGGTCATCGTCGGGCCGACCTGGGCAGACCTGCCGTTCCTGCACGACGCGGACCTCGACCCTGAAAGCGGGGCCGAGACGACACTCAAGCGATTGCAGTTCATCACTCCGGGCAACCTGCTGGGCATACCGTCGGTGGCGCTGCCGATGGGTGTTGCCGATGGACTGCCGACCGGCGTGCAGGTCTACGCCGAACGGTGGCGCGAGGACCTGTGCCTGGAGGTCGCCAGCCTGCTCGAGTCGCGCGTGGGACGGATCACGCCCATCGATCCGGTGTCGTAGGCCGAGGTCGGGGTCTGGCAACCCCTCTCCCAGCCAGGCTCAGCCCGGAAGATCGCTGCGACGGTCGGGAGGTTTCAGATCGCCGTCACCGCCCGGCGCAAGTTTCGTTGCGGCCCAGCGCCTGAGCTCTCGCACCTTTTCCGGCCCAGTGCGCGGGTTGCGGACCAGGGTCTCGATGCTGCGCATGACCGCATCGGCGTCCGATTGAGGCGCGTCCATGCCGGGTGTGGCGATGCGCCACAGGTCGATCCAGTGTTCGCAACGCTCGCCGAACCGAAGCACGGCGTGGAACCATCGTGGTTGTCGCCAGTTGCCCAGCACCAGGTCCAGCCCAGCCGCCGCGAGCGATACCGGGATGAGCGTGATGTCCAGCACCGCCTCCATTCCCAGCTTGATCTGGAACACCACGACATCGCGCATGAGTCGCCAGCGCGAACCCCGGTTGGGTTTGTCGGTCATCACCGTCCTCCGCTTGGTGTCGAGAGTGGTTGCAGGGCAGCAAGGGTTCCGCCCTGCAAGTCTAAGCGAGCCGGCCGGTGCCGGGCCCGGATTGCGCTGGACGCACGAACGGACGGCGTCATCGGCGTCCGGCACCGCGTGGCGATCGCTGGCGCCTGCAACGTGCGAAACTCGTGCCTCGGGTCCAGCGGCTCCGGTCCTGGCAAGGATCCCTGGCAACGCGGAGTAGCCAATGAGCAATATCGATCCTGGTGACGCTGCGGGCACACTCGAAGGCCTCCGCGACGCGCTCCGCCAGTTCGCACTCGATCGGGACTGGGACCAGTTTCACTCGCCGAAGAACCTGGCCACGGCGTTGACGGTTGAAGCCGCAGAGCTGCTCGAGCACTTCCAGTGGCTGAAGGACGGATCGGCGGCCGAGTTGCCACCCGGGAAGCACGGGATGGTGCGCGAGGAGTTGGCGGACGTGCTGCTTTATCTCATCCGGCTGGCGGACAAGCTGGAGGTGGACCTGGTTGCGGCGGCCCGGGACAAGCTCGAGGTGAACGCGCGGAAATACCCGGTCGAGAAGGCGCGGGGGAGCAGCAGGAAGTACACGGACTACTGAGCGGCCGCGAGCTCACCTCGGGCGGGCCGGCAGAAAGGGGGATTCAGCATGAGTGATCGAATGCCCGCCGCGTTCTTCGGACACGGCAGCCCGATGAATACCCTGGACAGCAATCGCCATACGCTGGCGTGGGCGCAGTTTGGCGAGCGCGTCCCTCGGCCCCGCGCCATCCTCTGCGTATCGGCGCACTGGTACATCCGCGGCACGGCGGTCACCGCCATGGAGCAGCCGAAGACGATTTACGATTTCGGCGGGTTCCCGAAGGCGCTGTACGAGGTCGAGTACCCGGCGCCCGGGGATCCCGCGCTGGCGACCCGCGTCCGTGGGCTGCTGGCGCCCACGGTCGTCGTCGAGGACACGACCGAGTGGGGCCTGGACCACGGAACCTGGTCGGTGCTGAAGCACGTCTTCCCGAAGGCGGACGTTCCGGTCGTGCAACTCGCCATCGACGGCACCAAGCCGCTCGCGTATCACTACGAACTGGCCCGGCACCTGGCGCCGTTGCGCGAGGAAGGCGTGCTGGTCGTGGGCAGCGGCAACGTCGTCCACAACCTCGGGATGATCCGGTGGGAGGAGGGGGCCGAGCCGTGGCCGTGGGCCACTCGATTCAATGACGACGTGCGTGCGCGGCTGCTCGCGAACGACCACGCGTCGCTCGCCGGCATGAGCGCGTCTCGGCGAGGACGGTGCAATGAGCATTCCGACGCCCGAGCACTACCTGCCACTGCTGTACGTGATTGCCCTGCAGCGGCCCGATGACCGCCTGGCGTTCCTCACCGACGGCATCGAACTCGGATCGATCGGCATGATGAGCGTGTCGATCGGCGAGACGTAGAAAAGCTCCCGCGTGGCCTATGTCGCGTTTGCGGCCGTCGCTGCCTGGATCGATCGGCAGCGGGTGCGTGCTTAGCCGCCCGCGTCGCGTGCCTGGGCGCGCGCAAAGGCCGGGCGCGACACGACCCGCTGCACGTAGTCATCGATGACCGCGGATTTCGGCATCATGGGGCTCTGCCCGAACATCGCGAACGTCGTGCCGTAGAGAACGTCGGCCCCGCTGAAGCGCTCTCCCAGGATGTAGGGTCCCGCCGACAGGAGCCGGGTGACCGCCGCCATGGCTTCATCCACGGGAACCCAGCCGGCCGTGCCGCGAGGCACGTCCACGTTCATGAACTTCGACATGAACGCCGGTTCGAGCACGCCGGTGTAATAGGCGAGCCACGAGAGATAGGCGCCGCGCTCCGGCTCGCCGACCAGCGGTCCGAGACGGTTCTTCGGGAAGCGGTCCGTCAGGTACAGGGTGATGGCGGGTGATTCGAACACCACGACGCCGTCGTCCGAAATGGCGGGCACCTTGCCATGGGGGTGTGGGTTCGCGGGATCCACGGCTCCGGTGCCGTCGGATTTGCGCATCGTCACCAGCCGGAGCTGATAGGGCGCCTCGAGTTCCTCGAGCAGGAAGATGAAGCGTGTCGATCGAGTCTTCGGATGGTGGAACAAGGTGATCACGGCCAGTCCCCACGGCAGAGCGAAGGGCGGATTGTCTCACGATGGATCATTACGGGATCCGCCAACCGGCCAAGCGGTGGTCAAGTCCCGTGAGTCCAGCTACGGACGCGGCGAAACGCCGCCTCGTGCCGGCTGTCATTTCTGATCAAACCCAACACTTTCTTGAATTGGATCGGCCTCCTTCTCGGAGCATCGTCGTTCGATGTAAGCGGTCGTGTCCGTTAGATGGGCGCGCTGCAACATTTGACACGGATTCGCTTAAAAGCGAAGATGCATACCGAAATCGAACACTACCGGTCGCAGGCGGGCACGGATCCGTTTCAGCGCTGGCTCGATGGTCTGGCCGATCTCCGCTGCCGGGTGGCAGTGCAGCGGCGAGTCGATCGAATGGCGGGCGGCAATCCCGGCGACCAGCGGTTCTGCCGCGACGGCGTCTGGGAACTGCGCATCGATTGCGGGCCGGGCTATCGAGTCTATTTTGTGAGACCCGGGGCCGATCGAGTTCTGCTGCTCGGCGGAGGGTCCAAGGGCAGCCAATCAGCCGATATCGCGGCGGCGGTGGCGCATTGGGCCGATTACAAGGAGCGCGAATGGCGAAAACCAAAGTGACCAGGAAGCCGGCTTCGCGGAGCCACGAAGACGCAACCGTCGAGAGCTTTCGGCGTGATCGAAAGTTTGCCGCCGCCTATCTCGACCAGGTGCTCGCCGACGGGGACCAGGAAGAGCTCATGTTGGCGCTGCGCCGGCTTTCGGAAGCTTTCGGCGGCGTGACGGGACTGGCACAGCAAGCCGGTCTCAACTCGACCACGCTCTATCGAACGCTGTCGAGCAACGGCAACCCGGAATTGCGGACGCTGCGCGCGTTGCTTGCGGCGATGGGCCTTCGACTCTCGGTGTCCCCGGCGGCGTAGCACCACAATGCGTGAAGGCGGACTCACCCCTTGAGCCGCCCCCGCGTGTAATCACCAGCATCAAGACGGAGCATGCGCTCCGGCCAACCTGCCAGGCTCGGCAAGGTGGCGCTCCATTTCGGCTCGCCGCGCCGGTCGCCCAAGATCCGCTGTTGCTCCTCGGCCGCAGCAGCACCGGCAAGACGTTCCTGCTGATGCATGGCGTATCCGTTGACCGCAACCCCATACCTCGGCAGGCATTTCTGTCGAATCACGTCACAAAGCGCTGCTGAAAGCCATTGAGCCTCGGGCGCATCGTTCCTGGGTATTGCCACATGTGATTTATAAGCTACACTCATGCGACGCCTGCCCGTCGAGCTGCGCATCTTCCGGGCCGCGAACGGACGCCAGCCATTCGCCGACTGGTTCAGGAGTCTGGAGGATCGATCGGTACAGGCGCGGGTGGCGCGGCGATTGGATCGACTGCAAGCCGGGAATCCAGGCGACTTTCGCTCACTCGGGGCAGGGCTCCTGGAATTGCGACTCGACACAGGGCCTGGATACCGGGTGTATTTCTCACAGGTGTCTCCCGGCCTCTACCTGGTCCTCAGCGGGGGCTCCAAGGGAACGCAGGTCGCCGACATCGAGAGGGCACGGAAATGGCTGGAAGAGTCAAGAAAGCGAGCAAGCCGGTGATTCGAAGGTCGCGAGGCGCGACCTCGGTCCCTTACGACGAATGGGCGCGCATGGCGCTGACGAGCGATCCGGAGCTGACGCAGGAGTACCTGCGACAGACGCTCGAGGAATCCGAGACGGCGGGAGAACTGTTGATCGGTCTGCGACGAATTGCCGAAGTGCAGGGAATGTCGAGAGTGGCCGAGGCTGCTGGCCTCAGCCGTGAGAGTCTCTACCGCTCCCTTTCCGCGGCGGGTAACCCCAGGCTATCGACGCTCCTGGCCATTCTCCGGGTCGCGGGCCTGCGCTTGTCCATCCGCCCGGCGGCTGAGATGACCGAAACCCCCCGTAAGCGCCGCGCCGCATAGATGACGCGGCTAGGCTCATCCCCTGAGCCTCCCCCGCGAATAATCACCACAGCATCAAGACGGAGCACGTGCTCCGGCCAACCTTCGAAACTCGGTCCCCAAGGTCCGCTCGATCAAAGCCGTTTCGCCGGGGCCGCCCGCATCTCGAACGTGTAACCCAACGCAGACGCGACGCCGACGATCGTCGTAAAGGCTGGGTTGCCGCTGACGCTCAGGGCCTTGTACAGGCTCTCGCGACCAAGGCCAGAACGCTCTGCAACTCGCGACATGCCCCGGGCCCGCGCCACTGTTCCGAGGGCCGCCACCATGGTTTGGGCGTTGCCTTCAGCCAGCGCGGCATTCAGGTACGCCAGCTGCGTCTCATCGTCGGCAAGAAATTCCGCGGCATCGAATGGAACAGTGCGTACGGATTTCGCGCGTCTGGGTCGGTTCATTGCCTGGAGTCCAATTGCTCGATCATCTGCCGCGCGCAGGATGTCGCGCCCAGAAACCGATGGTCGCCGGCGTAGCCACCGGCCAGTCGTTCGATGCGCCGAATGAGACGCGCCTTTGCCGTTCGATCGTCGAGGCGCCCCAGCCACTTACTGAAGGAGCCGGACTGTCGAATCTGCGGCTTCAGCAGCGTATCCCATAGGATACGTATTGCGCAACATTGGGACGTTGATGCCAGCAGGGCCTGTATTCCAGCGCACGGTCAAATCATTGCGAATTCCTGGAACTTCTTGCGCCCATCATCCATGAGGGGCACGGCACGCTCAGGCCCTGAGCCTCCCCCGCGCCATTCGTCGCAAAAGTGCCGACAAATCGAGTTAGAACTCGCCCGCCGGGAGCGCCACGCTTGGCTCTCGGTCCGGCGGTTTTCCAACTAGTACACCTAGTGATATAGTATGCCTCGGCGAAGAATCCTCAAGACGCGGTTCTTCCATCGTTGGGCGCTCCGGACCGGCCTTACCGACACAGCATTGCGGACGGCAGTCCAGGAAATCGAGCACGGCCTGATCGAGAAGCAAATCGATGCCCAAACGCAAAATGGTGCGCTCGAGGAAATCATCGGCTGACCGCAGGAATGTCTCCGGCAGCCGCATCCTGAACGCGGTACATGAGGGGGCTCTCGACCTGCACTCCGCCGGATTCATAGACAAGCGGCGGATGCGGCAGTACGAGGCGCTCTGCCTCGATCCGATGCCGGTGTACTCGAGCGAGAGCATTCGCGAGCTGCGGGACCGCTATCGAGTCAGCCAGGCCGTCCTCGCGTCGGTCCTCAATACGAGCCTGTCCACCGTTCGGCAGTGGGAGATCGGCGAGAAGCGGCCGAGTGGTCCGTCCGTGAAGCTGCTCAACCTGCTGGATCGAAAGGGACTGCAGGCCTTGCTTTGAGCCAGGCTCGGCAAGGTGGCGCGCCATTTCAGCGGATGCGGCCCGACCCCAAGGCAACAACGGAGCCACCAGATGGCATATTTGTTGACTCTGGGCACATATTGCGGTGTCGTGCGCCCACGACCCGCAGCAGGCTGCCTGCCATGGTGAGGTTTGTCATGACACCCCGTTCGGTCGTTCGTTCCAGCCCGGAAATCCTGGGCGGCGAACCCGTGTTCGCCGGCACGCGCGTGCCCGTCCGAAATCTCATCGACTACCTCGAGCACGGCAGCAGTCTCGATGATTTCCTGGCGGACTTCCCGTCAGTGACCCGAGAGCAGGCGGTCTCCGTGCTGGAAATGGCACGAGAGGCTGCCGGCCGTGAAGCTGCTGCTGGATGAATCGCTGCCGAGGCGCCTCGGTCGTCTCATCACCGGCCACGAGGTCGTCACGGTTGTGGAGGCGGGCTGGTCAGGCCTGACGAACGGCCGGCTACTTGCGGTCGCCCAGCACGAGTTCGACTGTCTGCTGACTGTGGACCGTAGCCTCGTGTTTCAGCAGAGCCTGCCGCAGTTCGCCATTGCCGTGCTCGTCTTGCGCGCGCCGACAAACCGAATCGACGACTTGGCGCCACTGGTTCCACGTGTCCTGGAAGTGCTTCCAACAATGGAGCCCGGGCGATTCATGGTGGTCGAGTAGCCATTCCCCGCCGCGTATCTCCAGGAGAATCGAGATGGCGCGGCCAGGCTCACCCCCTGAGCCTCCCCCGCGTATAATCACCACAGCATCAAGACGGAGCACGTGCTCCGGCCAACCTGCCAGGCTCGGCAAGGTGGCGCGCCATTTCGGCGGATGCGGCCCGATCCCAGGGCAACGAAGGAGCGACACATGTCCAGCATCCGTCCGCAGCGCGCGCCGTTTCGGCTCGCCGACCTCGGCGTCTACGGCTTCGACCGCCACGAGACCACGATCCTCGCGTCCCTCGTCACCGAGGACCCGCTGCTGCTCGTCGGCCGCAGCGGCACCGGCAAGACCTTCCTGCTCAACACGCTCTCCGAAGCGCTCGGCCTCGAGCACCGCCACTACAACGCGAGCCTGATCTCGTTCGACGACCTCGTCGGCTTCCCGTATCCCGACGAGGCGCACACCACCGTGCGTTTCCTCGAGACGCCGGCCACCGTGTGGGGCGCGGAGTCGGTGCTCATCGACGAGATCTCGCGCTGCAAGCCCGAGCACCAGAACCGGCTCTTCTCGCTGGTGCACGAGCGCAAGCTGCAGGGCCTGCCGCTCGAGCGACTGAAGCTATCGCTGGGCCGCGATGAACCCGTGCACGTCGGACCAGGGCGGCACGGAGGACTACTCGGGCTCCGAGCCGCTCGACCCCGCGCTCGCGGACCGCTTTGCACTCGTCGTCACCGCGGCCGACTGGGGCGACCTCACCAACGCGCAGCAGCAGGCGATCGTCGCTCCTTCGGGAGAGGGGATGGTCACGCCGCGCAACGACGCGCTGTGCGACGCGGTCGGCCACTGGCGCGCGCAGTTCGTCGAACAGGCGAACGCGTGCCCGCAGCAGGTCACCACCTACGTCACGACGGTGGTGAGCGCGCTGAACGGAGCCTGCGTCCGCATCTCGCCGCGAAGGGCACGGCTGCTCGCCCGGAGCCTCGTCGCAGCGACCATCGTCGCGGGCCGCGCCACGTCCGCCACCTTCAAGAGCGTGCTCGAGTGCAGCCTGCCGCACTCCACGTGGGGGCAGTCCGTCGATCCCGCGGTCGTCGCGGCCGCGCACCGCGCCGGCTGGGACGCCTCGCGCGAGGAGGAGGGCGCCTGGATCCACGCGTTCCTCGCCGAGCAGAGCCTGCCGCGCAAGCTCTCGCTGCTGATCGACAACTGCGGCGACCCGGACCAGGGCTCGCAGGCGATCGCGCAGCTCATCGCCAATGAATCCCCCGACCGCGCCGCGGCCTTTGCGTTCGCGACATACCCCGCCGCGCTCAAGGGCCGCCTGCCGATCGGCGCCGAGGGCGTGAACGACCTCGCGAAGCTCGCCGTGCCGCTGCTCGACGCCGAGGGCGAGCTCTCGTGGCAGGAGCGGCTGAGCGAGAAAGGCACCAGCCACCCGGTGATCGCGAGCATCGGCCAGGTGCTGGCTCCGCTCAGGGACACCCGCCTCGCGCGGGCGCGGCAATTCCTCACGGCCTGCGTGGTGCGCGGCATCGCGCTCCCGTCGCCGGCCGCGCTCGAGCCGCAGCTCAACGAGTGCGTGAAGCTGCTGCGCAAGGCCAGCCCCGCCGCCGGAGTACGGCCGTGAACGCCTACGAACAGTGGACTCGGTACGCTGCGGCGAAGCAGCGCGACCGGGAGCAGTGGGCCAACAGCGGCGGCCCGATGTCCCGGCGCCGCACCGAGCGCGTGGTCGCGAGCGTGCTGCGCGACGACGCGTCCCGGATCCACCTGCCGCGGGTGATCCGCGCGGCGCTCCACTTCGGCGATCGGGATCCGCTCTCCGTGGTGCTCGAGTCCCTCGCGCGTGTCGGCCTCGACGACGCGGAGCTGCTCCGCGAGCGCTACCCGGCCCCGGAGTCGCCGCTCCTCGCACGAGTGGTGCCGGACGCGCGCTGGGGCGTGCGGGTCGGGCAGGGCACGGACGACGAGGCGATCCTCAGGCAGGCGCTGCTGCTGGGCTTAAGCACCGCATGGCAGTACGACCCGTCGCGCCCCGTGCTGTGGACGCGCGCGAGCCTGACGCGCCGCGTCGAGCTCTACGAACCCGAGGGGTTCTACGCATGAACGCGATGCAGGTGCGTGCCCTGATGCACGAGCTGATGGACGAGAACCCGTTCGCGATCCGCGCGGTGCTCCGGATCCTGTCGGTCGAGTTCACGAACGCGGTGCCGACGCTCGCGGTCACCAACGAGCCGCGGCCCCGGCTGCTCATCAACCTCGAGTTCGTCGCGAAGCACTGCAAGACCGAGGAGCACGTCAAGGCGCTGCTGTGCCACGAGTTCCTGCACGTGCTGCTGCGGCACACCGACGAGCCCGGCGCGCCCGACGCCGGCGCGTCACCTGGCGGCGGACGCGGTGATCAACGCGATCATCCACCGGCAGCTCGGCGAGAAGTACTCCAGCATGATGGCGCGCTACTACGCGAAATCGCCCGGCCTCCTGAAGATGCTGCGGCCGATGCTGCCCTAGGAGCGCGGCGCGTGCCTGGGCCAGGGCAGGCCCGGCGCCGAGGCCGTGCCGCCGTGGTGGCAGGCGTGGTTCGCGCTGTATGAAGGCAAGCTCCTCGCCGACGACATCGAGCAGCTCGCCAGCGATGTTGGTAAATCGGTGCCTGGCACCGATTTATTGCTCGGCAACCACGAGGACGACGCGCCGCTCTCCGAAGCGCTGCAGCAGGCACTCGACCGTGCCCGCAAGGAAATGAACGGCGGCGGCATCTGGCGCAACCCGGGGCCGGGCGCCAACCCTTACGAACTCCTCGTCACGCCTAAGCACGCGGCCATCGCGGAATGGCAGGCCAGGACCCTGCAAGTCCTTCGCAAGCACCTCGAGCCCGCGCCCGGCGCGCCGTCCGCGCCAGTGCCCGTGACCGCGCGGCTGCCCGTGCTCTCCACCTCCGACCGCCGCGCGTTCCTGCGCGCCACGTGGTCGCCGTTCCTGCCCGAGGCGCAGTGGGGCGCCACGGCCCTGCGTCCCGAGGGGCGCGCGCAGGTGTACCTCGACGTCTCGGGCTCGATGAACGCCGAGATGCCGCTGGTGGTGGCGCTGCTCGGCCGGTTGTCGCGGTGGATCCGCCGGCCGTTCTGGGCGTTCAGCACGGAGGTGGTGCCGGCGGTGATCGAGCGCGGCGTGCTGAAAGCCGGCACGTCGGGCGGCACCAGCCTCGAGTGCGTGATCGCGCACGTCGAGAAGACGCGGCCCGCCAGCGCGGTGATCGTCACGGACGGGTTCGTCGAGGCGATCCCGAAGAAGCGCATCGCCGCGCTCGCGAGGACGACGCGGCTGCACGCCATCGTCACGCGCGACGGGAATCCGTCGCTGCTCAAGGCCGCGGGGATCCCTTACTCGCAGCTCGGGAGGTTGCCGAAATGATCAGCGGTGGTCGGATCGGTCAGATTCATTTCTAGTCCGAGAGGCCAGAACACATGGTGCATTGCGGTATTGGAGAACCCAACGCGGTGGGAGCCACAAGGAGCGCAGCGCTTCCGATTCTGGGCGCCGATCCCGGAGCTCGGCGGCCGTTACTTGCGGGTAATCACGCTGGCCGATAAGGTCACCATCCTGAATGCCTTCCCCGACCGGGGGTTCAAACCGTGAAACTCAGTTACTTCGCCGACACAGACTCGCTCTATATCGACCTTTCGGAAGAGCCCAGCGTCGAGAGCCGCGAGATCTCCGAAGGCGTCGTGCTGGACTACAACGCCGCGGGGCGCCTCGTGGGCATCGACATCGACGAGGCCAGCAAGCGCGTACAGATGGATAAGCTGGTGCTGAGCCAACTGCCGTCGACGGTCGAGACGGCTGCTGCATAGCGCCATCCGCGGCCGTGCAATTACGGCGGGCCACGAGGCGCTCTGAGCCCATTCCCTGTCGATGGTTGCAATCGACCAGCCAGCGGTCGTATTTTCCGGGAGAGGGCAATGCACGGCATGAAGTACAAGGTCGCACTCCGCGCCTCGGAAGAAGGATTCGCTGTCTCGGTTCCGGGGCTCCCCGGGTGCTGGTCACAGGGAACCACCGAGGCGGAAGCACTCGAGAACATCAAGCAGGCAATCGAGGAGTACCTCGCGGTCGTCGACGGCGAGCTGAAAGGCGCCACGATCCGCGAAGTCGAAGTCGCGGCCTGATCGGCCGTCTCCGCGCGAGCTCGTGCCATGCCGAAAGTCTGCCCGGCGTGCCGCACTGGCCGGCGATCCGTGCGCTGCAGAAGGCCGGATTTCGCATCGTCCGACAAGGCAAGCACGTGGTCCATTGAGCGACGGTCTGCCGAATACTGACGCATTCCACGGCACAATCCTGTCAATGCGATCACGATGGCCGGCATCGCGCGCGATGCAGGGCTGACGTTGGAGCAGTTTCGGCGAGTTGTTGAGTTCGGCGGTGTCAGCCGTAGCGGTCCCCGCCGACCCGGAATCCGAATCTCCACGAATCAGGCAGTCTTGAGCGTGACTCGTACTCTCGCGGCAGTGCTGACTGTGGTAAATTTGCGCCGGAATGAAACGGACCTCGACACGCGGTGCCCGGATGAAAAAGGCCTATTCCGGTCGAGTGCGCCTGGAGACGGCAAAGGCTCGCGTCATGGTACGTGAGCGTACGAACGTGCGCCGGACTCCGCCACGGAGTCCGCCGACGGTCGAGGCCATGACCGAAACTTCGTGTGCTGATACCCGAGCTGCTCTCCTCAACGGTGCAAGGCGGTTGCGATGCCGTCGAGCTTCTCTGCGCAGCAGGAACTCATGCAGCTCTCGCCAACATCGAGATCATGCGAGACTTCGCCAGACTGAAGCACGCTCTCTCCGCGAGGCAGGCCTGGCTACCACGTTCGCCGTGGCTAGGGCGACCACGAAATCTGGTTCAGTCCGGCGACAGAGCGCAACTTCGATCGTTGATTCGAAAATTCTCTCGCGGCACACGGCAAACGGCGTGCTCGAAGCAAGCCGGCCTGAAGATTAGCACTTCTGAGACGGCAGTCACGCGCAGCGCCGTCTGATTCAGCGTCCGCCAACGGTCCAAGGCTCACCCCCTGAGCCTCCCCCGCGTATAATCACCACAGCATCAAGACGGAGCACGTGCTCCGGCCAACCTGCCAGGCTCGGCAAGGTGGCGCGCCATTTCGGCGGATGCGGCCCGACCTCAGGGCAACGAAGGAGCGACACATGTCCACCTCCGACCGTCGTGCGTTCCTGCACGCCATCGTCACGCGCGACGGGAATCCGTCGCTGCTCAAGGCCGCGGGGATCCCTTACTCGCAGCTCGGGAGGTTGCCGAAATGATCAGGGTCAGCGAAGCGGTGTTGCCGGGCCACCCGGACAAGCTGTGCGATTTCGTGGCGGAGAGCATCGTGCAGGCGGCGCTCGCCGTGGACGCGGAGGCGTACGCGCAGATCGAGGCCGCCATCTGGTGCGACCAGCTGTGGCTCTCGGGCGGGTATGCGGCGCGGGGCGCGGCGCTCGACGTCGAGCGGATCGCGGTGGAGGCGCTCGATTCGATCGCGCGGGCCGTGAACCCCGATGCAAAGCGCGACCCGTGGCGGGTGACGAATGCCGTCTGCCGATATGACGTGGACCCGACGCGCTGGACGCGCCACGTCAACGACCAGGCGATCGTGATCGGCTGGGCCGGCTACGACGACAAGGTGCAGTACCTGCCGCCCGAGCACTTCCTGGCGCTCGAGTTCCGCACCGCGCTGTGGGAGGCGTGCCAGGGCGGGGAGCTCTCGCGCTGCGGGCCGGACGGCAAGCTGATCGTGCGGCTGCGCGAGGACGACGACGGGTTCGCGCTCGAGCACGTGCTGGTGACGCTCGAGCATCCCGAGGCCATGAGCGTGTTCGAGCTGGCGCAGCGGGTGAGTGCGGTGCTCGGGCAGCACTACGGAAAGCTGCGTGCCCTTGATAAGCGATGGAACGCGAAGTGGCCCGAGGTGGAGCTGATGGTGAACCCGAACGGCCCGCTCTCGGATGCGGGCAGCCGCAAGGACAACGGCCAGACCGGACGGAAGCTCGTGATGGATTACTACGGGCCGAGAGTGCCGATCGGGGGAGGGGCGATCTACGGCAAGGATCCGATGCACGTGGATCGGTTCGGGGCGCGGAAGGCCAGGGAGATGGCGGTGGAGGCTGTGAAGAAAGGAGCGGGGGAGTGCCTGGTCAGGGCGGTCTATGCGCCGAATGTGGCGGAGCCGTTGGATGTGCAGGTCGAGGTGTCGGGCGGCGATGCGAGCATCTCGTAAGAGCAAGGGAGACCGAGGAGGCAGACGCAAATCGTTCTCAGATTTCACAGCTTGGATAGCCAGCGCTCCGGCGATGTGGCTTGGCACTCCCAGACGGTAAGCACTCGCCAGCCGAGCTTCCTCAGCGCCTTGGAGTTGCGGCGATCACGCTCAATATTGCTACGGAATTTGTCGTTCCAGAAGGCGACGCGCGACTTCGGTGTGTAGGCGAAGCGGCAGCCCTTGTGACGGTGCCAGAAACAACCATGCACGAAGACTACGGTGTGGTACTTCGGCAATACGATGTCGGGCCGTCCTGGGAGATCCTTGCTGTGCAGGCGAAACCTGTAGCCCGCGCGGTGCAGCGCTGAGCGTACGAGGAGTTCGGGACCTGTGTCCCGGCTGCGGATGCGGGACATGTTCCAGCTGCGGTGTTTACGAGAAAGTGAGTCCACCATAGGTCACGAGGCGGCCGGTCGGGTCAGTACTGCCTGCCGCTCCCGCACCAGCGCGACGAACGCGCTCACGTCCATCAGCCACGTCTGCTGCGCCGACGTATACGTTGCGTGCAGCGAGCGGGGCAGCACGAGCTGCAGCTGCCGGGCCTGCATCTCGTCCGTCTGGTTGGTGCTGATGGCGGGCTCGAGCGTCAGCAGGTGCTTGCGCTCGACACGGTCGGCCTCGGAAAGCACCTGCCGCCAGCGGTCCTTGCAGGTGGACTTCACCCCGAGCGCAGTCAGTCGATGCAGATCGAACTTCGGGTCGCGGTACTCTGTCGCGCCGGGGAACAGAAAGTCGGGCTTCGAGCGGTTCTCGGTGACCGCCGTGCGGGCGAAGCGAATGCCCGTCGCCGTGAGCAGGCTCTCCAAGTGGTTCTCCAGCGCGTAGCCGACCCGGCTCTTGCGCCGGTTCTGCACGGAGAGCGAGAACACGATGAACGCGTCGACGTCTTCGAATCCTTCCGCGAGGCGGTCGGCGATCAGGTGGCGCTCGAGCGTGCGGAACAGCGCCTCCTCGCGCTCCATCCAAGCCACCAGCGCGGCGTCGGCACCGTCCTGCGGCCGCACGCCGGGAAGCGTGGACCGTGCGTAACTCGAAAAGTCGCGCGTGACGGGAAACCTGCCGTCGAATTTCCGCAGCATCTCTTCAAGGTGGCTATCGGGCGGAGCGGCAACTTCCACGCCGATGTTCTCGAGGACGATGCGGGAGGCGAGCGCGAGTCGGTCGCGTTCCGAGTCGAGACTGTCCCGGACCGCGTAACCGGCATCGACAAGGTCGGCGACGCCGAACAGCCAGCGCAGCTGTGCGGCGACGGTGGAGCCGTCGTCCGCAACGACCACCAGTACGGAGCCATCGGGGCGTCGACCGATGATCAGCTGATCGCCGGCCGCGGCGCGGTCGGCGACCGCGTTCGGCGGAAAGTAGAGTCGGTGCTCGGAGCGCGTCGGGTGCTTCTCGCGCGCGTCGTACCAGGTGAGCGAGCCGTCGGCGACGACGGGCTCGTCCTGCCAGTCCCGCAGGTACACGAAGCGGGCGGGAAAGTGCTGCTTGCCGGTCGCCTGGCCGAAGACCCGCTTCAGGGCCTCGACGCCGTTGAATTCGTGCTGGTGGCTCGCGAGAACGTCGGCCTCGACGGCGCTCAGACGCTTGGACGCGACGCCGGTGAAGTACTCGGAAAGGTAACCCTGCTTCATGCCTCGCCCGGACGCCGTTTCCTGTTCAGGAGGTCACGAGTCTACCGCCCGGCGTCGGACTGCCCCGCAGCAGCGAGGGTCATCCAGTGAGCCCGGGGCCCGTCAGGCTGGACCGCAGCATCCTTGGCGTCGGGCCAAACCGACTTGCGGCTGGGTCAACCCGCCGACATAATGTCGCCAATTCAACCCAGCGGACCGCCCATGACACCCCCCGACGTCCAGCAGGCCCTGCAGCTCCTCCAGACCGCCTACACGAGGATGAGCCGGGAGGAGGTCGCCGACGTGCTCGGCTACAGCGTGCGCTCGCTCGAGCGCTGGGAGTACGGGCGGCTGCCGAGCGCGAAGATCGTCATCCACGCGCTGACCAACGTGCTGCGCGACATCCCGCAGCGCGAACTGCCGCCGGCGGACTTCACGTTCATCGATCTCTTCGCCGGCATCGGAGGCACGCGCATGGCGTTCGAGCAGGCGGGCGGGCGATGCCTGTTCACGTCCGAGTACGACGAATTCTGCGTGAAGACCTACAAGGCGAACTTCCGCCCGGACCACGACGTGGTCGGCGACGTCCGCGAGGTGACGAAGACCCCGGAGCGAGTTGCGGCGATCGTGCCGGACCACGACGTGCTGGTCGCTGGGTTCCCGTGCCAGCCGTTCAGCATCGCGGGCGTGTCGAAGAAGATCTCGCTTGGCCGTGCGCACGGGTTCGAGTGTGAGACGCAAGGGACGCTGTTCTTCGACATCTGCCGGATCCTCGATGCGAAGCGGCCGCTCGCGTTCATGCTGGAGAACGTGAGGAACCTCAGGACGCACGACAAGCACCGGACCTTCGATGTGATTGAGCGGGCGCTGCAGGAGCTCGGCTACCGCGTCAAGGCCGAGATCGTCGACGCGAAGCCGTGGACGCCGCAGCACCGCGAGCGGATCTACATCGTCGGTTTCCGCGAGGACACCGCGTTCGACTTCTCGCAGATGAGAGTCCCGACAGGTCCGGCGCCGACGCTTGCGAACATCCTGCATCCGGAGAACGGGACGGAGGCCCCGGAAGCGCCGTTCACGGAGGGGGCGCGAGCGCGGGTGTCGTCGAAGTACTTCCTGACGGATCACCTCTGGGCGTACCTTCAGGCGTACCGCGACAAGCACCAAGCGGCGGGTAACGGATTCGGGTTTGGACTCGTGAACAAGAAGATGACCGCGCGGACACTGTCGGCTCGCTATCACAAGGACGGTTCGGAGATCCTCGTCGAGCGGGGCAAAGGAAAGAACCCGCGCAGGCTGACGCCGCGCGAGTGCGCACGTCTGATGGGGTTCCCCGACACGTTCCGCATCCCGGTGAGCGACACGCAGGCGTACCGGCAGTTCGGCAACTCGGTCGTCGTGCCGGTGGTGCGCGCGGTCGCAGAGACCATGCGCCCGCACGTCGTCGCGCTCAAGGCGCAGCAGGAAGCGCACGACAGGTCGGATTGCCGGTCTGACGTTCCGACAATATGTCCTGCCCGCCGAAGTCGCCCTGAGTACGCCGGCGTAGCCGACGTACCAATGCGCGGGAGGCGAGCGATTGGCGGCGGTCGTCTCGAAGCTCAGGCGTATCGATGCGAGAAGGCTTTAGTTCCCACTCGGTGGGCTGACCGGAAACTCCGGGGGCAGCATCGCGCGAAGGCCATCGGCTGACAGCGATGACAGGTCCCAAGTCACGTCGAACTGGTTCAGCACGTCGACGAAGCGACGGGCGCCGCCGGCTCCTTTGCTGTTTGCGCTGCGCCGCTGCTGGCCGGTGGCCGGATCCACGAAGTAGTTGGTCGCGGTCCGCATGATTGCGGGATTCGTGACGATCTGCTGGCGCGAGGCGAGCTGTTCGACCAGATCGCCGGGGCGCCCAGGACGCTGACAGAGGAGAGCGAGCGCGCGCTTCGGTTCGTCCCGGTGCGCCCGGTAGATGAAGTAGGGGCCGGCCACGAGGTGCCGGTAGTAACGCCGCCAGTCGGCGCTTTGAGGGACCCAGCGCGGCAATGCCCCGGGCTGCCAGGCGCCGCTCTTCGAGGTCGGGCAGATTTCCCGGAAATAGAAGCACGCGACCCACGCCCACAGATTCCGGTCTGTCCGCGATGGGCGGAACTCCGCGGCCTCGAAATTCTGGTCGAGATACTCCACCAGTTCGAAACGTGTCGCGAAGGCACGCGAATCGAGCGTTACCGCTGCCTCGATGGGTTCCGAATACGCCGGATCGGTCAGAGCCGACTCTGGCCACGGCAGTGGTGCGTCCGTCGTGCATGAATCGACAAACGCGCTGAAAGCAGCGAGTCCGGCGGCGTTGAAGCGCTTAAGTTCCATGCGTCTACTCCGTCAGCTCTTTCACGTACCTGGAGCGCAACGTGAACTGACGCGCGAAGGCGGCCGCTGCGTTTTCTATCCAGTCATCGTATTCGTCGCGAGCCTTCGGCACGCCACCGGCCCCTGGAATGCGGGTTGCGAACAGCAGCCACCGGGAACGCCAGTCCAACATGTCTTCGGTGCTGGTGTGACCCTCGATGAACAGGATCCGGTGAACTATCTCCCGGAACGCGGCGGGGTAGACGAACGCGCGGAACGTCTCCGATCGCACGGTCTGCTTCCAGTCTGGAAGCGTTACGGTTCACCAGCAGAATCGGCGCTGCCTCGAAGTCGACGCGCCAGATTTCCTCGCCGAGGTCGGCTGGGACTGGCGGCAATAGTGAAATGCGCTTATCCGGCTCTTCGCCTGGATTGTGCGGACGCAGCTGGTCAGCTTCGCCGAGCAGAACGCCCGGTCGTTCCGATACGGCGGTCACCCGGACGCGGAACATTATTTCGGCTTCGCTTTCGAAATCGGTCAGGTACCGGTCCGCAGGAGGGGTCGGGACCGACACCGTGCCGAAATCGAAGCGCATCATCGTGGTCTGTCGGTATGCCTCGATGAACAGCCGGGCGTCCGGTGCGAACCCATAGGACGACAGATCAAGCGAGGTGTCGAAGAATACTGCTCCGTGGTCGTCGCGACGCAGGACAATGCCTATATCGTCCCGATGAATCCGCTGCCGCTGGGTGAAGTTAATTCTGCGAATCGGCATAGGACGGCTCTCTCACATCGGCGCGCACATAGACATCACGGGCCAAGTCAAAGCCTGTGACGGAAACGCGGAACTCCGGGCCACTCACCTGCAGCAGCAGCCAGTTACCCTTTGCCTGCTTCAGCGCGACAGCTCCCTCACAGCTGACCGGAGTCTGTGCGGAGCCGATCACGAAGTCGGCCGGGTCCCACTTCTTCAGCGCATTGCCGCTGCGGATGTCATAGGCGCAGCGGAGCTCGATGAGGAAAGGAGGAGGGGGCGGGGCCGCGCCCTGCATGACGGTGAAGCCGCCACTGTGGCGACGAATCAGGATCCTCGTCGGGCGCGCCTCCACTTCGACCGGTTGTTCGCCCGTCTTTTCGCCTTTCTGCGGCCGTTGCCGCTTCCGCTCGGCGTCCACGCCATCGTCGTCGTTCTCCGGTGGCTCGATCGAGAAGAAGTCGACCGTCAGGGACGGATCGGCTTCCTCGCTGCTGCGCGTGACGATTGCGAGCAGTTCGCCAACGCTGTGCGTAACAAACTCGATCAATCCGGGACCGTAGGTATACAGCCCGCGGAAGTTCGAGCTGTCTTTCTGCCACTGCGTGTGGGCCGGATTCTCGGAGTCCCCGAGCAGCGCCGCGAGCGGTCGGTTCTCGATGACCACGAGCGAGTGGATCTCGCGCGCGCGTGCGCCCCGCACGTCCGAAATGATGATGCCTTCGCGTACGAACAACGGGCGGCCGTCGCTGCTCTTGTCGGGCGCGAGGTAGATATCGAAGAACGATTCCATGGATCCGTTCTTTTTGGATCGCACGGTTACAGGCACACGCACGGCCACAGGCTTGCGGGTTGCCAGCCGTTCGCGGAGAAGATTCAGCACAGTCTCTGGCACCAGGGCATCGGACCAGCGTGCGGCACGAGCGGGATCCGGGAGCGACAGGACAATACGATCGGCGTCGGTAACTTCTGTCGCCCAGCGGGCAAGGGCAACGTGCCCACGCACCGCCGGCCCAAGTGCATTTTCGTACTTGGCCATGACGTCATTCAGCGAAAGCGCGTTGAGCGTGACGTGCTCACCGTTTGCCTCGATCGTGATCTCGAGCCTGTGATGAATGATCGGAAGGAAGTAGTCCTTGACGGCCGCGAGCAGGAGCCGCTCAAAGGTGATCTCCGGATCGACGAACGGCACCACGACCGACAGGCCCGGTTCTGTCGTACGCGAGAGCCGGAAAGCGGCGCAGAAGCGGTCTATTGCCGCAGCGTCCTCGATGGGCAGAACGAAGTCTTCATCCACCAGACGGCCGAACAGTCCGTCCGGGGTATACGTGGCGATGTCACTGGCGATCCGATGCGCCTTGAGAGTAACGGCGCCGAGGAGGAGGCGCCGCTGATCATCGTGGCGCACGGTCACGCCGAAGTGCGTGCTTGCCTGGCTTGATCGCGGGAACACAAACTTTCCGACGCCCCAGCGTCCCAGCTCGGTGCCGGTTTTGGCCGAAAGCCCTTCTGCACGGAAGAACAGGAAGAACGGGTTGGCCACACCCGGTTCGGGATCCGGTTGCGACGGATCCCCGGTCAGACCCCTGGTGCCAAAATCCTCGACCACGAGGTATGGGCACGACGAGTCCTGTCTGGGTGCATCGCGAAGCCCGTTGCCCGATGCAGCGTAATGTGGCCACGCCTCATCGAAGACTTCCCGCACCTGTTCCGCGGGCAATGCGCCGTCGCCGGTCGCCAGCATGATCCTGACGTGAACTGGCCCGGATCCGGTGCTTGCGTCGAGTGAGTTCTGAATGCTCTCGCGGACCAGCGCCTGCGCTGGCCCCTCGATGGCTTCCGTAGCGAAGAATTCACCCTGGATGGGGTTTCGTATCTTTTCGCCCGGCCGCTTCTTCCTGAAGAACCACATACCGTCACCCGTTGACTGCTTCCATGCCGCCGGCAGCGGCCGCTAGGCTTCAAGCCTGAATTCGCTGTCGCCTGCCTCGCCCGGCCCCCCAAAGCGGGAGCGGATCGCATCGACCTCTTTCTGAAGCGCGCGAACGATCGCTTTACGTCCTTTTCGCTGTACTCGTACGCCGCGCGATTCGACAAATTCCCGATAAGTCGCAGATCCTTAATGGCTCTGTTGACTCTCTTGTCCGCCAGTTCGACGAACTTTACGCGTTTGTTTCGTACCATTCTGCAAATATTACAAGAGAGATATCGTAATGTGCAACATTATGGAGTCTGTCGCTCACTTGTGCCTCTGTATATACAAAAGTATTCTAATGATCGATGCGTCTCGGGGTGCGCGAAAAAGCGAAGCGAATGGTGTTGAGCGTGGCTTCGACTTTGCATCGTTGATCTTTGTCGGTTCCTAGAGCGAATCGCGTATGAAGCGTCAGTCGAGGCCAGACAAGACCCCAACCCGCGGCCGCTCGGGCCTTGACCGGCTCCGTCGCGTGTCTGATTTGGAAGTCCGCGACACGTCACCGCCGGAGTTGTCCGGCCTCACCGACTACTTTCTGGGACACGGCCGTGCTGGTCACGCCGGTCCGGAAGCAGGCGATATCTTTGCGAGTCGACGAAGACGTGCTGACTTGGTTCAAGGAGTGCGGACCCCGTTACCAGTCCCGCATGAACGCGGTCCTGCGCAGCTACATGCACTCCCGATTGCGGGGGCGGGCTCGATCCCTGAGCCCGATCCCTCGGTGTTGGCGTAATTGACAACACTCGTCGAGTGCTGGCAACCTCAACAACATAAGCGCGTTGCGGCTCGGGTACGACAACGAGCGCGGGAAGGGTGACCATCGGCATCGTCGCGGAATCGAGGAGCCGTATCGGTTTACGACCGTCGAGCAGTTGGTGAGCGACTTCCTCGAGGACGTCGCTCGAGGAGCGAGAGCGATGAGCAAGGCGGTGCTTCGTATTCAGCGTAACACCGACGCCGCCCTGGCCGACATGGGCAAGCGGTTCGCCACAGCGTGGAAATCAGGAGGGCCCTCCGCGCACGTGTTCACGTTCGAGTCGCCTGCGGCCCTTTTTCGCGTGTTGAGCCCCAAGCGCTGGGAACTCCTGGAGCGACTGCAGTCCCTCGGGCCGTCGAGCCTCCGGGGCTCGCGCGTTCGCTCGAACGCGACGTGAAGCGAGTGCACGAGGACGTCGCTGGCACTGATAGAGGTGGGGCTGATCGAGAGGACGGAGCAGCGGCCGGATCCACGTGCCGTTCGAGGTGATCGAGGTGGATTTCGAGCTGCGGGCGGCGTGAGCGCCCCGCTCCATCCCGAGACGCTGTGACAGGCTTCCCCACGAATGACCGCGATGGGTTGCACGGAGATGAACTTGAAGCTCAATTACCTGCTCATCGATCTTGAGAACGTCAAACCCGAGAACCTGGGACTAGTCTCAGGCGGCCAGTTCAAGGTCAAGGTCTTCGTCGGGGCCAACCAGAAGAACGTGCCTTTGACGATGGCCCGGACGCTGCAGTCGTTTGGCCCGGGCGCCGAGTACATCCAGATCGACAGCCACGGAAAGAACGCCCTCGATTTTCACATCGCTATTACATCGGCCGCTTGGCCATGGGGTGCCCGGGGCCTTCTTCCATATCATTTCGGGTGACACGGGATTTGATCCCCTGATCCGGCATCTGAAGAAGAAGAAGATTTTTTGCCTGCGGTCCACTCGATCGAGTCCATTCCGCTTGTGCGCGTCATGAATTCCAAGTCGCCCCCGGAGAGGGTGGCGGCTGTGATCGATTACCTGAAACGACGGCAGGTGGGCCGGCCTCGAACCGTGAAGACGCTTGGCAGTTCAATCCGCACGCAGTTCGGAGGCCAGATGGCGGACGATGAGGTTTCGAAATGATCGAGGCGCTGGCGAAGCAGGGTGCTATTGCCATAGACGACGGCAAGATTGCGTACACCTTGGCGGAATAGGTGGCATGCCGCTCGCCTTTGCCAGCGAAGTCACTCGCGGCACTCGACGACTCGTCCCTGAGCCCGGTTTCTCTAACGCGGTCGCTGCGGCACCAGGCCTGCGCAGTAGTAGATCCGCTTCGCCGTCACCAACGGCCGCAGCGCTGGATTGTTGGCCAGACGTTATGCGGCTCGTGGCGTTCCTGTCACCTGCCAAGCTCAAGGGCTCACGTGGTGAGCCTCGGCCTCGCTAGCATTGGAGCGTCGGACGAGAGAGAAGGTCTTGAGAACGGAGGGTGAGCCCTCATCAATAAATGGCGTGAAGAGTGGAGCCTGCGCTCCAGCCAACCGGCCTGCGAGGGCGCGGTGGTTCCCCCGGCAACCGGGGCACGCGGCCGAAAGGCAAACCAGTCACCGAGCGGGGTGACGCTGCGGCCAACACGATCGGAGCACGCCCGGCTCCACCAACTGACGATGACGACGGTCGCCGAGGACGGTGGCCCCTGAAACCGCGCGTGACGCGGCACTGGATGGTCACGGGACGCGCAGGACATGAGGTGACTATAGATGTGGGTATATCCGTCCACCGACGTTGCGGCGCAGGCGCTGCCCGATGGCGACCCTTGCGGATATCCGGACTTGATGGGAGGAGCGCATGTCAAAGACAAAGGATGATCTTGGCCTGGTGCTGAGAGCGGCACAGTTCGCGGCGCACAAGCACAAGGACCAGCGACGAAAGGACGCGAAGGCGAGCCCGTACATCAATCACCCGATCAGCCTGGCCGAGGTGCTGCACACGGACGGTGGCGTGCGCGATCCGATCGTCATCGCCGCCGCCCTGTTGCACGACACGATCGAGGACACCAAGACGACGTATAACGAGCTGCGGGGCGCCTTCGGTACCGCGGTGGCGGACGTCGTCGTCGAAGTGACCGACGTGAAGTTCCTGGCCAAGGAGTCCCGCAAGCGGCTGCAGGTCGCGAAGGCAGGGCGAGCCAGCGAGCGGGCGCGGCTGGTGAAGCTGGCGGACAAGATCTGCAACCTGCGGGACATCCTCGCGAGCCCGCCGGCGGGATGGTCCCTGGCTCGGCGGCAGAAGTACTTCGACTGGGCGAAGGAAGTGGTGGACCAGGCTCGCGGGGTTAACCCGAAGCTCGAGCGGATGTTCGATCGGCTGTATCGGCAGCGCCCCGAGGGCTGAGACTTTAGCGTGTCCCCGCCTCACCGAGAATCGCGCCGGCGTATGGACCACTCAGCGACTCCGAGGTCGTCGAGCCAGTGCCTAGATTCTGTGGGAGGCAGTCGAGGGCAGGCGTCAGGCCTGGAGCGGTGACCAGCGAATGGACTACGAACAACTCAAGGCGCGGCATCGAGCGGAGCGGGAGGGCTATACACCCCAATCTGTCCCTGCGGGTGCATCGGGCGTTGAGCTGGCTCAATCGCGCGGAGCAACTGGGGCAGCAATCGGACATCAGACGGGCAGTTCATCTTTCTCTGGATCGCGTTCAACGCGGCGTACGCGACCGACATCGACGAGAAGTACCGCGAGTCCGAGCAGCAGACGTTCCGGGGGTTCCTGGAGAAGCTCACGGAGCTCGATGCGGGGAAGAAGCGGTTCGATGCGCTGGTCTGGACTGAGTTTCCGAAGAGCATCCGGGTGCTCTTGGACAATCAATACGTGTTTCAGGATTTCTGGAAGTTCCAGAACGGGACTCTTTCCGAGGAGGCCTGGAAGGCGAACTTCGCGGCGGCGAATCGGGCCGCGCACAAGGCGCTGGGTCGCCAGGACACCGTGACGGTGCTCTCCGTCGTGCTGTCCCGGATCTACACGCTCAGGAACCAGATCCTCCACGGTGGGGCGACCTGGGGTTCCTCGGTCAATCGGGAGCAGCTCCGGGACTGCACGAATTTCATGGCGAAGCTGGTGCCGCTCACGAT
>CAVSDW010000023.1:0-54958 GCA_963726665.1 uncultured Gammaproteobacteria bacterium | reverse complement strand
AATACTGGCGCCCTCCCAACATCACCCCAGGACGCCTGCCATGTACTTCGACGACGACGCCCTGCTCCCCGAGACCCAGGACGAACTGATCATCACGGTCGCGCCGTACGGCCCCGAGTGGGCGCCGAGCGACTTCCCCGAGGACATCGCGGTCACCATGGACGAGCAGGTCCAGAAGGCGGTCGACTGCTACAACGCCGGCGCCACCGTGCTGCACATCCACGTCCGCGAGGCGGACGGCAAGGGCAGCAAGCGACTGTCCATGTTCAACGAGTTGATCGCGCGCCTGCGCGATGCGGTGCCGAAGATGGTGCTGCAGGTCGGCGGGTCGATCTCGTTCTCGCCGGAGGGCGAGGGCGACCAGGCCAAGTGGCTGGGCTACGACACGCGGCACCTGCTCGCGGACCTCACCCCGAAGCCCGACCAGGTGACGATCGCGATCAACACGGTGCAGATGAACATCACCGAACTCATGACCGCCGCCGACGTCGCGGGCACGCAGTTCGAGAACCCGGCGGTCAGCAAGGCCTGGGCCGACATGGTCGTCGATGCCACGCCGACGTTCTATGTCGAGCACCTGAAGCGCCTGCGCGCGAATGGCATCCAGGCCTACTTCATGCTCGCCAACACGCCGCAGCTCGAGACGGTCGAGCGCCTGATCCGCCGCGGCCTGTACATGGGCCCGCTCAATCACTGCTACGTCGCGATCGGCGGAGGAGCCTCGGGCCCGGACCCGTTCGCGATGATGGACTACATCCGTCGCTCGCCGCAGGGCGGCGTGCTGCAGCTCGAGACCATCATGCGCAGCGGCCCGCCCATGATGGCGATGGCCATCGCGATGGGTCTGCACGTGCGCGTCGGCATCGAGGACAACATCTGGCGCCGGAAGGGCGAGAAGTTCACCTCGGTGCAGCAGGTGGAGCAGATGGTGCGCATGTCGCGCGAGCTCGGCCGCGACGTCGCGACTGCGGATGACGCGCGCCGGATTCTCAAGATCGGCACGTGGTACGACAGCGTCGACGAGACGCTCGCCGCCCTCGGCATGACGCCGAACCGCAAGCCGGGGCAGCGGGGGTTCCTTGTCCCGTAAGACTGACAAGGCGCCGACCGTCGTCGGCCTGGGTCGCGGGCAGTCAACGGGCGGGCCTCGGCCCGGTGCCGCGCCAGGTCCGGTGGAAAAGGGCTGCCCGGTCGGCGCGCTGTCCGAGCTGCCGAACCTGATGCGGGATGCCGGCCATGATCCGTGGGAGCTGCTCGAGTCCTTCGGCGTGACCCAGGCGATGCTGGCAAAGCCGATGACGCCCATACCGCTCGCTTTGCACGGCCAGATCATGCAGGCGGCGGCGGACGCGACCGGACGGGACGACTTCGGGCTGCTGATCGGCCAGCGCGCCACGCTGGAGAACGCCGGCCCGCTGCGCCTCCTGGTGCACAACGCACGGACGACGCGGGAAGCGGTCGAAGCCCTGGTTCGCTACCAGGGGCTCTGGTACCACGGCATCGTCGTCGACATGACGGGCGACCAGGGGTACGCGTGCATTTCGGTTTCGGTCGACGGGAACATCGCCGGCCGCGACCAGTTGCTGACCGGGTACCTGGCGGCGCTGGTCAAGCACCTCGAGGGAATCTTTCCTCGCAACTGGCGGCCGTCACAGGTTCACATCTCGTATCGCAGGCCGCGGATGGCCGAGCAGTACGCGCGATTTTTCCGGGCGCCGGTCCTCTATGACCAGCCGCGGCACGCAGTGTTCTTCCCTGAGTCGGTGCTCGACGAAACACGGCCGGGTTCCCAGCAGATGCTGGATTCGTTCCTGCGCGAGTACATGGGGGAGCTCGAGGCGCGCGAGCAGCCTGATCTCGTTTCGCGAGTGCGCGGCGTAATCGAAAGCCTGCTCCCGAGCGGCGAGTGTTCGGCGGTCCGGGTCGCGGACATGTTCGCGATCCACCGCGTCACGCTGCACCGTTACCTGCGCGAGCAGGGGACCACGTTCGAGGACCTGCTGGACCAGGCCAGGCGAAATCTCGCTTCGAGGATGCTCGAGCAGACGGACCTGCCGGTCGGCGAAATCGCGACCGCGCTCGGCTACGGCGCCCCGACCAGCTTCGTGCGGGCGTTCAAGCGCTGGCACGGCGTCACGCCCGGGGCAGGTCGCAGCCGTCGGCCTGGAATCGGTCGCGCGGCGTCGCCGGCGCGCACAGTTGTCCAGCGACGATCAATAAAGCAATAAGGAACGACGGGGAGCAGGAAATGGCGTTCGCAATGCACGGAGACGGAGTCGCGCGCCAGCCAGCCGGCGGACATACCAGGCTCTACGCCTGGGCCGTCTTCGCGCTCACGTTCGGGTTGATGCTGTCCGACTACCTGTCGCGGCAGGTGATCACGCCGCTGTTCCCGTTCCTGAAGCACGAGTGGTCGCTCACGGACACGCAACTCGGCGCGCTGGTCAGCGTCGTGGCGCTGATCGTCGGCGTCGCCTCGATCCCGGTGGCGCTGCTCGCCGACCGCTGGGGGCGGGTGAAGAGCATCACGGCGATGGCCGGGCTCTGGGGCCTCGCGACCATCGGCTGCGGCCTGTCCGGCGGCTACGGGCAGATGCTCGTTGCACGCGCGATGGTGGGATTGGGAGAGGCTGGCTACTCCAGCGCCGGCGGCGCGATCCTGATGCACGTATTTCCGCCGCAGCGCCGCTCGATGATCATCGGCGCCTTCCAGGCTGCGGGCCTGTTCGGTACGGTCCTGGGCGTCGTGATAGGTGGCGTCGTTGCGGCCCACTTCGGCTGGCGTCATGCGTTCATCGGCGTCGGCGCCGCGGGCCTGCTGCTGGTCGTGGTGTACCCGCTCGTGGTGCGCGACTACAAGACGGTCGCGCTGGTGAAGAAGGACGATACGGCCGGATCCGTGGCACGGCACATGCGTGTCGGCGAGATCGTGCGCGAACTCTTCGTGCCGCGCACGGCGGTGTTCACCTATCTCGGCAGCGGGTTCCAGATGTTCATTCTGGGCGTTATCAACGCCTGGATCCCGAGCTACATGAGCCGCTATTACGGGCTGGCGCCCGACAAGGCGGCCATGCAGGCGGCGGTGGTCGTGCTGGTCGCGGGCGTCGGCATGATCATCTGCGGCGGGATCGTCGATCGACTTGGCGTGCGTGACGCCCGCAACCGCCTGCGCGTGCCGGCCTGGTACGCGGCCCTCACCTGCGTGCTGCTCGTCACGGCGTTCGCGCTGCCGCCGGGGCCGGTGCAGTACGCGTTGATTCTTTGCGGCGTGTTCGTCTCGGGCGGTCACCTGGGCGCAGCCGGCGCGGTCATCGCCGACGTGACGCATCCGGGCTTGCGGGCGACCGCAATCGCGACGATCGTGCTCGCCAACAACATGCTGGGCCTGGCGCCCGGGCCCCTGGTGGTGGGTGCGCTCTCGGACGTCCATGGCCTCAAGTTCGCGATGGGCGTCGCACCACTCGTATGTCTCCTCTCCGCGACATTCTTCGTGCTCGGCTCGCGTCACTTCGCGCGCGACAGCGGGCGCTTCGAGGAGCCTGAGGACGCCGCGCCCGTGGCGGCCTGACGGACCTGACCAGAGGACACGACATGGAACTCAATGGCAAGACGGCGATCGTGACCGGCGGCGGACGGGGCATCGGCGAAGGAATCTCGCGCGTGCTCGCGCGAGAGGGCGCGAACGTCGTAGTGATGGGACGGCACGCCGACGAAGTGGAGGGCGTGGCCAGGTCGATCCTCGAGTCGGGCGGCAGCGCGCTGCCGGTCGTCGCGGACGTTACCGACTGGCCGTCGCTCGAGGCCATGGCGCGGACCGCGGTCGAGCGCTTCGGCGGCATCGACGTCCTGGTCAACAACGCCGGGATCGAGGGCCCGCCGCGCTTGCTGGCAGACCTGCCGGCCGAGCAGTGGGACGAGGTCCTGGGCGTCAACCTCAAGGGCGTCTTCATGTGCTGCAAGGCGGTGCTGCCCGCGATGACCTCCCGCGGTCGCGGCAGGATCATCAACATCGGCTCCATCGCCGGACGGCGCATGACGTTCTTCGGCAGCGTGGACTACACGGTGTCCAAGTACGGCGTCGAGGGCCTGACGCAGCACCTGGCCTGGGAGCTCGCCGACCAGCGCATCACGGTCAACACGATCTGCCCGGGAGGCGTGGTCACGCCGCTGATGGAGGAAAGCATCACCCCTGCGTATCGCGAGATGGTGACGAAGCGGCTGGTGCCCCTGGGCCGCATGTGCACCATGGAGGAAATCGGCGAGGCCGTGAGCTTTCTCGCGAGCGATCGCGCAGCGATGATCACCGGGCAGTCCATCGCGGTGGACGGCGGGGCGCTCACCGGCTTCGGCGAGGACCTGCGACCGGTCATCCGCAAGCGCATGGCGGAAGCGACGGCCGGCGGGCACTGAGCCGGGCGCACAGTCGACGAGCCGGAACCAGGGTCGATACCGGAGAACGAACATGCCCACGGACAGAAGCCTCGGGCCGACCGATACCACGGCGGGCGGCGCGGAAACAGGACCATGGGACGCCGCACTCGAGCAGCTGCGCGAGTGGGACCCGGCGTGGGCCGACGCCTGCCAGAGGATGACGACGAATCCCTGGCGGCGCGGCAATCCTGCCTCGCAAGCTCGTCGAACTCATCGGCGTGATGTTGAATGCACAGTGCACCAGCCTGAATCCCGAGGGGACGCGCCGTCACGTCCGCGCGGCGCTGGCCGCCGGGGCGACCGAGAGGAGATCCTGTTCGTCCTCAAGTGCGCGGCGCTGGGTGCGATTCATTCCTGCAGCCTCGGTGCGCCGCTACTGCTCGAAGAAGCGCGTGAGGCCGGCGCGACGCTGCCGCAACGCGACGCCGGCGAGGCCACGCCGTTCTGCGACCGCATGAAGGCGATCGGGCAGTGGAACGTGGCCTGGGACCCGTTCTACGAGCTCGACCCCGTGTGGACGGACCAGTTCTTTGCGACCGGAGTGCCGGTCTATGCGAGCGGCGTGCTGTCGCCGAAGGAAGTGGAACTCCTGAGCATCGCCTTCGACGCGTCCTACACGCACCTCTACGCGCCGGGCACGCGCAGGCACATCCAGGGCGCGCTGGCGGCGGGGGCGAGCGTCGAGGAAGTCATGGAAGTACTCAAGCTCTGCGTCGTGCAGGGCGTGCAGTCGTGCAACCTGGGCGTACCCATCCTCGCCGAGGAACTCGAGCGCGCCGCGGCCGCGCGAGGCTGACCCCGGGGCCCCAGCGAGCGCCGGGCTCGCCAGCCCGCCTCGGGCTCCGCAGCCACGGCGCGACGGGCGCCAGCAAGCGGCCGTCCCGCTTGCTTTACCTGCGATGCCACCGTGGCCACACTAGCTGCCTGACGATCAACGGTGGGCCGGCGACAGCGAATGCCAGAGAACGACGAATCAGGCGCAGAGCAGGCGCGCATCGATTCCGCGCCCCGCCGGGCGTCCCGGCGACTGGAAGGCCATCGGCCCGTGGCTGAGCGAGCGCGCCTGGGGCACGGTGCGTGAGGACTACAGCGCGGACGGTGACCCCTGGAACTACTTCCCGCACGATCACGCACGCTCGCGCGCCTATCGCTGGAGCGAGGATGGCCTTGCCGGGCTCTGCGACATCGAGCAGCGGCTCTGCTTCGCGCTCGCGTTCTGGAACGGCCGCGACCCGATCCTGAAGGAGCGGATCTTCGGGCTCAATGGGCACGAGGGCAATCACGGCGAGGACGCCAAGGAGTACTGGTGGTACGTCGATGCCACGCCGACCTCCTCGTGGCTGCGCTGGCGCTATCACTACCCGCAGGCGGAGTTTCCCGTACGCGCGGCTCGTCGAGGAGAACGCGCGACGCGGGCACGCGGACCGCGAGTTCGAGCTGGCGGACACCGGCATCTTCGATGAGGGCAGGTACTGGGCGGTCGCCGCGGACTATGCGAAGGCCTCGCCGACCGACGTCTGCCTGCGCCTGCGGATCACGAACGCGGGCCCGGAGGCGGCCGAACTCCACGTGCTGCCGACGCTCTGGTTCCGCAATCGCTGGTCCTGGGGCGACGAGGTGCCGCGTCCGGAGATCCAGGCGGTGCGGCCGCCGGCAGCCGGGCAGGCGGCGGCGGTCGCCGACGAGGAACGCCTCGGCCGCTGGCGCCTGGTCGCGGGCCCGCATCCGGACGGGCATGCGCCCGAGCTGCTCTTCTGCGAAAACGAGACGAACGGGCCGCGACTGTTCGGCGCGCCAGGCGCGACGCCTTATCCCAAGGACGGCATCAACGATCACGTGATCCGCGGCGCCCGACCGTCAATCCGGAGCGCCGCGGCACCAAGATGTCGTGCTGGTACCGGCTGCGGGTCGAGGCCGGTGCGACCGTGGAGCTCAGGCTGCGCCTTGCGCGCGAGGACGGCGGGGCGGCGCCCGGTCTCGGCACGGAATTCGAGCGAGCCATGTCCGATCGCGAGCGCGAGGCGGACGAGTTCTACGCAGGCCTGCGACCCGGGGACGCGACGGACGACGAGGCGGCGGTGATGCGCCAGGCGCTCGCCGGAATGGTGTGGAGCCACCAGTTCTATCACTACGACGTGGAGCGCTGGCTCGAGGGCGACGGCGTCCGGCCCCGCGGACGCGCGACTCACCGGGCGCAACGCGGAGTGGCGTCACCTCGACAATCACGACATCATCGCGATGCCGGACAAGTGGGAATATCCCTGGTACGCGGCCTGGGACCTCGCCTTCCACTGCGTGGTGCTCGCGCACACCGACCCCGCGGCCGCGAAGCACCAGCTCCTGCTCCTGTGCCGCGAGTGGTACATGCACCCGAACGGGCAGTTGCCCGCGTACGAGTGGAACCTGGGCGACGTCAATCCGCCGGTGCACGCGTGGGCCGCGCTCGCGGTGTTCGCGATCGACGGCGGGCGTGACTTCGAGTTCCTTGCCCGCGCGTTCCACAAGCTGCTGATCAACTTCACCTGGTGGGTCAATCGCAAGGACGCGCTCGGCGACAACGTCTTCGAGGGCGGCTTTCTCGGGCTCGACAACATCGGCGCCTTCGACCGATCGACGCCGTTGCCGGGCGGCTGCGTGCTCGAGCAGTCGGACGGCACGGCCTGGATGGCGAAGTACTGCCTCAACATGCTCGAGATCGCGCTCAGGCTCGCGAACCACGACGCATGCCTACGAGGACATGGCGGTCAAGTTCTTCGAGCACTTCGCGTCCGATCGCCTCGGCGATGAGACGGGCTCTGGGACGAGGAAGACGGATTCTACTACGACCGGATCCGGATGCCGGGCGGCTGCGACCGTCCCGGTGCGCGCGCGTTCCATGGTCGGCCTGCTGCCGATCTTCGCCGCGGTGAGGCTCGACGCGCGCTCTGGGAGCGCCTGCCGGACTTCCGGGCGCGCGCGCGGTGGTTCATCGAACACAAGCCGCAGCTGTCGAAGTACCTGCGCTTTTTCCTCGACGACGATCGGCCGGAGCTCATCTCGCTGGTGGACGCGACGCGCCTCAGGCGCGTGCTCGAGCGGATGCTCGACGAGCAGGAGTTCCTGTCGCCGCACGGCCTGCGCTCCCTGTCGCGGCGCCACTCGAGCATCCGCTCGTGATCGCGCTGCCGGGCGGCGAGGCCCGGCTCGACATACGAGCCCGCGGAATCGGCGACCGGGCTCTTCGGCGGGAATTCCAACTGGCGCGGGCCGGTGTGGTTCCCGTTGAATTACCTGGCGCTGGAGTCGCTGCGTCACCTGCACGAATGCCTGGGAGACGAGTTCACCGTCGAGTTGCCGACGGGCTCCGGCGTCCAGGCGCAATCTCGGGCAGGTCGCCGATGAACTCGAGCGGCGGCTGCTCTGCGCTGTTCCTTCCCGATGCCGACGGAGGCCGCGGCCGGCGGACGGCGGCCGCGAGCCTTTCCGGCGCGACCCGGCCTGGCGCGATCAACATGCTCTTCTACGAGTACTTCAATGGCGACACCGGCGAGGGGCTCGGCGCCTCGCACCAGACCGGCTGGACGGCGCTGGCCGGCGCGCTCGTCGCCGATCGTCGCCGCCGCAAGGCCAAGAGGACGTCGCGACTAATGAACGTACTGGTGATCGACGTCGGCGGAACGCACGTGAAGATCCTGGCGACGGGACAAGAGGAGCGCCGTGAGTTCGAGTCCGGGCCGACCACTGACGCCGCGGCGCATGGTCGCCGGAGTGAAGAGGCTGGCGCAGGGCTGGCGCTTCGACGTCGTGTCCATTGGCTACCCGGGACTCGTCCTCGGCGGGCGGATCGCGGCCGAGCCGCACAACCTCGCCCCGGGCTGGATCGGGTTCGACTTCGAGCGTGCCTTCGGCCGGCCGGTCAAGGTCGCGAACGACGCCGCGATGCAGGCGCTGGGCAGCTACGTGAAGGGGACCATGCTGTTCCTCGGCCTCGGCACGGGCCTCGGCTCGGCGCTGGTCGTCGACGGGCACGTGGTTCCCATGGAACTCGCCCACCTGTCATACGGAGATGCCACGATCGAGGACTACGTGGGACTGCGTGGCCTCGAGCGGCTCGGCAAGAAGAAGTGGCGCGAGCACGTGGCATTCATGGTCGAGCGATTCACGGCGGCGCTGCACCCCGACGAGGTCGTGATCGGCGGTGGCAACGCAAAAAAGCTCAAAGAGCTGCCGTCCGGCTGCCGCGCGGGCGACAATGACAACGCGTTCATCGGCGGCTTCCGCATGTGGGAAGGCGCGACCACGAAGCGCGCTCACCCGGCGTGCGGCGGGACGCGCGAAGAAGGGCAGGTGACATGACCGACATTCGACCCGTGACAGCACTGCCGGCCTGGGCGGCTCTCGAGAAGCATCGCGAGACGATCGGATCTCGGCACCTGCGCAGCCTCTTTGCGCAGGACCCTGCCCGCGGCGAACGCATGACGCTCGAGGCAGCCGGTGTGTACCTGGACTATTCGAAGAACCGCGCCACCGACGACACGATCCGCCTGCTGCTCGAACTTGCGGAACAGTCCGGCCTGCGCGCGCGCATCGACGCCATGTTCCGCGGCGACAGGATCAACCTGTCCGAGCAGCGCTCCGTGCTGCACGTGGCGCTGCGAGCACCGCGCGGCGCGTCGATCCTCGTCGACGGCGTCAACGTGGTGCCCGAGGTGCATGCCGTGCTCGACCGGATGGCTGCGTTCTCGGACCGGGTCCGCGGCGGGCAGTGGCTGGGTCACACCGGCAAGCGCATCCGCAACGTCGTGAATATCGGCATCGGGGGATCGGACCTGGGGCCCGTGATGGCGTACGAGGCGCTCAAGGCCTGCAGCGCGCGCGACATGAACTTCCGCTTCGTGTCGAACGTCGACGGAACGGATTTCGCGGAAGCTGTGCGCGACCTCGATCCGGCCGAGACGCTCTTCATCATTTCGTCCAAGACGTTCACGACGCTCGAGACGATGACGAACGCCCATACTGCGCGCGACTGGTCGCGTCGCCGGGCTGGGCGGCGACGAACGCTCCGTGGCCCGGCACTTCGTCGCGGTGTCCACCAACGCCGCGGAGGTCGCCGAAGTTCGGCATCGACACCGACAACATGTTCGGCTTCTGGGACTGGGTCGGCGGCCGGTACTCGATGGACTCCGCCATCGGGCTGTCCACCATGCTCGCGATCGGGCCGGAGAAATTCCGCGCGATGCTCGCCGGATTCCACGAGATGGACGAGCACTTCCGCACCGCGCCCTTCGAGCGAAATCTGCCGGTCCTGATGGGCCTGCTCACCGTCTGGTACGTGAATTTCTTCGGCGTGCAGACGGTGGCCGTACTGCCGTACGAGCAGTACCTGAAGCGCTTCCCGGCCTACCTGCAGCAGCTCGCCATGGAAAGCAACGGCAAGAGCGTGCGTGCGGACGGCGGTCCGGTTGGCTGCGATACCGGCCCGGTCTATTGGGGCGAGCCCGGGACCAACGGCCAGCATTCCTTCTACCAGCTCATCCACCAGGGCACGCGGCTCATCCCCTGCGACTTCATCGCGTTCGGCCAGCCGCTGAATCCGCTGGGCCAGCACCATGACCTGCTGGTGGCGAACGTGTTCGCCCAAGGCGAAGCGCTCGCGTTCGGCAAGACGCCGGAGGAAGTGAGGGCCGAGGGCTCGCCGGACTGGCTGGTCCCGCACCGAACGTTCGACGGGAACCGGCCGTCGAACACGCTGCTGCTCGAGCGGCTGACGCCGGAGGCGCTCGGCCGCCTCGTCGCCCTCTACGAGCACATCGTTTTCACGCAAGGCGCGATCTGGCGTGTCAATCCGTTCGACCAGTGGGGCGTCGAGCTCGGCAAGGTGCTGGCGCAGCGTATCGTCCCCGAGCTCGGCGGCGAGCGAGACGACGCTCAGGCACGACAGCTCGACCAACGCGCTCATCCGCCGCTATCGCAAGCTGAGGAGCTCCTGATGCAGCTCGGAATGATCGGACTCGGGCGCATGGGCGCCAACATGGCCCGGCGCCTGCTGCGAGATGGCCATGACTGCGTGGTCTACAACAGGTCGCCCAAGCCGGTCGCGGAACTCGTGGCCGAGAAGGCAACCGGCGCCGGATCGCTCGCGGATCTCGTGAAGAAGCTCGACACGCCGCGCGCCGTCTGGCTCATGGTCCCGGCCGCGGCCGTGGATGAGACGATCCGGGAGCTCACGCCACTGCTCGATCGCGGCGACATCCTGATCGACGGCGGCAATTCCTATTACGTGGACGACCTCCGTCGTGCTGGAGAGCTTGCGGAGAAGGGCATCCACTACGTGGACGTGGGCACGAGCGGTGGCGTGTGGGGGCTCGAGCGCGGCTACTGCATGATGATCGGCGGCGAACCGGAGGTGGTGAAGCACCTCGACCCGGTCTTCGTCACGCTTGCGCCGGGCGTGGGCTCCATCGATCGCACGCCGGGACGCGGGAAGACCGGCGGCACCTCGGAACTGGGCTACCTGCACTGCGGCCCGAACGGCGCCGGCCACTTCGTGAAGATGGTCCACAACGGCATCGAGTACGGGATCATGGCCGCATATGCGGAGGGGTTCGGCATCCTGGCCGCGGCCAACGTCGGCAAGCGAAGCCATGAAGTGGATGCCGAGACGACACCTCTGCGCGATCCGGGGCATTACCAGTACGACATGGACCTCCCCGAGATTGCGGAGCTGTGGCGTCGCGGCAGCGTCATCTCCTCCTGGCTGCTGGACCTCACGGCGGCGGCGCTGATCGAGGACCCGACGCTGGCGAAGTTCACCGGTCGCGTTTCGGATTCGGGCGAGGGTCGCTGGACCATCAAGGCGGCCATCGACGAGGCCGTACCCGCCCCGGTGCTCACGACGGCACTCTACGAGCGGTTCAGTTCGCGCGGGGAGGCCGACGTCCAGAACAAGCTGATCTCGGCGATGCGCTACCAGTTCGGCGGGCATCTCGAGAAGCCGGCAGGCAAGTGAGACTCGTGCAGGGCGCGAGTGCCATGAGCGAAATTCATTCCGACGCGCTGGTGTTCTTCGGCGCCACCGGCGACCTCGCGTACAAGAAGATCTTCCCGGCGCTGCAGGCTATGGTGAAGCGCGGCAACCTCGACGTGCCGGTGATCGGCGTGGCTCGGGCCGGCTGGACCATCGAGCAGTTCAGGGCCCACGCGCGCGAAAGCCTGGAGAAGCACGGTGGCGTGGACGAGGCCGCGTTCGCGAAGTTCTGCGGCCTGCTGCGCTACGTGAACGGTGACTACGACAATCCGGCGACGTTCCAGGCGCTGCGCAGGGAGCTGGGCGAGGCCGGTCGGCCCGCGCACTACCTCGCCATTCCACCGGTGATGTTCGGGCAGGTCGTCGAAAAGCTGGCGTCGTCCGGCTGCGCGAAGGGCGCTCGCGTCATCGTCGAGAAGCCCTTCGGCACCGACCTCGCCTCGGCACGCGAGCTGAACCGGATTCTCTACACTGCTTTCGACGAACGCTCGATCTTCCGCATCGACCACTACCTCGGCAAGCGGCCGGTGCACAACATGCTGTTTTCGCGCTTCACGAACGCGCTGATCGAGTCGTTCCTGCACCGCGACCATGTGTCGAGCGTGCAGATCACGATGGCCGAGGATTTCGGAGTGCCAGGCCGCGGCGCCTTCTACGACCGCACCGGCGCGATCCGCGACGTGATCCAGAATCACCTTTTCCAGGTGCTCGCCAATATCGCCATGGAGCCGCCGGTGCGCACCGACAGCGAGTGCATCCGCGACGAGAAGGTGAAGGTGCTGAAGGCCATCGAACCGATCGCGGCGGTCGACCTGGTGCGCGGGCAGTTTCGCGGCTACCTGGACGAGCCCGGCGTCGCAAAGGGCTCGAGGACCGAGACATTCGCCGCGATGCGCCTGCACGTCAATTCCTGGCGCTGGCAGGGCGTGCCGTTCTTCATCCGTGCCGGGAAGTCGCTGCCGGTCACCTGCACCGAGCTCACGGTACGGCTGCGCCGCCCGCCGAAGGTATTCCCGGGCTGCACACCGGCCCGCAACCACATGCGGTTCCGGGTCAGCCCGGAAGTGGAGGCGGCTTTCGGCCTCACGGTCATGGATACCGAAGACCGGATGATCGGTCAGCAGGCGGAGATGCTGTTGAGCCGGCGTCCGGCCGCCGGCGAGATGGATGCGTACGAGAGGGTGCTGGGCGACGCCATGGAGGGCGACGCGACACTCTTTGCGCGCGAGGACTACGTGGAGGAGGCGTGGCGAATCGTGGACCCGGTGCTCAAGCAGGAGACGCCCGTGTTCCCGTACGAGCCGAAGACCTGGGGGCCGGCTGAGGTCGAAGCCGTGACGCCGCCGGGCGGCTGGGCAGATCCCGTCCCGCGCAGCTGAACTTTCATGCCGCTCACGATCGAAGTCTTCGACGATGCCGATGCGGTGGCGCGGGCCGCCGCCGCCGCGGTGGCGGCCGAGGCCCGCAATTGTGTCGTTGCACGGGGTCGCTTCACGATGGCAGTGAGCGGAGGCCGCACGCCGTGGCTCATGCTGCGCGCGCTTGCAGACGAGGACGTGCCGTGGGCAGGCGTGCACGTCGTCCAGGTGGACGAACGCGTCGCGCCGGACGGTGACCCGGACCGCAACCTGACGCACCTGCGCGAGTCGCTCCTCGAGCGCGTGCCCGTGTCGCCGGGCCATGTTCATGCGATGCCGGTCGAGGCGACGGACCTCGAGGCCGCTGCGCGCGCCTACGCCGACGCGCTGCGGGCCGCCGCCGGTGACCCGCCCGTGCTGGATCTCGTCCTCCTCGGGCTCGGGCCCGACGGCCACACGGCCTCGCTCGTGCCGGGCGACCCGTCGCTCGAAGTCACGGACGCAGACGTCACACTCGCGGGACCGTACCAGGGTCGGCGGCGCATGACGCTCACCTATCCCGTGATCGACCGGGCACGGCGTGTGCTCTGGGTGGTCACGGGCGCGGAGAAGTCGGCGGTGCTGCGACGCCTGCGCGACGGCGATCGGGAGATTCCTGCCGGGCGCGTGCGCCAGGACCGGGCACTCGTGCTTGCGGATCGCGCGGCGGCGGGCAAGTGACCGGGCAAGCGGTGATGAATCTCCGGATATCGTCGATGCCGAACCTGCGCGACGCAGGCGGGCATCGCACGGCCGACGGCCGGATGATGCGGCCCGGCCTGCTGTACCGCGCGGACCACAGCGCGCAGCTGTCGCCGACGGAGCGCTCGGCGCTCGCCGGCCTCGGTATCAAGACCGTCTACGACCTGCGGACCGATGCCGAGCGGGCAATGCAGCCCGGCGAGTGCATCCCCGGGGCGCGGCACATCCCGCTCGACCTGATGGCGGACGACCGGCAAGCGGGACCCGCGCAGCTCCTCCGGCTGCTCGAGCATCCGCGGGCCGCGAAGGCGGTGCTCGGCGGCGGCCGTGCAGTCGCGCTGTTCGTCGAGGGATACCGCTCGGTCGTGAAACTGCCGAGCGCGCTCGCGGGATTGCGCGGGCTGTATGGCGGTCTCGCGGAGGAGGGCTCCCTCCCGGCGCTGTGCCACTGCACGACCGGAAAGGACCGCACGGGCTGGGCCTGCGCGGCATTGCAGACACTGCTCGGCGTGCCGTACGAAGACGTGATGGAGGACTTCCTCGCGAGCAATCGTTACGTCATGCCAAAGTACCGTGGGCGCATCGAGGAGTTCGCCGCGCGGGGCGGAGATGCGGACCTGCTGGTTCCGGTGCTGAGCGTGCTGCCTGAATACCTCGAGGCCTCGTTTGACGAGGTCCGCCGGACCTACGGCTCGATCGTGGGCTACTTTGGCGAGGGTCTCGGGCTCGACGCCCGCGCGCAGCAGGCACTGCGCGATCGATTCCTGACGACCGACATCGAGGTCGCCGGGCCCGGTACGCGGAGGGCTCAGTGATGTCGTCGTGGCGCCGGACGCTGTTCGTTGTTCTAGCGCTCGCGATCGCGGGCGCGCTGCTCTGGGCCGCGCTCGCCGCGTTGCGTCCGCTGCCCGAGCGGACGCTCACCATGGCCACGGGGCCCGAAGGCAGCGCGTACCGCGTCTACGCGGAGCGTTACCGGGCGCTGCTTGCGAAGCAGGGGGTCACGGTGCGGCTCGTGCCGACGCAAGGTGCGCTCGACAACCTCGCCAGGCTGCGCGATCCCGGTTCCGGGGTGAGCGCCGCGTTCGTGCAGGCCGGCACCACCACGGAGGAACAGTCGCCGGGGCTCGTGTCGCTGGGCACGATGTTCTACGAGCCACTGTGGATCTTCTGCCGTTGCGATGCGCAGGGGCTGGAGATGACTGATGTCTTCGGCCGACACGTTTCGATCGGCCCGGCGGGCGGCGCCACGCCACGATCTCGCCCTGCGGCTCATGCGCATCAACGGGCTGGATCCGGCGAAGGTGCGGCTCGAGGAATACTCCCCCGAACGCGCGGCCGAGGAGCTCGAGCAGGGGCGCATCGATGTCGCGATCATCGATACCGCGTGGGATTCGCCCGCGGTGCGCCGTTTGCTGGCGAACCCAGCCATCGGCCTGCGGAGTTTCTCACGGGCAGATGCCTACGTCGCGCTGATGCCGTTTCTCAGCAAGGTCGTGCTGCCGATGGGCGTCGCGAGCCTTGCCGAGAACCGACCGCCGGGCGACGTGGTCATGATTGCGCCGAAGACGAGCCTGGTCGTGCGCGAGGACCTGCACCCGGCGCTGCAGTACCTGCTCATCGAAGCAGCGATGAAGGTCCACGGCGGTCCTGGCATCTTCAACCGGGCCGGCGAATTCCCGGCCGCGGAAATGATGGACCTGCCGCTGAGCGGCGAAGCCAATCACCTGTATCGCAGCGGACCGAGCTTCCTCCGGCGGCACCTGCCGTTCTGGCTGGCCGAGCTCGTACAGCGCCTGCTGCTGCTCGCGCTCCCCCTGGTCGGTCTCGTCTATCCGGTCACGAGGTTCCTGCCCGAGGTCTGGCGATGGCAGATGGATCGTCGCGTGCGCCGGATGTACCGGGAGCTCCTGGCCCTCGAGCGCGAAATGCGCGACTCATCGCCAGGCCCGGCAAACGAGAAACTTCACCGGAGGCTCGACGCCCTCGAAGCGCGCGCCCTGGGCTTGCGGCTGCCCGATTCGTTCGCCGCCGCTGGCTACGAACTCAAGCAGAACATCCGCTTCGTGCAGGAGCGGTACAGGCAATAGGCGAGCTATAGGGGACATTCTCCTTTTCCGGGATACAGGCGCCGGATACCTGATTTCCGGGCGCCAGGAAAAGGAGAATGTCCCCGTTCTTACCCCGTTCCTATCAGCACATCCCGGCCGCGGTGAGCCGCTCGTCCTGCTCCGCCTCGCTCAACTTCGGGCAATGCTTCGACAGATTGCAGAGCAGCGCGACCAGGTAAGGCGCGTGCAGGCCGAGCAGCAGCTTCCCTGTCGTGAGCAGCGCGATCGACGTCCCCCGCTCGGGATCGGCCCAGACGAAGTTGTTGGCGAATCCCAGGTGCCCGAATGCCTTGTCCGTGTCGGGCCCGTACAGTCCGAAGGGCTTCGCGCCCAGCATCATGCCGGCCGAGTATCGCAGTGGCAGCATCAGCGATCGGTCGATCTCCGGCCTGCCGACCTCGGCAATCGCGCGCCGCACGGTCAGCGGCTGGAACACCCGCGTTCGACCGAGCTTGCCGCCGTTCAGCAGGCACTGGAAGAACTTCGAGCACTCGTCGGCCGTGCCCACGCCGTTGCCGGCCGGGATCACGGCCCGGTAATAGCGCGGGTCGTTCGACACCGTCACCGCGTGCTCGAGCGTCGTGCCGATCGCACGCTTCAGGTAGAAGTCCGCCCCGGCGCTGAATCGGAGGCCCGAGACGTAGTTGCGCGCCACGTGCGAGAGCGCTCGTCCTCGCGCGCCGAAGTCGAGCGTTTCGAGGCCGAGCGGATCGCTGATGTTCTGGCGGAAAAACGCGCGGAATCCCTGGCCCGTGACTTTCTCCACGAGGTCTGCGATGACAAAGCCAGAGGTGAGCGCGTGGTAGGCGTGGTGGTGGCCCGGCCGGTCGGGGGCGGTGCGGTAGATGAGCCGCAGGATTTCCTTCGCGTCGAGCAGCAGTTCTGCGACGTTGACGCCCTCGGTCGGAATGGATGGGATGCCCGCCTTGTGGCAGAGAAGCTGGTAGATCGTGATGTCCCGCTTGCCGTTCTGGCCGAAATCCGGGACGTAGTGACTCACCGGGTCGAGCAGGCTGAGCTGATGGCGTTCGGAGAGCAGGTGCACCGTCATGGCGGCCATGGCCTTGCTCGCCGAGAAGATGCACACGGGCGTGTCCGGTGTCATGGGTACGTGGGTTTCATCCACGTCGCCCGGCCCGCCGCCCTTGGCGTAACCGATCGCGCGCTTGAGCACGATCTGTCCATGCCGGCGGACCACGATCGAGATGCCCGGGTGCATGCCCGTTGCGTAGATCTGCTCGACGTTTCTCCAGATCGCGTCGACGCCCTCGCGCGTCATGCCCACGCGTTCGGGATTGCGTTCCTCGCCGGTCGCGACCGTGGTCACGCTCGCGAGGTCACGAGGGACCTCGGCACCGTCGACCACGAGACGGCGGAGCGGGGCGGGCAGGTACCTGATGGACGTCAGCATGATAAATCTCCGCCGGAAATAGGGGACATTCCCCTATTTTTCCGAAATAGGGGAATGTCCCCTATTTCCTCCTGAGGATCGCCTCGCGGACGAGGGCGAGGCGGTCGTTGCCGAAATACATGTCGTCGCCGACGAAGATGGTCGGTGACCCGAACCCGCCGCGGGCGATCACCTCGTCGGTATTGGCCTTGAGCTCGGCCTTGATCGCGGGCGTCGCGATGCCCTCGAAGAACCGGGCAGGCTCGACACCGACCCGCTCGCAGAGGTCGGCGAGCACCTCGTCCTTCGAGATGTCCTGATCCTGGGTCCAGTACGCCTCGAATGCCGCCTGCGCGAACGCTACGAGCTTCCCTTCCGGCTCGAGCAGGATGCAGCCGCGCATGGCCTTGACGCTGTTCACCGGGAACGTCGAGGGCGGAAAGAGGATGGTGAGGCCGGCCTGCCGCGCCCAGTCCTGCAGGTCCTTCCTGAGGTAGGCCTGCTTCGCCGGGACGCCGCGCTCGCGAAATTCGTAGACGCTGGGATTGACCGCGTTGAAAATGCCGCCCACCAGCACCGGCCGCCAGCGGATTTCGACGCCCAGCTCACGGGCCATGGGCTGGATGTTGTGGAACGCGAGCCAGGTCCACGGACTCGAGCAGTCGAAGAAGAATTCGATCATGATCGGATGCTGTCAGAAGCCGCGCGAGCCGTCACTACGATGATTGACCTATACACCGCCGCGACACCGAACGGCCACAAGATCTCGATCGCCCTGGAGGAACTGGGGCTCCCGTACACGGTGCACGCGCTCGACCTCAGCAAGCTGGACCAGCGGCGCCCGGAATTCCTGAAGATCAGCCCCAACGGGCGCATCCCCGCCATCGTGGATCGCGAACTCGACGATTTCGCCGTGTTCGAATCCGGCGCGATTCTCATTTACCTCGCCGAAAAGACCGGGCGGCTGATGCCCTCCGACATCAAGGGCCGCTCGCTGGTGATGCAGTGGCTCATGTTCCAGATGGGCGGCATCGGCCCGATGATGGGGCAGGCCAACGTCTTCTTCCGCTACCTGCCGGAGAAGATCCCCCTGGCCATCGACCGCTACCAGGGCGAAGTGCGCCGGCTGTTCGGCGTGCTGGACACCCGCCTCGCCGACCACGAGTACCTGGCAGGCGACTACTCGATCGCGGACATCGCGAACTGGGCCTGGGTGCGCACCTACAGGTGGTCGGGCGTGGACACCAGTGGCTTCGAGCACCTGACGCGGTGGAAGGCACTGCTGGCGTCGCGGCCCGCCTGCCAGCGTGGCATCGAGATTCCGCCGCGGCTCGTCCGGCCCGAAGAAGGCGAGGACGCGGAGAAATTCATCCAGGCTGCCCGCAGCATGGTGCAGACCGGTCAAGGGACCGACTGACTCAACCGTCCGCAGCGAAGTTCGGGCGACCCGCGCCGACGCGGGATCCGTCAGCGGCGTCGCTGTCGCAGGAACTCGTCCACCGACCAGCGCCCGGGCCCGAACACCGCGAGGACGAGGAGCAGGCTGCCCCAGAGGTAGTGCTGGCCGAGCGCCGCCTCGAATCCCTCGCTGAGCAGCACGTGCGCGTACGACACCACGGCCATCACGTTGACGGCCGAGAGCCCCAGCGCCGCATAGCGCGTCAGGAATCCCGCGGCCAGCAGCACCGGGAACACGATTTCGCCCGCGGCTCCCGTGACGGCGGCCGCGGCCGGCGGCAGCAGCGGCACGTGGTATTCATCGCGGAAAAGATAGAGCGTGCTGTCCCAGTCCTGCAGCTTCACGAGCCCGGACTTGAAGAACTGCCACGGCACGTAAAGGCGGATCGCGAGCAGGAACGGCGAGACGAGCCAGGCCGCACAGCGTCCGGCGAACTCGTTGGCGCGATCGACGATGGTCCGGATGCTCACGACGGGTCCTCTCGTGTGACTGATTCCTGCGACGAACACACGGCGGTCACGAGGCCCGCGCCAAAGAGCCACGCCAGCGTTTCAGCGAGCTGCTCGATCGCAAGGCCGGAGGCCTCGAGCGACTGCACGAGCGTGCGGCCGGCGGCCAGTTGCTCGACGAACCCGAACTGCTCCGCCGCCAGCGAGTGCAGCACCAGCCCGTCGGCGTCGGGTGCCACCACGACCTGCTGCGGTCCCAGCGACGGGTCGATCGCTTCGCCCCGCGCCCCCGACTGGTTTGCCTGCCACACCGACCAGACAGGAAACGCCGAAGCGACGGTGCGCAGCCCGGGCTGCAGCGAAAGCAGCGCGTCGGCGAGGTTCTCGGGAGGCACGCGTGCCAGCGACCCGGCTGGCGCCGGCGGCAGCCACTCTGACACGAGGGCTTCCTCGCAGGCCCATTCGAGCCGCGCGAGATCGGCAAGCCACGCGTAGTCGGTGCCGGCCATGCGCGATCCGATCCATTCGGGGAATCGCCGGCCCGTCCAGTGAAGGTCGCCGCTCTGCGACGGGTGTTCCTGCCGGTACTCCGCCGCGAGTCTCGCGAAGTAGTCCTCGCCCACGCGCTGCCTGAGCACCGGATAGGTCCGCGCAAGAGCGCCTTCGAACAGGGCCCGCACGTTGTTGCGATACACCTGCACCCGAGCCACAGGCGGGAGTCCGTCGTTCACGATGCATTCGGCGAGCGCCGCCGCCTGATCGCCGATCCTGCGCCGTGCCGGCGCGGATCGCCGCGGCGAATCGCGCCTGCAGCTCGGCGAGTGGAAGCGCGTCAGGCGGCGAGTTCACGCGACCGCTCCATGATCATGTCCGCCTTGCGGGCCTCGGCGACGAGCACTTCGAGCGCCGGCACGTCCGTGTCCCACTCGATCAACGTCGGCACCGGGCCGAGGCGCTGGATCGCGCGTTCGTAGAGCGACCACACCTCGGCGCAGACGGCCGAGCCGTGATCGTCGATCAGCAGGTCGCGGGTGCCGACGCTGTTGCGGCGATGGCCCGCGAGGTGAATCTCCTGCACCGCCGCCGCCGGGATCTCGGCGATGAACCTCGCGGCATCGAGCCCGAGGTTGGCCGCGTTCACGTACAGGTTGTTCACGTCGAGCAGCAGCCCGCAGCCGGATCGCTCGACCACGGCCGCGAGGAATTCCCACTCCGTGAGCCGCGAGGCGGAGTAGGCGAAGTAGGAGCTCAGATTCTCGATGAGGATCTGCCGGCCGAGGAAATCCTGGACCTGGCGCACGCGCGCCGAGAGGAGCTCGACGGCTTCCTCGGTATAGGGCAGCGGCAGCAGGTCGTTGAAATGCTCGCCGCCGGCGTGGCCCCAGCAGGCGTGCTCGCTCACCAGCGCCGGTTCGAAGCGCTCGACGGCGCGCTTTACCCGCGCGAGATGCACGAGGTCGAGTGGTTCCACCGAGCCGAGCCCGAGCCCGACGCCGTGGAGGCTCAGCGGGTAATGCGCCCGCGCGCGCTCGAGGGCGCGCAACTGCGGGCCGCCGTCGTGGAAATAGTTCTCGGTGTGGACCTCGAGCCACGCGACGGCGGGGAGTCCCGCCGCCGCGTGTTCGTGGTGCTGCGACCGCAGGCCGATCCCGGCGCGAGCCGGGATCGTGGCACCGGCGAACCGGCTGCCGCCTGGGTCGGTCACGGCGCGATTACTTCGCGGGCGGGGTCGTCTTGCCGCCCATCTTTTCGCACTCGGCGGCCGGCATGTGCTTCCACTCGTTCGGGTCGTTGTCCTTCTTCGCCTGGCCGGCGCACGAATGCCCGTTGCCGGCGCAGTCGTTCTTGCCGGCCTTCGCGACGCCGTAGCACTTGGCGGCGGCCGCCGAGTCGTCAGCCGCCGAGGCGACGCCCGCGACGCCCACCGTGAGGAAGCTGCCCACGGCAGCGGCGATGGCGATTTTCTTCAGGTCCATGGTTCGTTCTCCTCCTGCGTGATTGATCTTCAAACCTGCGGCGTCGCGTCGGCCCTTCCGGGCTTCGAATTGCGATGCCTCGGCCAGTAGACCCGGCCGCGTGCGGGATTGTTTCACGGAACCCGCAAAAGAGTGGAGCCGCCAAAAGAAAGGGGCCGCGAGCCGGCATTGCACCGGCTGGCGGCCCCCAATCGATCACGGCGCCCCGACGACCGGGGCGCCCGGCCTTCAGAGCGGCGCGTCGCCGGGGCAGAGCCCGATCTTCGCGCCGGCCGCGAGCTGCTGGTCCATCGCATCCGGGAAGCCCACCCGCAGGGTCTTCTTGCCTTTGCAGACGAAGACCTGGTCGAGCTCGAGGCGATAGCCCTGGTAGTAGTCGCGACGCGAGCGGGAAGCCCGGTGCCGATCAGCGTCTTGCCGTCGCCGGAGACCCTGGTGGAGAAGAACAGCCAGTTGGTCGCCTCGAGCACGCCCTGCGACTGCAGGAACTTCGAGAGCTGCATCCAGCCCAGCTTCGGCGTGAAGATCGCGCCGTCCGCGGCGTAGACCCCGTTCCAGAAGTCGGAGAACCTGCTTGCGCCGGTGATGACCTTCGCGTCGTCCGAGATGCTGTAGGCGATCGTCTTGCGCTTGGCGCAGACGGTGTCCTGGACATCCCAGCTCCAGAAGCACACCGGCACCGGGTCGCCGCCGAGATTGCGGGTCCCGGCGGACGGTGTCCAGATGAAGGAGTCGTTCAGGTCCGCGCCGGCCTCGATGCCGACGGCCACGTTGCCCGCGGAATTGATGGCCATGACCTCGCCGACGTAGCCGGCAGGGTTGTAGTCGGTGACGCTCTTCGGTTCGGTCAGGATCGTCTGGTACTTGCCCTGCCAGATCGAGCCTATGCGATACGGGAAGTCGTCGTGGAAATCCTGCCAGCCGACGACCACGGCACCGTTGCCGGAGACGGCATTTGCGCGCGCCGACCGGTCGCCGATCCGCGACAGCAACTGCATGCCGGATTTTCGCCGTCCACTTGAAGGGGTAGTACGTCGCATCCCTTGAATGCGCCGCCCACCGCGGTCGAGCCGTCCGTCGACAGGTCGAGGATGGAGGTCTGGAAGATGTCGCAGCCGTCCCAATCCGTATTGGCGAGTTGCTTCCAACCGGTTTCCTTGGTCCAGAGCGCGGCGCGCTGCTGATACAGCACCGTGCCGTCCCAGTCTGTCAGCAGGTACGGGCCCTGCGACGGTTCCGCCGATCACGCGGCCATTGCCCGACATCGCGCCGAACAGGCCATATCCACCGAGGTAGGAGACATCCCCGGCCTTGGCGAAACTCGTCTTGTCCCAGGCCCAGTAAGGGGAGAGATTGGATTCGTCGTAGATACCCGCGATGCGCTGGCCGTTGTCGGACACGGCGGTCGGCATGGCGTACGGAATCACCGTGAACGTCGGCGCGCGCGCGATGCCGTTCACCGCGATCGTGATCTGGCGTGTCTCGCCGGCCGCGAGCGTCGACGGGCGTCGAGGCGCAGGCGTCGTCCTTGGAGGCGTCGCCGCTCTCCGCCGAGTTCCAGTACTCCTCGGGGCCAAGCAGCAGCGAGCGAGGCGTGCTGAACGCGCCCGCGCGCAGTTCGTCGATGTAGACGACGTAGCTCGCGCCCGGCACCAGGCCGGTCATGGTGAACGTGCCATCCGCACCCAGCAGGCCCTGCGTCGAGTCGCCGGAAATCCGCGACAACGCGCCGTCCAGCGGCGAGTCGACGCGACGCGCAATCACGTTGATGCCGGTGATCTGGCTGGTGCCGTCCTTCGCGACGAGCATGCCCTTGAGCGTGCCGGTCGTCGCCGCATAGCCCGGGGCCGGATAGATCGCGGAAAGCGCCGCCATGTCGTCGGCGTCGTCCTGGACCTTGGCCATCTCCGGGCTGTTGTAGGTCGGGCTGTCGGGGTACGGATCGATCATGGGATACATGGTCTCGATCTGGTTGGCCGCCGGATAGCCCGCGGCCGCCGGGCCGCACTGGTCCGGACCCGCCTGCTCGGGGCCGCCTGCGTATCGCGACCAGGCGCTCGGGTTGTTGCTCGAGTAGAACCCGTTGGTCTGCGTGTGCGCGAGGTTGATCGCGTGACCGAACTCGTGGGTCACGACGCCCGAGACCGGGTCGGTGCTCGTGGCATTGAGGAACGAGCCGCCGATGATCTGCCAGCCCTCGATGATCTGCGTCGGGTCGCTGCGCCGACATGTACTCCGGCGAGGCGATGCCGAGCACGCCGTAGCCGTCGCCGCCCGTCAGCGCCGTCGATGACCGAGTTGTCGGCGTCGTAGATCGTCTGGATGCCGCCGCCGTTGTACTTGCCGATGTAGTCGTAGACGTTGGCGCCGGTGATGTCGACCGGCGAGCGACCCGCGATCGCGGCACGGAAGCTCGAGGTCGGCACGCCCGACCACTGGGCGACGGTGGCGGCCACGAGGTCGTCGCCGGCCTGCTGGTCGAGGACGGGGCCGTCGAACACCTTGACGCAGACCCAGTTTCCGTTCTGGTCGCACTCGCAAGTCAGTACTGCCAGCCGACGTTCAGGTTCGCCCTTGTCGAGGTAGACCTTGACCGTGCCCGACCCAGTGCAGCGGCTTGATCTCGCCCGCCGACGGGGACGACGTACAGCGGGACCGCCGGCGAGTGCCGGGCCCGCGACGGCGCAGGCGCGGATCGCCGCGAGGGCGCCGCGGCGTGCGCGGCGCTGTGAGGTTAGTGCTTCGCATTGGCGATGCTCCCGTTCTTGACCCAGTTGCCGTCGACGGCGCGGTGCAGGAACTTGCGGAGCGTGTCCGCGTCCACCGGGCCCTTCTTCGTCGCGAACATCTTCTGCTCGCGGCCGTCGAGCAGGCCACGATTGGCCTTCACGCCGCTGAACAGCCGACATGTTGTCGTAGCCGTTCATCGCGACGCCGTTGGCGAGGTTCATCTTGCCCTGGCCGAGCCCGACGGTGGTCTGCAAGCCCGGTCGTCTTCGCCTTCGCAGTACATGAAGACGATCGGCGGCTTCGTTCTTGCGCCAGGTCGGCCAGCCCGTGGGGCGACCGAGATAGGTGCGGCCGTTCGCCAGCTTGCGCGGCTTGTCGAGCCCGAACTGGCGGAACGTGTAGGTCTCCGCCTTCTGGCCGCGGATGGTGTCCGCGACCTTCATCGTGACTTCCGTGTAGGGAAGGCCCCGGGCGTCGAAGCCGTCGGTGACGGTCTGCACCTGCCCGACGACGATGCATCCGGGAGTGGGCGAGCAGGTCTACGACCGTCGCCTGCGTGAGGCTGGTCGCGTGACTGGGCGCGCTGGCGGCCAGGAGGCGCCAGCGTTGCGAGGAAGGCGCGCGCAAGGATGCGCGTCCGTCCTTTGAAAGTGATCGGACTCATTTGACAAAATCCCTCTGGGGCGTGAAACGAAACGTGCCCGGCAATTGCCGGGCACGTGTAGACGCAAGAATGGCGAACTAGTTCACGTTTGCCAAACCAAAAAGGAGTGGGGTGGGCGGCGAGGGTGCTCCCCCCTCCGCTCGAGTCTTGACGCTGTGTCTGGTCTATGATCTCGGCAAAGGCGGGCGATCGACCCGCCGGAGGGGCTGAAATGCGTGGTACAGGAGCGATTCGAACCGTGGCGCTGGCGTTCACCGCCGCGCTTCTCGTGCTCGCCGGCTGCGGCAGCAAGCAGGCCACTGACCAGCCCGCGGCAGCCGCCGCGGGACCGCCACCCACGCCGACGCTCGAGCAACTCAAGGGCGCGACGGTCTCGGGCGTGTTCGAACAGGCCGTGACGCTCACCGACGGGAAATACGACGGCCCGCCGGCCGCGCCTGGTGCGGCGTCGCACCCGACTGTGATGCTGTGGGATACCGCCGTCGTGTTCGGCGACGTGGACGGCGCGCCCGGCAGCGAGGCCGTCGCGATGCTGAGTTCGAACAGCGGCGGCAGCGGCGAGTTCGTCTACGTCGCCGCGTTCGGCGTGCGGGACGGCAAGCTCGTGAACCTCGGCACCGCAGAGGTCGGCGACCGGACGAAGCTGCAGAACCTCTGGCTGCAGGGTGGAAAGGTCGTCATGGACGTGGTGGAGGCGGGCCCCAACGATCCGGCCTGTTGCCCGACGCAGCTTGCTCGCAAGACCTACGTGTTCGAGGGCGGCGCGCTCAAGCAGTCGAAGAGCGAGGTGCTGGGCACGCTCACGATCGGTGCGCTCGCGGCGAACGAGTGGCAGCTGGTCTCGATCGACGGCCAGCCGGTGCCTGCCGACGCGAAGCCCCCGGTGATCCACTTCGAGCGCGACAGCATCCGCGGATTCGCGGGCTGCAATCGTTTCAGCGCGCCGATCAAAGAGACGGCCCCCGGCCAGATCGACATCGGCCAGGCGGCGGCCACGCGCATGGCCTGTCCTGGGCCTGAAATGGACCTCGAGCAGAAGTTCCTGGCCACACTCGACAAGGTGAGCGGCTACACGTTCCTCGCCGGACGGCTCGTGCTCACGTGGACCGGCAAGGACGGCAACGGGATGTTGCTGTTCAGCAAGTAGGCGTTCGTTCCGGGCGGCAGCCGGAGTAACGGCCCGCCGCTCAAGCCGCAGCGGAGCGGCGCCGCGCGCTCGTCGATTTCCGGCGCTTGCGCTGCGCTTTCGCTTGCTCGAGTGACTCGAATGCTTCCTGCGTGTACTTCGCCAGGCTCTCGACCTCGGGCAGGGCGGAGCCGTTGGCCGTGAAGCCGAGGACGATCTTCCCGGCATAAGACATGAACGTCACGTTGAGTCCGATGGCGCCGATCAGCGTCGATACCGGAAAGAATGCCTCGAGCCGCGCACCGTTAAGGTACAGGGTCTCGCCGGGACCGCGGACGTTCGAGATCAGGACGTTGGCCGGCAGCATGCCGAGGCCGAGCCGCTCCGGCTGCGCGATGGCGAGTGTTTCCGACATCGCGAAGGCCACGACCGCATACGCATAGGCTGCGTTCCTGCCGAGGTCCTTCAACTGCTCCTTCGCGGCGCGGGTATTGGCCATCACCTGCTGCAGGCGTTTATCAATGGGCGCCCTTACCGCACCGAGCGGCGGGAAGATTGCCGAGACCAGGGTCGTCGCCTCCTTGACGTCCGGATCGTGGAGCGAGACGGGACAGATGGCGACGATCGGGCGATCGGGAGGGCGGCCGGCTGCCTTGAGATAACGGTTGATGCCGGCGTCCAGGATCGTCAGTGCGACGTCGTTCAGCGTTGCATCCGATGCCCGCGCGACGGCCTTCATGCGCGCAAGTGGAATCACCGCGTGGCTGATCGAGCGCGCGTTGTAGATCGGGTCGTTCATCGGCGTGTGTGGCGCGGTGAATGCCCGTGTCCGCCTCACCGAGAAGCCGCGCAATCCCTCCACGGCCTGCTCGAAGGCCAGCAGAGAGCCTCGACTGACCGACAGCGTGCGCTTCGCGAGGCCGCGGGCCTCGCGCTCGAGCGCTGCGCGCATGCCGGCCGGCACTGGCCGCGGCCGTTGGACTCGCGGCAGGCCGACGCTTGCCCTGATCCGGCGATCGCGAGGCGAGGCCGAGAGGGACTTGCGCAGGATCGCCATGCCGGACTCGCCGTCCACCAGCGCGTGATGGACCTTGTGGTAGATGGCGAACCGGTCACCCTCGAGGCCTTCGATCACGTACAGCTTCCAGCCCGGGCGATGGCGCTCGAGCATCGGTGCGTGCAGATCCGCGATCAGTTCGTGCAGCTGCTCGTTCGATCCCGGTGCCGGAAGCGCGAGGTGAATGACGTGGTGGCTCGAATCGAAAGAGTCCACCTCGCGCCACTCGGGCAGGCCGATCTTCCTGAAGACCGGGATCCGATTGAAGGGCGCCGCCGGCCTGGCGCTCCTGTACGCATCCACGATCTCACGCACGGTCTTCCCGCCGCCGCGGCCCGGCTTGCGGAAGATCAGCACGGAGCCGACGTGACGCGGGTTGTCCTGCGTTTCCGTGAGGAAAAACATCAGGTCCAACATCGGGATCGTGTTGGTCATCGCGTGTCCCCCTCCAGCGAGGCCGCTGCGTCAGGCGGCGAGCAGGTCCTCCGCGGTGAGCTGCGAGGCGTTCCGTCCGCCGGCGTACTGGGTGAGCCCGACGCTATCGTAAGCCTTCCGGATGCGCGGCGAGAAGATGCCGATGTACTCGAGGTTCGGGACCAGCCGGCGGAACATGGTCTGCCGGAACTGGGTGAGGAAGGGCGAGCCCGAGATCACCTTGTCCCAGTCCGAGCGCTTCATGAGGCCCGCGAACCACTCGTCGTAGATCTCGTGCGCGAGGAAGCGGTCGCGCATCAGGCAGGCCACCTCGAAGGTCCAGTCCTCCCGCTCGCGCAGCTCCCTCGAGTCCAGCTCTGCGAAGTGGCGCTTGAGCGCCAGCACACCGTAGTGAACGTGGCGCGCTTCGTCCTGGATGACGTAGCGCAGCAGCTCCTTGAGCAGCGGTTCCCGCGTCGACTGGTACATGGTGCCGAAGGCACCGAGCGCGAGGCCCTCGATCATGATCTGCATGCCGAGGAACTTCATGTCCCAGCGCGAGTCGCGCATCAGCGAGTCCATGATGGTGAACAGGTTGTCGTTCACCTGGTAGAGCTTGCCGAGCTTGGTCTCGAGGTAGCGCAGGAATACCTCCAGGTGCCGGGCCTCGTCCATGACCTGGGTGGCGCCATAGAACTTGCCGTCCACCCAGTGCACGGACTCGGTCACCTGTGCCGAGGCATAGAGGGCGCCCTGCTCGCCGTGCATGAACTGGCTCAGCATCCAGCAGGAGAAGTCGTGCACGAAGCGCTGCTGCTCGCTGCGGTCGAGGCGGATGCCGTGGGCCGCGAGTCCCTCGAGGGGCGCGAGTTCGAGCGGAAACACCGGGCGCTCGGGATTGGTCGGGTCCACGTCGGTTGACCAGTCGAGCTGACGGTCGCCGTCCCACTGGTTCTGTACCGCTCGCCGGTAGAGGTCGTACATCTCGGGGTAGTCGCCCTGGTAGCGGAAATCGAAATACGCCTCGTGGCTCGCGCGCATGCCGACCGGATGGCCCTGCTTGCCTTCCTTGAGCAGGAAGCCGCGGGCCACGGACGGCGCGAGATCAACGAGCACCTTCTTGTTCTCGACGCGGGTCGCGATCTTCATCGCGTCGAAGACGTCGCGGATCCGGCGGGCGGCGGGGCTCGGCATGGAATCGAGGGCACGGTCGGGAAGCATCGGTGTGATCTCGCTGTTGTCGGTTTCGGTGGAGATTCAATGGCCGGCGATGGTGACTTCGCCGTCGGCGTAGCTGCAGCAGGCGAGGATGTAGCCTTCGTCGCGCTCGCGGTCGGTGAGGCAGTTCGGCTCGCTGGTGACGACGTCGCCGCCGGACTTTTTCACCCGGCACGCGCCGCAGCCGCCCATGGTGCAGCTGTAGGGAAGGTCGATGCCCGCCTCGAGGCCGGCCTGCAGGATGGTCTGGCCGGGTTTCGCCGTAACGCGCCGGCCGCTCGCCGCGAACGTGACTTCGGCGGCACGCGTGGGCAACGCCTTTGCCACACTCGCGTAGGCGAAGCGCTCGGTGTGGACGCGCTCGGGCGCGATGCCGGTCAACGCGAGTGCCTCGCACACGCCGTGCATCATGGCCTCCGGCCCGCAGACGTAATACGCATCGGCGCGTGCATCGCCCATCGCCTCGATCACCCGGGCACCGTCGAGGGCGCCTGTGATTCCAGTCCAGCCGGCGGGCGGCGCGTCGAGCGCGTGCCGCACGGAGAGGCGAGGGCCGTAAGCGGCCTCGAGCGCCGCGATCCGGTCGCGGAAGATGATCTCGTCCTGCGAGCGATTGCCGCAGAGCAGGATCGCGCGGCTTGCCGGCTCGTCGCGCAGCAGCGACTCGGCGAGACCGATGAGCGGAGTGACGCCCACGCCCCCGGCGACGAACACCACGAGCCGCGAGGCGGCCGGGTCGGTCGCGAGCGTGAATTCACCGGCAGGTTCCGTGGAGAGCAGCGTGTCGCCGACCCGCAGCGTCTCGTGCAGGTGGCGTGACACCAGGCCGTCGGGTGCGCGCCGAACGGTGATCGAGGGTCGAGCGCCCGGGGTGGGGGCGCAGGAGAACGAGTAGCAGCGGCGATGCGTCACGCCACCGATGTTCACCAGCAACGTCAGGTGCTGGCCCGCGCGGAAACGGAGCGGGGAGGCTGCGTCCACGGGTTCGAGCACGTAGCTGCGCACGGTCGGCGTCTCCTGGACCACCTCGGCCACCCGGAGCTTCCGCGGGGCCTGCGAACGCTGTGTACCCCAGCGCGCACTCGGCTTGCGGATTTCGAAGGTCGGGGCCGGTTCCGAGAACCAGCCGCGGACAAAAGCTGCTGCGCCATGCATGTGTCGAGTCTCGAGTGATCTAAAGTGTGTATAAACACTACACACAAATCGCGGCAAGCGCAAGTGGCGATGGCACAGGAAGGTCCGGGTGGCAGTGGTACCGGCGCGAGAGACTCCGGCGCCTGGGCCGGCGAGGGCCCGGTCGAGACCCTGGGCCGGGCGGATCGCGGTCCGGATGCCGCCGGGTCAGCGCGCCGTCGGTACGGGGTTGCCGCCCGCGTCGAGGAGGAATTGCCGCAGGCGCTTGCGGTGCATGGCGCTCAGCAGCCTGCCGACGATCGGCGCGGCCTGTTCGACGACTTTCGAGACTTCCTCGACTGCCTCGCCTTCGTAAGCGCGCATCGCAAGGCGCGCCTCGCGCGCGACGAGCTGTTCCATCGCGTGGTCGAAGATCTTGAAATCCGACGGCGAGACGCCGCGGTCGGGCCCGAGCCCGGATTCCTTGAACTGTGCCCAGCATTCGAGGATCACTGCATCGTCCTCGGTGACCGTTCCGGAGGCGGCGGGCCCGTGCACATGGACCAGGCTCGCACGAACCAGGTCCCGCAGTTCGTCGCGCGTCACGCGCGAGGGCACGAAGTCGGCCACCGGCACGGTGGGGCGCTGCTGTGCGTCCGCCCAGCCGACGAGTGTCGCCCTCACACGACGGACGAGGTCTTCCTGCTCCGGTGTGAAACGCTCCTCGGCCGTCTCGTCCAGGATCGCGCGGATGGCCTTCAGCGGCAGGAACTGGCCCTCCTGGAGATGGCGGATGCGGCGCAGCCGCTCGAGGTGGGACGCCGGGTAGAGCGCCGTGTTCCGTCCGGTCTTGAGCGGCTTCGGGAGGAGCCCCTGCTGGATGTAGAAGTGAATCGTCTCGCGCGGCAGGCCGCTCTCGTGGACGAGGTCACGCATCCGCAGCTTCGGCTCCGGGACAGGCGCAGCTTCCCGGGCGCGTGCGGAACCGCGCGCCTTGATTGCGCGTGGTTCGGGCGATGGCCGTGGTCTGGCGGCGGTTTTCATGTCGAGTGACACTATACACTCAACGGCGCCACGCATCTACGCCTCAGCCGCCCTGCTGCTTGCCTCGCGACATCACCGCCTCGCGCGTGGACGCGAACGAGCCGCGGTCCAGTCGCACGGTCGCGGCCTGGCTCAGCCGGCCCTCGAGCGCAAGCCCTTGCGTGAGCGTCGTTTCGAGCGCGCCGGCGACCAGCGTGCGTACGTCCGCGAGCGTGGCGCGGTCGCAGCTCGCGATCTCGGACGCGAGTTTCAGGCAATACGGCATGAGCTCGGCGGACGGAAGGACCTCCAGGACGAGTCCCCATGACTTCGCGGTGGCGGCGTCGACGAAGTTTCCCGTGAAGCTCATGTAGCGTGCACGCACCGGCCCGATCATGCGTGGCAGGAGCTGCGACATGCCCCAGCCCGGGACGATTCCGACCCGCGCGTGCGTATCCGCGAACCGTGCGTTGCTGGACGCAACGAGGATGTCGCAGTTGATGGCAAGTTCCATGCCGCCGGTGATGGCGAAACCGTTGACCGCGGCGATGGTGGGCTTGCCGAGAGTGCGCAGCACGCGGCTCATCGGCGCGTCGGGACCGAGTTCCTCGCTGGTAAGCGGGGCGGTCTCGAGCTCCTTCAGGTCCACGCCGGCCGAGAACGCTTTTTCGCCCGCACCGGTGATGATCACGACCGCCACGCGCTCGTCGCTCGCGAGCGCGTCGATCTCGGCGACCAGGCGCCGCCGGAGCTCCGCGTTGAGCGCGTTCATCTGGCGCGGCCGGTTGAGGGTGACAGTGGCGACGCCGTCGCGGACGTCGGTGATGAGGATGTCTTCGGTCACGGGTTGCTCCATCTCGGCCGGTCGGGATGCCGGATCCGCGCCGTGCCTGCGGCCGGCGCGGGTCGCGGCAGCGGGCGGGCTAGGGACCTGGGCGCCCCGATCATGGATCGCAGGCCTCCGCCTGTCGAGCCCGACGGACGGGCCTCGCCGCGGTGTGGTCCATCGGCATACACTCTCGCTCACGCGCCGTTGACTGGCGCCGAGGAGTGCCCCCAATGCGGATTCAGACTGTTTCGTCGCTTGCCTTCGGTTTCGTGGCCGTGATGGTCGGATACGGACTCGCGGCAGCGCAGGGAGCGCCCGCCGCCGGCGCAGACAACAAGTGGTATTCGGTCGCGACGTCCGACAGCGAGGAGGCGTTCGTCAATACGAATTCCATCAAGCTGGTCGGAACGACCATCGAGGTCAAGGTGAAGGAGAACTTCACGGCCCCGAGGCCAGCGGCCAAGGAAGGCAAGACCTTCCTGTCCACTCGTACCCTCTATCGCGTCGACTGTGGGACGCGAAAAATCGCGATGTCCAAGACCGAGGCATTCCTCGGCAAGGACCTGCAGGGCGACGTGGTGCAGAAGGCGTCGCGCAACGACCGCAACCTGATCTGGATGGATGCGCCGACGGCCTCGGTATTCTTCGAGATCGTCACCTACACCTGCAGGCACGCGCCGCAGGCCGCGCCGGCCGGCTGAGTCGCCGCGGGCCATGCGGCCGGCAGGCTGCGGTGACCCGCGAGGCGAATGTCGAGGACCTGCGGTAACGTAGCGGGCATGGGCCCGACGTCACTGACCCGTTTCGCGTGGCTTTCGATCGCCGCGGCGATCGCCACGATGCTGCTGAAGACGGCGGCCTGGCGGCTCACGGGATCCGTGGGCCTGCTCTCCGACGCCCTCGAGTCGCTGGTGAACCTCGCGGGAGCGCTCATGGCCCTGGCGATGCTGACCGTCGCGGCCCGACCGCCCGACGAGGAACACCCGTACGGTCATGGCAAGGCCGAGTATTTCTCCGCGGGAGTCGAGGGCACGCTGATCCTCGTCGCCGCGATCAGTATCGCCGTGGCCGCGGTCGACCGCTTCCTGCATCCGCGCGTGCTCGAACAGGTGGGCGTGGGTCTCGCGGTGTCGGTCGTGGCGTCGCTGGTGAACCTGGGTGTCGCGCTCGTACTGCTGCGCGCAGCGCGCGCGCACCGTTCGGCCACGCTGCAGGCCAACGCCCATCACCTGCTCACCGACGTCTGGACGTCCGCTGGCGTGCTCGTGGGCGTGGGCGCGGTCGCTGCGACGGGCTGGCAGCGCCTCGACCCGATCGTTGCGATGTTCGTCGCGGCCAACATCGTCTGGGCCGGCAGCCGCATCGTGATCTCCTCCGTCGCCGGGCTCATGGACGTCTCCCTGCCCGCGACCGAGCTCGCCTTGCTCAGGGAGATCCTCGATCGTTACGCGCAGGACGGCATCGAGTATCACGCGCTCAGGACGCGCCAGGCGGGAGCCCGGCGGTTCGTGTCCGTGCACGTGCTCGTCCCGCCGGATTGGTCCGTGCAGCGGGGCCACGACGAGCTGGAACGCATCGAGGCGGACATTCGCCGCGCGCTTCCACCCGTGACCGTGTTCACGCACCTGGAACCGGTGGGCGACCCGCTCGCGATGGACGACCAGGACCTGCACCGCGACGAGGCGCCCTGAGCCCGTTGCAATCATCGGAGCCGAAAATGTCGAACAGACTCGAGGCACTGAGGACCCCGGACGAAAGGTTCGAGGCACTGCCCGGCTTCCGCTTTGCGCCGCGCTACCTCGACGACCTTCCGGGCTACGAGGGGTTGCGCCTTCATTACCTCGACGAGCGGCCGGTGTCGCCGAGCACGCGAACGGTGCTGTGCCTGCATGGCCAGCCGACATGGTGTTACCTCTACAGGAAGATGATCCCGGTGTTCGCGGCCGCCGGTCATCGTGTGGTGGCGCCGGACTTCTTCGGCTTCGGTCGTTCGGACAAGCCGGTCGACGATGCGGTCTACACTTTCAATTTCCACCGCACCATGTTGATGCGATTCATCGAGGCGCTGGACCTCGAGCGCGTGACGCTCGTCGTCCAGGACTGGGGCGGCCTGCTCGGACTCACGCTGCCGATGGAATACCCCGACCGTATCGACCGACTGATCGTGATGAACACAGGGCTAGGCGTCGGTCGCTCGCCGGGACCGGGGTTCGATGCGTGGAAGGCGTTCGTCGCATCGAAGCCCGACTTCGACATCGCGGCGATGATGAAGCGTTCGGTGCCGGGGCTGTCGGAGGCGGAGGCGGCCGCCTATGCCGCTCCGTACCCAGACGCCCGCTATCGTGCGGGCGTCCGCCGCTTTCCGGCGCATCGTGCCGGTCACGCCGGACATGGAGGGCGTGGATCACTCCCTGCGCGCTGCGAAGTTCTTCCGCGAGGAATGGACCGGCCGCAGTTTCATGGCGATCGGCATGCAGGATCCGGTGCTGGGTGCCCCGGTGATGCAGGCGCTCGCGAAAACCATCCGCAACTGTCCCGCACCGTTCGAGTTGCCCGAGGCCGGGCACTTCGTGCAGGAGCACGGCGAGGTCGTCGCGGAGCGGGCGCTGGCCTCGTTCGGCGACGACTGATCGTCGATCATCCCCTCGTGACGGCGGGCACGAGCGGGATCGTCAGAATTCGTACTCGATGAGGAAGCGCACGGTCGTGTCGGGCGTTTCGTCCGTCAGTCCGAACAGCAGGCCGAGTTCGTACTTGATCGCGCCGTCGTCGGTGCGGAATTTGCCGTAGGCGGCCGGGCCGAGCTGCTGCTCGTGGTCGTCGAACGAGCCCACCTCGCCCCACTCGCCGGCGCCGCCGTACATCTCGATGCCGGGCTCGAAGCGCTCGCTCGAGCCTGTAGCGGTACTGCCAGCGATATTCCATCTCGAGGTCGGCGCCGCTCTCGAATGGCTGCTCGAAGACGAAGTTGAGGCGCACTTCGTTGCGGCCGAAGTCCTTCTGGCCCAGCAGTGCGACTTCGAGCGCGTTGGCTCCGCCGTTCTCCAGCGAGTACACGAATTCGGCGAGGACGCCGAAGTCCAGCCAGTATTTTCCCTGGTCGGTGAGCTGGAAGATGTTCTCGGACGCAATTTCCGTCGCGTCGAGGTCTTCGCCCGGCTCACGCTCGTACTTGACGAGAAGTTCGGTAAGCCACCACGCCGTCGGCGCCCACTCGAACTCTGCCTTGTAGGCCTGGCCGCCGTCGAGCTCCTTGCTGTCGTCGAAGTCGTAGTGGCCGCGGATCTCGATCGCCTTCTCGCCTTCCTCGACCAGCGGCGAGTACACGACGTGATCCGCGCGCGCGTCCGTGGGTTTCCCGGCGACGGCGAGTGCGAGCAGCAGCGCGGGCAGCGCGGCAGCCGTGCTCATGCGCGGAGCGGGGCGGTTGACGACGCGCGATAGCGTCACGATGCCGGCCAGCGTCGCCGCGAACACGAGTAACTGCATAGCGCTCGGCCGGTCGTCGTAGCCGACCAGTACGTGCAGCAGTTGCCCGACCACGCCGTTTTCCGGCAGCCACGCCGAGCTGTTCCACAGCGGGTCGACGAGCCCGGGCAGCAGGCCCGCCTGCACCAGGAACGCGGCGGCCTGGCCGGCCATTCCGGCCGCAAGCAGCACGATCAGCCAGCCCGTGACCGCGAACAGGCGATGCGTCGGGATGCGCAGCAGGCCGAAGTACATCAGTGCGCCGGCGGCGACACCCGCCGCGAGCCCGAGCGTCGAGCCCGCGAGCAGGGTTCGGGAGTCGGCGCCGCCGGCGGCGATGCCGTAGAGAAACAGGACCACTTCGGAGCCTTCGCGCAGGACGGCGAGTCCGACCACCAGCGCGAGCAGGTGCAGCGGGCGGGCGCCGGCGCTCACGTCGCGGCCGACCGCTTTCATGTCGCGGGCGATTTCGGCGCCGTGCTTCTGCATCCACACGCTGTGCCAGGCCAGCATGAGGACTGCGAGGCCGAGGATGGACGCGTTCAGGACTTCCTGGCCGACGCCCTCGAACGCCGATGAGATGGACTCGGCGCCGCCGGCGACGACCATGGACAGGCCGGCGCCGGCCAGCACGCCGCCCAGGACCCAGGCACGGCTGCCTGCGAGCCCGCGGGTCGCCGCCAGCACGATGCCGATGACGAGCGCTGCTTCGAGCACTTCACGAAAGACGATGATGGCGGAACCCAGCATGGCTCACCTCGCGATCAGCCAGCCGCGGGCCGTGGCCTGGTTGAATTCACCGAAGAACTCGTACTTGCCCGGCTCGAGCGGCCCGACGAAGAGGACGATGCGGCCGTTGCCGGCCACCACCTTCTCGCGATTGAGCGTGTAGCTCTCGAATTCCTCGGGCGTCGGGTCCTGGTTCTCGACCACGAGCCGCACCTTCTGGCCGGCCGGCACGACGAGTTCCGTCGGCGCGAACTTGTGGTCCTTGATCACCAGCGTGAATTCCGGGGTCGCGGCCCGTGCCTGGGCGAGCGCCAGGGTCGCCAGGGCAAGGCTGGCGACGACGGTGGCGATGGGGCGGCGGGGGTGTTTCATGGGCGATTGCGGGGCAGTCCTGTGATGGGCGCCAATATATACGAATAAGAATCATTCGCAACTAGGTGCATCCACTTACCCTTCGGGCACGTGATCGGGTACACAGTAATCCCGAAGCCAGAAACCGGACGCCAGGGCCAGGCGATGAAGCACAGAGACATGGAGTTCCCCGGTTGCGGGGATACGAATCTGTACGGGCAGGCGTGGCTGCCGGAGCAGTTGCCACGCGCGGTGATCGTCATCTCGCACGGCCTCGCCGAGCATTGCGGCCGCTACGCGGCGCTTGCGGGCCATCTGGTCGACAATGGATTCGCGGTCTACGCGCTGGATCACCGCGGACACGGCCGGTCCGGCGGTCCGCGCGCCAATGTCGAGCGCTTCGACTATCTCGTCTCGGACCTCGGCACGTTCATTGGACGGGCCCAGCGAGAACACCCCGGGGTGCCGGTCATCCTGCTCGGCCACAGCATGGGCGGCGCGATCGCGCTCGGCTGCGCGCTCAAGTACGAGAATGCGCTGCGGGCGCTGGTGTTGTCGGCGCCCGCACTGGCGGTCGCAGAACAACCGCCGCTGCTGAAGCAGCTGATGGTGAAAGTGCTGTCGTCCCTGCGGCCCGACACCGGCGTGCTGACAATTCCGGCCCGCGCGATCAGCCGCGATCCGGGGGTCGTCCGCGCATATGAAACCGATCCGCTGGTGTTCCACGGGTCCATCCCAGCGCGCACGGTGGCGGAATTGTTCGACGCCATGCAGGCACTGCAGCTGAAAGCGCACGAGCTGCGCCTACCGGTGCTGATCCAGCACGGCTCGGCGGACGAACTCGTGTCGCTGTCGGCGACGCATCCCGTCTACCAGCGGCTCGGCCTCGCCAAGCGCCGAACGCTGCTGATCTACGACGGCCTGTTCCACGAGATCTACAACGAGCCGGAAAAAGACCGCGTGATCCGTGACCTGGGGAACTGGCTCGCGGTCTAGAGCCGGGCCCGCCACAGGGTGGTGCTGCTGACGCAGGAAACCCGCTCGACGCGCGTTCAGTCCTCGTCGCTCGGGGCGGAGAGCAGCGAGCGCGTTTCGGTTTCCACCATGCGTGCGCCTTCATCGAGGAGGTATTCGCGGAAGGCAGCCGCGGCCGGCGGGAGCCAGCGTTCCGGGTGGTGCACCACGTACCAGGTCCGCACGATCGGCGTGTGGTCGACGTCGAGCCGCACCAGCGCGCCGGTCTTCAATTCGAGGAACAGCGTGTGCGCCGAGGTGAGGCTGATGCCCAGCTGGGACATCACGGCGTGCTTCGCCATCTCGTTGCCGCTGACCGTGATCCGTTCCCGCGGCGTGATGCGATGCATCGCGAGGAAGTTGTCCAGCATCGCGCGGGTTCCCGATCCGGACTCGCGCTGTACGAGGCTCTCGTGGCGCAGCTCGATCGGCGGGATGCCGCGTTCGCGCGCCAGGGGATGCCCCGGCCATGCGATCACGACGTGGGGATTGCTCGCGAACGGCTCGCGCGCGAGCGAATCGCCGCCCGGCGCGGCGCCTTCTGCCAGCGCCTCGGGGCCGCGGCCCATGAGCGCGATGTCCACTTCACCGTCCTGCACGCGGCGCGCGAGCTCCGCACGGGTCGAGACCGCCATGTGGACCGCGATACCGGGCGCGCGCCGGCGGAACTCGGCGAGCAGCGGCGGCAGGATGTGTGTGCCGGTGGCGAGGATGCCGAGGTGCAGCGTGCCATCGTCGCGCTTGCGCAGCGCGTCCATGTCCTTCGCGAGAACGCCGAGCCGCGTGTGCACGTCGTTTGCGGCCGACAGCGCCCGCTCGCCGGCCGCCGTCATCCGCAAGCGTCGCCCGATGCGGTCGAACGCAGGCGCGCCCAGGACCTTCTCCAGCTGCTGGATCTGCTGCGTGACTGCGGGGCCGGTCATGAAGAGCTGCCGCGCCGCCTTGGCCATCGAGCCGGCTTCGGCAACGGCCTTCAGGACCTCGAGTTGCCTCAGGCTGAGATGTCTCGGATCCATAAGTAAATGTTACCACATGAACAACAAATACTAAGTATCGGTTACTCGAGCGGCGACTTACAGTGATTCCACGTCGCAAAGACACGGCGAGGAGATGGTTTGATGTCACAGACGGTCAAGTTCCCCGGAGCCGGCCAGGACCAGCGCACCACCGGCAACACTTCCGCCCGCTACAAGGCGGGGGTCCTCAAGTACAAGGAGATGGGTTACTGGGTCCCGGGCTACGAGCCCAAGGACACCGACGTCATCGCCGTCTTCCGCATCACGCCGCAGGAGGGCGTGGACCCGGAGGAGGCCGCTGCCGCGGTGGCCGGAGAATCCTCGACCGCGACCTGGACGGTCGTGTGGACGGACCGTCTCACGGCTTGCGAGAACTACCGCGCCAAGGCGTACGAAGTGCAACCGGTGCCGGGCATCGAGGGCCAGTACTTCGCGTGGATCGCCTACGAGCTCGATCTCTTCGAGGAAGGCTCGATCGCGAACCTCACCGCCTCGATCATCGGCAACGTTTTCAGCTTCAAGCCGCTCAAGGCCGCGCGCCTCGAGGACATGCGTTTCCCCGTGGCGTACGTGAAGACCTTCAAGGGACCGCCGACCGGGATCGTCGTCGAGCGCGAACGCCTCGACAAGTACGGGCGGCCACTGCTGGGCGCCACGGTCAAGCCGAAGCTCGGCCTCTCGGGCAAGAACTACGGCCGCGTCGTCTACGAGGCGCTGCTCGGCGGCCTCGACTTCACCAAGGACGACGAGAACATCAACTCGCAGCCGTTCATGCACTGGCGCGACCGGTTCCTGTTCTGCATGGAGGCCGTGCAGAAAGCGCAGGCCGCGAGCGGCGAGATCAAGGGGCACTACCTCAACATCACCGCCGGCACGATGGAAGAGCTCTACAGGCGTGCGGAGTTTGCGCGCGACCTCGGCTCGTGCATCGTGATGGTGGATCTCGTGATCGGCTGGACGGCGATCCAGTCCATGTCGAACTGGGCGCGCGACAACGACATGATCCTGCACATGCACCGCGCCGGGCACGGCACGTACACGCGGCAGAAGAACCACGGCGTCTCGTTCCGGGTGATCGCCAAGTGGCTGCGCCTCGCGGGCGTCGATCACCTGCACGCGGGCACCGCAGTGGGCAAGCTCGAGGGCGACCCCATGACGGTGCAGGGTTACTACAACGTCTGCCGCGACAGCTACACGAAGAAAGACCTCGCGCGTGGCATCTTCTTCGACCAGGACTGGGCGGGCCTGCGCAAGGTCATGCCGGTCGCCTCGGGCGGCATCCACGCCGGCCAGATGCACCAGCTCATCGACCTCTTCGGCGACGACGTGGTGCTGCAGTTCGGCGGCGGCACGATCGGCCACCCGATGGGCATCCAGGCGGGCGCCACGGCGAACCGGGTGGCCCTGGAGACGATGGTGCTGGCTCGCAACGAGGGCCGCGACATCGCCAACGAGGGTCCCGAGATCCTCGCGACGGCGGCGAAGAACTGCAAGCCGCTGGAAGCCGCCCTCATGACCTGGAAGGACGTCACGTTCAACTATGCCTCGACCGACACGTCGGACTTCGTGCCGACCGTGAGCGTCGCCTGAGGAGACCCGACATGCGAATCACGCAAGGCACTTTCTCTTTCCTGCCCGACCTGACCGACGAGCAGATTGCGAAGCAGGTCGACTACGCGCTGGCGCAGGGCTGGGCCGTCTCCGTCGAGTACAGCGACGACCCGCATCCCCGCAACGTCTACTGGGAGATGTGGGGCATGCCGATGTTCGACCTGAAGGACGCGGCCGGCGTCGTCGCGGAGATCCGCGAGTGCCGCAAGGCGCACCCGGACGAGTACATCAAGCTCAACGCGTTCGACTCGACGCGCGGCTTCGAGACCATGCGCCTGTCGTTCATCGTGCACCGCCCGAAGCAGGAAGCTCGCTACAGGCTGCGCCGCGAGGAGACCGCCGGTCGTCTCGTGCGCTACACGCTCGAGCGCGCCTGAGGCGGTGGCCGCAGTCCACCCTCCCTGGCATCGGTGAGCGCACGTACATGAACCGGACCTTCGACCTCAAGTCGCTGCTCGCGGAATCCGGCGTCGGCACGGTGCTCGACGAACTCGACTCCGAGCTCGTCGGGCTCGCGCCCGTGAAGCTCAGGATTCGCGAGATCGCCTCGTTGCTGGTGGTCGAGAAGGCGCGAGCCGAGCTTGGTGTCGCGGGTACGAAGCCCTCGCTGCACATGTGTTTTACCGGCAACCCCGGCACCGGCAAGACCACGGTCGCCATGCGCATGGCGACGATCCTCCACCGGCTGGGGCACGTGCGTAAGGGACACCTCGTCGCGGTCACCCGCGACGACCTCGTGGGCCAGTACATCGGCCACACGGCGCCCAAGACCAAGGAAGTGCTGAAGCGCGCCATGGGCGGCGTGCTCTTCATCGACGAGGCGTACTACCTCCATCGCCCCGAGAACGAGCGCGACTACGGCCAGGAGGCGATAGAGATCCTGATGCAGGTGATGGAAAACCAGCGCGAAGACCTGGTCGTGATCTTCGCCGGTTACAAGAACCGCATGGACACGTTTTTCCAGAGCAACCCCGGCCTCGGCTCGCGGGTTGCGCACCACATCGACTTTCCAGACTACAGCGTCCAGGAACTCGAGGCGATCGCCGGGCGGATGGTCGCGACGCTCGGACTCGTGCTGTCCGCGTCCGCGCAGCAGGCCCTCGGCGAGTACCTGGTGCTGCGCCGCCAGCGCCCGAATTTCGCCAACGCCCGGTCGCTGCGCAACGCGCTCGACCGCGCGCGCCTGCGCCAGGCGCGGCGGCTGCTCGAGGCGGGCCAGGTGGATGCACGGATGCTGACGACGATCGAGGCAGAAGACATCCGCGCCAGTCGCGTGTTCGAGGCGGCAGGCATCGAGGCACCGGCCGAGGAGGCCACATGCTGAATCCGGGCTACACCACGATATCGAAGTTCCTGATCCAGCAGGTCCCGGAGGAACCGCACGGCCGCGAACTCGCGGCGCTGCTGGTGGACGTGGCGGCCGTCGTGAAGGCGATTTCCGCCGCCGTAGGCAAGGGACCGCTGGTAGGGCTCGCGAGCCTCGCGGGCTCCGAGAACGCGCAGGGCGAGTCGCAGAAGAAGCTCGACCTGCTTGCCGACGAACTGTTCGCCCGCGGCGTCGAGTGGAGCGGGCTGGTCGGCGCGCTGGCCTCCGAGGAGCGCGAGGACGTGCACTTCGTCGAAGGCAAGGGTCGGCTGGCGCTCGTCTTCGACCCGCTCGACGGATCGAACAACCTCGACGTGAACCTGCCCGTGGGGTCCATCTTCTCCGTGCTCGCGCTTCCCGAGGGCGATCGTGGGTCGAGCGCGGTGATGCAGCCAGGCTCGCGGCAGCTTGCCGCGGGTTATGCGATCTACGGGCCCTCGACCCAGATCGTGATCACGGTCGGCCGCGGTACGCACGGCTTCACGCTCGATCGCGAGATCGGCAACTTCGTCCTGACGCACCCCGACATCCGCATCCCGGAAGAGGGCTCGGATTACCTCATCAACGCCTCGAACCGGCGCTTCTGGGAGCCACCGATCCGCCGCTACGTCGACGAGTGCAAGGCGGGCGGAGAAGGCCCGCGCGGGCGCGATTTCAACACGCGCTGGGTGGCGTCGATGGTGGCCGACGTGCACCGCGTCCTGCTGCGCGGTGGCATCTACCTCTACCCGCGCGACCAGAAGGAGGCGAACCGCGAAGGGCGCCTGCGCCTGCTCTACGAGGCGAACCCGATGGCGATGATCGTCGAGCAGGCGGGCGGCGCTGCATCCACCGGCCGCGGGCGCATCCTCGACGTCGAGCCCCAGCGCATCCACCAGCGCGTGCCGGTGATCCTGGGTTCGCGCGCCGAGGTCGCGCGAGTCGAGCGCTACCACCAGGAATTCGACCGGGGCGACGACAAGCCCTACAGCTCGCCGCTCTTCGGCGAGCGGTCGTTGTTCACCAACGCCTGATCCCGGAGCCCATCAAATGTCGGCGCGCCATCCAATCATCGCGGTGACCGGTTCGTCCGGCGCAGGCACGAGCACGGTCAAGACGACCTTCGAGTGGATCTTCCGGCGCGAGCTGATCGACGCCGCGATCGTCGAAGGCGATGCCTTCCATCGCTACGACCGCGCCGAGATGCGCCAGAAGATGAAGGAGGCCGAAGCCGCCGGCAACAGCCACTTCAGCCACTTCGGCCCCGACGCCAACCTGTTCGGTGAGCTGGAGGAGCTCTTCAGGAGCTACGCGCTCTCGGGCAAGGGCCGGTCGCGGACCTACGTGCACGACGCGGAGGAGGCGGCCAAGCATGGATCGCCGCCGGGAACCTTCACGCCCTGGCAGGAAATCGGCGAGGGCTCGGACCTGCTCTTCTACGAGGGCCTGCATGGCGCGGTACAGGCGGCCGAGCACGACGTGGCGCGCCACGTGGACCTGCTCGTCGGCGTCGCGCCGAGCATCAACCTCGAGTGGATCCAGAAGCTGCACCGCGACCAGCGGACTCGCGGGTATTCGACGGAAGCGGTCGTGGACACGATCCTGCGCCGCATGCCCGACTACGTGAACTACATCGCACCGCAGTTTTCGAGGACGCACATCAATTTCCAGCGCGTGCCGACGGTGGACACGTCGAACCCGTTCATCGCGCGCGACATCCCGACCGCGGACGAGAGCTTCCTCATCATCCGCTTCGCGAACCCGAAGGGGATCGATTTCCCCTACCTCCTCTCGATGATCCACGACTCGTTCATGTCGCGCCCGAACACGCTGGTCGTGCCGGGCGGCAAGCTGCCACTCGCGATGCAGATCATCCTGACGCCGCTCATCCTGCGGATGATGGACACGAGGAAGCGGGCGTACTGAGGCTGAGGGGCAGCTGAGGGGACATTCTCCTTTTCCGTCCGCGGAAAAGGAGAATGTCCCCTCCTGTTTCCCGGCGCGTGGCATCCCGTATTCCAATGCGGGCGCGGGCGGTCTGTAATTGGGCCGTGAAGCCAGAACGATACGGCCTGAGCACGGCAGAGGCGCGCGAGCGGCGGGCTCGCCACGGTCCGAACGTGCTGCCATCCGCGCCTCCACCGAGCCGGTTCGCCATAGCCCTGCGGCAGCTCCAGAGCCCGCTCATCTACGTGCTGCTCGCAGCGGCCGCCGTCGCGCTCGCGCTCGGCGACTTCGGCGACGCCGGCTTCATCGGCGTCGTGCTCGTGGTGAACTCGGCGCTTGGCGGCTGGCAGGAGTGGCGGGCGGAGCAGCAGAGCCGCAGCCTGCAGCAACTGTTGCGCGTTCGCGCCACGGTGCTGCGTGACGGGGTCACGGTCGAAATCGACGCCGAGGATCTCGTGCCCGGCGATGTCGTCTCGCTGGAAAGCGGCCAGCGGGTTCCCGCCGACCTGCGCCTCGTCGAGGCGCGCGCGCTCGAGGTGGACGAGTCGACACTCACGGGTGAGTCATCGCCGGTGCAGAAGGACGCGGGCTGGGCCGGCGGGTCGGACGCGCCGATCAGTGATCGCCGCAACATGGCCTGGGCCGGTTCGACGGTCGTGCGGGGCCGGGCCGAGGGTGAGGTGGTTGCGACCGGCGCCGCGACCGCGGTGGGCGGACTCGCGACCGCGATGTCGGCCACCGAGGGCGGCACGCCACCGCTGGTCGCGCGCATGGAGCATTTCGCGCGAGTGGTTGCCGTGGTAGTGCTGGTATCGGCGGTAGCGATCGGCGCAGCAGGGGTGCTGCTGCGTGGCGAGAGCATCGCGACGATGTTCCTGTTCGCCGTGGCACTCGCGGTGTCGGCGATACCGGAGGGCCTGCCGGTGGCGCTCACGGTTACGCTCGCCATCGCGGCGCGTCGCATGGCGGGGCGCGGCGCCATCGTGCGCAGCCTGCCGGCGGTGGAGGGCCTCGGCAGCTGCACGCTGATCGCGAGCGACAAGACCGGCACGCTCACCTGCAACGAACTCACCGTCCGCGAACTGCGCCTGCCCGACGGCCGTGTATTCGACGTGAGCGGCGCAGGCTACGCACCCGACGGGGAGATCCGGCTGCGCAGCGACGAGGCCGGCACGGCGGGCGCCGCCGGCCTCATGAGCGTCCTCGAGATCGCGGCCGCGTGCAACGAGGCGGACCTCGTGAAACTGGACAGCGGCTGGGCGACCCGCGGCGACCCGACCGACATTGCGTTGCTCGCGCTGGCCGGCAAGGGGGGCGTGAATCGCGAGACCCTGCGGCTCGAGTGGCCGGAAACGGCGGAAATCCCCTTCGAGCCCGAGCGGCGCTACGCCGCGACGGTCCACGCGCGCGACGGCGCGACCTGGGTTGCGGTGAAAGGGGCGCCGGAAAGGGTGATCCCGATGTGCCGCCTGACCGAGGAGGAGGCTGGCGGCCTGATGGAGACGGCGGTCGCAATGGCGTCACGCGGGCTGCGCGTACTGGCTCTCGCATCCGGTTCCTCGTCGTCGCTGCCGCGCGCTGGCGAAGCGGCGGAGCCGACGCACCTCGCATTCGCCGGGTTCGCCGGACTCATGGACCCGCTGCGCCCCGGGGCGCGGGAGGCGGTCGAGCGCTGTGGCCGCGCGGGCATCCGCGTCGTCATGGTGACGGGCGACCATCCCGTGACCGCACTCGCGATCGCGCGCGAACTCGGGATAGCTGTGCATGCGGAGGAGGTCGTCGCCGGGACTGCGCTCGACTCGGCCGGGCCCGCCGCGCTGGGCGCGATGATAGGGAGCGCGCGGGTCTTCGCGCGGGTGACGCCGGAGCAGAAGCTCGCGATCGTCGAGGCGGCCCAGCGTGCCGGGCATTACGTCGCGGTCACCGGCGACGGGGTGAACGATGCGCCGGCGCTGCGCAGGGCCAACATCGGCGTGGCGATGGGCAAGGGCGGCACCGACGTCGCGCGCGAGGCCTCGGACCTGGTGCTGAGCGACGACAACTTCGCGACCATCGTCCATGGCATCGAACAGGGACGCATCGCGTATCGCAACGTCCGCAACGTCGTCTATCTGCTGATCGCCGCCGGCATCGCGGAGGTGTTGACGGTGGCGCTCGCGGTCGTCGCCGGGCTGCCGCTGCCGCTCCTGCCGGTGCAGCTCCTGTGGCTGAACCTGGTGACGAACGGGATACAGGACGTCGGGCTCGCTTTCGAGCGCGGGCACGGGGACGAGCTCGTGGCCCCGCCGCGCCGGCCCGGCGAGCCGCTGATCGACCGGCTGATGGTCGAGCGTAGCCTGCTTGCCGGGCTCTGGATGTCGCTCATCGGGTTCGCGTGGTTCGCGGTGCTCGTCGAGGCGGGGACGCCCGTGCCGCACGCGCGCAACGAGCTCCTGCTCCTGATGGTACTGATGCAGAACGTGGATGCGTTCAACGCGCGCTCCGAGACGCGGTCGGTGTTCAAGGTTCCGCTCAGGGACAACCCGCTGCTCGCTGCAGGCGTGCTGGCCGCGTTGCTGCTTCACGTCGCGGCGATGTACCTTTCCCCGCTGCAGCGGCTGCTGGGCGTGGCGCCGTTGACCGGGACCGAGTGGGTGGTGATGCCGCTCATGGCGCTGACGCTGCTCGTGGTGATGGAGTTGCACAAGCGCAACTGGGCCTCCCGGCGTGCGCGCAGGCGGATTGCGTTCGAAGACGTGAGGGGACCGAAGGTGACACGGGGAGACCACTGATGAACACGACCCAGCCTGGCATCCTCGCGCCCGTGCCGCCCCTGGCGCGCCACCTGACTTTCACGCTTGCCGCCGAAGCCGGTCCAGGCCCCGCGCTCGAGCGCCTGGCGAAGTCGGTGGACCCGGGCAGGACCGTGATCGGCATCGGTCGTTCGGCTGCGCTCGCGCTCGGCTGCCATGTCGCCGGACTGCGCGACTTTCCGTCCGGCGCCGGGCGCGGCCTCGAGATTCCTGCGACGCCGGGAGCACTCTGGTGCTGGCTGCGCGGGGAGGACCGCGGCGAGCTCGTGCACCGGACGCGCTCGCTCGAGGCCCTGCTCGGGCCCGCGTTCCGGCTCGACGCCGTCGTGGACGCGTTCATGCACGAAGACGGGCGCGACCTCACGGGCTACGAGGACGGCACGGAGAACCCGACGGGCGGCAACGCCGTCGTCGCGGCGTCGCTGCAGGGCGCGGGCCCGGGCCTCGACGGCTCGAGTTTCGCCGCCGTCCAGCAGTGGGTGCACGACTTCGAGGCTTTCGATGCACTCGGGCGCGACGAGCAGGACATGAGCGTCGGGCGCCGTCGCAGCGACAACGAGGAAATCGAGGACGCCCCGGAGTCCGCGCACGTGAAGCGCACCGCCCAGGAGAGTTTCTCGCCCGAGGCGTTCGTGCTGCGCCGGTCCATGCCCTGGGCGGAGGGTACGCGCGCCGGGCTGGTCTTTCTTGCGTTCGGTCGCTCGTTCGACGCATTCGAGGCGCAGCTCGGCCGCATGACGGGCCTGGACGACGGGATCACCGACTCGCTGTTCCGGTTCACGCGGCCGGTGACAGGCGCCTACTACTGGTGCCCGCCCATCTCCGACGGACGACTGGACCTGCGGGTGCTGGGGCTGCGCTGAGCCGGGACTTGCGAGTCGCGGAGGGGGCCGGACCTCAGCCGAAGACGCCCTTGAGCACGGGGCCCATGCGGCGCATGCCGGCGATCGATACGGCAGAGGCGAGCCCGCCCATCATCGCGCCCGTGACTCCGCAGGACATGACGTCCTGCCCGGTGAGCCAGAGCCCGGGGATGCGCGTGCGCGGCCGGAGCCAGGACTGGCGCATGCGTTCGGGGTCGTGGTCGAGTCCGTAGAGTTCGCCGCGCCCGTACCCGCAGAACCACTGCATGGACAGCGGCGTCGAGACTTCCCAGTAGTCGATCCTGCCGCGGAGTTGCGGCAGCTTGTCGTAGAGGTGCAGGAGCAGTCGTTCGCCGTAGGCCTGCTTCAATGCGTCGTAGTCGTCGCCGCGTTTCCCCCAGGTCGTGTCCTTCCACGGCTCGAAGATCTCATAGGGCGCGGGCGCGACGATTTCGATCGTCGATCGGCCGGGGTGACGCCGCTCGAAGTCCGGGTCCTTCGCCGACGGGAAGGAGATGTAGACGGCGGGGAAGGGCCCGTGCGGGTCGGCGAGAAAGCGATCGAGCGCCGCGTCGTAGTCGTTGTCCTGGTAGATCCAGAAGTTGGTCTTCGGCAAGCCGAGTTCCGCGGCGCTGCCCTTGAGCCCGATGTACACGCCGAGGTGGCCGATGCTCGGCTTCACGTTCGGCAGCAAGCGGTCGTAGCCGTGCCTGCGGGCCGTCTCCTGCGGCACCAGGTGCGCGAAGGTGTTGATGGCGCCTGCGCCGGAGATCACGCGCTCGCAGGCGATCTCGCTGCCGTCCGCCATGCGCACGCCGCGTACCCGTCCATCGCGCAGCAGCACTTCCTCGACGCGCGCGTAGGTGAAGACTTCGCCGCCGGCGGCGCGGATCCGCGGGAGGATGGTCTCGGCGATGCGCGACGCGCCGCCTACGGGATAGTAGCCGCCATGCAGGTAGTGTTTGGCGACCAGCGCCTGGATCACCCAGGCGGACCGCTTCGGCGGCAGGCCGAGGTCGCCCCACTGGCCGGTGAGCACGGCGATGAGATCCGGATTCGAGGTGATTTCGGAGAGCACCTGCCACGTCGTGCGGCCGAAGCTCCGAGGCAGGCGGCCGCGAAGGAAGGGGCCCGCGATCGCGGCAGCCCACGGCGGAAGCGTCCGCCCGAGTGAGAACGTGCGCATGCCGCGCGACACTTCGCCCAGCAGTTCGAGATAGCGATCCACCGCCGCGGCTTCGCGCGGGAAGTAGCCCACGAGGTTGTCCCGAAAGGCTTCGCGTCCCGCCACCGCGTCATAGGCCCGGTCGCCGATGAAGAACCGGTCGTAGTGGGCGTCCATCGGCGACCAGTGGAGGTTGCCCTGAGACAGGAAATCCATCATGCGGCGCGAGGTCGTCCTCGTGCCCATGTCGCCGATGTAGTGGACGCCCACGTCCCAGTCGTATCCATTGCGATCGTAGCTGTGCGTCGCGCCGCCGGCCGTGTAGTGCTGCTCCAGCACCGCCACTTTCCAGCCGAGTTCGGATAGCAACGCGGCCGTCGTGAGCCCGCCGATCCCCGAGCCGATGATGAGCGCGTCGTACGGGCCGCCCAGTCGCGTCGGGCGGTAACGCTTGCCGATGCGCAGTGTGCTGGGGGTGAGGTTGCGGCGTGCGGACTGCATCGCTGCATTATCGGCCATGCTGCGCTGCCGCGCGCAAGTGCCCGCCGGGCAACGGTCGGCGCACCCCAGCAGCCGGCCCGGCGGGCGTCGCAGGCGCCCGTGGACGTGCGCCATGTCACGAATTCGAGCGCCGGCGCGCGCCGGGTGTGGCGCGGGGCGTTAGTGTTTCGCCTCGACAAGAGGTGCGCCGTGAATGCTTCGTCGACGTTGAGTCTGCTGGCCCTGGTGACCGCGTGCGCCGCGTCATCGATGGCTGCGGCCGACGATTCGGGTCCGGACTGGCTGCTGCGGCCTTCGAGCTCGCTTGTGGACGACGAAAGCCATGCGTCCGACGAGATGCAGCTCGTGCTCCAGCGCCATCGCATCGACGGCGCGGAACTTCTCACTCTGCGAGTGCCGATCGCAACGTTCAGCACCGTGCTTGCGTATGCGGGCGCCGGGGTCAACCGCGCCAGGTACCTGGCGGACGTCAGCGACGGCCAGTCGCTGGGCACCGATTACGGTCGACGCCGTTCACTCGGAGCAGCGGCGGAACTCGGCGCCGAGTGGCAAGTGACACAGCGTCTCGCAATGTCTGCCGACCTGCGCTGGATCGACCTCGCTGGAGACGCAGAGTTCCTGCGCAGCGGGGATTCGCTGGTGGCCGCCGATCCTGTGTCGCTGGGTGTCCGGTTGGGCTGGCGGTTTCGCTGAGCAACGCCTCAGTGCGCCCACCGGGTGACTCGGAGCGTGCCGGGGTCCAGTGATCCCGCCGCGTCGCTCGCCACCCTGACCGCTCCAGCGCCCGGCTCGAGGCGCACGTCGCCAAGCGGTACCCACCTTGATCCCCACACGCGCTGGTCCAGCGTCACCGTGCGCGAGCCCGCGCTGCCTCCTTCGATCACGTAGGTGACGGCGCTGCTCGCGGTCGGCGAGGACTCGTACCAGACCGCCACTTCATAGAGGCCGGCGTCGGGCGGCGCGAGCGCAACCGCATATGCCCCGTTGCCGGCCGCGGCGGGCGTGAGCAGACGGGGCGCTGGCAGGCCCTGGGCGAGGCCGAGCTTCGCGACCAGCAGTTCCGCCAGGTGATTCAGCCGCAGCAGGCTGCCGGGCTCGGGCTCGTCCTGCTTCCCTGCGTTTGAGAACGCCGCAATGATCAGGCGGCGGCGGTTCGGCAGTTCCGCGTACAGGATGTCCTCGAGCGTGTCGTAGGCCCACCCCGCCTTGCTCTCCGTGACCGAGCCCGGCGGCAGGCCACCTGCGAGGACGCTCTCGGCCGAAAAAGTCGGGCGTCGCAGCAGGCCGCGCATGTAGGCCGTCGCCTGCGGCTCGATCGCGCCGCTCTGGATCGCAAGCATCATCCTGGCGGCAAGGTCCGTGCTCATCGCATTGCGGCCAAGCTGCTCCCGGGCGAGTGCCTCGAGCCCCGTTGGTTCTTCGCCGGAATTCGTCGGGTAGGTCTTGTTGAGCAGACGCTGGTTGCCGAGCAGGCTTGCGTCTGCCAGGACGCGCTCCGTGTACCGGCGCCTGGTGAGCCACCCGATCACGTCCGCGCCCTCGACCGGTCCGTTCGGGGCGCCCGTGATCGCATCCACGACCACGCCGGTGGCGACGTTGTCCGAGTCCACGATCATCGGCCGCACCGCTTCGTCCAGGCAGTCCGGCTTCCTGCCCTGCGCCGCACACCAGTGCGCGGCGCCCACCAGGTATCCGAGTTTCACGCAGCTTGCCGGGTACGCGAGTTCGCCGCCGCCCACGCTGCCGCGCCGCCAGTGGCCACGTTCGTCGTCGACCAGCACCGAGACCTGCAGGCGGTCGAAGTCCTGGCCGGACAGGAATTCCGCGCGGGCCGACTCGACGGCCTCCTGCACGACCGCATCATCGACGATCGTCGGCATCGGCGCGGGTGCGGCCGTCGCCTGGAGCGAGACGGCGAGCAGTACCGCTGCCGCGGCTTCGATCGCGAGGGCCATGGGCACGCGCAGGCGCCCCTGCATCACCGCCCCCGTGATCCACAGTACTGCAATTGCCGCTGTGGACCATGCGGCCAGTTCGGCAAACGACAGGGATGGTGCGAACCACAGCAGCGGCGCCGTGCCGAGGAGTACGGTGACGAACTGCGCGACTGAGAACCAGCGCGCGCCGCGGTTGATCGGCGGGTCGTACCGGCGCAGCCGGGCCACGTCGAAATGAGGCTTCTCCCAGCGCGTGCCGGATGAGAGCGCCGGCTGCCAGCCTGGCGGCATGATCCAGACGAGCAGCCGGTCGCGCCAGCGACCCGCATGCCAGGACTTCCTGGCCAGATCCGCGTACACCTCGAGGTTCGCCCACAGGGGATCCCACGAGTCGAGCGGCGCGCGGGTGCCGTAAACGCAGCGCTCGGTCTCCTCGACGAAGGAGCCGAACATGCGGTCCCAGATCATGAAGATGCCGCCGTAGTTGCGGTCGATGTATCGATCGTTGACCGCGTGGTGCACGCGATGATTGGACGGCGACGAGAACCAGCGATCGAACCAGCCGAGCTTGCCCACCTGCTCGGTGTGGATCCAGTACTGGTAGAGCAGGTTCACGATCGCCGTGACGGCGAAAACCTCGGGCGGAATGCCGGCGATCGCCATCGGCAGGTAGAAGAGCCATCCGAGCAGCGCACTGGAACTCGTCTGTCGGAGCGCCGTGGTGAGGTTGTACTCCTGGCTCTGGTGGTGGACGACGTGCGAGGCCCAGAAGAGGGCGCTCTCGTGCCCGATGCGATGGAACCAGTAGTAGCAGAAGTCGTAGGAGACGATGCCAAGCACCCAGACCCACCACTGGTCGGCCGGAAGCTCCCGGATCGCCACGGCACCGTAGACAGCGGCGTAGATTCCGATCGTGAGTGCGCGAGTGAAGAGCCCCACGACCTGGCTCATGATGCCGAGGCTCAGGCTGTTTACTGCGTCGTTCAGGCGGTAGTTGCTGCGGCCGCGCGCACGCCCGACGAAGTACTCCAGTGCGATCAGCGCGAAGAATACGGGCGTCGCCAGTGCGATCGTCTTGCCCATTGGCGGCCCTCAGTTCCCCACGTGCCAGTCGCGCGAACGGTCCACCGCGCGCGACCACTGGCGCACTCGATCCGTCGCTTCCTCGCGCGTCATGGCCGGCTCGAAGCGCCGGTCCACCTTCCACCGCGCCGCCACCTCGTCCGTGGAACCCCAGAACCCGACCGAGAGTCCCGCGAGGTACGCAGCGCCGAGCGCCGTGGTCTCGGTCACCTTCGGCCTGACCACCGGCACGCCGAGCAGGTCAGCCTGGAACTGCATCAGCAGGTCGTTTGCCGTGGCGCCGCCGTCCACGCGCAGTTCGAGCAGCGGCCGGCCGGCATCCTTCTGCATGGCCGCGAGCACTTCCGCGCTCTGGAACGCGATTGCTTCGAGCGCGGCACGCGCGATGTGGGCGCGCGTCGTGCCCCGTGAAATGCCGACCATCGTCCCGCGGGCGTAAGCGTCCCAGTGCGGACTGCCGAGCCCCGTGAAGGCGGGCACGAGGTAGACGCCGCCGGTGTCCGGAACCGTGGCCGCGAGCGCCTCGACGTCCGAGGAACGATCGATGATGCCGAGGCCGTCGCGCAGCCACTGCACGACGGCGCCGCCGACGAACACGGAGCCCTCGAGCGCGTAGTGGCGCGCGCCGTACTGCCATGCGATGGTCGTGAGGAGCCGGTTCGCCGAGTGCAGCGGCTCGAGCCCGGTGTTCATGAGCATGAAGCAGCCCGTGCCGTAGGTGTTCTTGGCCATGCCGGGCGTGAAACACGCTTGCCCGAAGAGTGCCGCCTGCTGGTCGCCGGCCATGCCGCCGAGCGGGATTTCGACCCCACTGATTCTCGCGGCCGCGGTGTCCCGCGGCAGCACCGAGGGCACGACGCGAGGCAGGACGGCGCGCGGTATGCGCAGGAGGTCGAGCGCGTAGTCGTCCCACTCGCCGGTCGCGAGATTGAGCAGCAGGGTGCGGCTGGCGTTCGACGCATCTGTCAGGTGCACCTCGCCGTGAGTGAGTTTCCACGCGAGCCAGCTGTCGATGGTGCCGAAGGCGAGTTCTCCGCGCTCGGCGCGTCTGCGCAGCGCAGTGTCGCTGTCGAGCAGCCACGCGAGCTTGGTGCCCGAGAAGTAGGGGTCGAGCAGCAGTCCGGTGCGGCGAGAGATTTCCTCCTCATGGCCTTCGGACTTGAGCCGTGCGCAGGCGTCCGCCGTGCGCCTGTCCTGCCAGACGATCGCGGGCGCCACCGGTCGGCCGGAGCGGCGGTCCCACAGCACCGTCGTCTCGCGCTGGTTCGTGATGCCGACCGCCGCGAGATCCGCCGGGGTCGCGCGCGCGCGCGCGAGCACTTCCGCGATCGTCGCAGCCTGTGTGGCCCAGATTTCCTCGGCGTCGTGCTCGACCCAGCCAGAGCGAGGAAAGTGCTGCGTGAACTCGCGCTGCGCCGATGCGACGACGTTGCCGTCGTGATCGAACAGGATGGACCGGGAACTGGTCGTGCCCTGGTCCAGGGCGAGCACGAATCGACGCATGCGCGAGACCTCTGGTGCCGAAGCCTACACCAACGCCGGCTGGGCGGACCCGGCGCGCGGATGCCGCGCGAGCCAGTCGTCGAGGCGTACGGCTGCGTCGGCCGGCAGGTGCAGGGCCAGCTTGCTGCGGCGATAGAGGATATCGTCCGCCGTCACGGCCCACTCCTCGTCGCGGAGGTACTCGATCTCCCGCTCGTGCAGGCCCTTTACGACCTCGGCGCCAAGGTCCGTCGGTGTTCGCGAATTGCCCAGCAGGCGCCTTGCCCGCGTTCCGTACGCGGCCGCGATTCGACCGAGCAGGGGATCCGGCAGTCCAGGGTATTCCGCGCGCAGGTTCCGCAGGAACACGCGGAAATCCGCGCCTGCGATGTCGCCGCCGGGAAGGGCTGCGCCGGCGGTCCAGTGCGTGCGCGGCCAGCCGAGGCGCGGAGCCATCTCGTCGAGCACGTCCTCCGCGAGCCGGCGGTAGGTGGTGAGCTTGCCGCCGTAGATCGACAGGAGTGGCGGCCCTTCGTCTTCCAGGTCGAGCACGTAGTCGCGTGTGACGCTGGTCGCGACGTCCGCGGGGTCTGCGAGCAGCGGCCTCAAGCCCGCGAAGGTCCAGCGCACGTCGGTTCGTGCAAGGTCGCCTCGGAAGTAACGATTCGCCATCGCGAGCAGGTAGTCCACTTCGGCCGTCTCGATCGCCGGCGTGGCAAGGTCGCCGTCGTAGTCGCGTTCCGTCGTGCCGATGAGCGTGCAGTCGCCCTCGAATGGAATTGCGAACACGATGCGGCGATCGGGTGCCTGGAAGATGTACGCGAAGTCGTGCTCGAAGAGCCTGGGCACCACGATGTGACTGCCCTTGACGATGCGCGGGTGCCGTCGGGCCGCCACCGGCGAGGACCCGTCCAGGAAGCGGTCCACCCACGGGCCCGTGGCGTTTACGACGGCGTTCGCCTCGACCCGTGTCTCGCCGCCGTCCAGGCTCGCGAGTGTCGCCGTCCAGCAATCGCCCGTGCGCTCGAGCCTCGAGCACCGGGTGCGCGTGAGGATCGTCGCGCCGCGCTCGCGCGCATCCATCGCCGTGATGACGACGAGCCGCGCGTCGTCCACCCACGCGTCCGAATACACGAAGCCCTTCGTGTAGCGCGGATCGAGCGGCGCGCCCGCCGGGTGGCGGCGCAGGTTCACGCCTGCGGAGCCTTGCAGTCGCCGACGGCGTGCGAGGTGGTCGTAGAGAAAGAGCCCGGCGCGAATCATCCAGGCCGGGCGCAGGTGCGCGTCGTGCGGCAGGACGAAGCGCATCGGCCGCACGATGTGCGGCGCGGACTCGATGAGGATCTCGCGCTCGCGCAGCGACTTGCGGACCAGCCGGAAATCGTAGAACTCGAGGTACCGCAATCCACCGTGGATGAGTTTAGTGCTGGCGGACGACGTGTGTGCGGCGAGGTCGTGCTGTTCGCAGAGCAGGGTGCGTAGTCCGCGCCCCGCGGCGTCCCGCGCAATGCCGGCTCCGTTGATCCCGCCTCCGACGATCAGCAGGTCGTAACGGTCCTGTCCTTCACGCATGGCCTGCTCCTCAGCGATAGATCATCGAGCGCTCGCGTTCCTCGAGCCAGGCCTGTTCGTCGGGGGTCGCGAGTGCGTCGAGGTCGGCCGGCGCGGCCATCGCATCGTCCACCCAGCGGCGCAGCAGGTCGCTGCCGTTGATGAGGTCGATCGCGAGGCGGTCGCGCTCATACTCGTAGGGGAAGTCGCGCCACAGGTCGTAGTCGGGCCGGAGCCGACGCAGCGCCTTGAAGGCCAGCGCCTGGACTCGCCAGGGCCGGAATCCCTCGTGATCGTAACCGCCGTCCTCGACGTGGACCTGGATTCCCGCGCAGAGCTGGCCCGAGTGCTTGTGAAAGGTCGGCTCGAACCAGCAGGGACGCAGTCGGCAGCCTCGCAGCCAGTGCGGTGCGAGCCGCTGCATCTCGGCCACGATTGCGGACGAGTCGAGGCCGGGTGCCCCGAACAGTTCGAGCGGCCGGGTCGTGCCCCGGCCTTCGGACAGCGTCGTGCCCTCGAGCATGACCGTGCCCGGGTAGCAGCGGGCCATCGACAGGTTCGGCGCGTTGGGGCTCGGGTTCACCCATGTGCGCTCGCCGAGCGGCCAGCCGAATCCGGGGCCGCGCGCCGGGTCCCAGCCCCGCATCTCGACGATGCGATAGTCCACGTCGAGCCCGAGGCGACGCACGAACCAGTGTCCCATCTCCCCGAGCGACAGGCCGTGGCGCATCGGCATCTCGCCGGCCCCGACGAAGCTCTCCCAGCCGGGGCGCAGGCTCAATCCTTCCACCGGCCGGCCGACCGGGTTCGGGCGGTCCAGCACCCACACGGACTTGCCATGCAGCGCCGCGGCCTCGAGCACGTAGCGCAGCGTCGTGATGAACGTGTAGATGCGGCAACCGAGGTCCTGCAGGTCCACCAGCAGCACGTCGAAGGTGTCGAGCATCGCCTGGGTCGGGCGCCGCACGTTGCCGTAGAGGCTGAACACCGGGATGCCGTGAGCCGGGT
>CAVSDW010000022.1:0-83388 GCA_963726665.1 uncultured Gammaproteobacteria bacterium | reverse complement strand
GCCGATGCCAGCTTCGGTCACCAGGAACTGCGGACGCCGCGGGTCAGGCTCGAGCTTGTCGCGCAGCCCCTTGATGCACACACGCAGCGCGCCGGAGTCCCCGACGCGGTCCGGACCCCAGACCTCGCGCAGCAATTGTCGCGATGTGACGATCATCCCGGCCTGACGCGCGAGGCACTCGAGCACGCGGTACTCGAGCGGAGTCAGGTGGATCGTGCCGGCCGGCCCGATCGCGGCACGACGGGTCAGGTCGATCTGCGTCCGACCAAGCGACAGCGCCGGCAGGGCATCCGCACCGCGAGACGATCTGCGCAGCCCGGCGCGAACGCGCGCCAGCAGCTCGGGGGCACTGAATGGCTTCGTGACGTAGTCGTCCGCACCCGCGTCCAGCGCCGCGACCTTCTGGGATTCCATCGTGCGCGCCGACAGCACGACGATCGGCACGGGCGACCATTTCCGGATGCGGCGGATCACGCGCCACGCCGTCTTCGTCCGGCAGCCCCAGGTCGACCAGCAGCAGGTCGGGCTTGTGCGTGCGCGCCTCGATCTCGCCACGCTCACCGTTGCCCGCCTCGATGACCCGGTAGTTCTCCGCCTCGAGCAGCACGCGCAGGACCGCGCGGATGCCGGGCTCATCTTCGATGACCAGGATCTGGTGCATCGCCTGCGTCATGGCGCGGCTTCTGCGACAGGCAACGTGAACTCGAACCGTGCGCCGCCGCGCGTGCCGGGCCCGGCCGTGATCTCGCCGCCGTGAGCGCTCACGATGGCACGACAGATGGCGAGGCCAAGGCCCGCGCCGACGACGGCGCTTTCCTCGCGCCCGCGCTGGAACTTCTCGAACAGCAGCCGCGGATCGCCCGGCGGCAGGCCAGGACCTTCATCCTCGACCACGACGCGCACCATCGGGGCGTCGGCCACCGCGGCGATGCGGATACGCGTGCCCGCCGGCGTGTATTTCGCGGCATTGTCGAGCAGATTGGCGAGCACCTGTGACACCAGCACCGGATCCACGTACACGCCGGGCAGGTCCTCGGGCAGGTCGATCGCGACGGGATGGCCCTGCAGCCGCGGCTCGAGCCGATGCAAGGCGGCTCCGACGAGGTCCTCGACGGAATGCGTGTCACACCGCAGCTCGACACGGCCGGACTCGAGACGCATCAGGTCCAGCACGTTCGAGATCAGATCGGACATCTCGTGCGCCTGGTCTTCGATCGACTGCGCGAGGGACCGCTGGGCCGCTGGCTCGAGTGCCGAGCCGTGGCGGGCCAGCGTGCTGGCCGCGCCGGCGATCACCGCCAGCGGCGTGCGCAGGTCGTGCGATATCGACGCGAGCAGCGTGTTGCGCAGGCTCTCGCTCTCTGCGGCGACGCGCGAGGCCGCCGCTTCCTCGCCGAGGGCCGCCCGTTCCCACGCCAGCGCGATCTGCCCGGCGAACGTCTCGAGCAGGTGCCGCTGCTCGGGCAACAGGACGCGACGCCGGTTGGTCGGCAGCACGGCGAGCACGCCGAGCGATCGCTGCGTGCCGCGCAAGCGGCAGGTAGACGGCCGGCGCGGCAGGCAACGTGTCGGTCCCGAGACCGGCGCGCTGGCCGTGATCGAAGACCCACTGCGCCACCGAGAGATCGGCGCCACGGAACGAGCTCTCGAGCGGGCTCGCCGTCCGGATACTGCAGGCGCCCGTGCGCAGTCGGGCGTGAGCACGACGGCGCTCGAGTCGAAGACCTCGGCGACGTGGCGGACCGCCACGCGCGCCATGTTGTCGCTGCCGCGCGTTCCAGCCAGTTCGCGGCTCATCGCATACAGCAGTGCCGTGCGCCGCTCACGAGCGCCTGCAACGCGATTCTGCTGGCGCACGTTGGCCATCAGGTTGCCGATGGTGAGCGTGACGGCCAGCATGACCAGAAACGTGATCAGGTACTGCGCGTCGCTCACCTGGAACGTCATCCGTGGCGGCACGAAGAAGAAGTCGAATGCCGCGACGCCGGCGACGGCAGTCAGCGTCCCGGGCCCGCGGCCGAGCCGCAGTCCCGCGATCGTCGCGCCGAGCACGTAGATCATGGCGACGTTCGTCTCGGAGAACGCCGGGTCCATCAGGAAGGCGATGCCGGTGCAAGCGGCCGTGATCGCCGCCGCCCAGCCGTAGCGCGACCAGGGCACTTCGCGCGGCAAATCCAGGTGGGGCTTCGCGCGCCCGGCCGCCGTCCTCGCCCTGCCGTGCGACCACCAGCACGTCGAAGCCCTTGCGCGCGCTGCACGAGCTCGGTCGCCGTCGAGGGCCGCAACAGCGCCCGCCAGCCGCGCCGCTTCGGCTCGCCGACCAGCACGCGCGTCGCGCCGCGCGTGCGCGCGTATTCCATCAGGGCAGTGGCGGCGGTCGGGCCGTCCAGCGTCACCGTGCCGGCGCCCAGCGACTCGGCCAGGCGCAGGATGTCGATGCGCCGATCGCGCTCCGCGGCGGAGAGTCGCTGCAACGCCGGCGTCTCCACGTAGACCGCCGTCCACTCGGCGTCGAGCGCATCGGCGATCCGCTTGCCGGTGCGCACGAGTTGCTCCGCCTGCGCGTCGGGACCGATGGCGACCAGGAGCCGATCGCGGGCCAGGTACGCGCGCGATGGCGAGCCCGGCAGCCCCTGCGCGCGCGCCGCCGCATCGACGCGATCCGCGGTCCGGCGCAGCGCGAGCTCGCGCAGCGCAATCAGGTTCGGCTTGCGGAAGAAGCGCTCGACCGCCGTGCCGACCTGGTCGGACACGTAGACCTTGCCCTGCCTGCAGCCGCTGCAGCAGGTCGTCCGGGCGGCAGGTCGATCAGCTCGATCTCGTCGGCCTCGTCGAGCACGTGGTCCGGGATCGTCTCGCGCTGGCGGACGCCGGTGATCTGCGCGATGAGGTCGTTGAGGCTTTCGAGGTGCTGGACGTTGAGCGTCGTCCAGACGTTGATGCCCGCGTCGCAGCAGTTCCGCGATGTCCTGCCAGCGCTTGGCATGCCGCGGCGGCGGCTCGCCGTCGACCAGGTTCGAGTGCGCCAGTTCGTCGACCAGCAGGATCTCGGGCCGACGCTGCAGCGCCGCGTCGAGGTCGAATTCCTGGCGCACCATGCCGCGGTAGCGGACCGCCTGCAGTCGGCAGGCTTTCCAGCGTCTCGAGCATGCGCTCGGTCTCGCGACGGCCGTGCGGCTCGACGTAGCCGACGACGACGTCGGTGCCCGCCGCCTTGGCCGCGAGCGCGGCCTCGAGCATCGCGTAGGTCTTGCCGACCCCGGCCGAGGCGCCGAAGAAGACCCGCAGCCGCCCGCGGCGCGCCCGCGCTTCCTCGGCCTGCACCTGCGCGAGCAGCTGGTCCGGGATCCGGGCGGTCGTCGGCCATGCGTCGATTATCGCCCTGCGTCGAGCGCGAGGTTCAACTCCAGCACGTTCACCCGCGGCTCGCCCAGCACGCCCGAGCGTCCGTCCCTCGGTCGCGGCCCGGACCAGCTCGACGCACCTTCGCCTCGGGCAGGCCCCGTTCGCGTGCCACGCGCGGCACCTGGAATTCGGCGGCGGCGATGGAGATCTGCGGGTCGAGGCCGCTGGCGGACGCCGTCACGAGATCCACGGGCACCGGCCGCGTATTGCCCGGATCGGCCGCGCGCAGTGCGGCGACGCGGCTCTCGACGGCCGTCACCAGCGCCGGGTTCAGGGGCCCCTGGTTCGAGCCGGACGACACGGCGCCGTTGTTCGGCATCGGCCCCGTGGCCGACGGTCGGCCCCAGAAATACCGCGGTGACGAGAACGGCTGCCCGATCAGGCGCGAGCCGACCAGCTTGCCGTCCACCCGGACGAGGCTGCCGCCGGCCTGGTCGGGAAAGGCCACGGCGGCGACCAGCGTCACGAGCCCCGGATAGACGATGCCTGTCACGACGGTCAGGAGCAGGAACACCACCGTCGCCATGCGCAGTTCACGGATCATGGTGTCGTCCTCATGCCCAGCCGGCGGCCGCCAGCAGCATGTCGATCAGCTTGATCCCGATGAACGGCACAACCAGGCCGCCGAGGCCGTAGACGAGCAGGTTGCGGCGCAGACAGGTGCGCGGCGGATGCCGCGCGGGTCTTCACGCCGCGCAGCGCCAGCGGCACCAGCACGACGATGATGAGCGCATTGAAGATGACCGCCGCGAGAATGGCGCTTTCCGGGCTCGCCAGGCGCATCAGGTTGAGCGCGTCGAGCTGCGGGTACGTCGTCGCGAAGGCCGCCGGAATGATGGCGAAGTACTTGGCGACGTCGTTCGCGATCGAGAACGTCGTGAGCGCGCCGCGGGTCACCAGCATCTGCTTGCCGACGTCCACCACCTCGATCAGCTTGGTCGGGATTCGAGTCGAGGTCCACCATGTTGCCGGCTTCCTTGGCCGCCTGCGTGCCCGAGTTCATGGCGACCGCGACGTCCGCCTGTGCCAGCGCCGGCGCGTCGTTGGTGCCGTCGCCGCACATGGCGACCAGGTGGCCTTCGCCCTGGTAGCGCCGGATCAGGGCGAGCTTGGTCTCCGGCGTGGCTTCGGCGAGAAAGTCGTCGACGCCCGCCTCTGCCGCGATCGCGGCCGCGGTCAGCCGGTTGTCGCCGGTGACCATGACGGTCTTGATGCCCATCTGCCGCAGTTCTGCGAATCGCTCGCGAATGCCGCCCTTGACGATGTCACGCAGTTCGATCACGCCGAGCACGCGCTTGCCTTCTGCGACGACGAGCGGCGTCGCGCCGCCGCGCGCCACGGTCTCGACCTGCTGCGTGACCGCGGCCGGCCACGCGCCGCCTTCCGCCTCGACGAACTTGCGCACCGCGTCCGCCGCGCCCTTGCGCAGCCGGCGCCCTTCGAGGTCCACGCCACTCATGCGGGTCTGCGCCGAGAACTTGTGGAATTCATGCGTCGTGCCGCCGAGGTCGCGCCCACGGAGCTGGAACCGCTGCTTGGCCAGCACGACGATGGAGCGGCCCTCCGGCGTCTCGTCCGCGAGCGAGGCGAGCTGCGCCGCGTCGGCCAGGTCCTGTTCCTTCACGCCCGGCGCCGCATGGAAGGCAGATGCCTGCCGGTCCCCGAGCGTGATCGTGCCGGTCTTGTCGAGCAGCAGCACGTCCACGTCGCCGGCCGCCTCCACCGCACGGCCGGACGTCGCGATCACGTTCGAGCGGACCATGCGGTCCATGCCCGCAATGCCGATCGCCGACAGCAGGCCGCCGATGGTGGTGGGGATCAGGCAGACCAGCAGCGCGACCAGCACGACCGCCGTGACGGCGGTGCCGACACCCGCGCTCGCCACCGCGTACCTGGAAAATGGCGCCAGCGTGACGGTGGCCAGCAGGAACACCAGCGTCAGGAACGAGAGCAGGATCGACAGCGCGATTTCGTTCGGCGTCTTGCCGCGCTTGGCGCCCTCGACCATCGCGATCATGCGGTCGAGGAACGCCTCGCCCGGATTGCTGGTGACGCGCACCACCAGCCAGTCCGACAGCACGCGCGTGCCGCCGGTCACCGAGCAGAAGTCGCCGCCCGATTCACGCAGCACGGGCGCCGATTCGCCGGTGATGGCGCTCTCGTCCACCGACGCGACGCCGTCGATGACCTCGCCGTCCGCGGGAATGACGTCCCGGGCCTCGACCAGCACGATGTCGTCGCGCCGCAGCGAGGAGGCCTGGACGAGCGTGTGGCCGTCCTCCGGGCGCCGGCCCTTGAGCTTCTTCGCCTGCACCTCCTTGCGACGTGGAACGAAGCGCCGCGGCCTGCGCCTTGCCGCGCCCTTCGGCCACCGCCTCGGCGAAGTTCGCGAACAGCACCGTCAGCCACAGCCACGCCGAGATCGTCAGGACGAACCCGGGTCGCCCGGCGTTCGGCGCCATCCCCAGCGCCGCGGCCACGCCCAGCACGGTCGTGAAGAGGCTGCCGACGAAGACGACGAACATCACCGGATTGCGGACCTGCACGCGCGGGTCGAGCTTGGCGAAGGAATCCCGGATCCCCTGCAGGATGATGGGTCGGCTCATGGCGGGGCGTGCCCGGCATGCGTCGCAGTCATCTCAATGGCTCCCGTAGAGCTGGAGGTGCTCGACGATCGGCCCGAGCGCGAGCGCCGGCAGGAACGTGAGTGCGCCGACCAGCAGCACGGTGATCACCAGCAAGGTGACGAACAGGGGCGTGTGGGTGGGCAACGTGCCCGCCGTGACCGCCGTGGCGCGTTTCGCGGCCAGGCTGCCGGCGATGGCCAGCACCGGAATCATCAGCCAGTAGCGCGAGACCCACATCGCGACGCCAAGCGCGAGGTTGTAGAAGGGCGTGTTGGCCGAGAGCCCCGCGAATGCGCTGCCGTTGTTGTTGCCGGCGGAAGAGAACGCATACAGGATCTCCGAGAACCCGTGCACGCCGGGATTGGCGACACTCGCGGTGGCCGCCGGCACCATGACCGCCACGGCGGTGCCCAGCAGCACCGCGATGCACGGCACCAGCAGCACGATCGCCGCCATCTTGACCTCGTAGGCCTCGATCTTCTTCCCGAGGTATTCGGGAGTGCGCCCGACCATCAGTCCGGCGATGAACACGGCGATGACGGCGAACATCAGCATGCCGTAGAGCCCGCTGCCCACGCCGCCGAAGACGACCTCGCCGAGCTGCATGAGCCACATCGGCACCAGCCCGCCGAGCGGCGTGAACGAATCGTGCATCGCGTTGACGGAGCCGTTCGATGCGGCGGTCGTGGCCGTCGCCCACAGCGCGGAGTTGGCGATGCCGAATCGCGTCTCCTTGCCCTCCATGTTGCCGCCGGGCTGGATCGCGGAGGCGGCCTGGTCGACACCGAGCGCATCGAAGCGAGGATTGCCGGCCTGCTCGGCCGCAAACGCGCCGACCAGCAGGGGCACGAAGATCACCAGCATCGCGGCCAGCAATGCCCAGCCCTGCCGCTTGTCGTTGACCATGCTGCCGAACGTGTAGCAGAGGGCGGCCGGGATCAGCAGGATCGCCAGCACCTCGAGGAAATTCGTCAGCGGCGTCGGGTTCTCGAAAGGATGCGCCGAGTTGACGTTGAAGAACCCGCCACCGTTCGTGCCGAGTTGCTTGATCGCCACCTGGCTCGCCGCCGGGCCGAGCGGCAGTGTCTGCTCGGTGACGGTCTGGTCCTTCATGACCGGCGCGCCGGTCGCATCCAGCTGCGGCGTGCCATCGGCGTTGGTCGCCGGCACCTGGATGACCACGGGCTCGACCAGGGTCGCCTGCTGGTACGGCGCGAAGCTCTGCACGACGCCCTGCGCTGCGAGCACGACGGCCAGGATGAAGGACAGCGGCAGCAGGACGTACAGGTTGCTGCGCGTGAAATCGACCCAGAAGTTGCCGATCTCGCCCGCCTCGCGGCGGACGAAGCCGCGGATCAACGCGATCAGCACCGCGATGCCAGCGGCGGCCGACAGGAAATTCTGCACCGCGAGGCCGAGCATCTGCGTCAGGTAGCTCATGGTCGCTTCGCCGGCGTACCCCTGCCAGTTGGTGTTCGTCGCGAAGCTGACGGCCGTGTTGAATGACGAGTCGGGCGAGACCGCGCCCAGCCCCTGCGGGTTCAGCGGCAGCACGCCCTGCAGGCGCTGCAGCGCATACACGGCGACGAAGCCCAGCAGGTTCACCAGCAGGACCCCGAACGCATAGCGCTTCCAGTCCGATTCGCGGGCCGGATCCACGCCGGAGACGCGATAGATCAACCGCTCGACGGGCCCGAGGAGCGGCGACATGAACGTGCGCTCGCCCTGGAAGACAGCAGCCATGTAGGCGCCGAGCGGCTTCACGAGCAGCACGAGCACCACGACGTACAACGCCAGTTGCAGCAGCCCCTGGCCGGTCATTGGAATTTCTCCGGATACAGGAGCGCGACCACGAGGTAGACGAACAGCCCGACGGCCAGCAGCAGGCCGATCACGTCCACGGCGTCATGACTGTCCCCTCAGCCGGTCGCACAGCCGGAACAGCCCCCAGGTTGCGCCGCACAGCGCCAACGTCACCAGCAGAACGATGATTTCCATGCGCCGACCTCCGGTCACGGAGGCAATCGTAGGCAGTCGGGTGTTAGGGCGGCGTTAGAAAATCAGGCGGCAAGGCTCACTCGCCTCGGGCGACTGGATATCCTCGATCCACCCAGTTGCTGCCGAAGTCGGATTCGAGATAGAGGACTTTCACGTCCTTGAATCCGAGGCTCTGCAGCGCCGCAAATGCTCCGCCGATGTTCCGGCAATGATCCCAGGGGCAGCAGCCGCAGTAGAGGACGATCGACGTCTCGCGTGGCAGTTTCGCGACGCGGGCGCGCAGCGCCGCGAGGCCGGCGTCCTCCTCGCCGGGACCCACGTACTCGGAACCCGGGATGTGCGCCTGGACGAAGAGCACGTGGGCCCCGACCTGCAGGATCAGCGGCTTCCTGTCGCTGGAATCCTGGAGGGTGGCAACCAGCGCCTCCGGATGAATCAGGGCCGACTGCGGAATCGTCGCGGCCCGCACGTAGGTGTACCCGGCCCAGGCGCGCGGCGATGTGACGAGACTTACGAATAGCGCGGTGAGCACCAGCACCCCGGTCCGGAGCGCGAAGCCAAATTGCGAATCGATGATCATGGATTGGATCGTGCTTCCGTGGTCGCCGCCGATCAGGCTCCGAACCGGCGCGCGCGCTCTCTCAATGTCCGCCCGAAGCCCTGCGCCTCGGCGAACGCGTCCACCGCCGCGAGATCCGGCGGCCGGCGACGCAGGTCGTCGCGCGAGGCCGGCAGCGGCATGTCGCAGGCAATGCCCGTGAGCCGGCGCGACAGGAACGCCGACTCGCGGTGCTCGCGCAGGCTCTGCGCGACGAAGGCCGCGCCCCGGAACTTGAGCTTCGGAATGGCGTCGAGGTTCTCGTAGACCCCGTCCAGGGTCGCGTAGTGCTTGAGCAGCGTCGCGGCAGTCTTGCGTCCCACGCCCGGCACGCCCGGGATGTTGTCCACGGCGTCGCCCATGAGCGCAAGGAAGTCCGCCATGCGTTCCGGAACGACGCCGAAGCGCTCCTCGATGTCGTGGTAACCGTAGCGCACGTCCGCGACCGCGTCCCAGTAGGTGTCCTGCGCCGTCACGAGCTGCGTCAGGTCCTTGTCGCGGCTCACGATCGTGACGGCCTTCCCCTCGCGCTGCGCGAGAGTGGCGAGCGTGCCGATGATGTCGTCCGCCTCGTAGCGGGAGCTGCCGAACTCGGCGACGCCGAAGACGCGCACCAGCTCGCGGCAGAGCCCGAACTGGCGCTTGAGCTCCTGGGGCGCAGGCTCGCGATTGGCCTTGTAGGCCGGATAGATCTCGTTGCGATAGGACTGCTCCAGGCTCTCGTCGAAGGCGACGGCGACGTGATCGGGCGACTCGCGCTCGAGCAGGTCGCTGAGGAACCGCGCGAACCCGTGCACCGCATTGACCGGATTGCCCTCGGGGTCCGTGAACTCGAGCGGCACGGAGTAGTAGGCCCGGAAGATGAATACGCTGGCGTCGACAAGGTAGAGCACGGGCGGCATTCTGGGCGAGTCGCCCTCCCGCCGCCAGCCGAATGGAGTGACCAGCGTGGCCGTCGAGATCCTGCCCATCGAGCGCCGTCACATCGCGGGCTTCCGCGAGGTGCTGGACTCTGTCGCGCGGGAGCGGCGCTATCTGGCGCTCACCGAGGCGCCGCCGATGGCGCAGGTGCGCCGCTTCGTACTGGGAAACCTGCGCAGCGGGGCAGCGCAGGTGGTGGCCGTGGAGGAGGGGCGGGTCGTCGGCTGGTGCGACGTCCGGCCCAGGACCCGCGAGACCCAGCGGCACAGCGGCGTGCTCGGCATGGGCGTGGCCTCGACGCACCGCGGAATGGGCGTCGGCGCGCGGATGCTCCAGGTGACCCTCGAGTCGTCCTTCGCGAGCGGACTCACGCGGGTCGAACTCACCGTGCTCTCGGACAATGCGGCGGCGATCGCGCTGTACCAGCGATTCAAGTTCGAAACCGAGGGACTGTGCCGCGGCTACCTCGTGCTCGACGGCCGGCCGCGCGACGCGCTGCTCATGGCGAAGCTGGTGAAATAGGGGACATGGGGAAAATAGGGGACATTCCCCTAATTAGGGGAATGTCCCCTATTTTCCCCATGTCCCCTATTTCCGGCTCAGGCGCTGGTGAAGCGGGCTCGAGCGCGGGAAGTGCGCGAGCAGGTATTCCATCTGGTCGGCCAGCACGCGGCGGCCCTTCAGGTATATGTACTCGGCGTAGCTCGGGGTGAACGGGATCGCGATCAACTGCAGCTTCGCCTGCTCCGGCGTGCGCCATGCCTTCAGGTTGTTGCAGCGGCGGCAGGCGGTGACGACGTTGTTCCAGGAATCGCGGCCTCCGCGCGAAATCGGGGTCACGTGGTCGCGCGACAACAGGCTCGATGGAAACCGCTGCCCGCAGTACATGCAGAAGTGCGCGTCGCGCTTGAACAGCGTCTCGTTGCTGAGCGGCGGGACGTAGCCCTCGCGGACGTTGCCGGGATTGTTGCTGTGACCCACGGTCGCCACGATCGAGCTGACCTCGACGATCGTGCGGCGGCCCGTAAAGGCGTTCGTTCCGCCGCGGACCTGGAACAGCGGCTGCCCGAAGGCATAGGCCACCTGCCCCATGAAATGCAGGCGAACGGCGTCCCGGTAATCGATCCACTCCAGTGGCATCCCCGAGACGTCGGTACGCAGGACCTCTTGCGTGAGGCTGTGCATGGGCTGAAAGATACGTTACTGCTGTGCAATAATCCAACCCCCTGCCAGATCGCAGAAACGCCAGAAATTCCCGGCACGGCGGCACCTTAGGTCTTCCCTGTCCGGGCTACCGGGAGCTTGCGCCTCCCCACGCATCGACGAGGTCATCATGTCGCTAACGATCGGAGTGCCACGCGAGACTTTTGCGGGCGAAAAACGTGTCGCCGCGGTTCCCGACGTGGTCGAAAAGCTGATCAAGCTCGGTTTCGCCGTCAGCATCGAGACCGGCGCCGGGGCGGCGGCCAATTTCGGCGACGACACCTACCAGGCTGCCGGCGCCCGGATCGCGGGGAGTGCCGCAGAACTCCTGGCGCGGCTCCGACATCGTCTTCAAGGTCCGGGCCCCGACCCCTGCGGAAATCGCGCTCATGAAGCCGGGCAGCACGCTCGTCAGCTTCATCTGGCCGGCCCAGAACCCCGAGCTCATGCGTGAGCTCGCAAACGCCAAGCTCACCGTGCTGGCCATCGATTCCCTGCCGCGCCAGCTCTCCCGCGCCCAGAAGATGGACGCGCTCACCTCCATGGCCAGCATCAGCGGTTACCGCGCCGTGATCGAGGCCGCCAATGCCTTCGGCCGCTTCTTCAACGGCCAGGTCACGGCCGCAGGCAAGATTCCGCCGGCCAAGGTCTTCGTGGCCGGTGCCGGTGTCGCGGGCCTGGCCGCCATCGGCACGGCCGCCAACCTGGGCGCCATCGTGCGCGCCAACGACACGCGCGCCGAGGTCGCCGACCAGGTCGTGTCGCTGGGTGGCGAATTCGTCAAGGTCGACTACGAGGAAGAAGGCTCCGGCGGCGGCGGCTACGCGAAGGTGATGAGCGAGGGCTTCCAGCAGGCCCAGCGCGAGATGTACGCCAAGCAGGCCAAGGACGCGGACATCATCATCACGACCGCGCTGATCCCGGGCAAGCCGGCGCCGAAACTCATCACCGCCGAGATGGTGAAGAGCATGAAGCCGGGCAGCGTCATCGTCGACATGGCGGGTGAGCAGGGCGGCAACTGCGAACTCACCGTTCCCGGCGAGGCCGTGGTCCGCCACGGCGTCACCATCATCGGCTACACGGATCTCGTCAGCCGTCTCGCCAAGCAGGCCTCGACCCTGTACTCGACCAACCTGTTTCGCGTGACCGAGGAGCTCTGCAAGACCAAGGACGGCGTCATCAACGTCAACATGGACGATGACGCGATCCGCGGCCTGACCGTCATCAAGGAGGGCGCCGTCACCTGGCCGCCACCCGCGCCGAAGTTGCCGGCCGCGCCTCCACAGGCGAAGCCCGCCGCAGCAGCCACGCCCGCGAAGAAATCGGGCCACGGCCATGGCGCCGGCGAGCCCGCGTCGAACAGGAGCCTTGCCGTCACTTTCGGAGTGGGCGCCCTGCTCTTCCTGCTGGTCGGCGCCTTCGCCCCGGCCTCGTTCCTCGCGCACTTCACGGTGTTCGTGCTGGCCTGCTTCATCGGCTACATGGTGATCTGGAACGTCACGCCCGCGCTGCACACGCCGCTCATGAGCGTCACCAACGCGATCTCGAGCATCATCGCGGTCGGCGCGCTGATCCAGGTGGCACCGCCGCTCGTTGCAGCGACGGAGGGGCGGCCCGACGCGCTGATCCTGGGCCTCGCGGTGCTCGCGCTCACGCTCACCGCAGTCAACATGTTCGGCGGCTTCGCCGTCACGCGTCGCATGCTCGCGATGTTCCGCAAGTAGGAGAGCGCCAGCATGACCGCAAATCTCGCCACCATCGCCTACATCGGCGCCTCCATCCTGTTCATCCTGAGCCTGGGCGGTCTCTCGAATCCCGAGACCTCGCGGCGCGGCAACCTGTTCGGCATCATCGGCATGACGATTGCCGTGCTCGCGACCGTGTTCGGCCCGCGAGTCACGACTGCGGGCCTGCCCTGGATCGTCGGGTCGCTGGCCATCGGCGGCACCGTCGGCCTGTACGCGGCACGCAAGGTGCAGATGACCCAGATGCCCGAGCTGGTCGCGATCATGCACAGCCTCGTGGGTCTCGCCGCGTGCCTCGTCGGCTACGCGAGCTACGTCGACACCTCGATCGCCTTCGAAGGCGCCGAGAAGACCATCCACGAAGTCGAGATCTACCTCGGCATCCTCATCGGCGCCGTCACGTTCTCGGGTTCGGTGATCGCCTTCGGCAAGCTGTCCGGCAAGATCGGCGGCAAGCCGATGCTGCTGCCGGCGCGACACTGGCTGAATCTCGCCGGGCTGCTCGGCGTGCTGTGGTTCGGCATGGCGTTCCTGCAGGCACACGACATCAACTCCGGGCTGATGCCGCTCGCCGTGATGACTGCGATCGCGCTGCTCTTCGGAATCCACATGGTGATGGCGATCGGCGGCGCGGACATGCCGGTCGTGGTGTCCATGCTGAACAGCTACTCGGGCTGGGCTGCGGCGGCCACCGGCTTCATGCTGTCCAACGATCTGCTGATCGTCACCGGCGCGCTGGTCGGCTCCTCGGGCGCGATCCTGTCCTACATCATGTGCCGCGCGATGAATCGCAACTTCATCAGCGTCATCGCGGGCGGCTTCGGTACGGGCGGTGGCACGGCCCCGGCCGCTGCGGGCGCCGAGCCGGCAGGTGAAGTGACGCCGATCAGCGCGGTCGAGACCGCGGAGCTGCTGCGCGAGGCCAAGAGCGTGATCATCGTGCCGGGCTACGGCATGGCCGTCGCCCAGGCCCAGCACACGGTGAACGACATCACCAAGCTGCTGCGCGAGAAGGGCGTGAACGTACGCTTCGGCATCCATCCGGTCGCGGGCCGCATGCCGGGGCACATGAACGTGCTGCTCGCCGAGGCCAAGGTGCCCTACGACATCGTGTTCGAGATGGACGAGCTGAACGACGACTTCCCGGACTACCGACGTCTCGATGGTGATCGGCGCCAACGACATCGTGAACCCCGCGGCCGAGGACGACCCGACGAGCCCGATCGCCGGAATGCCGGTGCTGCAGGTGTGGAAGGCGAAGACCTCGATCGTGATGAAGCGCTCGATGGCCTCGGGCTATGCCGGCGTCGACAATCCGCTGTTCTACAAGGAGAACAACCGGATGCTGTTCGGCGACGCGAAGAAGATGCTCGACGAGGTGCTGGTCGCCTTGAAGAGCTGATCAGGAAGTTGCGTGACAGAGCGGGGCGACCGCCCCGCGGCCCCGGCTGCGACCAGGCCGCGTATCACGCCGCCGCGAGCGCCTCGCGGACGAAATCGAGGCGGTCCTGACCGAAGAACATCTGATCGCCGACGAACATCGTCGGCGCGCCGAAAGCGCCGCGGCGTACCGCCTCCTCGGTAGCGGTCTTCAGGCCGTCCTTGACTGCCGGGTCGGTCGTCATTGCGAGCATTGCCTGCGCGTCGAAACCTGCGCATTCAAGCGCCCCGGCGACGACCAGTGGATCGCTCATGTTGAGCCCCTCGACCCACATCGCTTTGAACATCGCCGTCACGTAGTCCGCGAAACGCCCTGGCTGTCGCATCTGCACGCCCACCGCACCGCGCATCATGGCCAGCGTGTTGATCGGGAAGTGAGGGTTGAATCGCATGGGTATGCCGTAGCGACGGGCAAAACGCTCCATGTCGACAAGCATGTACCTGCCCTTGGCGGGGACGGTCACCGGCGACGCATTCCCCGTCGCCTGGAAGACGCCGCCGAGCAACATCGGCCTGTAGACGAGTGTGGCCCCGGCTGCCGTGCACATTGCCGGCAGTTGCGTCCATGCGAGGTAGGCCGTCGGGCTGCCGAAATCAAAGAAGAACTCAACCGTTCTGCCGATCATGAATCCGCCTCCAGTCGTCGTGCAGCGTCGCGGCTCATGCTCACCAGCGCTCCATCCACGGGCGCAGGTCGAGTTCGAACGTCCACGCATCGCGTGGCTGGCTGTGCAGGTACCAGTACGAGTCCGCGATGTGTTCGGGCGACAGGATGCCATCCTGTGCCTTTTCCGCGTACTTGGCCGGGAAGTTGTCCCGGATGAATGCGGTATCGATGGCGCCGTCGATGACGACGTGCGCGACGTGTATGTTCATGGGCCCGAGTTCGCGCGCCATGCTCTGCGCGAGCGCCCTCAGGCCATGCTTGGCCGTGGCAAACGCGGCAAAATTCGCCGCGCCCCGCAAGGCTGCCGTAGCCCCCGTGAAGATGATCGTGCCCCGCTTGCGAGGCACCATCCGCCTGGCCACCGCCTGGCCCGTCAGGAATCCTGCAAAACAGGCCATTTCCCAGACCTTGAAGTACCTCCGGGCGGTCTCGTCCAGGATGCTGCTGGGTACGTTCGCGCCGATGTTGAACACGAGAACGTCGATCGGACCGATTCCGGATTCGATGCGCTCCACCAGCTCGGCGACCTGTTCCTCTTTGCGGGCGTCAGACGCGAAGCCATGCGCCTCGCCCCCGGCAGCGCGAATCTCATCGCACGAGTGCCTGCAGCTTGTCGGCGTTGCGTCGGGTCATGCAGGCGACGTAGCCCTCCCGGGCGAAGCGCCGTGCGATGGCTCCCCCTGTTGCATCCCCGGCCCCGATCACCAGGATGGCTTTCCCGTCGTTCATGCGGTGTCCTTCGCCGATCGGCTCATCGAGGCCGACTTCACCTGGCTGGGTGCGGCGCTCGCCGGCCGGTCGAGCAGCGCTTCGCCTTCCCGTCTCAACGCGGCCAGGAGTTCCCGCTGCACCCCGTCGTCGAGCAGAGCCCGGGCGATCATGACTGCCCCGACGTTCTGCGCAAGCAGTGCCCACGCCTTGTCGCTCGAACCGGCAAACCGCGCCACGATGGCGTGGACGTCCAGCACGCCTGCCTGGAAGGTCGCGCGCACGGATTCGTCGGCCCGGGCCACCTCCGGCGTCAGCGAGGGCAACGGGCAGCCGCGCTCGGGATGCCTGACGTGGTAAATGCCCAGGTATCGAGCCAGGGATTTCGCCACCGCCGGCGGGTCGTCGGGGTCGATGGCCGAGTACCGCGATGCCGTATGCTGCAGCTCGCTTGCTATCACCGCGCGAAACAGGTCCGACTTGCCGGCGAAGTGCTTGTAAATCGAACCCGTGGTGACGCCGGCTGCCGCAGCGATGGCGTCCATGCCGCTCCCGCTGAAGCCATGCTTCTTGACATGGCCGCCGCCAATGTCGAGGAGGCGCTGGCGAGCCTGGTTCTTGTGTTCCCTCGGGTAGCGCATGACAGGTCCCGGCGAGCGAATGTGCTTGACGATCTGGAAGTCAGATTATAGGGTAACGATCGTTATCCGCAATGCATCCTGCGCGGCTGCGACTCGCGGAGGTTCGGAATGACAGCTACGCAATCCGCCGGGTGGCGGAAGACAGCCTGCATCCTCTGCTCGCTGAACTGCGGCCTGGAGGTTCAGGTCGAGGGCCGTCGAATCGTCCGCATCCGGGGCGACAAGGCCCATCCGATGTCGCAGGGCTACGTCTGCGAGAAATCCCAGCGCATGGACTACTACCAGAACGGTGCCGACCGACTGGAGTCTCCGATGCGAAGGCGACCGGACGGGAGCTACGAGACCATCGATTGGACCACCGCAATCCGAGAGATCGCGGAGAAACTTTCCGTCATCCGGGCGCGGCACGGCGGCGAGAGCATTCTTTACTACGGCGGCGGCAGCCAGGGCAACCATCTGGGCGCCACCTACGCGGACAGCACGCTCAAGGCGCTGAGCGTGAAGTACCGGTCCAACGCGTTGGCGCAGGAGAAGACCGGCGAAGCCTGGGTGCAGGGCAAGATGATGGGCTCGGGTATCCATGGTGATTTCGAGCACTGCGAAGTGGCCGTGTTCGTCGGCAAGAATCCGTGGCAGTCGCACGGCTTCGCGCGCACCCGGGTGATCCTGCGCGAGATCGAGAACGATCCGGCGCGCGCTCTCATCGTCATCGACCCGCGGCGGAGCGAAACCGCCGCGATGGCGGATTTTCACCTGGCTGTTCGCCCCGGCAGCGACGCCTGGTGCCTGGCGGCCCTCGCAGCCATCATCGTCCAGGACGGCCTGGTGGCCCGGCAGTGGATCGACGAGCACACTGCGGGCTTCACACCGGTCGCCCATGCCTTGCAGCGAATTTCCGTGACAGCCTACGCCGCAACCTGCGGCGTTGACGAGGCGCTGCTGCGCCGGGCGGCCGAGCGGATCGCGCGCGCCAGGAGCGTTTCGATGATCGAGGACCTCGGCGTGCAGATGAACCTGCACTCGACGCTCAACAGCTATCTCAATCGACTCGTGTGGCTGCTGACGGGCCACTACGCACGGCCTGGGACGAACAACGCCTTCGTGCCATTGCTCGGGCTTTCGCAGTCGAACCGGGACAGGTCCGCGGCCACGAGCAGCGCATCGGCGGCGCCAGCAGCCGGCTCCCGCAGTCCGGTGACCGGCGCCAGGATCATCATGGGCCTGGTGCCGTGCAACGTGATCCCGGAAGAAATCCTGACGGATCATCCGAAGCGCTTCCGCGCGATGCTCATCGAGAGTGCGAACCCGATGCACTCGCTCGCGGACAGTCAACGCATGCGTCAGGCAATCCGCGCACTGGACCTGAGCGTCGTCATCGACGTGGCGATGACCGAGACGGCCGCGCAAGCCGACTATGTTCTGCCGGCGACGAGCCAGTTCGAGAAAGCCGAGGCCACCTTCTTCAATCTGGAGTTCCCGCGCAACGGCTTCCACCTGAGGCAACCCCTTTTCGAACCGCGGACCGGCACGCTGGCCGAGGCCGAGATCCATGCGCGCCTGGTCGAGGCGCTGGGCGAACTCGACGACCGCCAGTATCGGTTCCTGAGGCGCGCCGCAAGCCTGGGGCCGAGCGCGTTTTCCCTGGCGTTCGCATGGAAATCGAGGCGTGACCGAAAGGTGGCGCGATACGCGCCAGTGGTGATGTACCGGACGCTCGGAACGTGTCTGCCCGCGGGCATGGAAGCTGCCGCGTCGCTCTGGGGCGTCTGCCAGATGTATGTGCGGCGGCAGCCCGGGGCCGCACGGCGGGCAGGTTTCGGCGGATCCGCCATGCAGTCGGGCAACAGGCTGTTTGCGGCCATCACCGGCTCGCCCTCCGGCGTCGTCTTCGCGTCAGCGAGTACGCGGAAAGCTGGCAGGCAGTCAGGCAGCCCGGGCAACGAATCAATCTCCACATTCCCGAACTCATGCCGGAGCTGGAGAAACTCGAAACGGGTGTGTCTGCGGCAAGATCCCTCATATCCCTTCATCCTGTCCGCGGGTGAGAGGAGAAGTGACACGAGCAACACGACGATCCGCGATCCGGGCTGGCATCGGAAGGGAGTCTTCGGCACCCTGCGCATCAGCCCCCGGGACGCCACTGACCTCGGCTTCACCGAGGGGGACTGGGTCCGGCTGACCACACGACGCGGTACGGCCCAGGCGCAGATCGAGATCACGAGCGAACTCCAACCAGGGCATGTCTCGCTGCCAAACGGCCATGGGATCGAATACCACCTGGCCGACGGTTCCGTGGCGCGTCGCGGCGTGGCGTTGAACGAGCTCACCGCCACCGCCGACCGCGACCCGATCGCAGGCACGCCCTGGCACAAGCACGTCAGAGTGCGGATCGAGCGATTGAATGTCGCGCCGGGGCTCGCCTGACCGACGCGCCGTCGCAGGCCGGCCAGTGCTGACGGCTTACTGGCGCCTGCGACTGATGTAACCGTCTCCCGGTGCCGCACTTAGCGGTAGACTCTCGCCGTGACTGCAAGCGACACGCCGACCGAGCACGACCACGAGGGTATGCTGGCCAAGCTGCGCCGCCGCAAGGTGGTGCAGTGGGGCGTCGTCTATGCCGCGGGCGCCTGGGGCCTGCTGCAGGGCCTCGCCTACGTCAGTGCTACCTTCGACTGGCCGCGCCAGCTCCAGCAGATGGCGACGCTCACGTTGCTGATCGGCCTTCCGATCGTGCTGGTGACGGCGTGGTACCACGGCGACAAGGGCCAGCAGCGGGTCACCGCGGCCGAACTCGTCATCATCTCGCTGCTGTTCCTGCTGGGCGGCGGGATCTTCTGGCGCTACGACCACGCGAGCCACGTAGTCTCGCCCGCCGCGCTGCCCGCCGGGGCGACAGCTGTCACCTCGGCCGCACACCCGGCCGTCTCCGCCCGGTCGATCGCCGTACTGCCCTTCGTCAACATGTCCGGCGACCCGGCCAACGAGTACTTCTCCGACGGCATCTCGGAGGAGATCCTGAACGTGCTCGCGCGTGTGCCGGACTTGAGCGTCGCCGCGCGCACCTCGTCCTTCCAGTTCAAGGGCGAGAAGCGCGACGTGGAGCAGATTGCCGCGCAACTCAAGGTGCGCATGGTGCTCGAGGGCAGCGTGCGCAAGCAGGCCGATCGGGTGCGCATCACGGCGCAGCTCATCGACGCGCAGACAGGGTTTCACGTCTGGTCGGAGACCTACGACCGCGAGCTCAAGGACATCTTCGCCATCCAGGACGAGATCGCGAAGGCGATCGGCGAAGAGTTGAAGGTGCGCGTGGTGGGCGCCGCTGCGGCCGGAACCTCGGTCAGCGGCACTAAGAACCTGAAGGCGCACGATCTCTACCTTCGTGGTCTCGCGCTCTGGCAGGTGCGCCGCGACGAACAGCTGTGGGCAGCCATTAATTCGTTCCAGCAGGCCATCGCGGCGGATCCGGAGTTCGCGGAAGCCTGGGGCGGGCTGGCGCTCTGTTATGCGGTGATCCCCGATTACACGGTGCGCATCTCGGATAACGATGCCTACGCGAGCGCTCGCGAGGCCGCCGAGCGGGCGCTGGTGCTCGATCCGACGCTTGCCGAGGCCTACGCGGCGCTGGGCAATATCGAGAACACTGATCTGCACTATGAAACCGCGATCGCACTGCTCAAGCGCGCCATCGCGCTGAAGCCCTCGTTCGCCACGGCCCACCAGTGGCTGGGAACCACGCTGATGGTAACGGGCAAGATGCGAGGAGAGTCTCGCCTCGCTCGAGCGCGCGGCCGCGCTCGACCCGCGCTCGCTGATCGTCGCGAGCAATTACTCGTCCATGCTCATGATCGCCGGCCGCAATGCGGACGCGATCGCCGCCTGCGAGCCGACGCTCGAGTACGCGCCCGGAGTCCATCCTCTGTGTGTCCAACATCGGGCCGGCGCACCTGCTGGACGGCAAACTCGACAAGGCACGGCCGTATTACGACCAGTGGGCGAAGAACTGGGGCAAAGGCACCGACCGGCAGGTTGCCGAACTCTTCGACGCGCTGGAAGGCAAAGGCGATCGCAAGGCGTTCGCGCGCAGGCTCGCCGCGACCCCGGACCGAAGCTGGAACGATCCGGAAAGCGGGAACCTGTTTTCCGACTGGGACATTCCGGTGCTCCTCGTGCAACTCGGCGAACAGGAACTGGCGCTCCAGTACATCCATGGACAGAGCGGAAGCACGACCAACCTCGCCTGGTCCATGTTGCTGCCGATGATGGACCCGATCCGCTGCGACCCACGCTTCAAGGACAAAGTTGCGAAGCTGAAAATCACGGACACGCGCGCCGCCGAAGCTCTGCAAGTGACCTCGACGCCGGGCTGAGCGCCCTGCTCGCCGGCCACTGGCGCACCTGACCGCGCGCGCCTCAGCCCGCCTGCCCCTCGACCTTCTTCTGCGCCTGGTCCAGCCACTGCTCACGTTGCTCGGGCGTCATCTGGCGCAGCTTTTCGCGCATCTGCTCACGCTGCTCCGGCGTCATCTTCTGCAACTGCTCGCGCACGCGCTGGCGCTGCTCGGGAGTCACCTCGTTCCAGCGTTCCTTCAGGCGCGCCCGCTCCTCGGGCGTCATCTGCCGCCAACGCTCGCGAAGCTGCTCCCGCTCGGACGGTGGCAGCTGGTTGAACCGCCGGTAGGCCTGCCGCAGTCGCTGCTGCTCCGCCGGTGGCAGGTTGCGGAACTGCTGGTAACGCTCACGCATCCGCTCTCGCTCTGCGGGCGGCAGTTCGCGCCAGCGCTCGAAGCGCTTGCGCGCCTGCTCGCGCTGCTCGGGGGTCATCGTCTCCCAGCGCTCCGCGCCGCGCGCGAGCGCGGCCTGGCGCGCCGGGGGCAACGTATCCCAGCGCTGGTGCATCGGCTCGAGCACCTTCTGCTGCTCGGCCGTGAGCTGCTTCCAGGGAACGGCCTGCGCGCCGGCCGGCGGGGTCTCCGCGTGGATCGCCATGCTCGCCATGAGCAGCGCGCCTGCGAGGACGATGTGGAATCGACGCTTCATTTGTCCTGCTCCTGTCCTGTCCCTGCCGGCTCCCCGTTCCCGTTCGTTTTCCGTTTTGCCGGCGCCCGGGGTCGTGGCCGGAGCGGCGGCCGGGCCACCTTTCTCCACACCTCTCGTCCGGGGCTTTTTCTTGCGCTCCGGCTCACTCGCGACCACCCAGTCCTCGTCGCTGCCGTCCCACGAGCCCAGGTACTCGAGAAACTCCTGGTCCGCGGCCGGTGCGGCAGCGGGGCTGCGCGTTGCCGGCCCGACCGTCGACGGCGCGCTTTGCGGGGCGTCGCCCGCGTGCGCGACCACCGGCATGGCGAGCAGCGCCGAACTCGCGATCCGTGCGATGAGTCGCGACATCAACCCGCGCTCGCCCCGGGATCGAATTCCGTCGCTTCGACCCAGTCATAGAACGCGAGATCGTTCTCGACGAGGTCGACGTCTTCACCGTTCGCGAGCAGTTCGAGGGAGTCGAGCGTCGCGTCCAGTGCAACCGCATCGGCGGCCGCAGGCGCCTCCGGAGCGGGCGCAGCGCCACAGCAGCACCGCGACCAGCGCGGCCGATGCCGCGGCGGCCACTGGCGCCCATGTTCGCCACGCCTGTCGTTCGGGACGCGTGGCTGCATCCACGGCCTCGCGTCGCGCCGCGGCGAGCCTTGCGCGGGTGCGCGCGTCCAGCGAGTCGACGCTCGCGTCGAAGATCTCTCGCGCTCGTCTTCCCGGTGGCTGTCGGATCGTGATCCTGGTTACTCATCACCACACCTCGCCCAGTTGCGCGCGCAGTGCATGCAGCGCGCGAAAGTAATGCGTCTTCACACTGCCCTCGGAACAACCCATGGCAGCGGCCGTCTCCGCAACGTCCATGCCCTCGAGGCAGCGCAGCGCGAAGGCCTCCTGCTGGCGCGCGGGCAGGCCGTCGAGCGCCGACTCCAGCCGACGCATCGCCTCGTCCGTCGCGGCGCGCGTCGAAGGATCCGGGCCGCCGTCGGCGACCTGCGCGAGCGCGTCCTCGGAATCATCGCCGTCGTCCGGCCGCTGCCCGGGCAGCAGCGCGAAAATTCGCGACCGCACGGCGCGGCGCCGCCGCCAGTCGTGGATGCCGTTCCAGAGAATCCGGTAGAAGATCGGCTTCCACTCGGACGCGGGACGACTGGAATAGCCCCGCGCCAGCCTCATCATCGCGCCCTGCACGATGTCGAGCGCGTCGTCACGGTCGCGGACGGCCATTTGCGCCATGCGGCATGCCCGGCGCTCGACGCTCGCGAGAAACGCATTGAGTTCCGCGGCCTGGTCCAATCGCTCTCCTTCCGCCTCCATGACCCGGCCGGCCCTGGCAGGCGCCGGCATCGAGATTTCGAGACTAGCAAAGCCTGCCATGGGGTTAGACTTCGTCGCTCCGGATCGGCCGTGAGATGGTCTCGAATGACCATAACGTCAATCCGGACAATCGGTTGACGCAAAGTGCTGATGAAGATTTGCACCGCTGAAACCGGGCGTGTTGCGGTGACGATCCCGGACGGGGCCGAGTTCTGGACACGGTCCAGATTTCTTGTCGCCTAAAGACGCAAGCATCTGAATGTCATGGATTAATTCCTGACAGGCGAATTTCTGACCAGATCGAAAAACTCTTTGGCGGAACCGGCACTTGGCAGCTGTACGCGCAATTCACCCACAGACTTGTCCACAGCCCGTGTGGACAACTTCACATAAGCGCCTGCCCGCATGAGCGCCGTGCTGGTCGTCGCAATCGATGCGCCCCTGCGGAGGTTGTTCGACTACCGCGCGCCGCCCCAGGTCGCGCCTGAATCGCTCGTGCCGGGCGTCCGCGTGTGGGTTCCTTTCGGCCGCCGGCGCGTCGTCGGCGTACTGGTGGAGACGCGAGCGAGTTCCGACCTGCCGGACTCGAAACTCAAGACCGCGATCGCCGTGGTGGATGACGAGCCGGTCTTCGATGCGCCATTGCTCGAGCTGCTTCGCTGGGCCGCGGACTACTACCGGCACCCGCCCGGCGAGGTGATCTCCGCAGCGCTGCCGGCACCCCTGCGCACCGGGGACTCCATGCTCCAGACGAGCGAGCGCTGGACGCTCAGCGCCGCGGCCCGCACCGGCAGCCTCGACGCGCTGCCGGGCCGCGCGAATCGCCTGCGCGAAGTGGTCGAGTTCCTCGAGGCCCGCGACGGCGCGGACGCCGCGGGCCTCGCCACGCTCTCGCCGCGCTGGCGCGACCACCTGCGCGAACTCGAGAAGCGCGGCTGGGTGACGAAGTTTCGAATGGCCGACCCGCCGCTGCCGCGACTGGAGGTGCGTACGGGCCCGAGCCCGGAGCCGACCGCGGAGCAGCTCGTCGCGATCACGGCGATCGCCGCGGCGCGAGGCCGTCACGCGTCGTTCCTGCTGCACGGCGTCACGGGCAGCGGCAAGACCGAGGTCTACCTGCGCGCGATCGAGGCAGTCGTTGCACGTGGCGAACAGGCGCTGGTGCTGGTGCCGGAAATCGCGCTCACCCCGCAGCTCGTGTCCCGTTTTGCCGCGCGCTTCGACGCACCGCTCGCCGTACTGCACTCGTCGCTCACCGACCAGGAACGCCTGCGGGCGTGGCGCGCCGCGCGCAGCGGCTCCGCTCCCGTCGTGATCGGCACGCGCTCCGCCATCTTCGCGCCACTCGCCCGCCCCGGCCTCATCGTGGTGGATGAAGAGCACGACTCGTCCTACAAGCAGCAGGAGGGATTCCGGTATTCGGCGCGGGACCTCGCGCTCGCGAGGGCGCAGCGGCTTTCGATCCCAGTGGTGCTGGGTTCGGCCACGCCCTCGCTCGAGAGCCTGGAGCGTGCGCGGTCGGGCAAGGCCACGCTGCTCGCCCTGCCGAACCGGACCGCAGGCGCGTCACAGCCCACGCTGCACCTCATCGACCTCAGGCGGCACGCGGCGACACAGGGCATCGCGACACCGACGGTGCTGACGATCAAGCGACACCTGGATGCCGGCGGGCAGGTGCTGCTGTACCTGAACCGGCGTGGCTACGCACCGTCGCTTTTTTGTCCCGCGTGCGGCTGGGTCGCGCCCTGCCCTCGCTGCGACGCGCGCCTGACCGTGCACCAGCGCGAGCGGCGACTGCACTGCCATCACTGCGGCACCGAGCAGCGCGCGCCGGAGATCTGCCCGACCTGCGGCGAAGCGGTGAAGCCCGTCGGGCAGGGCACCGAGCGCATCGAGGAAACGCTGGCGCAGATCTTCCCGGACGTGCCGCTCGCGCGCATCGACCGCGACGCCGTGCGACGGCGCGGCGCGCTCGAGGCCGCCCTCGACCGCGTCACGAGTGGCGAAGTGCGGCTGCTGGTCGGCACGCAGATGCTGACGAAGGGGCATCACTTTCCGGACGTGAGCCTCGTCGTGGTGCTGAACGCCGACCAGGGCCTCTTCGGCACCGATTTCCGCGCGAGCGAGCGGCTCGCGCAGACCATCGTGCAGGTCGCCGGTCGCGCCGGCCGCGCCGAGCGGCCCGGCGAAGTGCTGATACAGACGGAGTACCCCGAGCACCCGCTGCTCGCCCAGCTGGTGGACGGCGGCTACGACGCATTCGCTTCGGCCGCGCTCGAGGAGCGGCGGCAGGCGCGATGGCCGCCGTTCGCGCGTATCGCGGTGCTCCGCGCGGAAGCCGCGCAGCGCGAAACGCCGCTCCAATTCCTGGAGCAGGCCCGGGAGATCGCGGCGTTCATGGCGGGCACCGAAGTCGAGATCCTCGGGCCCGCGTCCGCGCCGATGGAGCGGCGTGCCGGACACTATCGGGCGCAACTCCTGATGCACGCCGCGACGCATGCGCCGCTGCAGCGGCTTGTTCGCGCGCTGGCTGCCGGCGGTCGAGGAGTTGCCGGAGGCGCGCAAGGTGCGCTGGTCGCTGGACGTGGATCCGCTCGAGCTGTTCTGAGCGTCCCCGGCCTACCCTGCGCCGCGAGGCTGCGCCGCGCGCCCCTGCGGACGCGCGGCGACTTCCTGGACTGAGAGTCTCAGCCGCCGGACGGTGGGAAATCGACGGCCGTGGTCTGGTTCGGCGTGACCGTGACCGGGACGCCGGCCGTCGGCGTGAACGTGAAGGCCCCAGGCGCCGGCGGCACCGCAGGATTGTATTCATCCAGGTCCGTCGCATCGGCGCTGCAGGTGTAGGCGGCCACGTAGTTCCCGGCTGGCACGAAGCCGATGGTGTACACGGCGTTGCCCAAGCCGTCGAACGCGACCATGGCCGAGGTGATCGGGTTCAATCCGTCAGCGTCGTTCATGTCGACGTCATCCGGCAGCGGGACCGGATCCGTCGCGGCATAGGGCCCGAAGAGATACACATTGCCGAGTTCGCTGGACGGGCCGTCGACGGGGCACGCCTGCGAGATGAACGTCGGGTCCACCGTCCCCGAGATCGTGCCGACCTGCAGGTTGTCCACGACCCGCAGCACCGGCTTCAACAGGAATGCCTGGCCGTCGCAGGTCGGGACGCTGGTGTGCTGGCCGGGCGGCTGCACGATCGACCGGCGCAGGTCGAAGTCCACGGTGAAATCGGTGGTCGTACCGACGCCGATCGTGAAGCCCCGGATCATCTTGAGGCCGGTCTCGTCGCCGCTCGGGATGCGCAGCTCGCACTGCGCGCCGGCGATCGTGATGTAGGAGTCGCCTGCCACGTTCGGGTCCGCGTTCACCTTGAGGCGCATCCACTCGTACTCGCCGGCCTGGATCTGTTCGTGGTCCAGGATCTCGGCGCGGTTCGTGCCCTGCAGCGCAAGCAGGTCGATCGTCTTCGGGGTTGCGAAGTCGATCGAGAACGCCTGCCCGCCCTTGGGCTTCAGTTCCACGCCGCTGAACTGGACGACGACCGCATCTGCCGCGTCAACCGGCCGCATCCGTGATGCCGAGCGTGAGCGCTCCCATCGTGCTTTTTGATCCCCCGCTGCCGCCCCCGCCACCGCAGGCGGCAAGGATCGCGGCCGCAAATACGACTGGAATGCATCTGGAGGCGACGTGGCTTCGGGTACGCATGGAAGGCTCCTTCTGCTGCATGGGGCGACCTGCTGTCCATGCTAGGAAAATGGCGGAAAATACGGCGGCACTGCGTCACCCTTTGGACTCGCTTCCCTGCCCGGAATTCCCTAGACTGACGGCCCTCGCCGGACACCTCCTCGACGGCAACATCTTGAAATACCTGATAGAAAACCTGGTGCGCGACGCGCTCGCCGCGCTGCCCGCGGACCTCGCGGGCCCCGCAGCCGCCTCCCTCGTGCCGGCCGTCGAGCGCACTCGCGACGCGACCCACGGCGATTTCGCGACGAACGCCGCAATGCAGCTCGCCAAGGCCATGAAGCGCAAGCCTCGCGAGGTCGCCCAGGCGATCGTGGACGCGCTGCCCGCGAGCGAATTCGTCGCAAAGGTCGAGATCGCCGGACCCGGCTTCATCAACTTCCACCTCGCACCCGCCGCCGCTCACCAGGAACTCGAGCGCGTGCTCGACCAGGGCGCGGCGTACGGTCGAAGCAAGCTCGGCGCCGGCAAGCGCGTGATGGTCGAGTTCGTCTCGGCGAATCCCACCGGGCCGCTGCACGTGGGACACGGCAGGCATGCCGCCTTCGGTGCGACGCTCGCGAACCTGCTCGACGCCGCGGGCTTCGACGTGCGCCGCGAGTACTACATCAACGACGCCGGCCGGCAGATGGAAATCCTGGCCGTGAGTGTCTGGCTTCGATACCTGGAGTGCTTCGGCGAGTGCTTCGCCTTCCCGAGCAACGGCTACCGCGGCGACTACCTGCACCCCATCTCCGACAAGCTGGTGGAACAGGAGGGCCGCTCGCTGGTGCGACCCGCGGCAGAGGTATTCCGCGACATGCCGCCGGACGCGCCCGCAGGCGACAAGGACGCCTACATCGATGCGGTGATCGCCCGCGCGCGGCAGCTGCTCGGCGCCGAGGGATTCCGCAAGGCCTTCGACATCGCGCTCGCGGACATCCTCGCCGACATCCGCCAGGACCTGGAGGAATTCGGCGTCCGCTACGACGAGTGGTTCTCCGAGCGCAGCCTCTCCGACGGCGGCGCGATCGACCACGCGCTCGACCTCCTGCGCCGCAACGGCGTCGTCTACGAGAAGGACGGCGCAGAGTGGTTCCGCGCCACGGACTTCGGCGACGAGAAGGACCGGGTCGTGGTGCGCGAGAACGGCATCAAGACGTACTTCGCCTCCGACATCGCCTACCACCTGAACAAGCGCGAGCGCGGCTTCGAGCACCTGATCGACGTGCTGGGCGCCGATCACCACGGCTATATCGCGCGAGTTCGAGCCGGGCTGGTCGCGATGGGCCAGCCCGGCGACTCGCTCGAGGTGCGGCTGGTGCAGTTCGTGACGCTCTACCGCGGCGGCGAGAAGGTGCAGATGTCCACGCGCTCGGGCGAGTTCATCACCCTGCGCGAACTGCGCCGCGAGGTCGGCAACGACGCCGCGCGCCTCTTCTACGTGATGCGCAGCAACGACCAGCACCTCGACTTCGACATGCAGCTCGCGACGTCGCATTCGAACGAGAACCCGGTCTACTACATCCAGTACGCGCACGCGCGCGTCTGCAGCGTGATGCGGCAACTGCGGGAGAAAGGCTTCGTGCAGGACGTCGCTCGCGGCCGTGCTTCGCTGCACCGGCTGGTCGAGCCGCACGAGCAGGCGCTGCTCGCCACCGTCAGCCGTTATCCGGAGGTGGTGGAGTTCGGCGCCTTGCAGCGCGCGCCGCAGGCGCTGGTGCAGTACCTGCGTGAGCTCGCGACCGACTTCCACACGTATTACAACGCGCACCAGTTCCTGGTGGACGACCCGGAACTGCGCGACGCGCGTCTCGTGCTGATCCAGGGAATGCGCCAGGTCGTGCGCAACGGGCTCGGCCTGCTCGGCGTGTCGGCGCCGGAGGCGATGTGACGTGACGCAGGGCCGCACGCTCAGTCGCGACTACAAGCACGTCAAGCGCAACACTCCGGGCGGCCAGGCGTTCAACGGGTGGGTCGGCCTGCTCGCGGGACTCGCCATCGGTCTCACTGTCGCGCTCGGCGTGTTCCTGCACTACAAGGACATGGCGCCCGCAGAGCCGCGAGCCGCGGCCGCCAAGCCGCCGGCTTCCGCGCAATCGACCGAGGAAGCGCCGCCCGCGCCGGTCGATCCTGCGAAGGACTACACCTTCTACAACATGCTGCCGACGCAGGAAGTGCAGGTGCCGACGAAAGAGGAGAATGCGGGCGGCAAGGCCTCCGCGCTCCCGGCCGGCGACGTCGTGCTGCAGGCCGGCTCGTTCAAGCAGCCGGACGAAGCGGACAAGCTCCAGGCGAAGCTTGCGCAGTACGGAGTGGACGCGAAGATCCAGCGCTTCGCGCTGGAGGACGAGACCTGGTATCGGGTGCGCATCGGCCCGATCGCGACGGTCCAGGAACTCGAGGCCATCCGCGCGAAACTCGCCGACGCCGAAGTCGAGGCGACGCCGGTCGCGCCGTCGGCCGAGGCCCCGCCGCCCTGATCGGAGCCGACTTGCGTCCGATCAGCGGTCCTTGCGCAGGGCCCCCGACGGAGAGCTGCTGGAGCCGAACATCACCTGCGTATAGACGCCCTGGCTTTCGAGTGTCATGTTGGTCAGTGAATAGAGAACCGTCGACGTCGTGACCCGCGTGACGTCCAGACGACTATTTGTTGCTGCGTCGATCTCGTCCGAGAGCGCCACAGAGCCCAGCGCGACAGAGTCAACGACAGGCAGGAAGTTGACAGTGAGGGAAAGCGCCTCGTCGAGCGCCGACATGGCATTGATCAGGCGGATCTTGAACCTGCCCGAGTCTGGCAACCGATTCACGTCCGCAATCACCGACTGCTGCGGACTCGCCGCAGTGCCCGTGTAGACGAGCGTGTAGTCGGAGCCCGAAGACAGGGTCACGTCGCTCACGGGGATCGTTGCTCCGTCCACGTTCAACGTGATGGCTGCGGTGCCGGCATCGACCAGCCGATAGCCGCCGAGCACGGGTATCGACGCGGCCGAGAGCAACGGCGTCGCGCCTACGCTAACCGCCGCACTCGTCCCGCCGTCGAGCCCGACGACGGCCCGGACGCGCGCCTTTCCATTCATGAGCAGAGTCGCTGGCTGGCCCTGCGGCACCAGCATCGCGTCGGCGAGCACACCGCCCGTCGTTCCCGTCAGGACCAGGGTGTAGACATCAGTGCTGGCCAGCGCGACGTCGCTGACGTCGAGCCGGACGTCGGTCGTACTGCCCGCCGCCGTCACCCTCAGTCGGTATGTGCCGCTGTCCAGGATTACGAAGCCCTCGGACGCGAGCGTGTCGGTCGACACGCTGGCGAAACTGGGCGAGGCATCCGCGAGCGGGGTCGCTGCGTCCGTGAGATACACGTCCAGCTCGCCGGCGTCCGGCGCGGCATTCACGAGACGGATCTTGCTCTTGTTCCTTGACGCGTCGTCGGCGTTTTCGTCCAGCGTCAAGACGTCGAAGCTTCCGCTCCGACCCATGGCCAGGAACGTGTAGCTGTCATCGGCGGCGAAGTCCTGAGTGAAGGTCTTGAGGGTGCTTGAGGCGTCTGCGCGCGTGAACTTCGTGGTGTAGCTGTCGGCATCCACCTTCACGTAGGAACTCGCGGTCTCGTATCCGATGTTCGACAGCTTGCGCTTGTCGTCGAGATACATGTCCACCGCGGCATAGTCCATGCTGGCATTGACGACTCGGACCTTGGACTGGCCGCCAGCCGTGATTGCGGTGTCGCAGCCGCCGAGGGCAAGGGATCCGACCGACGAGCATGACGGCCACGTGTAACTGGATTTACGCATCACTCAACTCCATTGACGGTACACCGCATCGTACGTGCGCGCGCTGACAAGGAATGTCAGCAAACGACAGGAAGTCACGGGGTGCGCCGGTGCGCAGCGCCACGCGAGCCGGCGCCTCCGACCTCTTTGCGTTTCTTGTCGTTTCCTCGCTGTCACCGACGTATCGGGCGAGTAGCCTTCCACCATTCCTGAGAAGCAGGAGGAACCATGAAACGGACGCTCCCCGATCATCGCTCTGCTGGTTCTGGCCTGCGCCCCAGCCCTCGCAGACCATGGCCCGTCCGGACCGCCACCGGGCCCTCCGCCGATCGACTGGATTGCGGAAAAGCTGGGTCTCGACGAAACGCAGAAATCCGAAGTGAAGCGCATCATGGACGAAGCCCGCGCACGAATAGACGCCGCGGCCAAGCAGTCGATGGCAGAGGCCGATGCAGAACTCGCGAACGTGCTTACCACTGAACAGCTGTCGGAGTTCAAGAAACTCATGAAGGAGGCTCGTCGTCACGGGCCACCGCCCCTGGACCCCTCCCCGTCGACCAACCAATAGCGACTCCCGAGAGTTGTTGCGTGTGCCCCCACGAGGTCGACGGGGCGGCTACGACCCGTGGCGCCCCACTCCCTGACGCCGCGGGTCGGCTTTTGCTCGCGAAGCTGCGAGCCAGACGCGGTGGAACGACGGTGCCGATACGTTTGAGATTCGAGAGCCGGCTCCCCATGTTTGGCGGTCGCCCCTTCCAGGAGAAAGTCATTGGCACGCCTCTGTGCACAGTGCCCGTCGCCGTGCCACGAGCGTCGCTCGCCGGGGACGCTCGGATGATTGAATGCCGATCCCGGACTCTCGTGGTTCTCGCGGTCCTGAATCTCGCTGGATGTGTCACCGTCGGCCCGGACTACCGGGCCCCAGCAACGCATGCGCCCACAGAGTGGAACTCGCTCCAGCCAGAGGGACACCCGGCCCTCACATCGGCGGCGGCGGTGGACCTCGCGACCTGGTGGAAGCGCCTTGGCGATCCCTTGCTGTCCGACCTGATCGAGACGGCACTTCGCACCAGCCCCGATATCGAGCGCGCCGGTGCGAGAATCCGACAGGCCCGGGCGCAGCGAGCAGCCTCGGCCGCGGGCGCATACCCACAGATGACCGCCGGTGGCGACGGTCGGCGGACCAATTACAGCGGTCATTCCGGCTCCGATGCGACCGTTGATCTCTACGACGTTGGTTTCGACGCAAGCTGGGAACTCGATATCTTCGGGAGCGTACGACGCGGCGTCGAAGCAGCCAACGCCGACCTGCAGGCGTCCGAAGCCTCGCTGGCAGGGGTGCAGGTCTCGCTTGCCGCCGAAGTGGCCACCAGTTACGTCGAGGCCCGCGTACAGCAGACGCTGATTCGCATCGCTCGCGACAACCTCGCGAGTCAGACGGAGACACTGCAGCTCACGGAGTGGCGCGCGCAGGCTGGACTGACAAGTGTCCAGGACGTTGAGCAGGCACGTACCAACCGTGAGCGGACGCGAGCACAGATTCCGACCCTCGAAACGAGCCTGGCGGAGTCGGAGCACCGCCTCGACGCGTTGCTCGGCCTCTCTCCCGGCACATTGCATGCTCGACTCGACGCGACCAGCAATGAGGTCGTCGCGCCGGAGGGGATCGCCGTCGGTATCCCCGCAGACACACTGCGACAGCGCCCAGACGTTCGGATTGCCGAGCGCAACCTCGCCGCCGAAACCGCGCGGGTTGGGGTCGCGGCGGCCGCGCTGTACCCATCTTTCACGATCTCGGGTTCAATCGGACTCGAAGCGCTGTCGCTCGGGAGCCTCGGCGACGGCAATGCGGGCGTGTCGTCGCTGGTGGCAGGCCTCACCGCCCCACTGTTCGAAGGCGGACGTTTGCGCGCCCAGGTTGCGGCGCAGGAGGCGGTACGCGACCAGGCGCTTGCCGACTACCGACAGACCGTCCTCGCGGCCCTGGAGGACGTCGAGAACGCACTCGTTGCGCTGGAGAGGAACCGTGAACGTGACGTTGCGCTGAAGTCCGCCGTGGACTCCGCGCGGCTGGCCGCCACTCTGGCGAGGGAACGTTACACCGCCGGCCTGATCGACTTCGAATCGGTACTCGATACTGCCCGTACGGTGCTCACCGCCGAAGAGAGCCTCGCGCGGACGCGCGCCGACGGCTTGCAGGCCTTGGTCCGGCTCTACAAGTCGCTGGGCGGCGGCTGGGCACCCTTGTCCGAAACACCTACGACTGCCAAGGACACGTCATGAATCCCGACGTTCCGACCGACAAACCGGCAAGCGGCCTGCGCGACATTCTGGCTCGCTCTGCCGGTGGATCCGTGCGGCGGCGCCGTGTCATTGTCGTGGGCGCCGTTGCGCTCATCGCGTTGCTGATCCTGGTCGCCCTGCTGCGACTGCGCCCTGACAGCCACGCACCGCTGTACCACACCGCGACCGCCGCGGTCGGCACGCTGGTCGTTACGATCTCCGCCACCGGCAATCTGCAACCGACGAACGAAGTGGAGGTCGGCAGCGAACTGTCAGGCATCGTTGACCGAGTGTTTGTGGACGATAACGATCGGGTTCGAAGAGGGGCAGTTGCTTGCGCAACTCGACGTATCCAGGCTCGAGGACGCACGCGACAAGTCACGTGCGAGTCTCATGGCCGCCAGAGCGTCCCTGATGCAGGCGCAGGCTACGGTAGAGGAGACGGTTGCCACGCTCGAGCGATACCGGAAGGTCTCGGAACTGTCCGGCGGCAAGGTGCCGTCGCGCAGCGAGATCGACGCGGCCGTGGCCGACGTGAAACGCGCCAACGCCAATGCAGCCAGCGCGCGCGCGGGTGTCGACCAGGCCCGCGCCAACCTGCGTTCGGACGAGACGAATCTTCGCAAGGCCAGCATTCGCTCCCCGATCGACGGCCTCGTATTGCTACGTGACGTGGAGCCCGGCCAGACCGTGGCCGCCTCGTTTCAGGCACCGGTGCTCTTCAAGCTCGCCGAAGACCTCCGCAAGATGGAATTGCAGGTGGATGTAGACGAAGCAGACGTCGGCCAGATCAAGGTTGGCCAGTCGGCAACCTTTACCGTGGATGCGTGGCCCGGGCGCCTGTACGAGGCGGTCATTTCGCGTGTCGGCTACGGATCGCAGGAGGAGGACGGTGTGATCTCCTATCCCTCGGTGCTCGAGGTTGACAACGATGACCTTACCCTGCGGCCGGGCATGACTGGCACCGCCACGATCACCACGCTGTCGCGTGCGGACGTGCTGCTGGTCCCAAACGCCGCACTGCGCTTCGTGCCTCCGAATGCGGACGCGACGCAGGCGCGCCCCGCGGGCGGTATCACCAGCATGCTGATGCCACGGCCTCCGGCGCCGGAGAAGAAGGTGTCGCCGACCACCGCAAGGGGTCGACTCGCGTCTGGCTGCTGAGGGGCGGCCAACCCGAGCCGGTCGACGTGACGACCGGCGCCAGCGACGGCACACACACTGAGATTACCGGCGGCGGCCTCAAGGCTGGTATGGAGGTCATCACGGAGGCGAGCACCGCCGCACCATGAGCGATAAGCCCCTCATTCGGTTGACTGCCATAACCCGGACATACGGTGACGGCGAGGCCACTGTCCGGGCATTGAGCGGTATCGACCTCGACGTCAGGGGCGGTGAATTCGTAGCCATCATGGGACCGAGCGGCTCCGGTAAATCGACGGCCATGAACATTCTCGGGTGCCTCGACGTGCCGACTGGTGGCACGTATGAATTCGACGGTGTTCACGTTGAACAGCTGTCACGGACACAGCGCGCCTTGTTGCGCCGCCATTTCCTGGGCTTTGTGTTCCAGGGCTTCAACCTGCTCGCCCGCACGACCGCTCTCGAGAACGTCGAGTTGCCGCTCATCTACCGTGGCGGCCCGGCCAGCGAGCGACACGCAGTCGCGCGGGCAGCCCTCGCACAGGTTGGGCTGCAGGGCCGCGAAGACCACACGCCGGGCGAACTGTCTGGCGGGCAGCAGCAACGTGTAGCCATTGCGCGAGCCATTGTGACCCGCCCCGCAGTGCTGCTCGCCGACGAGCCCACGGGCAACCTCGACAGCCGCACCAGCGCGGAGATCATGGACCTGATTACTGTACTGAACCGACAACAAGGCATCACGGTGCTCATGGTGACCCATGAGCCGGACGTCGCCGCTTACGCGCAGCGGGTCGTGCGCTTCGTCGACGGGCGCATCGAGAGTGACCAACGGGTCATGGGGGCCCAGTAATGCTGTGGAACACCGTTCTGCTCGCATTGCGGGCGATCCGGCGCAACCTGCTGCGCTCATTTCTGACCGTACTGGGCGTCGTGATCGGGGTGGCCGCTGTAATTACCATGGTGACGCTCGGCAATGGCGCAACCAGATCGGTTACCGATCAGATTTCCAGCATGGGCAGCAACCTGCTGGTCGTGATGCCGGGACAGCGCTTCGGGCCGGGCTCCGACAGCGCCCCACCGCTCAAGGTTGCCGACGCAGACGCCGTCCGCAACCAGGTCGGCGGGGCGCGGCTGGTCGCGCCGGTGGTGGGTGCATCCGCGATCGCCATCTACGAGGCCAGGAACTGGTCCACCTCCGTCACCGGGACGAACAATGACTACTTCGACGCCGGCAACTGGCGAATCACCGCCGGCCGGACCTTCAGCGACGCCGAGGAGCGTGCGGGCAAGGCGGTCTGCGTAATCGGCGAGACCGTGCGTACGAAGCTGTTTGGAAACCAGAATCCCGTCGGCAGCGCGATTCGCATCCAGCAGTTCGCCTGCAAGTGATCGGCCTTCTCGAGCCCAAGGGCCAGTCCGCCATGGGCTCCGATCAGGACGATGTCGTGATCATGCCCTTGCGCACCGTGCAGCGCCGGCTGTCGGGCAGCCGCGACATAGGTCGCCTGATGATCTCGGTCTCGCCGGGCGCTTCGATGGACACGATCAAGACCCAGATCACCCAGTTACTGCGGGAGCGGCGCCGAATCACCGAGAACGAGGACGACGACTTCAGGGTCATGGACACGCGCCAGCTCGCGCAGACGCTCACAAGCACGACGAAGATCCTGACCATGTTGCTGGCCGCAGTGGCCGCGGTGAGCCTGCTGGTCGGCGGCATCGGCATCATGAACATCATGCTGGTTTCGGTTACCGAGCGAACACGCGAAATCGGCACACGCCTCGCCATCGGCGCCCTGGAACGCGAAGTGCTGATGCAGTTCCTGGTCGAGGCCGTGGTTCTGGCGAGCATCGGAGGCTTGCTGGGCATCGCCCTCGCGGCCGTTGCATCGATTGTGCCTTGCCAGCCTCATGAATGTCCCCTACATCTTCAGCCCCGCAAATCAACCTGCTGTCATTCGCGGTCTCCGCGGCGATCGGGATCATCCTTCGGCTACTTCCCCGCGCGTCGCGCCGCGCGCCTCAATCCAATCGATGCCTTGCGGCACGAGTGACGTTGGGGACCGGACCCGCCGGCCTTGGAGTCGCCGCGTCACTCGCTACTGCCGGTCAAGCGGCAATACGACTCCGGACCCGGAGTCCTCCACCCTCGGCGTTGACAGCCTCGACGCGACCGCCGTGCAGCTGGACCGCCTTGACCGCCAGCGCGAGTCCGATGCCATAGCCATTGACGGGCCGGCCGGGTTCATCGCTTGCAACGCGGAAGAATGGCTCGAATATCCGCGTCAGGTCCCTTGGCGGCACGCCGGGCCCCCGATCGCGCACTTCGATCACGATTTCGCCGCCTCGATCGTGCTGACGCTTACCTCGATCGGGCCATCGCCGCCATGCACGAGCGCATTGCGCACGATGTTATCGATGGCCGTGTGCAGGACCGCAGGATCCGCGTTCGACAGCAGTGCAACGGGACCGTTTGCCTCTGCAGCCCAGCGCAAGGCGGATCCGCCCGGGTGACGCCTGCGCCTCGAACTCGGCGTCGAGTACAACGAGTCGCACCAGGTCGGCAACGTCGACCTCTTCGCGTGCCAGCGTCGAGGAATCCCGTTCGAGCCTGGCGTACTCGAGGATTCTGGCGATCAGCTGCTCCAGTCGCTCGCCCTCGCGCTCGATGCGCGCGAGTTGCGCCGCTCCGTCGGTTCCGGACTGTCGCGCCAGGCCCACCGCCATCTGCAGCCGCGCAAGTGGGGATCGCAGTTCGTGGGACAGGTCGCGCAGCAGGTGCTGGCGTGCCTCCACCATCGCTGCGAGCCTGCCGGCCATTGCATCGATCTCGCGCGCCAGCATGCCGATCTCGTCCTGCCTTCGGCCAACCGACGGTGCGGTGCGGGTCTCGAGACGCCCCGCCGCGAGCTGTTTCGCAGTCCCCTGCAGCAGCTCCAGCGGTCGGGTGATCGAGCGCGCGAATCCATAGGAGACAACTCCGCTGATGACGAACGCCAACAGCATCAGAATGGTCTTCGCCAGCAAAGAGAATGGAGGCGAGAACAGCCCGCGACGCGGGGGCGGGTCGAGCAGCACCGTATACGTCGTGCCATCCCTGCCCGTGATTCGTGGAAATATCGGCAGGTCAGGCAATGCGCCTACCGCGCCCATCGGCGACCCTGGAGGTGGCGCCATCATCGGCCGGGCGCCCACCGGCAGTCGAGGCTGGAGCATGCCCGGCAGACGGCGCCCAAGTAACTCGTGACCGGCCGCATCGATCACCAGTATCCGTTGCGTCGGGTCCTGCTCATTGCGAGCCACCAACCACGTCTTCAGGCGCTCCTCACCACCCTCGGTCAGCACGGCCTGCGCCTGCTTGGCGAGACGCTGCGGCTCCACGGCTTCCTCGTGGAAATTGATTGCCGTGATTGCCGCGGCCGCCAGCGCAAAGAAGACGATGGTGGCCCAGAAGGAAATGAATGCCCGCTTGAACATGACTGCCCACCGACGCGCTCTATCGATCGGCGCCGGTGACGGAGGGCAGTCCGATCATGTAGCCCGCCCCACGGACGCCGAGAATGGGCGTGGTTTGTTCGACGGCCGTGCCCAGCTTTCGTCTAAGGTTGCTGACGTGCGTGTCGACACTCCGATCGAGGCCGACGTGGCGCCTCCCCAGCGCCTTCATGGTCAGCTCGCCGCGGGAAACCACCCGGCCGGCATTGCGCACCAGCACCTCTAGAACCCGGAATTCCGCGTCCGTGAGATCCATAACGGTTTCGTCCACGCGCGCCTCGTGCAGCCCGGTCTCCAGGCTCAGCTGCCCGACGCGAAGCACCTCCGGCTCGGCGCCCGCGACCGTGCCCTGTGATCGGCGCAGCACCGCGTGGATGCGCGCCAGCAGTTCACGTCCGTTGAATGGCTTCGTCAGGTAGTCGTCTGCCCCGAGTTCGAGACCAAGGACGCGGTCGACCACGTCGTCCCGCGCTGTGAGCATCAGGACCGGTATAGGCCACTTTTCGCGGAGCCTGCGCAGGACGTCGAATCCGTTCAGGCCCGGCATGGTGACGTCGAGCAGCACAAGGTCCGGACGCTGTCGCTCGATGCTGCGCAGCGCCGCGATTCCGTCCACTGCGACATCCACTTCGATCTGCTCGTTGGCGAGATACTCGGTCAGCATGGCGCGCAGCTCCGAGTCGTCATCCACGATCAGTACGTGCGGTCTGCGGTTTGACATTGCTTCAGGCGTCGGCCACGTGCGGGAAACAGTCCACGCCCTCGCCGTGGTCATCGATCCGGGCGTCGTCAGGCGCATTATAAAGGCCCGGTCGAATGGTCGGCAGGCAAGGAGTGCACCGACACTGTATACGCTGTCACCCAGCGTCGCAGGCTGGCCGGACGCAACCAACCACGAATCCGTGTCCTCATCGGTCCTTGGCAAATGCGATGACAGGCGACGCCGTGCTGCCCAGCACAAAGATCGTATACACGCCGCTGCCGACAATGCTGACGTCGCTGGCTGTATATGTCGGAAACGCTGCGACGGGCGATGTGATTGTCAGCAGCGCACTACTGGACCCTGTGGCCGGCGAGTACGTTGAGCTGGTGCCGTACTGCACGTCGACGTTGATTGGAACGTAGTCGTCACTGAGCGTGAGGCCGCCGCCGGAGACGGCGGCATTGACCAGGCGCAGATTCGCAGATCCACTGCTCGACGGCTGGTTACTATCGGTAAATACCGCGACGCTCGGGCTGGCGGGAGCACCGTAGGCGAGGATCGTGTAATCGCCGCCGTTGTGGAAAGTCACGGCCGGCAGGGCAGCCACGTCAGCACCATCAACCTTGACGGAGTAGGTGCTGGTGTCTCCGCCGACCAGGTTGTACGCACCAGCTGACGGCGCCGTCAGATTGGGCAGCGAGACGCCGCCAACGCTCACCGAGACGACTGTGTTTCCGGAAGTACTGGCCGGAAAGGCACCCACCACGCGTACTCGGGCGTTGGTGGCCGGATAACGCGTCAGGGTGCCGCCCTGGTGTACGAGGGCGCCATTGACCAGGCTGCCGCCCGACGTGCACGTCAGTGCGAGCGTGAGCATGTCCTTGCTGTCCAGCGTAACCGCGGACATCCTGAGACGCACGTCGTTTGGCTTGCCGCTGGCCGTAACCACAATGTCGTAGGTGCCCGCAGTGATCGACTGTGCGCTCGACGTCGATTTCGCATATATGCTCGAATAGGCGGGCGATACGCCGTTCAAACCGGCGTTGGGTGCGACGAGATACACGTCCAGTGTCCCGGCGTCGCGCGACGCATTGGCGACGGCCATCGAGGCAAAGCCACTGGACGGTGTTGCCTGCTCGTCGTAGATGACGAGGGTGTTCACGGCGCCCAGTCGCTCGAAGCCGAGCAAGGTGTAGCTCGTGTCCGCCGACAGGCCGAGCGTTTCTGTCGACCCGACCAGCGTCCCATCGGTCGCCGATACGCCAACCGTGTAGCTCTGATCCTTCGTCGAGTAGTAGCTGCTTGCTCCGCCCGCGGCGACGCTGCCGCTCGAGAATGAGATATCTGTATCGCTCAACCCGGCCGCGTTGAGCACGAGGCTGCTCGATGCCGTCGCGTTCGCCAGTCGCAGTTCCGGGTACGAGCTCTTGCTGGTGCTGTGCGTGCTACTGCCGCCGCCGCCACCACTACCGCAGCCCGCGACCGCCAGCGCGCATACAGCAAGGATCATGCACGACCAAACATGTTTCGCTCTTCGCATTGTCGGGAACCTGCTAATTGCGTGCGCTGGGTGTGACCACCGGTGAGCGTGATCCTCCCGGTCAACGGCGAGCGCCGCGTCAGCGGCGCGTCTCATCGGGAGGAGATGGTGCCAGCAGATCCGCCCGCCGACAGTCAAGAATGGTCAAGCGCGGTCGGATCACGGACGCGTTTGTCGCATTCGTAGGCACGCGGGTCAGCAACCGTTCCCACGGTCCCCGTCGGCGGGTTGCGGTGTTGTTATGACTGCCTGATCTGCACTGGCAGCCATGCCTGATGATCCGCACGTTTCAAAAAACCCGATGGGCAGGGAAGCTGCTCAATCTCGGCTGCGAGTACCGCGGCCGCGGCCGTGCTTTCTGAGTCTCGCAAGCGCGTCCTTCAATCCGTCGATGGGACCGAGGGCGCCCAGTTCATCGACGATGGACAAGAGGCGCTGGTCGCCTTCGCCCCGCTCAATCGCCCGAAAGATCGCGCGGCACAGCCATGCACGCTCGCCGGTGGGCCGGTCATGCTCTCCCGAGCACCCGCGGAGCACGCGTTAGCGGTCCTTGCGCAGCGCCCCCGACGGAGAGCTGCTGGAGCCGAACATCACCTGCGTATAGACGCCCTGGCTGTCGAGCGTCAGGCTGGTCACGAATACAGAACGGCCGACGTCGTGACCCGCGTGACGTCCAGGCGGCCGCTGGTGAATGCATCTATCTCGTCCGAGAGTGCGACTGAGCCCAGCCCGATCGAGTCGACCGCGGGCAGGAAGTTCACCGCGAGGGAAAGCGGCTCGTTCAGCGCCGACATGGCGTTGATCAGCCGGATCCTGAACGTGCCGGAACCAGGCAGTCGATTCACGTCGGCGACCAACGACTGCTGCGGGCTCGCTGCGGCACCCGTGTAGACGAGCGTGTAGTCGGAGCCCGAAGACAGGGTCACGCCGCTCACGGGGATCGTTGCTCCGTCGACGGTCAGCGTAACGGCCGCGGCCCCGGCGTCGACGACCTGGTAGCTGCCGAGCACGGGTATCGACGCGGCCGAGAGCAGCGGCGTCGCGCCTACGCTGACCGCCGCACTCGTCCCGCCGTCGAGCCCGACGACGGCCCGGACACGCGCTTTCGTGTTCTTGAGCAGCGTCGCGGACTTGTCCTGCGGGAGAAGCATCGCGTCGGCGAGTACGCCGCCCGTCGTGCCCGTCAGGACGATCGTATTCACGGCCTTGCTCGCCAGGCTGACGGCAGCGACGTCGAGCCGAACGTCGGACGTGCTGCCCGCCGCCGTCGCCCGCAATCGGTAGGTGCCGTTGTCGAGGTTCACGTAGCCTTCGGATGCGAGGGCATCCACCGAAACGTTGGTGAACGTGGGCGAAGCATCCGCGAGTGAAGTCGTCGCGTCGGTGAGATAGACGTCGAGGTTGCCGGCGTCGGCTGCGGCGTTCACGAGGCGGACCTTGGTCTTGCCGCTCGACGCCTCGCCGGCGGTTTCGTCCAGCGTGAGCACCTGGAAGCCTCCGGTCCGGCCCATGGCCAGAAACGTATAGCGGTCATCTCGGGCATATTCCTGTTTGAAGGATGCCAGCGCACTGGAGGCATCTGCCCGCGTGAATTCCGTCGTGTAGCTGTCCGCGTCGACGGTCAGGTACGAGCTGGCGGTTTCGTAGCCGACGTTCGAAATCCTGCGCTTGTCGTCCAGGTACATGTCGACGGCAGCGTAGTCCATGCTGGCGTTGACGACACGAACCTTGGCCTGGCCACCCGCCGTGATTGCGGTATCGCAGCCGGCAAGGGCGAGGAGTCCGGCCACGAGCACGAGGGCCGTCGAAACGATGATCGTTCGCATTGCAGTACTCCGGAAAGACTGTCCATGCATGCCAGAGACTCACATCATGCAGCAGGCCCGCGGTCGCGTCGACACCGCCCCGGGGCAGTCGATGTTCCGGGCAGCCGGGTACCCGCCGACGCGCCGGCTATTTTGCGAGGCGGTCCCAGTACTGTTCGCGCAGCTTTGCCTTCAGGATCTTGCCGGTCGCGGTCATCGGCATTTCGCTCACGAAGACGACGTCGTCCGGCAGCCACCACTTCGCCATCTGCGGCGCGAGAAATTCGATCATTTCCTCGCGGGTGATTTCCTGGCCCGCCTTCGGCACGATCACCAGCACCGGCCGTTCGTCCCACTTGGGATGAAAAGCCGCGACCGCCGCGGCGAGCGCTACTTTCGGATGCGACATCGCGGCGTTCTCGACGTCGATGGAGCTGATCCACTCGCCGCCTGACTTGATGACGTCCTTGGTGCGATCGGTGATCTTCATGTAGCCGTAACGGTCCCAGGTCGCCACGTCGCCGGTCGGGAACCAGCCGTCGGCATCGAGTACCGCGCCGCCCTCGCCCTTGAAGTAACCGGATGCGACCCAGGATCCGCGGATCCACAGCGGCCCGAAGGTCTCGCCATCCCTGGGTGCAACGCGCCCGCTCGAATCCCGCACCTGGATCTCGGCGCCGTAGGGGACGCGTCCCTGCTTGAGGAGCTGCGACAGGCGCTCGTCCTCCGGCAGCGCATCCACCTCGGCGGTCGGCGTGCCCATGGTCCCGAGCGGACTCGTCTCGGTCATGCCCCAGAGGTGGACCACGCGCACGCCGTGCACTTCCTTGAGCGCCTTCTGGACCGCGGGCGGCAGCGCCGTTCCGCCCACCATGCAACGGTCGAGGTCCGGCAGCGTCACGCCCTGCTCGCTCATGTAGGCGAGCAGCATGGTCCAGATCGTCGGCACACCGACCGCGAAGGTGACGCCTTCCGCGGAGAGCAGCTCGAACAGGCTCGCCGCGTCCATCTGGTGGCCCGGCAGCACCATCTTCGCGCCGACCATCGGGCAGGCGTAGGGCATCGACCAGCCGTTGGCGTGGAAGAGCGGCGCGATCGGCATCACCGCATCGAGCGCCGACAGCGCGAATCCGTCGGCCTGCGACGCCGAAAGCGCGTGGATCAGTGTCGAGCGATGACTGTAGAGCACGCCCTTGGGATTGCCGGTGGTGCCCGAGGTGTAGCAGAGCGACGAGGCGGCACGCTCGTCGAGGTCCGGCCACGTGTAGTCGTCGTCCGCGCCCTCGATCCAGTCATCAAAGGCCTCGAGTTTCAGGCGGTCGGATTTCGGCAGCTCGGCGCGGCTGCAAAGCACGACGTAGCGCTCGACGCAGTCGATCTCGGGTGCGATCGCCTCGACGGTCGGCAGCTGGTCCGCGTCGAAGACGAGTACGCGGTCCTCGGCGTGACCGATGATGTAGGCAATCTGCTCGCGGAAGAGCCGCGGATTCACCGTGTGCAGCACGGCGCCGTGACCCGAAACGCCGTAGAAACACTCGACGTGCCGATAGGTGTTCCAGGCGAGCGTGGCGACGCGATCGCCCGAGCGGATCCCGCGCGATTCCAGCGCACGCGCCAGGCGGCGCGAGCGTCGCTCGATGGTCGCGTAATCGGTGCGGTGGATGCTGCCGTCGCCCAACCGCGAGACGACCTCGCGCCGGCCGTGGTTCTCCGCGGCGTGCCGGATCAACGAGGAGATCAGCAGCGGGTGATCCTGCATCAGTCCGTGCATGGCGGCTCTCCGGGATGCGCGTCCTCAGGAACTCGACGAAGCGCGGGCGGCTGCGATGCGCGCCGCAAGCTCGCGGGTCGGAGAGAGCTGCCGCACCTCGGATGATGCGCCGGCCAGCAGCTCTGCTCCCGCCGCGAGGTCGCGTTGTCTCGCCGCGCGACCCGCCGAATCGGCTCCCTGGGCCAACGCGCTGGCATAGAGCGCTTCCGCGTATTCCAGCCGGAACGTCGTGCCGCCTGCACCGCCCTTGCGCTCTCGCGCGTAGTATTCCAGTGCCGGAGCGAGAATGCCCTGCGCCTCCGCTCCCCGACCTTGCTTTGCAACGGCAAGCGCCAGCAGCGCCTGCCGCCGCGCCTTGTCTGCGACCGGGCTCGAGAGAACGCTCAGCGGCAATTCCAGGCGCCTGCGTGCCGCAACTTCGGCGTCCGCATCGCGCCCCAGCCGCAGTGCAGCCTCGGTCACGGTACCCAGCGTCCACGCAAGCGTCAGGTCGCGACGCAGCCGCGCCGAAGGGTTGTCTTCGGCAATCGACATCTTTTCCAGGTTCCCCGCGGCCGCGGACGCCTGTGCCAACGCACCCTTGGCGTCACCCAGGTTGAACTGCACTCTCGCTTTCGATGCGGGCACGCGAATCAACTGAAGCGCGTGGCTCGGATTGCTCTCTGGAAACTGCTTCGCCGATTCCTCACTCGCCGTGGCTCCGCCGGCAAAGTAACGCTCGGCCTCCTTGACCCGACCCATTGCTGCCTGCAGCCAGGCAAGCCGGTACCAGGTGTCCTCGAGAATTGGCTGGAGACTGGACGGCAGCCTTTCGTCGCTGGCAAGCGTCAGCGTTGTGCGCGCCTCTTCGATCGCGTCGTCGACTTCTCCTCGCTGGTACATGAACATCGCGACCTGATTGCGGCCCATGACCCAGTACTGCCAGGTTCCGAGGTCCGCCGGATTGAACCGCACCGCGTCCTCTCCCGCCTGCACCGCCTGCGCAGCGTACCGGGCAGCAGCAGCATCATCGTGGCGCAGCGTCGCGATCTCCGCCAGCAGGCCGGCCGCGAGGGCGCGGTTCTTCATCGACCGCAAGTCACCCGGGCGCTTCGCCAGCACCTTGTCCGCGATGTCGTAGACCTCGTGCTCCAGGCGCTCCGAGTCCTCCAGGCGGCCGAGCAGCAAGGCATGCCGCGCTTCGGAGTCTGCGGTGTCTGCGTAGACGGAGGCTGCGTTCAGGTCCGTGAGGTCGACGGCGCCGAGCTGGGTAAGCAACGCTCGCGCCTCGTCGCACAGCGCTATGCCCTTCACCCCTCCCTCCCGGTGACTCAGGTGATTGAGGATGTCGGCATAGGTGATCATCAACTGCTTCGGCGTTCCGGGTGCGCCGATGAACGGCCGCAGCAGGTCCGCGGCCTCGAGCAGGTCGGTCGGCTTCGAATTCGGTCCGCCCTGCGTGCCCCATACGGAAAACGGCATGAACAGGGAGAGAGCGCGGCCATAGGCCACCGCCTCGCTCCTGTCACCGCCCGCGAGGAGTTTCTTGAACAGCGCCTGCGCTTCCGCGATGTTCCGATTGCCTCCCTCGATATTGTCACCGGCGAGCAGCACGCCGCCGCCACGAATGAGCGCCATGCCCCGGTAGATCTGCGTCTGGCTGGTGACCAGCCGCGGCGGCAACTTGTCGAAATAGCCCACCGTCTGTTGCGCAAGCTTGTTGATCGTCTCCAGTCGGCCCGTGGGTTCCAGCTCGGCGTAGAAGTCCTCGATCAGGAATCCGACCAGCTTTTCGGCGTCGCCGCGGGCCTGCTGCGCCTCGACGTCCGCCGCCTTGGCGCGCCGGTAGTTGATCCACCCGAATGCCGCGCCCGCCCCCGCGACCACCATCAGCACCGCACAGACGGCGGCGATCGTGCGTGCGCGCACCAGCGCACGGCGCGTTGCGGCCTCGCGTTCGCGCTGGGTAGCGAGCTGTCGCTCGGCCTCGTCGCGGGCCTCGCGCTCGTGGCGCATGTCGCGGCTCGCCGCCACGACACTGCAGAGCACGTCGTGGGTGAGCTCGACCCGGCGCATGTCGAGGCGCTCTTCGATACGCAGCAGGCGGCGGTTCACGAGCTTCGCGAGCGCATCCGGCGCGGCGCCCGCAGCGGCCAGCGCCTTGGTCACCCGCTCCTCCGCCAGGCTTTCGCGATAGCCGGACTCCGTGAGCAGCTCGTCCTCGATCACGCGCCGCACGCCCTCGGGCTGGTCGGCGAGCGCGCGCTCGTAGAATTCCGTCAGGATCGTGTCGCGCGAGCCGGCCAGCAGGTCGGCCGAAATCTCCTGGCGCTTCTGCGCGATGCGCACGTTGTTGAGTTCGCGGCAGATCAGGCTCAGCAGCGAGGGCTCGACCTCGGCATTGGCGAGCTCGGCGCCGCCGGCGACGAATCGCACGATCGACTCGGCCACTTCCTGCGACACCAGGCGCCCGCCCGGTTGCATCACGGCGGCGAGCGCCTGCGCGCCGGTCATGCGGGCGAGGCGCATCCGGTTCTGCGTGATCGAGGGCATGGTGCCCTTCACGCTCTCGAGGTGCGCGAGGTAGTCCTCGCGCAGCGCGATCAGGATTCGGTAGTCGGCGCGCGCAAAATCGAAATCCTCGGCTGCGGTTTCGTCTTCGTCGAGCCGCGCCTCGAGCGCCGCCGGCGGCCGGTTCTCGACGAGGTCGGCGAGATCGGCGAGGAATTCCCTGGCCCTGAGACGCCCCGCGTCGTCGGCCTGCGCGAGCGTGAAGATTTCCTCGAACTGGTCGAAGATCAGGAGCGGCAGCAGCGTGCGGCCGCTCGCGTCACGCAGCAGGTCACCGCGGTGATGCAGGAACTCCCACAGCGACTCGCCCTCGATCGCCGTGCCCGGCCGGCTCCAATGACCGGCGTCGGCGGTTGCGCGGAAGATCGCCTGCTTGATCTGCTCCGACGGCGACGGCGACTCCGGGTTGTAATCGACGCGCACGTACACCGGGCAGAAGCCTTCGCCGCGCAGGCGCGGCACGAGGCCGGCGCGCAGCAGCGAGGTCTTGCCGAGGCCGGACTGGCCGAACAGCACCGTGAGGTTCTTGCGCTGGACGCGGCGGGCGAGCTCCGCGGCTTCCTCGTCGCGGCCGTGGAAGTAGGCGCGGGTCTCCTCCGTGTAGGAGGACAGGCCGAGCCAGGGGTTCTCCGGGTCGATCGCAACCGACGCGGCGAGGTCGTCCGGCTTCTGGCTCATGCGCGACGCCCGCTGAAGAGGTCCTTGAGCCGCCGCAGGAATTCCGGGGTTGGCTCGCCGTCCGGCATCCGCGTGATGTGGAGCGCGCGGAACTTGTCGGGCACCAGCGCCGCGGACTCAGGAGTGTCGTCGATGCACACCGGCAGGATGAACACGCCGCCCTCGGCGATGCTGAGCGAGCGGTCCACGGCGTAGCTCCACTCGCGGCGGAAATACGCTTCGTGCCGTCGCTGCGTCGTGGCCGAGATCACCGGCACGAAGAAGCTGCAGCGCGCGATGTTGGCGCGGATCTTGCGGTCGTAGTCGTCGCCGCCCTCGAGCCGGTCGAGGTCGAACCAGGTCGTGAGACCGGCGGCGTCCATGGCGGCCTTGAGCCGCTGCACAGCGGCCAGGTCCTCGCGCGCGTAGCTGATGAAGATCGCGTGCTCGGGCATCTCGCGCGACGGCGGCAGGAAGCGCTGCGGCACCGCGCCCGGGCCGCCCGCGGCGGCCGCGCCGCCCTGGCGCTTCATCCAGCGGGCGTGAAGCTCGGCCACGAAGGCTTCCGCTCCGCCATACACGCGCGTGCGTACGCTCACCTGCTGCAGGAATGCGACGAGCCGTTCGTCCTTCATGGTGTGATCGTCGGCGAGGATCTCGCCCACGTCGCGCGGGTCGGAGAGGCGCTTGCGCTTGGCCATGCGCAGGAAGAGCCGCGCGAGCCAGTTGGAGAAGTCACTGCCGATGAGCAGCAGGTGATTGTGCTCGAGTTCGTGGAATAGCTTCTCGGGCGTCAGGTGCTCCGACTGCAGCGCGCAGATGAACTCGAGCATGTCCTCGTCGGACACGACGTAGGTGGGCGAGGCCGAGAGCCGGCCGAGCAGGTGGTAGACGACCGCGCGCTGCAGCTGGCTGCGCTCCGTCGGCAGGTCGGTCACACGGTTCGGCGCGTAGGCGATCACGTCGGCCGTGGACTGGCCGCCGTAGCGCTCGGCGTTCACTGCCTTCTCGAGCAGCGGGTCGAACGTGGTCGTGATGAAGAGATCGAAATCCGTGATCTGCGCGAGCTGCCTGAGCGCGAGCGGCGGCTCGAATTCGACTTCGCGCATGATCGAGCGCAGGCGCGTGTAGACCTCCTCCCGGCGTCCGCGCTGGCCGAGATAGGCGCAGATGACGTCGTTCAGCGTGAGCGGCTGCGGCAGGACGCCCGGATCGACCGCGAGCTTGGCGGCGAGTTTCTCGGCCAGCCACTCGTAGAGCGGGCGCAGGCCGCGATCCGTCTGCACGCGCAGCAGGTCGGGCCCGATGATCGGAATGACCCGCTTCTCCTCGATGTAATTGAGGAGGTCGTCCCAGGCATCCTCGTCGAAATTCTCGACGGCAGGCATCGCAGCGGTCACGACGCAGCCCTCGAGTCGAACCCGGCCGACTTCGCGCTCATGCAGTTACTGGTTCCCCGTCCTGTTCGGCCGAGTGTAGCGGGATTTCGGGCCGGCGCGACGATTTGTGCAGTGCGTCATGGCGCCGCCGCGTGTTCGACGGCAGCGGCCCTTCGGCGTCGAGGTCACGTAGCGCAACGGCGAGAAGAGGTGCGGAAGCCCGCGGCACGGTCATCCGCCGCGCGGCGGGCGTGGAGTCCGCGTTGCGGCCTCACGCCCGATGCCGTCCCTGGCAATCCGGCCGGCGTCGATCGCCGTCCCTGGCCACTCCCCCGCGCCGCGGGCTTCCGCGCACGCATTGAAGCGCGATTGCGTGCCGCGCGTCCCCCGCAGTTTCGCGCGCGATCAGGTGGAAATGGATTCGAGCGTAGCTGCACCGCTGCGACGGTCGAGCTGCCGCAGTGACACGGCCTCCGCAACATGCCCGGCCCCTACGCGTTCGCAGTCCGCGAGGTCCGCGATCGTGCGTGCGACCCTGAGCACGCGGTGGTAGGCGCGCGCCGACAGCGCAAGGACGCGCATCGCCTGGTCGAGAAGCGCGAGCGCCGCCACGTCCGCGCGGATCGCGCCGACGACGTCCACCGATTCGAGTCGCGCGTTCGATCGGCCCTGTCGCTCGAGTTGCCTCGCGCGGGCGCCAGCGACACGCGCTGCGACTGCCGCAGTGGCCTCCGCGGGCTGCCTCGCCGCGATCGCCTCCGCACTCACCCGCGGCACTTCGACGTGCAGGTCGATGCGATCGAGCAGCGGCCCGGATATCCGCGCCCGATAAGCCTCGATGCGCTCGGGCGGGCAGCGGCACCTGGCCGTCGGATCGCCGAGGTGCCCGCAGGGACAGGGATTCATCGCGGCAACCAGCTGGAACCGCGCCGGAAAGCTCGCCTGTCGCGCGGCTCGAGAGATCGAGACCTGCCCCGACTCCAGCGGCTCGCGCAGCACCTCGAGCACCTGCCGGTCGAACTCCGGCAGCTCGTCCAGGAACAACACGCCGTTGTGGGCCAGCGAGATTTCGCCCGGGCGCGGACGCGAACCGCCCCCGACCAGCGCGATCCCGGAGGCCGTGTGGTGCGGGCTGCGGAAAGGTCGTCGCCGCCAGTCGTCCAGCCGGAACGCCGAGGTGGCCAGCGACCGGACCGCCGCCGTTTCGAGCGCCTCGTCTTCCGACATCGGCGGCAGGATGCCGGGCAGGCGCTGCGCCAGCATGCTCTTCCCGGACCCGGGCGGGCCCATGAAGATGAGGCTGTGCTCGCCTGCCGCGGCTATCTCGAGCGCCCGCCGCGCGGCCGCCTGCCCGCGCACGTCGGCGAGATCCGGACCGCGTGTGGGCGCCGAGGACCATGCGGGCCGGGTCGCGAGCTTCAAGGCTTCGATGCCGCGCGCGTGGCGACAGACCTCGAGCAGGTGTCCGGCGCCGTAGACACGTCCGCCCTGCACCAGGCCCGCCTCGGCCAGGTTTCCGGCCGGCAGGACGAGCGCGTGCCCGGCCCTCGTGCCCTGCAGCGCGGTCGGCAGCGCGCCGCGTATGGCGTGCAGGTCGCCGCCGAGCGACAGCTCGCCGTAGAGTTCGCAGCCCGCAAACGGTGCGGCCGGAAGCTGCGCGGACGCGACCAGTATTCCGATTGCGATGGGAAGGTCGAAGCGTCCGCCTTCCTTGGGAAGATCCGCCGGTGCCAGGTTCACCGTGATGTGGCCGGGGGGCAGCTCGAAACCGCAGTTGGCGAGCGCGGCGCGCACCCGGTCCTTGCTCTCCTTCACCGCCGTCTCCGGCAGGCCGACGATGGAAAAAGCCGGCAGGCCGCTGCCGACGTGCACCTCGACGCGCACGAGCGGCGCCTCGAGCCCCTGCTGGGTGCGACTCAGGATAGTGGCAAGGGTCACGGCCGGTCTCCGGTGGCCACGGGTCGCCAGCATGCGGCCGGCGAGACCGTGCCGGTCAACGCGCGAATCGGGCCGGAATCGCCGCAAACGCTTTCGCTAGAATGTCGCCATGAAACTTCACCAGCTGCGCTACCTCGCCGCGGTCGCCCAGACCGGGCTCAACATCACGGCGGCCGCCGAGAAGCTGCACACCTCGCAGCCCGGCGTATCGAAGCAGATCAAGCTGCTCGAGGACGAGCTCGGGTTCCAGATCTTCGTGCGTGACGGACGCAACCTATCGCGCGTCACTACCGCCGGCCAGCAGGTGATCGACCGCGCCGTGCGCATCCTGCGCGAGGTCCAGAACATCAAGCGGCTGTCCGACGACTTCAAGGACGACGCGCGCGGCTCGCTCGCGCTCGCCACCACGCACACGCAGGCGCGCTACGTGCTGCCCGACGTCATCCGGCAGTTCCGCGAAAAATACCCGGAGGTGCGCCTGCACCTGCACCAGGGCACCTCCGAACAGCTGAGCGAGATGGCGGCGCTCGACCGCATCGATTTTGCGATCGCCACGGGCTCGCAGTCGCTCTTCGAGGGCTACTCCCTGCTGCCCTGCTACCGCTGGCACCGCCACGTCGTCGTGCCGAAGGGTCATCCGCTCGCGAAGGTGAAAACGCCGACGCTGAAGCAGCTCGCCGCGCACCCGATCATCACCTACGTCTTCAGCTTCAGGGGACCCTCCTCGCTGCACGACATCTTCGCGAAGGAAGGCCTCGTGCCGAACGTGGTGCTCACGGCGCACGACGCCGACGTGATCAAGACCTACGTGCGCCTCGGGCTCGGCATCGGCATCGTCGCGAGCATGGCCATCGACCCGCGCGAGGATGCGGATCTCGTGCAGATCGACACCTCGCACCTCTTCCCGGCGCACGTCACCTGGATCGGCTTCCGCCGCGGCGGGCTGCTCAGGAAGTACCAGCTCGACTTCATGCAGCTCTTCGCCCCCCACCTGACGCGGCGCGTGATCGAGCGGGCCGCAAGCGCGGCCACGCAGGCGGACGTCGAGGAACTCACCGCCGGGCTCGAATTGCCGCTCAGGTAGCACGCGCGCCTGAAGATCATTGCCGGCACGAAAGGGAGACGACCGTGGAACGAGGAGCACAGACCCGGGGACGGTACGCGAGGCTGCTGGAAGGGGCCGAGGCGATCGAGATCAAGGCGACCATCCCGCAGAAGCAGATCAGGGCGGCGCTCGCACGCTACAAGCTGACGCAGAAGAACGACGACGAGCGCTACGTCTACTTCTTCGACACGCCGAAGCTCGACCTGCTCAAGGCCGGCATCATCGCGCGCGCCAGGCGTATCGTCGGCGGCGAGCACGACAGCACGATCAAGTTCCGCCCGGTCGATGCCGACAAGGTCGCCAGGAAATGGCGGAAATACCGCGACTTCAAGATCGAGGCCGACGCGAGCGAGAAAGGGCTGGTGAAGTCGGCTTCGTTCTCCATGCCGGTGGCGAAAGGCCTCATCAAGCGCGTCGTCGCAGGCAAGCGGGGCATCGCAGCACTGTTCACCGAGGAGCAGGAGGCGTTCCTGGCCGAGATGGCGGGCAGGCGCATCCCGGATTTCAAGCAGCTCCAGATCCTGGGTCCGCTGCGCGCCCAGCGCTGGGACTTCGAGGACCCCGCCTGTCCCTGGCCGATCACTGCGGAGCTCTGGCGGCGGCATGACCGCGCAACCTTGATGGAAGTCTCGGTCAAGGCGCCCGCCATACAGGCCGCCGCGGTCATGGCCGGATTCATGGGCTTCCTGGCCGAGGTGGGCGTCGAGCGCGACAGCGCACAGCAGGCGAAGACGCGCTGGGCGCTGGACTACTACGCCGCGCGCCTGGTGAAGACGGCGGCGAACCAGAAGCGAACGGCCGGCCGGTCAAAGCCCGAGCGATAGAGGCCGGGCGGCCCATGCGGGTAGGATGGCGGTCCCGCGACGCCTGGAAGCGCCCGTGCTCCGCTGGTTCGAAAACCTCGTCACACCCTACCCGGATGGCGCCCCCGAGACGCCGCCCGCCGGCTTCTTCGCGTTCCTGTGGGCCTGCTCGAAGGGACTCCGGCCGTACATCCTTGCGATGACGCTCTGCACCGCGGTGATCGGCGCCTTCGAGGCGCTGCTCTTCGCGATGATGGGCCGCATCGTGGACTGGCTTGCGAACGTGGCCCCGGCGCAGCTCTGGACCGTGGAACGGGGCACGCTCCTGCTGCTCGGCGCCGTGCTCGCCGGCAGCGTCGTCCTGGTCGCGCTGCAGACCATACTCAAGCACCAGACGCTGGCAGCGAACTTCCCGATGCGCCTGCGCTGGAACTTCCACCGGCTACTGCTCGGCCAGAGCATGAGCTTCTATCAGGACGAATTCGCCGGCCGCGTCGCGGCGAAGGTGATGCAGACCGCACTCGCCGTGCGCGACACCTGGTTCACGGTCGCCGACATCCTGGTCTTCACGGTCATCTACTTCGTCACCATGGTGTCGGTGGTCGGCCAGTTCGACCTCTGGCTGCTGATACCGTTCCTCGCGTGGGCCGCCGCCTACGGCGTGGCGCTCGCTTACTTCGTGCCGCGGCTCGGCAAGGTCGGCGCGGCGCAGGCAGATGCCCGCTCGCTGATGACGGGACGCGTGACCGACGCGTATACCAACATCGCGACGGTGAAGCTCTTCTCGCACGCCAACCGCGAAGCGGGCTTCGCGCGGGCGGCGATGCAGGACTTCATGCAGACCGCGCACGCGCAGATGCGCCTCGTGAGCGGCTTCGAGATCGCGAATCACATCCTCAGCATGGCGCTCGTCGCGGCCACCGCCGGCGTTGCGCTGTGGCTGTGGACGCAGGGCAAGGTCGGCGTGGGCGCGGTGGCGGCGGCAACGGCGATGGCACTGCGACTGAACGGCATCGCGCACTGGATCATGTGGGAACTCGCGAGCCTGTTCGAGAACATCGGCACGGTGCAGGACGGCATCGGCACGCTGTCGCGCCGCCGCGCCGTGATGGACCGGCCCGGTGCGCCGGCGCTCGACGTGCGTCGTGGCGAGATCCGTTTCGAGCACGTCGAATTCCACTACGGCGGGCCGCGCCGCGTGATCGACGATTTCTCGCTGCAGATACGTCCGGGCGAAAAGATCGGCCTCGTCGGCCGTTCCGGCGCGGGCAAGAGCACGATCGTGAACCTGCTGCTGCGCTTCTACGACGTCGAGGGCGGTCGCATCCTGATCGACGGACAGGACATCGCGGCAGTGAGCCAGGACAGCCTGCGAGCGCAGGTCGGCATGGTCACGCAGGACACCTCGCTGCTGCACCGATCGGTGCGCGACAACATCGTCTACGGCCGGCCGGACGCCGACGAGGCGCGCATGATCGCGGCGGCCGAGCGCGCCGAGGCGCACGAGTTCATCCAGGGCCTGTCGGATGCCCGCGGCCGGCGCGGCTACGACGCGCACGTGGGCGAGCGCGGCGTGAAGCTCTCCGGAGGGCAGCGCCAGCGTGTCGCGATTGCGCGCGTGATGCTGAAGGACGCGCCGATCCTGATCCTCGACGAGGCCACGAGCGCGCTCGACAGCGAGGTCGAGTCCGTCATCCAGCAGAGCCTGTACCGGCTGATGGAAGGCAAGACCGTGGTCGCCATCGCGCACCGGCTCTCGACCATCGCAGCCATGGACCGGCTCATCGTCATGGACCGCGGCCGCATCGTCGAGGAAGGAGACCACCACTCGCTGCTCGCGCAGGGCGGAGTCTATGCGCGGCTATGGGCGCACCAGAGCGGCGGGTTCCTCGGAGACGAGGCGGACGAGGACGGAGAGCCCGACGTATCCGGATCCCGCCGAGCGACGGGTTCCTAGCCGGCCGACTCGGCGCCGCCGGCGCACTCGGCAAGGTCCTGGCCAATGCAATGTTCTGGCCACAGAGCCAGCAGTTCGCCCGTGGTTACCGCAATTGTCACCGCTTCTCGACTGACCCCGTTACCACTCCGTACCTAGTATTTCGCTCCCCAACCTTCGTTCGGAGAGCGAGTCATGAACGACCCTGTCACGCGGTGGCACGCCGCCGCGATTGCCGCGGCCAGCCTGCTGCCATTCTCGGGCGCTCGCAGCGAGCCAGAATCCACCAAACGACCCGCCACCCAGCCGACAATCGCCGAACTCATTCAGCGGCTCGAGGAACAGGACCAGAAGATCCAGGCTCTCCAGCAGCAGCTCCGAGTCCTGGAGCCGCAGGAGCAGAAGCAGGAGGAGCAGGACCAGAAGGTCCTGGTTCTCGAGCGCAAGCTGGAGATCCAGGAAGAGGCGAACAGGGCTGCACTTGCCTCAACGCCGGTGGTCAAGGCGAGCGCGCGCGGATTCTCCATCCAGTCGGCCGACGGGCAGAACCAGATCAAGCTGCGCGGCCTGGTCCAGACGGACGGACGATTCTTCACCGACGACTATGCAGGCGACCCGCCGGACACCTGGCAGGTGACACGCGCGCGGCCGATCCTCGAGGGCACGGTCGGCGGCATCTACGACTTCAAGTTCATGCCGGACTTCGGCCAGGGCAAGGCCATCATCCAGGACGCCTACGTGACAGCCCGCTTCCTGCCGGAGTTCCAGCTCACAGCCGGCAAGTTCAAGTCGCCCGTCGGGCTCGAGCGGCTGCAGTCGGCGAGCGACATTCGCATGGTCGCCAGGGCGTTTCCGACGCAGATCGCCCCGAACCGCGACATCGGCCTGCAGATCGGCGGCAGCCTGGCCGGCGACCGCGTGAGCTACGCGGTCGCCTACCTGAATGGCTCTAACGACGGCAGCAGCAGCGATTCCTTTTCGCCATCCGACCAGGACCCGAACAGCCCGAAGGAATGGGCGGGCCGGCTGTTCACGCTCCCCTTCGCCGAGAGCGACGTGTTCGCGCTGCGGGGATTCGGCGTCGGCATCGCATCGACCTACACCGACCAGGAGGGCACGACGTCCCAGACGCTGCTTCCCACCTACAAGACCTCGGCGCAGTCGAACTTCTTCCAGTACCGCACCGGCGCGACCGCGACGATCGCGAACGGATCACGCGTGCGCCTCGCGCCGCAGCTCTACTACTACGTCGGCCCGTTCGGCCTCATGGCCGAGTACAGCCACGAGTCGCAGGACGTCTCGCGCGGCACCGGGCCCGCCTACCGCGAAGCCACCATGGACAACTACGCCTGGCAGGTGACCGCTTCGTGGTTCCTGACCGGCGAGGAGGAGTCGTACAAGGGCTACAAGCCGAACACGATCTTCTCGCTCACCGACCACACCTGGGGAGCGTGGGAGCTCGTCGCACGCTACCATGTGCTCAACGTGGACAACGACGCGTTCACCGGCGGCGCGACGTCCTTCGCCGACCCGAACACCCAGGCCAGCGAAGCGAGCGCCTGGGCGCTTGGCGTCAACTGGTACCTGAACGAGGACCGTGAAACTGGTGCTGGACTACGAGCAGACCTCCTTCGACGGAGGCGCTGCCGGCGGCGCGGACCGTGAGGACGAGAAGGTGTTCCTCACCCGCATGCAGCTGGGATTCTGAGTACGGAGACAAACGACATGTCGATACATCGCATCATCGCCCGCGCGTCGATCGCCGCCCTCGCGGCATCGCTCGTGCTCGTGTCCACGGCCGCCAGGGCCGAGACGACCCTGCTCAACGTCTCCTACGACCCGACCCGCGAGCTCTACGACGAATACAACAAGGCCTTCGCGCAGTACTGGAAGCAGAAGACCGGCCAGGACGTGTCGATCCGCCAGTCGCACGGCGGCTCCGGCAAGCAGGCGCGCACGGTCATCGACGGCCTGCCCGCGGACGTGGTCACGCTGGCGCTCGCCTACGACATCGACTCGATCGCGACCCAGGGCAAGCTGCTGCCGGCCAACTGGCAGACGCGCCTGCCGGACAACAGCTCCCCGTACACCTCGACCATCGTGTTCCTGGTGCGCAAGGGCAACCCGAAGGGCATCAAGGACTGGGGCGACCTCGCGAGGCCCGGCGTATCGGTGATCACGCCGAACCCGAAGACCTCGGGCGGCGCACGCTGGAACTACCTCGCGGCCTGGGCCTGGGCACTCAGGCAGCCGGGCGGCAGCGCGGCGACGGCGGCAGCCTTCCTCGGCAAGCTGTACAAGAACGTGCCGGTGCTCGACACCGGTGCCCGCGGCTCGCTCACGACCTTCGCCCAGCGCGGCATCGGCGACGTGCTGATCTCCTGGGAGAACGAGGCGTTCCTCGCCACCCGGGAACTCGAAAAGGACAAGTTCCAGATCGTCGTGCCCTCGGTGAGCATCCTGGCCGAGCCGCCGGTCGCGGTCGTGGACAAGGTCGCGCTCCGCCGCGGCACGTCCGACCTCGCCCGCGCCTACCTCGAGTACCTGTATTCCCCACAGGGGCAGGACATCGTCGCCAAGCACTACTACCGCCCGCGCGATCCGGCGGTGGCGGCGAAGTACGCGAACGTCTTCCCGAAGCTCGGCACGATGGTCACCATCGCGGACTTCGGCGGCTGGGGGAAGGCGCAGGCCACGCACTTCGCCGACGGCGGAGTCTTCGACCGGATCTACGCGCGCTGAGTCCGACAGGATCGCCGGCGACGGCTCAGGGACGAGTCGCCGCCCGGCACCTGTGGCAAGCTGGCGGGACCATGGTCGCCGGCCGCCGCCTCAATCAACCCGCCCGCCGGCAGCCCTCCCGGCGACGGCGGGCTCGCGACGCTCCGCGCCCTGCCTGAAGTCTTCCGCTACACGCGCCACGCGCTCGGACTCGTCTGGGATACCAGTCGCCGGCTGACCATCGCGCTCGCCATCCTCACGCTGCTGGGGGGCCTGTTCCCGGCGGCGATTGCCTATGTCGGCGCGCTGATCGTCGACGCGGTGGTCGCCGCGATCGCGGCACGGCACGGCGCCGGCGGCCGACCTGTCGCAGGCGCTCGGCTACGTCGCGCTCGAAGGCCTGCTCATCGCCGCGCTCGCGGCGACCCAGCGCGGCCTCTCGACCTGCCAGTCGCTGCTGCGCGCGCAGCTCGGCCAGCGCGTCAACGAGATGATCCTCGAGAAGGCGCTGACGCTCGAGCTGCGGCATTTCGAGGACTCGGAGTTCTACGACAAGCTCACCCGCGCGCGGCGCGAGGCTTCGAGTCGCCCGCTGTCGCTCGTGATGCGCAGCTTCGGCCTGGTGCAGAACACGATCGCGCTGGCGAGCTTCGGCGGGCTGCTCGCGCAATTTTCGCCCGTGGGCAGTGGCGGTCCTGCTGCTCGCCGGGCTGCCGTCGTTCGTCGCCGAAGCGAAGTTCTCGGGTGATGCGTTCCGCCTGTTCCGCTGGCGCTCGCCCGAGACGCGCATGCAGATGTACCTCGAGACGGTCGTCGCGCGCGAGGACCACGCCAAGGAGGTGAAGCTCTTCGAGCTCGGGCCGCTGCTGCTCGATCGCTACCGCTCGATATTCCGCAAGGTGTTCCGGGAGGACCGCGCGCTCACGATCCGCCGCGATACCTGGGGATTCTTCCTGGGGCTCGCTCGGCACGGCTGCGTTCTATGCGGCCTATGCGTGGATCGTCGTGAGCGCGGTGCGCGGGCGCATCACGCTCGGCCAGATGACGATGTACGTGGCGCTGTTCCGCCAGGGCCAGTCGGCGGTCTCGGCGATCCTCTCCGTCGATCGGGGGCATGTACGAGGACAACCTCTATCTCTCGACGCTCTACGACTACCTCGACACGCCGGTGGACGAGCCCTCGGGCACGGCCACCGCGGGGCCCGCGCCGGCGGACGGCGTGCACTTCGAGCACGTGAGCTTCACGTACCCCGGGGCGGCGGAGCCCGCGGTCCGCGACGTGAGCTTCCAGCTGAAGCCGGGCGGAAGCCTCGCGCTCGTCGGCGAGAACGGCTCGGGCAAGACCACGCTGATCAAGCTGCTCACCCGCCTCTACGTGCCCTCCTCCGGCCGCATCACGCTCGACGGGCTCGACCTCGCGGACTGGAGCCCGGCGGCGCTGCGCAGGCGCGTCGGCGTGATCTTCCAGGACTTCGCCCGCTACCAGCTCAAGGTCGGCGAGAACATCGGCGCGGGCGACGTGGCGCACTTCGAGGACGAGCGGCGCTGGCACGATGCCGCGAGCCTCGGCATGGCGGCGCCCTTCGTCGAGGACATGCCGGGCGGCTACCACACCCAGCTCGGGAAGTGGTTCAAGGACGGCCGCGAGCTCTCCGGCGGGCAGTGGCAGAAGATCGCGCTGGTCGCGCGCCTTCATGCGCGAGGACGCGGACATCCTGGTGCTGGACGAGCCCACCGCGGCGATGGACGCGCGGGCCGAGGCGCAGGTGTTCGAGCAGTTCCGCGATCTCGCGAAGGACCGCATGGTGATCCTGATCTCGCACCGCTTCTCGACGGTGCGCATGGCCGACCAGATCCTGGTCATCCAGGACGGGCGCGTGCTCGAGCAGGGCAGCCACGAGGAGCTGATGCGCCTGAACGGCCACTACGCGCAGCTCTTCCAGCTGCAGGCGCGCGGCTACCGTTGAGGAAGCGGTTAGTGAACTAGCGGATAGCGGATGGTCAGAACCGAATTCTCCAGCGTTGGACGCTGTCTTCACTATCCGCTATCCGCTATTCGCCATCACGTCCTTCCTCACCAACCACTATCCGGTAGCCCGCACCCGACTCGGTCTGCAGGTAGCGCGGCGCGGCCGGATCCGCCTCGATCTTCTGCCGCAGGCGATGCACGAGCTGCTTCAGGAGCTGCCGGTCGCCGCTGCCGCGGCGACCCCAGACGTGCGTGAGCAGCCGCTCGGTGCTGACGACGTTGCCCGCGTTCGCAATCAGGATCTGCATGAGCCGCGTCTCGAGCTTGGTGAGCTTCACGGTCGCCGCGTCGCCGACGCGCAGCTGGTGCGCCTCGAGGTCGAGTGCGAACGGGCCGGCGGTCGCGGTGCCGCCGGCCTCGAGCCCCGCGCGCCTGAGCAGCGCCTTGACGCGCGCGAGCAGGGTGCGCGGGCTGAACGGCTTCGTGAGGTAGTCGTCCGCGCCGAGCTCCAGTGCCCGCACGAGGTCCTCCTCCTCTCCGCGCGCGGTCAGCATCATCACCGGGATCCGCGACTGCGTGCGTATTGCCTCGCAGATTTCGAATCCGCTGCCGTCGGGCAGGTTGATGTCGAGGATCGCGAGGTCCGGCGACTCCGCTGCATAGCGCTGCAGGGCCGTGCGCGCGTCCGGCGCCTTCACGACCAGGTAGCCGGCCTGCGTCAGTGCGAAACCGACGAGCGCGAGGAGGTCGGCATCGTCGTCCACGATGAGGATCTTCACTGCCCGGCCCCCGCAACGGGCAGCGTGATCGTGAACCGCGTGCGGCCCGCCGGCGTGCGCTCGGCCGCGACTCGACCGCCGTGCCGCTCCACGATGGACTTCACGATCCACAGCCCGAGGCCGAGGCCGCGCGGCTCGGGTTCGCTGTCGGCCGCGCGGTAGAAGCGCTCGAATATCGAGCCCTGCTCCGGGTCGGCCACGCCGGGGCCCTCGTCCTCCACCCAGACCCGGACCTCGGCGCCGGCGAGTTCGCCGCCGATGCGGATCGGGCCGCCCTCCGGGCCGAACTTGTTGGCGTTCGCGAGGAGATTCACGAACACCTGCGTCAGTCGCGGCGCGTCGCCGACGACGTCGGGCAGATCCTCCGGCAGCGCGACGCTCGAGCGACTGGCCGCGCTGCGAGAGCAGGCCCTCGACGAGTTCACCCGCCTCGCGCACGACATCCTCGAGCGAGACCGGCTGCGAGCGGATGCCGAGCTGGCCCGGACTCGATGCGAACGCTCTCGAGCAGGTTGTCGATGAGCCGCGTGAGACGCAGGGTGCCGCGCTTCAGGGTGCCGACCAGCTCGCGCGAGCTGCTCGCGCGGCAGTTCCTGGAGGTTGTCCTCGAGGAGCTCCAGCGACGCCAGCTGCGCCGCGAGCGGCGTGCGGAACTCGTGCGAGATGTTGGCCAGGATGGAGTCACGCGCGCGGCGCGCCGACTCGAGCGCCGTCTCGTCGCGCATCACCTGCACCTGCAGGCCGTCGACCATCCGTGCGCTCGTGATGATGACGGTGCGCTTCGACCCGTCCGGCCTGTCCATGAATTCGGTCGCCTGCGCCTGGTCGCGTTCGCGCGCGGCCAGGATCGGGCAGGCGGTCTCGCAGGGTCGCCGGCCGTCCTTGCCGACGCAGGGCTTCAGCACGTCGCCGCAGAACCGGCCGAGCGCCTCGGACGAGGCGACGCCCGCCATGCGCTCGGCCTGCGGGTTCAGGTACCGCACGACACGGTCGGCGTCCACCGCGAATACGCCCTCGACGACGCCGCGCAGCATCGCCTGCGCCTCGGCCTCCCGCTGTCGCAGCGTGGCGGTGGTCTCGACGAGGTTGCGCCGCATGCCTTCGAGGGTCCGCCCGAGCGCGGCCGTCTCTGGCCCGCCGGACTCTGGGATCGACGTGGAGAAATCGCCGCGCCCGAGCCGCTTCGCCGCCGACGCGAGCAGCTCCAGGGGCCGGACGATGCGACGCGCCAGCAGCCAGCGCCGCGAGTACCGCCACGATGCCGAGGACGAGTGCGGTCCAGGCAAGGCGTTTCACGAAGCCGTCCACGGTCGCGTCCACCCCGGCAATCGGCAGGCGCGACTCGATCAGCGCAACACCCTCGCCCGTGGAAGCAACGACCGGCGTGCTCGACGCGAACACGCCGCGCGGCGGGAATGCGCTCGGCAGCCGGCGCGCCCGTCGTGAGCGCCGTCGAGTGCACGGACTTGAGCGCCGGGTCCACGCCGTCCAGCCATTTCGACAGGCGCACGAGCCGGACCTCGATACCCGCGGCCTCGGTCAGCTTCGCCGCCAGCCGGTCGTCGAGGAAGCGCAGGACGACGACCCGCGTCTCGACGAGATTCGGAACCTGGGCCGTCGCGCCGATGAGTCCGTCGCGGCGACCTCGGGCGGCGCGAACATGAAGTGCTCGCCCTGCTCCGAGACCGACTCGAGCAACGCGGCCCAGTCGAGCCCGGGGCGCGTCGAGGCGAGCACCACGGAGGGGCCGGCGGTCACGGCGCAGGCGTTCAGGCCAGCGGTGTCGCAGTAGCGCCGGAGGAAGAGCTCGAGCTGCTCCCGGTTGCCATCGCGCACCAGCCGCACCAGCGTGGGTCGCGCTGCGAGCAATCGCGCCGACGTCTGGGCATCCTCCTCGACGCGCCGCAGCTCCTCGCGGGCGGCGACGCCCGCGAGCTGGGTCCGCACCAGCGCCTGCTGCTCGGCCTGCTTGCGGAGCAGCCCGACTGCACTGAAAGCCAGCACCAGGATCGCGACGAGCAGCAGCCCCGCGACGGTGAGAGCGAGCGAACCCTGCAGCGACTTCGGCCCGGAGGCGAGCCGGCGCACGCTGTCGAACCGATCCTTCAGCAACAATCGATCCTGCAGCAACTCGTGACTCCGCTTAGCCCGTCCTGCGGTCCGCACGCCACTCCACGAGATTCTTGAGCACCAATGTGACGAGCGCGAGCAGCGCGAGCAGCGAGGCGACGGCGAACGCGGCGACGAAATCGTATTCGTTGTAGAGGATCTCCACGTCGAGCGGCATGGTGGTCGTGTAGCCGCGGATGTGTCCCGACACGACCGACACTGCGCCGAACTCGCCCATGGCGCGCGCATTGCAGAGGATCACGCCGTAGAGCAGCGCCCACTTGATCTTGGGCAGCGTGATGCGCAGGAAGGTCGTCCACGCGCCGGCGCCGAGCGTGATCGCGGCCTCCTCCTCCTCGCTGCCCTGCTGCTGCATGAGCGGGATCAGCTCGCGAGCGACATAGGGGAAGGTCACGAACATGGTCGCGAGCACGATGCCGGGAAGCGCGAAGATGATCGCGTAGTCGCGCTCCACCAGCCACGCGCCGAACCACCCCTGAACGCCGAAGACCAGCACCAGCACCAGGCCGGCGATCACCGGTGACACGGCGAACGGCAGGTCGATGAGCGTGATCAACAGGCTCTTGCCCCGGAATTCGAACTTCGCGATGGCCCAGGCCGCACAGATCCCGAACACCGTGTTCACCGGCACTACGATGGCGGCGGTCAGCAGGGTGAGGCGGATCGCGGCGCGCGTGTCCTCGTCGCCGAAGGAGTGCAGGTAGGCGTCGAAGCCCTTCGCCAGGGCCTGCGCCAGCACTGCGCCCAGCGGCGCGATGAGCAGCAGCCCGAGGAACAGGATCGCGATCGCGATCAGCACGCCGCGCCCGGCCCGGCGCGCGAGCGAAACGCGGCGTTCCTCGATCATTGGCGCGGCGCCGGCCATCAGTTCCTCGCGGCGACGTGACGGCGCCGCCCCCAGGCCTGCACGAGGTTGATCGCGAACAGCATCAGGAACGAGGTCACCAGCATGATGACGCCGAGTGCGGCGGCGCCGTCGTAGTCGAACTGCTCGAGCTTGATGACGATGAGCAGTGGCGTGATCTCGGTCTTGAGCGGCAGGTTGCCCGAGATGAACACGACCGAGCCGTATTCGCCGAGACCGCGCGCGAAGGCCATGGTGAAGCCGGTGACGAGTGCCGGCAGCACCGCAGGCAGGATGATGCGGTGGAAGGTCTGCCAGGGTCGTGCGCCCAGGGTCTCGGCCGCGTCCTCGAGTTCGCGCTGCACTTCCACGAGCGCGGGCTGCACCGAGCGCACCACGAACGGCAGGCCGATGAGCGTCAGCGCAACCACGACGCCGAGCCAGGTGTAGGCCACCTGCACGCCGGCGGCCGCGAGCCTGAGTCCCAGCCAACCGGTCGGCGCGAATACGGCGGCAAGCGCAATGCCGGACACGGCGGTGGGCAGCGCGAACGGCAGGTCGATCATGGCGTCGATGAGCCGCCGGCCGGGAAAGTCGTACCGCACCAGTGCCCAGGCCACGATGAAGCCGAACACCGCGTTGACACCCCCCGCCAGCAGCGCAGCGCCGAAGCTCAAGCGATACGAAGCGACGGACCTGGGGTCGAGCAGCACGTCCATGAGCTGCTGAAACGAGAGCGAGCCGGCGCGCAGCACCAGGGCCGCGAGCGGCAGGAGCACCAGCACGCTCAGGAAGAAAGTCGTGAAGCCGAGGGTCAGCCCGAAGCCCGGGAGGATGCTCGGCTGGCGGAAGCGGGACCGCGCCATTTCAATGCCCCGCCACGGTGTGCACCTCGAACGGACGAACGAAGAACACCGGGCGCGCAGTGGGCCCCTCGAGGAAGCGCGCGAGCCGCTCTCGCCCGGCATCGTCCGCGGCCGACACGCCGAGCACGAGCATTGCGTCGGGCAGGGCATCGAGCTGGTGCAGGAGCTGCGACTCGACGTCGCCGGTCACGATCTCGGTCTTGACGCCGACGCCGAGCTGGCCGAGCGTCGCGTGCCGCAGGTCGGTGAGGAGCTGCAGGTAGCCCGCCCGCTCGGCCCCCGGCGTCTCGAGCGGCTGCGAGCCGAAGAGCGTCGCCTCGGCGGGCACGTGTCGCAACAGGCTCGCCGCCACCGCCATGGTTGCTTCGCGGACGTCGTCGCCTGACGGCTGGATGATGACGCGGCGAGGCAGCGCCAGCCCGGGCGGCATGCAAAGCAGCTGGAGCGCACCGTGACGCAGCAGCCACTCGGCGGCGGCGGCACTGCCCGGCCCCGTTTCGATCACCGGCATCCCCGGTGGCGCGCGACGCAATTCGCGGTGCACGTCGTCAGGGCTCCATGGCCTGGGCGCATAGACGACCGAGACGCGGGTGTGCATCCGGCTCGCAAGCGTCGCGAGCAGGGCCGAGTTCCGCAGGCGCTGCGCGGCCACGTCGTCCGACGCGACGATGGTGAAACTCGACACCGGCGTGGGCAGCACGTGGATGCGCCGCGCTCCGACCGCGACGCGCTGGCCCGGCGATACCGGGAACTCGCGCTGCTCCGGGACGGTGCGCGAGACCTCGAGCAGCGATCCGCCCTCGTCCTCCCCCGGATCGCGCCCTGGCGAGGCGGCAACGGGCCCGTTCACCGGCATGCGTACGCGCAGGCGCTCGACTGCCCCGCCGAAGAGCACCTCCTCGAGGTGGCCGTGTCCCACGTAGCTCGCCTCGATGCCCTCCTCGCCCACGGCGAGTTCGACCTCCTCGGGCCGCAACACCGCGACCACTTCCCGGGGCGGCTCGACCGGCGAACCGGCCCCGGCGGCCTCCGCCGCCGGCAGCGTGAAACGCACGCCACGCGGCGTCGGGTAGCCGAGCAGCAGGTTGGCCGCACCGAGGAAGGTCGCGACGAAACGCGTCGCCGGGCGCATGTACAGGTCGTCGGGCCGGCCACACTCGAGCAACCGGCCCTGGTTCATCACGCCGATGCGGTCCGCGAGCGCGAAGGCCTCCTCCTGGTCGTGCGTGACGAGGATGGTCGTTATGCGCAGCTCGCGCTGCACCTCCCGGATGGTGCGCCGCAGTTCCTCGCGGATCTTTGCGTCCAGCGCCCCGAAGGGCTCATCCATCAGGAGCACCTTCGGGCGGTGCGCCAGCGCGCGGGCCACCGCGATGCGCTGCTGCTGGCCGCCCGAGAGCTGGGCCGGCAGCCGGTCATCCATGCCCTCGAGGGCGACGAGCTTCAGGAGTTCCCTGCGGCGCGCCCGGCGATCCGCCGCCTTCACGCGGCGCACCCTGAGCGCGAACTCGATGTTGTCGCCAACGCTCATGTGGCGGAAGAGCGCGTAGTGCTGGAAGACGAAGCCGACCTCGCGCTCCCGCGCTGACACGTGCGTAACGTCGCGCCCGCGCAGCTCGATGCGACCGTGGTCCACCTCGGTGAGGCCGGCGATGGCGCGCAGGAGCGTGCTCTTGCCGCTGCCGCTGGGACCCAGGAGCACCAGGAACTCGCCCTGCTCGACCCTGAGCGAAACGTCGTTCACGACCGGCGACCCCTGGTATCGCTTGGTCACCTGGTCGAGGACGATGGACATGGGGCTCCCGGCAGGCGGCGTCGAAGCCGACATGCTATGGGAAGTCAGGGCGCCGGCGAAGGGGGAAGGCTAACCGCTGATCATTAATGCCTTTCTTCCTTACACTACCGGAACGCCACGCCGCGACCCCCAACCTTTGACCTTGGCCAGTACCCTCCTATGCCACTGCCCAGCTACGAAAAACTCGGCGCCTTCTACCTCGGCCGGGAACTCGACCCGAAATCGGGCCAGCCCGGCTCGGACCTGCTCTACGACTCCCGCGACCTGACCACCCACGCGGTCTGCATCGGCATGACGGGCAGCGGCAAGACGGGGCTCTGCCTGTCGCTGCTCGAGGAAGCCGCGCTCGACGGCGTGCCGGCGATCGCGATCGACCCCAAGGGCGACATCGGCAACCTGATGCTGACGTTCCCGGAGCTCCGGCCCGCGGACTTCGAGCCCTGGGTGGACGCGGGCGAGGCTGCCCGAAAGGGCCAGTCGGTCGCGGAGTTTGCCGCGTCCACCGCCGCGACCTGGAGCAAGGGGCTCGCCGAATGGAACGAGGACGGGGCGCGCATCCAGCGCCTGCGCGACGCCGCCGAGGTCACGATCTACACGCCGGGATCGGAGTCGGGCCGTCCGCTCTCGATCCTGCGCTCCTTCACGGCGCCCGACGCCACGACGCTCGGCGACTCGACGGCGCTCAAGGAACGCATCGGGTCGGCTGTCGCAGGACTCCTCGGGCTGCTCGGCATCGACGCCGACCCCATCAAGAGCCGCGAGTACCTGCTGCTCTCGGCCATCCTCGATGCTGCATGGCGCAAGGGCCAGAGCCCGGACCTCGCGGCAATGATTCAGGCCGTGCAGAAGCCGCCGTTCGAAAAGGTCGGCGTGTTCGACCTCGAGAGCTTCTACCCCGCCAAGGAGCGCATGGAACTGGCGCTGCGGGTGAACGGGCTCCTCGCGTCGCCCGGCTTCGAGGCCTGGCTCGCGGGCGACGCGCTCGACATCCAGAAGCTCCTCTACACCGACGCCGGCAAGCCGCGAATCTCCGTCATCTCGATCGCGCACCTGAACGACGCGGAGCGCATGTTCGTGGTGACGCTGATCGCCAACGAGGTCGTGGCCTGGATGCGCCGACAGTCCGGCACGACCAGCCTGCGCGCAGTCTTCTACATGGACGAGGTGTTCGGCTATTTCCCGCCGTCCGCGATGCCGCCATCGAAGCTGCCGCTGCTCACGCTCATGAAGCAGGCGCGCGCCTTCGGGCTCGGCGTGGTGCTCGCGACCCAGAACCCGGTGGACCTCGACTACAAGGGCCTGGGCAACGCGGGCACGTGGTTCATCGGCCGGCTGCAGACCGAGCGCGACAAGAACCGCGTGATCGAGGGCCTGCTCGGCACCGAGGCGGCCGGCGGCATGGATCGCGCGGGTCTCGAGGCGCTGATGTCGAGCCTGACGCAGCGGGCGTTCCTGATGCGCAACGTCCACGACGACGCGCCGGTGCTGCTGCGCACCCGATGGGCGCTCTCGTATCTCCGCGGACCGCTGACGCTCGCCGAGATCGCAAAGCTCGTGAATCCGGCCGGAGAACCATCGGGCAATGCAGGTGGGTCGGCTGCGAGCGCTGCTGCGTCAGGCGACGGAGCTGCGGGGAAGGCGGCAAAAGGACGGGCCGCGGGCGCACCCGCGACGGCTTCACGCACTTCGGCCGCCGCGTCATCGCGGCCCATCGTCCAGGCCGGCGTCGTGGAAAAATTCCTGCGCCCTGCACAGGCCAAGGGTACGGTGACCTACGAGCCATGCATCGGCGCCCGAGCGCGGGCGCATTTCGTCGATGCCAAGTCGGGCATGAACGCCTGGGAATCCTGGTACTACCTGGCACCCGTCGGCCGGGACGGCCCGGACTGGGCTTCGGCCGACGTCAGCCCTGAGCCCGGCCCCGACTTCGACGACGAGCCGCGCGAGGGTGCGGAATTCGGCGAAATCCCGGCCGCCGCGATGTCGTCGAAGAATCATCGCGCCTGGGCCGACGAGCTCGAAGACCACGTGTATCGCAATGCCTCGCTCAACCTCATGTCCTGCCCGGCGCTCAAGATGAGTGCCGCCCCGGGCGGCACGGAGGGCGAGTTCCGCGCCCACGTCGCGCTGGTGCTGCGCGAGAAGCGTGATGCCGCGGTGGATACGCTGCGCCAGAAGTACGCCTCGAAGATCGCCACGCTGCAGGCCCGCGAAGAACGCGCCGGCCAGCGCGTGGAGCGCGAGAAGTCCCAGGCGTCGAGCGAGACCCTGGCGACCGCGGTGTCCATTGGCGGCAGCCTGCTCGGCGCGCTGTTCGGCGGGCGGCGCAGCAGCGTCTACGGCAAGGTGTCGAGCGCCGCGCGCGGTATCGGGCGCACCAGCCGGCAGCGCTCGGACGTCACGGCCGCCGAAGCCGACGTACAGGCGATCCATGCGCAGGTCGAGGCGCTGAACGCGGAACTCGAGGCCGAGATCGCGCGTCTCACGGAGGAATTCGACCCCAACGCCGTGCGCATCGAGACCGTGCCCGTGCGGCCCCGCAAGGCCGACACCAAGGTGGAGGACCTCGCGCTCGTCTGGCGGCCTTGACGTAGAATCCGCGCGGGAGGAGCCAGTCATGAACGTACTGATCAAGCGGCTGACGAAGGAACTCGGCATCAATAAGGAGCAGGCGAGCGGCGGACTCGTGGCACTCCTGCGCACGGCGCAGAAGCACCTTGAGCCCGCGGACTTCGACGAATTCGTCGCGGACGTCCCCGGAGCCGCCAAGCTCCTCAAGGACGCGCCTCCGCCGAGCGCGCTGAGCTCGATCGCGGGCGGGCTCGGCTCGCTGTTCGGCGGCAAGAAGAGTCCCGGACGCTGGGCGGGCCTGGCCGCCTCGTTCACCGAGCTCGGCATCCCCATCGACACCGCAAAGAAGTTCGGCCCGATCGTGATCGACTACGTCGAGCATCACGGCGGCGAGGATCTCGTCGACAAGATCAAGGACGCGCTGGGCCTTTAGTCGCGGCCTGGTGACCATGGGTATGCGCAGCACTCCACCACTGCGACTCCTGGCGACGTCGGGGCTGCTCATGGTGCTCGCCCTGTCCACAGGCTGCGCGCCGAAGAGCCGCGACCTGCAGCCGGGGCTTTATCGCGCGGTGGTCGAGCTGCCGGGCGGCGAAGTGCCGTTCGGCCTCGAGGTGGTCCGCGAGAAGAGCGGCGTCGCGCTCTACCTCGTGAACGGCAAGGATCGCGCGCGCGTGCCGTCGGCACAGGCCGCGCAGGGCAGGCTCACCGCTCAGTTTCCCGGCACCGGCAACCTGCTCGATGCACGGATCGCCGGCGAAGAACTCGAAGGCGAGGTCACGCTCTCCGGGACCGGCGGCAGCAGAAAGGTGCTGCCCTTCTCGGCGACGCGCGGACAGGGCTGGCGGTTCATCGAGGAACCTCGCAACGACAACGCGGACTTCACGGGGCGCTGGGCCGTCGCGTTCACCGACGACTCGGGCAGGAAGGTTCCAGGGCTCGCCGAACTCACGCAGTCGTTCCACGCAGTCACGGGCATCGTGCGCACGGCCGGCTGGGAGCAGCGCACCCTCGCCGGCGACGCGAACGACGAGGAACTCGAGCTCTCGCTCTTCGACGGCCGGCAGGCCGTGCTGTACAAAGGCAAGCTGGACGAGCGTGGCCAGCTCGTGGGCGAGTGCTGGAGCACCGCGACTGGTCATGCGCGCTACACCGCGACCCGCAACCCCGAAGCCACACTGTGAGCTGAAATGCCGTCATTCGACATCGTCTCGGAATTCAACCTGCACGAAGTCACCAACGCCGTGGACCAGGCGAGCCGCGAGGTGGACCAGCGTTTCGACTTCAAGGGCACGGGCGCGAAGTTCGAGCAGAAAGAGGCCGTGCTCACGCTGTCTGCGCAGGCCGACTTCCAGTTGAAGCAGATGCTCGAGATCCTGAAGCTGAAGCTCTCGAAGCGTGGCATCGACGTCGCGTGCCTCAAGATCGACGAGCCGGTGACGACCGGGCAGACCGCGCGCCAGGTCGTGACGCTGCGCCAGGGCGTGGACGTCGAGCTGGGTAAGAAGATCCAGCGGCTGATCAAGGACTCGAAGCTGAAGGTCCAGGCCGGCATCCAGGACAAGCAGGTGCGCGTCACCGGCAAGAGTCGCGACGACCTGCAGTCGGCGATGGCGCTGGTGAAAAAGGGCGGCTTCGAACTGCCGCTGCAGTTCACCAACTTCAGGGACTAGAAGGTGCCGGTATTACGGTTCGGCAACTCGCCCAGTTACCGAACCGTAACACGGAATTCTCCTTTGGCTAGGCGTAAGCCTTCGACATCACCTGCAGCCGGCGGCGTTGCGTGCGCAGGCCGTGCTCGATCTCGCGCATGCGTGACCGGAAGCTCGTCTCCTCCCAGCGCTGCAGCAGTCGCTGCTTGCGGTCGGTGACCCACTGGTCGCGCAGGCTGGACCACTCTTCGAGCGCCTTGCGGAACGCCGCGTACTCTTCGGCGACGCGCGCCTTGAGCCGCTCGATCTGCTCGTCGGTGCCGCGCGCGCGGCGCTTCTCGAGTGCCGCCTCCACGCGCTTGAACTGCATGGCGAGCTGGGCACGCTGGATCCAGAGATCCGGCACGGTCTTCAGGTTGTCGGCCAGGCCCATCGCCGACATGGCGTTGATCAGCCACTTGGTCGGGTCCCACTGCCACCAGCGAATGCCGTTGCGGTAGTCGTTCTGGAAGATGTGGTGGAAGTTGTGATAACCCTCGCCGAACGTCAGGAACGCGAGCATGCCGTTGTCACGCGCCGTGTTCTCGTCGGTGTACGGCTGCGAGCCCCACATGTGGGCCAGCGAGTTGATGAACCACGTGCAGTGATGGTTGATCACGAGCCGCAGCAGCCCTGCGAGCAGGAACACGCCCCACACGTCGCCCACGGCCCAGCCGAGCAGCATCGGGAAGGCGATGTTCATGAAGAGCGTGAGCGGCACGTAGTAGCGGTGCTGGAACATCACCATCGGGTCGCGCTCGAGGTCGCGAGCGTTGGAGAAGTCGTTCTTGCCGCTCGGGTAGTCCCGGAGGATCCAGCCCATGTGCGAGAACCAGAAACCGCGCTTCGCGCTGTACGGGTCCTTGCCCACGTCGTCCACGAACCGATGGTGGGTGCGGTGCTGCGAGGACCAGATGAGGATGCTGTTCTGCAGCGACATCGCGCCGAACACCATGAAGAAGAGCCGCACGGTCCAGTGCGCGTTGTAGGTGCGGTGGGACCAGAGGCGGTGATAGCCCGCCGTGATCGCAAGACCACCCGCCCACTGCAGCAGGACGAACAGGATCACGGCCGCCCAGCTGTAGCCGTGCGTGATGCCGTACCAGGGCACGAACACCAGCGCCGCGATCGGCGTCAGCGTGAACAGGATCATCGTGAGCCAGTTGATCGGCGCGTGTTCTTCACGGGCCAGAGATTCGTTTTGCATCAGGGGGTTACCAGCGCGAGGCAAGGCAAAAAAGTTTCAACAGTCTACTCCGCGGCGCCTGTGACCGCTTGGCTGCCGCAAGTCATTGAATCGTAAGGTTTCAATGCGTCTGGCGAGGCGGCCGGCTGCGATCGCTCACTGGATCGTCCGCTGGCGCTGGTACTCGCCGCGCTTCATCTCGAGGTAGTCGTCGCGGTCGATCTCGTGGAGCTGTCGGGGGTAGCGCTCGGTGGAGGCAAACCATCGCTCGATGCTCCGTTCGAAGCGCTCGGAGGCCGGCGCCGGCAGGGTCCCCAGGTATGCGTCGATCGCAAGGTAGTAGCGCATGGCATTGCGCTCGCTCGCACCGCGAACACCGTCCACCAGTCCGGGCGGCGCGCCGGCCGTACCATCCACCAGCGTGAAGCCCACCTTTCCGCGGCCCGTGGTCGCAAGGTACATCTGCATCGCAGCGCGGGCCGCGGCGTCGTGGGTGTAGGAGTACTGGAGGTGCACGAACGAACGCTTCGTCTCCACGCCCACGGCCTCGAAGCTGATGCGGTAATCCCCGGTCCCGAGCGGCCCCTGAGGGGCTTTGAGTTCGACGACGAGGTGGCCCGGTCGCGACGCCGCGACGCTGTAGTCGAATTCGACTCGAGCGGTACTGAAAAGCGGTTGATCGTGCTTTCGGCCGATCGCCACCGACAGCAGGGTCCGCCCGTCGCGGGAGACCGGGCGGCAGTACTTCACGTTGAGATGCAGGATCAGTACGTCGCACCAGTGCGCCGGGCTCGCCAATGCGTCACTGACCGCGGTGATCGGGTAGTCGACGACGGCGTACACGTCGCCGCGCGAGGCGCCCGGGTCCTCGAAGGATTCGACGTAGATTGGCTGGGAGAACGGACTGTGGTCCAGCCGCTCGTGCAGCGCTGCATATCGAGCCAGAAGTGTCGCTCCCGCGTCCGGGCTTCGGTCCGCTGCGGCCGCGCCCGACGGCACGCACAGCCATGCCAGGAGGAGCAGCGCGAGCGGCAGCGCTCCCAGCCGTGCTTCGGTCGTGGAGCGCTGCCTCACTCAGGCAACGCGTCGGCCGGACCGGGGGCCCTGCTGGTCCTGCGGGTCACCGGCAGCCCGCGCCACCTGCTGTGGCTGGCGGCCCAGCAGGCGATCCAGCCACTCGGGCGTGGCGGGCTGGTGTTCCGTCCCAGACTCCGGCTCCACGGCCGCGGCCTGAACCGCCGGCTGGACCGGGTCCTGGGCCACCGGCCCGGCGATCCGGGCACGGTCCAGGAACCATCGGACGGCCGGCTCAGACGGATCACGGGCAAGACGCGCCGTGATGGCGAGGAGAGCCATGAGCGCCACCGCGACCACGACACCGATCTCGGCCTGCATCAGGCGGACGGTAGCAAACCACTCGCGTTCCATTCCGGGCTCCATGGGCCGTTTACGACCCGGGGTTTTCGACGTGTTTCATGCTACACAGAGATTGTTGCATCGCAATAACAATCTTTCATGGCGCTCCCAACTTCATGATTAACAAGCTATTTAATCTTTAAAGGCTCCCCGTAAATCGTGCCGCAATGCACGATAGCCATGTACTGGACCGGCTGGACAGGGCCGCAGGCTGAGCGGAGCGGCCCCGACCCGCTCGCCGCGGGGAGAATCGTGCTTCAATCGGCAGGCAGGCGAGCCGAACGCCACCGATCACCGCCCAACGGGCGAACCCCACGAGAGGATGCGCAATGAAATATCGACTGCTGGGCCGGACAGGCCTCTACGTCTCCGAAATGTGCCTCGGCACCATGACCTTCGGCAGCGAAGGCTTCTGGAAGGTGATGGGCGGGCTCGGCCAGGAACCCGTCAACACCCTGGTCGGCCAGGCGTACGAGCAGGGGATCAATTTCTTCGACACCGCCAACGTCTACTCGATCGGGCAGGCGGAAGCGCTGGTCGGCCAGGCGTTCAAGGACCTGCGCCTGCCGCGGGACCAGATCGTGGTCGCGACCAAGGCCACCGGCAGCATGGACGAGTCGCCGAACGGCCGCGGCCAGTCGCGCTACCACCTCATGAACTCGCTGGACGCGAGCCTCGAGCGGCTGCAGCTCGATCACGTCGACCTCTATCAGCTGCACGGCTTCGATCCGCTGACGCCGCTCGAGGACACGCTCTCCACGCTGAACGACATGGTGCGAAGCGGCAAGGTGCGTTACGTGGGCCTCTGCAACCTTGCGGCCTGGCAGGTGATGAAGGCGCTGGCGATTTCCGATCGACGAGGCTGGGCACCGTTCGCGAGCGTACAGGCGTACTACACCCTGGCGGGACGCGACCTCGAGCGTGAGCTGCTGCCCTTGATCCGCGACCAGCAGCTCGGCCTCATGGTGTGGAGCCCGCTGGCCGGCGGCCTGCTCACCGGCAAGTTCGACCGCGAGGGCAAGGGACCGGGCGGCAGCCGTCGCGACAGCTTCGACTTCCCGCCGGTGGACAAGCCGCGCGCGTTCGACTGCGTGGATGCGATGCGCCCCATCGCCGCGCGGCACAGCGTGTCGGTCGCGCAGGTGGCGCTCGCGTGGCTGCTGGCGCAGCCCGCCGTCTCGTCGGTGATCATCGGCGCGAAGACCATCGCGCAACTCACGGACAACATCGCCGCGACGAAGCTGGCGTTATCTGCCGAGGACCTTGCGACTCTGGACAAGGTGAGCCAGCTGCCGGCGGAGTATCCGGGCTGGATGATGGCGCTTCAGGGGGGGTACCGGGCGAAGGTGCCCGAGCGCGGCTGAGCCGGTCGAGTGCATCACGCCGGGCGCGATTGCCCTGATGCATGCGCCCCGCCCCGCGGTTGCTGCGGTCAGGATTCGAGGTCGCCGATCTGCTGGAGCAGGTAGAGCGCGATGGAACTCAGCATCACGATTGCGATCACGCCCATGACAATTCTCCGTTCGTGCCTTGTCGGCGCGACGAACAGGATGGGCGTCGTGCTGCTGCAGCGCAACAATACGGCGGCTGCAGTGCGAATAATCGTGCAGTCGATCACAGGAACAGGAAGGACGGCACTCAAGAGTCGTCCAGTTGCGATCCGGCTGGCGCACTCGGGATCGCAGTGACTATGGCGAATCAGGCGTGTGTCTCGGCGACTCCGGCCGCGCAGAGACTGGCCAACTTCGGCCAGGCCGCCTGGAGGTGTGCCGCGGCGTCGCGGCTCAGTCCTTCCCCCAGCTGGAACGATTCCCCTCGCACGCAGAGGATCGTGGCCGGCGGTGGCGCCTCGCCCTTGATTCGCAGGTAAGTGGCAAGCACGGCTTCCGGCGACAGCGCGTGGGAGGTGTGCAGGAAGTCGGCGGCAGGCGTGGCTTCACGAACCTCGAAAGGAGCGTGTGTGCCGACCCCGGCGTCGATGAAGATCACCCTTTCGCGTCCCTCGATATCCAGCGAGTTCTCGACCTGCAGCTGGAACTCGGTGACGACTTCTACGCCGGGCAGCCCTGCCGTCTCGACCATCGCTGCGAGCATCGGTCCCAGCGCATCGTCGCCGCGGCTGGGGTTGCCGACCGCCAGCACCAGCACCGGTGCGCGGCGCCCGCTCATCCGCGAACCAGCGTGTCGACGACCGCACCGTCGGCCTGCACCAGCTGCACCGAGAGCGGCATCTTTCCCATGGCGTGCGTTGCGCAGGAGAGACACGGGTCGAAGGCGCGCACCGCGACCTCGATGTGGTTCAGCAGCCCCTCGGTGAGCGTTCGGCCGTCGAGGTATTTTCGGGCCACCTCGCGGATCGCGTTGTTCATCGCCTGGTTGTTGTGGGTGGTCGAGACGATCAGGTTGGCACGCGCCACCTGGTCGTTCTCGTCCACGCGGTAGTGGTGGATGAGCGTCCCGCGCGGCGCCTCGATGACTCCCACGCCGCGCGACTGCCGCTCGCCCCCCGCCATGAGGTCGCGGCCGAGCACGTCGTCGTCGTGCAGCAGGTCCTTGATCGACTCCGCCGCGTGCAGCATCTCGATCATGCGCGCCCAGTGGAAGCCGAGCGTCGCCAGCGCCGCTCGCCCTTCGTCGAACGCCATGAACTCGCGTCGCTCGCGGTCGGCGAGCGGCGTCGGTATGAAGTCGCAGCGCGTGACACGCGTGAGCGGGCCCACGCGGTACCAGCCGTCCTCGGGCCCGAGCGAGCGCAGGAACGGGAACTTCATGTACGACCAGTCCTTCACTTCCTCGGAGATCTGGTCCCAGTAACGCGTGTAGTCCACGTGGTCGAAGATGCGGCGGTTGTCGGCGTCCCGCGCGCGCAGGCCTCCGTGATAGAGATCGAGCGCGCCGTCCGCGCGCACCAGGCTGAGCGTGTGGGCGCGGAAGGTGCCGAAGGCGCGGTACTCCTCGAGGCTGGCCTCGAAGAGCTGCCGAACCAGCCGCACCGCGTCGCGGCTCCAGCCCACGATCTGGTAGATGTCGCGCAGCAGTTCGTCGCGCTCGGCGACGGTCAGGCTCTTGTTCACGCCGCCCGGCACCGATCCCGTGCCGTGGATGCGCTTGCCCGCCGTGTGACGGATGACTTCCTGCCCGTACTTGCGCAGCAGTACGCCCTGGCGCGCCACGTCCGGGTACGCCGCCGCCACGCCCACGATGTTCCGCCGCGCGACGTCCGAGTCGAATCCGAACAGCAGGTCCGGCGACGAGAGGTGGAAGAAGTGCAGCGCGTGCGACTGCAGGATCTGGCCGTAGTGCATGAGCCGCCGGATCTTCTCGGCGGTGGGCGTGAGCTGCGTCGCACCCACGACCTGGTCCAGCGCCTTCGACGCCGCGAGGTGATGACTCACCGGGCAGATCCCGCACAGTCGCTGCACCATGACCGGCACTTCCCAGTACGGCCTGCCCTGGATGAACTTTTCGAAGGCACGGAACTCGACGATGTGCAGCCGCGCCTGCTGCACGTGCCCGTCCTCGTCCATGAGGAGCGTCACCTTGCCGTGTCCCTCGACCCGCGACAGCGGTTCGATGACCACGCGGCGCAGGCCTTCCGTGTTCTTCGCGGTCTCGAGTGCGGCAGTGTTCATGGCGGTCGTGTGCCCGGGTCAGTCGTAGCTGATCAGGCCGTGGCCGAGTTTCGGCGTGCGGCCGTCGATCAGGTCGGTGAGGAATTTCCAGATCGCATCGGCGGAGGGCGGGCAGCCCGGAATGTAGTAGTCCACGCGCACGACTTCGTGCAGGGGATGCACCTTGTCCAGCGGCAGTGGCAACTCGGGATCGCTCGGCACGCGACCCAGCCCTACGCCGGGATCGGTCACGTAGACCTCCTGCAGGCACTGCCCGAGGTCGAGGTGATTGCGTTGCGCAGGCAGCCCGCCGGTGACCGCACAGGCGCCCATCGCCACCAGCACCTTGCAGTTGGCGCGAAACTCGCGCAGCACGAGTACGTTCTCGGCGTTGCAGAGTCCGCCCTCGACGATTCCGATGTCGCAGGGACCGCAATGCTTGGTGTCGGTCAGCGGCGAGCGGTCGAACTCGACGTGTTCGAGCAGCGTGAAGAGCCGCTCGTCGATGTCGAGCAGGGACATGTGGCAGCCGAAGCAGCCTGCGAGCGAGGTGGTCGCAATGCGGAGCTTGCGCGGGGCGGCGCCGGCGGCCGTGTTCGTATCAGGCATGACCGCCTCCATCCGGCGGCCGCGGCGCATCATCGAGCGCCTGCGCACTGATCGGTCGCTTGTCGTAGCGGCGCTGGCCGATCGGTTTCGCGAAGCCGACGCGCTTGCGCAGGATCACGCCCACCGGGCAGACCTCCACGGCCTTGTCGGTCACGGCCACGTCGGTGTCGGCGAGGCGCCCGCTCTCCGAATTCACGATCAGGTGCTTGGTCAGCCCGCGGCCCGAGAGCGCGAAGACGCTCTTGCCATCCACGTCGCGAGAAGCCCGTACGCAGAGTTCGCAGAGCACGCAGCGGTTGAAGTCGAGCAGCAGCTCCGGATGCGAGGCGTCCACCGGGCGGTCCGGGTAGAGGTGCCGGAACCCCGCCGTCATCACGCCGAGGTCGTAGCCGAGCGCCTGCAGCACGCAATTGCCGCTCTTCTCGCAGGACGGGCAGAAGTGGTTGCCTTCGGCGAACAGCATCTGGACCAGCGTTCGCCTGAGGTCGTTCAGTTCCTGGGTGTTGCTGTCCACCTCGACCGCCGATTCCGCCGGCGTCGTGCAGGAAGCGACCGTGCGGCCGTTCACTTTCGCGGTGCAGACCTTGCAGCTGCCGTGCGGCGTGAACTCCGGGTGATAGCACAGGTGCGGGATGTAGCGCCCGGCGGCCAGCGCCGCCTGCAGCACGGTCTGTCCGGGCGTGAACGGCACCTCCTCGCCGTCGAGCAGGAAGGTCGGGCGATCGCTCACGGCAGGTTCTCCAGGTGGGCGCCCGGGTCGTCGCGCCCGGTCATCTGGCGCGCGCGGCCGAGCGCCGCGTCGAGATCGAACGCCGGCGCGAAGTCGCGCGAGCGCAGCCGCCGCTCGTACATCGGCCGGAACTTCTTCATGGTGTCGAGGATCGGGTTGCAGGCGGTGTGTCCCAGCCCGCAGTGCGCGGACATGAGCAGCACGCGGTTCAGCCGCGAGATCTCGCGGAGGTCGTGCAAGGTGCCGTTACCGTCGCGGATCTTTTCCATGGAGTGCATGAGCATCGAGGTGCCGACGCGACAGGGCGTGCAGAAGCCGCAGCTCTCGTGCGCAAAGAACTGCGTGTAGGCGCGCGCCACCTCGAACATGTCGCGGCTGGTGTCGAAGACCGTGAACGCCCCTGCAGTGGGCAGGTCCTCGAAGGCGATCCGGCGGTCGAAGTCGTCCTGGTCGACGCAGCTGCCGGACGGTCCGCTCACCTGGACTGCCTGCACGTGCGATGCACCGCAGTCCTCGAGCACCTGCCGCAGCGTCACGCCGAACGGGTACTCATAGAGGCCCGGCCGCGCGCAGTCGCCAGCGACCGAGAGGATCTTCGTGCCCGACGACTTGAGCGTCCCGATCGAGCGATACCAGTCGCCGCCGTGCACCGCGACCAGTGCCGCGGCGCAGAGCGTCTCGACGTTGTTCACGATTGTCGGCTGCTGCAGGTAGCCTTTCGTGACCGGGAACGGCGGGCGGTTGCGCGGCACGCCGCGCTTGCCCTCCAGCGACTCGATCAGGGCGGACTCCTCTCCGCAGACGTACGAGCCCGCGCCCACGTGGATCTCGATGTCGAAATCGAAGCCCGGCTGGCCGCAGATGGCCGCCCCGAGCAGGTTCGTGGCGCGACGCCGCTCGAGCACCTCGTTCAGCCGGTCGAGGAGATAGCGGTACTCGCCGCGCAGGTAGACGAAGCCCCGACCCGCACCCACCGCGTAGGCGGCGACCGTCATCCCGTCGAACAGCAGGTCGGCGTGGCTCGCAAGCAGCACGCGGTCCTTGAACGTGCCGGGCTCGCCCTCGTCCGCGTTGCAGATCACGTAGCGCTCGTTGCCGGTCGAGTGCCGGCAGGCTTCCCACTTGATGCCCGTGGTGAATCCGGCGCCACCGCGGCCGCGCAGGTTCGAACGCTTCACTTCCTCGAGTATCGCCACCGGCCCGAGTGCGGCACCCACGTAGCCTTCGCGCCAGGAACGCTCGTTCGCGGCGTGCTCCGAGCGACCCTGCGTGCCGCGTTGCAGCGCCGCGCGGATCGCGTCGCCCGGCTCGAGGCCGTGGCCGAGCAGCACGTCGGCGCGGTGCACGTTGTCCTCGACGATGAAGAGTCCGGCCGGCCAGTCGTCGAGCGGGACGCTGCGCAGGATGAGCCCGCAGATCTCCTCGATTCGCTCGGTCGTGAGCCGCCCGACGGGTCGGCCGTTCACCAGCATGCCCGGCCCCTGGTCGCAGAGCCCGGTGCACGAAGTGGTCGCCACACTGACGAGCCCGTCCTCCGAGACCTTGCCAGGCTCGACCCAGAGACGGTGGCACATTTCCGCCAGCAGGCGCTCGCTGCCCTGCATGCGATCCGTGACGTTGTCCGAGAAGAGCACGCGGTAGCGACCCCACGGCTCGGTCGACAGGAAGGAGTAGAAACCGGCGACACCCTTCACCCGCGAAAGCGGCAGTCGCAGCAGGCGCGCGACGATGGTCAGCGCCCCCGTTGGAATGTAGTTCAATGCTTCCTGGATTTCGCGCAGCACCTGCAGCAGGCGCGTCGGGTCATGGCGCCAGCGCGCGACCGATTTTCGCACCAGCGCTTCTACGTCCGGTGCCTGCTGCGTCACCTGCGTCATCATGCTTGCCGCCTACCGATCCTGATCCCTGTGCGCAGACTGCGCCGCGGGCGGCGCTCAGGCAATTTCGGAAAACCGCTCAAATAGCTCGCAAACCCGCTCGCGCAGCGCCGGAACCACGTCACGCTCGAACCACGGATTGACGGCGAGCCAGCGCGTATTGCGGGGAGAGGGGTGAGGAAGCGGCAGGAACTCCGGGAGGTACTCGCGCCACGCCCGGACCGTGTCAGTCAGCGTGCCCTTGCGTCGCTCAGCCAGGTAGAACGCCTGCGCGTACTGGCCGACGAGCAGCGTGAGACCGATCTCCGGCAGCAGGGGGCGAAGCTTCGGGTGCCAGAGCGGCGCGCATTCCGGCCGCGGCGGCAGGTCACCACCTCGACCGCGCCCGGGGTAGCAGAAGCCCGTCGGGACGATCGCGAACCGTCGCTCGTCGTAGAAGACCTCGCGATCCACGTCCAGCCATGCTCGCAGGCGATCGCCGCTCGGGTCGTTCCACGGGATACCGGTTGCGTGCACGCGCGTGCCCGGCGCCTGCCCCACGATCAGGACGCGCGCCCTGCGATCGGCGCGCAGTATGGGCCGCGGACCAAGCGGCAGATGCGCCTCGCAGACGCGGCAGGCACGCACTTCGACGAGCAGTGCCGCGAGCTTGTCCTCATTGGTCATGGCGGGGACATTCTCTCCTGATCTCCCCCTGTCTTCCTTCCATTTTCCCTCCTGTCTCGCGCACCCCCTCAGGGAGCAGCGAGAATGCAGACTGCCGGCTCGAGGACGCCCGCTTGCGGTGACGCGTTCCCTCTCTCACTATCCGCTATCCGCTATCCGCCATTCACTTCCCCCGTGCGAGCCATATTCCTCGACTACGCCACGGTGAGCTTCAAGGGCGACCTCGACCCGGGCGCGCTGCACCGGGCGCTGCCCGGCCTCGAAATTCTCGACCACACCCGGCAGGACGACGTCGCCGGCCGCATCGCGGGTCACGCCGTGGTGCTCCTGAACAAGCTGCGCCTCACGCGCGAGCTCATCGAGGCGACACCCTCGCTCAAGCTCATCGCGCTCACCGCCACCGGCACCAACAACGTGGACCTCGCCGCCGCGGCCGAGCGCGGCATCGCGGTCTGCAACCTGCGCGATTACTGCACGGCCTCGGTAGTGCAGCACGTGTTCGGCACGCTGCTCATGCTCACGCAGCGGCTGCGCGAATACGACGCCCTCGTGCGCGCCGGCGCGTGGCAGCGCGGCGACCAGTTCTGCCTGCTCGACTTTCCGATCCGCGAACTCACCGGGCGCACGATGGGCATCGTGGGCTTTGGCGTACTCGGCCGAGGCGTCGCTCACGCCGCCGGCGCCTTCGGCATGAACGTGCTGGTCGCGAACCGCCCCGGCGGCGAGCGCCAGGCCGGGCGCGTGGACCTCGCGGACCTGCTGCCGCGCGCGGATGTATTGAGCCTGCACTGCCCGATCACGCCGGCGACAAACGGCATGATCGGCACACGGCAACTCGCGCGCATGAAGCCGGACGCAGTGCTGGTCAACACCGCGCGCGGTGCGCTCGTCGATCCGGTCGCGCTGGCCGAGGCGCTTCGCGCGGGCCGGCTCGGCGGAGCCGCCATCGACGTGCTCGAGCAGGAGCCGCCGGTCGACGGCAATCCGCTGCTCGCGGGCGACATCCCGAACCTGATCGTCACCCCGCACGTGGCCTGGTCGGCGCGCGAAGCGCGCCAGCGCTGTCTCGACGAACTGGCCGCAAACGTGGAGGACTTCAGGCGCGGCGGCCGCCGCGGCCGGGTCGTCTGAGTTCAGGTCAACCGCCGAGCGCGCGGGCCCGTCACGCCCCGTATTGGTTCGCTCAGTTGCCGACGGGCAAGCCCAAGACCTGCGCCGCCCAGTCGAGCACCGGCTGCACGCGTGGCGACACGAGCGCCCGGGCCTCGTCGAGGCTCACCCAGCGATATTCCGTGTGCTCGGCCCGTCCGATCTCGGGATTGATGGCGAGGTCGACCTCGATCGTCCGCGTGCTGGCGATGAAGTACTGCGCGACCTTGCCGCGGCTGTAGGGTCCGGTCCGGGTCGAGCACTCGCCCCACTCGAACTCGAGGTCCGCGATGCAGGACTCCTCCTTCACCTCGCGCACTGCGGCCGCGAGCGGCTCCTCGGCGGCCTCCACCATGCCCTTCGGGAAGTCCCAGTGATTGAACGCGCGCAGCAGCAGGAATCGCCATCCTTCGGCTGCCAGCCTCACGACGACGACACCGGCGGACAGTCTCTGCTGGCGCGGGGTCATTGCGGAATTCGCTGGTTCATTCCGGGACTGACGGGTTCATTCTGCAATTCTGACAGGCTCATTCTGGGATTCTGACGCGCTGATTCCGGAATTATAGAGGAAGCCGATCGCTTTCCCGGACTATGATGACGCCATGAATCTTCGCGACCTCCGCTACCTGGTGGCACTGGCCGACGAGCGGCATTTCGGGCGCGCGGCCGAGCGCTGTCATGTGAGCCAGCCAACGCTGTCGGCGCAGGTCCGGAAGCTCGAGGAATACCTGGGCGTGCCGCTCGTGGAACGCCAGCCGCGGCGCGTTACGCTGACCGACGCCGGCGGCCGGGTCGTGGAACGTGCTCGCCGCGTGCTGCTCGAGGCGGACGCGATCGTCGAACTCGCGAGGGCGGACCGCGACCCGCTCGCAGGCAGCCTCAAGGTCGCGCTCATACCCACGGTCGGGCCGTACCTGCTGCCTCACGTGGCACGGCGCCTGAAGCGCGACCTGCCGCGGCTCAAGCTCATGCTCTACGAGTACCAGACGGCTCCACTGCTCGAGCACCTGCGTTCGGGCGACATCGACGTCGGGATTCTTGCGTTGCCTGTCGTGCAGGACGGGCTCGAGGCCCTGACGCTGTACGAGGAGCCGTTCACGGTCGCCGTGCCGTCCGGCCATCCACTTGCCGCGCGCGATCGGCTGAAACTGGAGGACTTGAGGGGCGAGACGCTGCTGCTGCTCGAGGACGGGCACTGCCTGCGCGACCAGGCGCTCGAGGTCTGCAGCCGGGTCAAAGTCCACGAGGACCAGGACTATCGCGCGACGAGCCTCGAGACGCTGCGCCAGATGGTGGCCGCAGGGCACGGCGTGACGCTCCTGCCGCAGCTCGCCGCGGAATCGCACGGCAGCACGGCCCGGGGCCTGAGGATCAAGTCCTTCGCCAAGCCTGCGCCGACGCGTACGATCGGCGCCATGTGGCGGAAGTCGACCACGCGGATCCAGGCGATCGAGGCCGTCACGGCCACGATTCGTGCGGTCATGAAAGAGGAATCGGGCAAATGATCGACCGGACACGACGCGCCCTGGTGAGTCTCGTGCTCGCGGCGCTGCCCGCGATCGCATCCGCAGGCGCCCCGGTGGTCTCCGACGCCTGGGCGCGCGCGACGCCGCCGGGCGTGGACGTGGGAGCGGCTTACCTCACGATCACCGGTGGCTCGTCGAACGACCGCCTCGTCGGCGCGCAGACGGATCGGGCAGCCATGGTCCACCTGCACGCGGCCGGAGAATCGAACGGCGTCGCCACCATGCGCCCGGTGGACGGCGTCGCAGTGCCGGCGGGCGCTCGCGTGGTACTGGCCCCCAAGGGCACGCACATCATGCTCATGGGTCTCACCCGGCCGCTCGTGGCGGGCGAGACCTTCACGCTGACGCTTCGGTTCGAAGGAACCGGCGCGCAGACGGCGCAGGTCACGGTCCGCGCGGTGGGCGACGCGGTACCCGCAGCCGCGCACTGAGGACTGCCCGGGTACGCACCGACCATGGACAGGCGCGCGCTCCTTCCGTTGCACCGGCTGCACGACGAGGACATCGAGCGACTGCTTGCGCGCGGAGAGCGCAGGGCGGAACTCGCGGCGGTCTTCGGCCCACGCGGTCATCGCGAGCTCTCCTCGCTCGCGCTGCGCGCCGCGGAGACACGGCTGCGCGGCGGCCCGCTCGTCTACGTGCTGCCGGGGCTCATGGGCTCGCGGATCGGTACGCGCGGGCGCCTGCTCGACGACGTGCTCTGGCTCGACCCCATCGAGGTCGCGGCCGGCCACCTGACGCGGCTGGCCCTGCCGCGCGGATCGCGCCTCTCGGCGCTGGGCGCGATGCTGCTCAGCGTCCTCAAGCTCAAGCTTTCGCTCCGTATCGCCGGGTTCGACGCGCGCCTGCACGCGTACGACTGGCGTCTGGGCGTCGAGTCGCTCGCGGCGGAGCTCAATGCCCGCATCGCTGCCGACGGCGGGCGCGACGTCATGCTGGTCGGGCACAGCATGGGCGGCGTGGTGGCGCGCATTGCACTCGCGACCGGCGCGGGCCGCATCTCACGCGCGGTGCAGCTCGGCGCGCCGAATTCCGGATCGTTCGCGGCGGTGCTCGCGCTGCGCGGCGTGTACGTGACGGTACGCAAGCTCGCGGCGCTCGACCTGCGTCACGATGCCGAAGACCTTGCGCGCCTGGTGTTCCGCAGCCTGCCGTCCCTGCACGAGCTGCTGCCGGAATCCGCGCTCGCCGGCGGACCGGATCTCTTCGACCCGACGAACTGGCCCCGCGACGCCCTGCGCCCGGATCCGCGATTGCTCGCCGAGGCGGCCGCGGTGCGACGCCGCGGGCCGGGACCGGATCCGCGCTGCCTGCACGTCGTCGGCGTGCGCCAGGAAACCGTCACGGGCGCCGAACGCGACAAGGGCGGGTTCCGCTTCCGACTGAGCGCCGACGGCGACGGCACCGTACCGCGCGTGCTGGCCGAGGTCCCCGGCGCTCCGACATGGTTCGTGGCCGAGAAGCACGGCGGATTGCCGAACAACGGCCGCGTGATTTCAGCCGTCGTGGACCTGCTGCGCGACGGGCAGACGCGGCGCCTTCCATCGGCCACGCGACGATCGAAGACGCCGCGCTCGCGGGTCGTGGCCGAAGCCACGCTGCGGCGCGTCGCGCCGCACAAGGTGCGATGGCAGGACCTGTCACCCGACGCGAGGCGGCGCCTGCTCGAACCCGTGGTGTCTCCCGAATTTCACGGCGCGGTATCGAAGCGATCGCTGCGGGCGCCGCCCCGCACACGGACGGACGGCACGGGCGGGACGGGGGCGGCCGCCCCGGCACCGCGACCTCGGACGATCGAGATCCGTCTCTGCAACGGCAGCATCGTCGATGCGAATGCGCATGCGCTGGTGCTCGGGGTGTTCCGCAACGTGGACCCGTCCGGCGCGGCGGTGGCCGTCGACGCCCGCCTCGACGGCGCGGTGCGCGAGTTCACGCTGCGCCGCATGTTGTCCGGTCGCCTCGGCGAGACGTTCGTGCTGCCCTGTGCCCGCAGCCCGCTGCTCGCGGAGTTCGTGCTCTTCGCCGGGCTGGGCGATTTCAGCGACTTCGATTCCGACGGCCACTCGTTCGCGGCAGAAAACGCCGTGCGCACACTGGCACGCGCGCGTGCACAGGACTTTGCGACGGTGCTGTTCGGCACGGGCTCGGGCGTCCCGGTCGCGAGCGCGCTCGAGCGCCAGCTGCGGGGATTCTTCGCTGCCCTGCGTGGCGCGGACGGCGACCGCATCATCCGGCGAATCACGATCTGTGAGATCGACCCGCGCAGGTATGCGGCGATCCGTCGCGCACTGCCGCGACTGATCGCTCGGCTCGCGGGCCCGGACCTCGAGGTCGTGGCCGACGAGACGGCGCCCGT
>CAVSDW010000021.1:0-173910 GCA_963726665.1 uncultured Gammaproteobacteria bacterium | reverse complement strand
GAAGGGCACGGATGAAGCTGACCGCCGAAGATCTCGTGGCAAAGCGTCCGTTCCCGCAGTGGCGGTTCCTGCAGCTCACCCTGGTCATCTTCTTCTGGATGCTCATCTACCCGAGGATCGAGCATACCTGGCTCGCACACCTGATCCTGCAGTTCGTGATGCTGGACGTGATGCTGGTGACGCTCTGGGCAAATCCGGACTGGGGCCGCGTCCGCAGGGTCGTCGTCGGCCTGCTGCTGCTGTCGATCGCCGCGTCCGTCATCGCCAACCTGCCTTTGCCGCAGGAGTGGATGCGCGTGAACGCGACGACACAGGGCGTGCTGCACCTGCCGATCGTCGCGGCCTGCGTGGTCGGGGTGCTCACCTTCGTGTTCCGCGCCGAACGGCCCACGCTGGACGGCATCTTTGCGACGGTCGTGGCCTACCTGCTGGTCGCCATGATCTTCGCCCAGCTGTACCAGATCGCGCTGGTCTGGAATCCGGACGCGCTGCACCTGACCGTGCCGCTGGACCAGCTGAATCCACAGTCGCGCGCTGGCGAACTCCTGTACTTCAGCGTCGTGACTCTGTCCACGGTGGGGTACGGCGACATCCTGCCGACTTCGGAAATCACCCGGACGCTGGCCGCGATCGAGGCGATCACCGGCCAGTTCTACGTCGCCGTGATCGTGGCGGTGTTCGTGGGCGTGTACGCCGCCCAGGCGCAGGAGGAGATTGAGGGCGCGGCGCTCACAGGAGCATCACCACGACTGACGGGCCGGGCGACTCCGCGAGACGGCTTCACGTCAGGCGCCTGGACTAAGCCGCGCGAACCCCTCAGGATGGCTCCCGTGCAGGGCCCGGGCTCAGTGCCCGGGCTTGCCGCCGAGTGTCGTCGCGAGCACGTACCAGTGCTCCAGACCCGCGTAGAAGGACGCGACGGATATCCGCTCGTTCAGTCCGTGCGAGAACTCGTCACTGCCCTTGATGAACATGCTGCTCGCGCCGTAGGTCGGGATGCCCGCCGCGCGGAAGACGGATCCGTCGGTGGCGTAGGCCGCCATCTCCGGCACGATCGGCACGCCCGGATAGTCTGCATGCACGGCCTTCGTCACGGCGGCCACGACGTCGGGCCTCATCGGCGAGGGATTGCTCGGGTGCGGCGTGCCGACGAGCTTCACCTCCACCTTGTCGCCGGCGAGACGCTGCAGCGTGCCACGCACGTCGTCCAGGCCCATGCCAGGGAACACGCGGCAGTTCACGGTGGCGGTCGCCGACTGCGGCAACGCGTTCTCGGCGTGGCCGCCCTTCAGCATCGTCGCGACACAGGTCGTGCGGAGCTTGCCCACGAACAGCGGGCTCGCCGACAGCGTGTCCGCGGCCGCCGCATCGTGCGGGTCCGCCGCGAACTTCGCCATGGCCTCCCCGAGCGCCCCCGGCGTCGCCTTCGCGGACTCGCGGAAACTGCCGAGCGTCCAGTCGTTCCACATGACCGGGAAGCGGTAGGCCTTGAGCGCCTCGAGCGCATCGGCGAGCTCGTAGATCGCGTTGTCGCTTCGGGGCTGCGAGCTGTGGCCGCCCGGATTGTGCGTGATGAGTTCGAAGCTCGCGTAGTACTTCTCGGCGCCCTGCAGGTAGTAGACCTCGGGCTTGCCGGTGGCGTCGTTCAGCACGCCCTGGCCGCCATCGCCGTTCAGCGCGAACTCCGCGCCTGCGAGCCGGATCGCGAGATCGCTCGCCGTATCCATGCCGGTCTCCTCGTCGCCGGACAGTGCGATCACGAGGTCGCGTGAGGGCACGTAGCCCTCGGCCTTCAGGCGCAGAAAGGTCGTAGTGAGAAGCGCAACCTCCTGTTTCACGTCCGCGGTGCCGCGGCCGAAGAAGTAGCCGTTCTCCTCGACGAGCTTGAACGGGTCGCGCAGCCAGTCCGACGGATTCGCCTCCACGACGTCCATGTGCGCGAGGAACACGATCGGCTTCGCCGCGCGGTCTGCGCCGCGGTAACGCACGATCAGCGAAGCCGTCTCGCCGTGCGGGAGGATCTCGATGTCCTCTGCAGGAAACCCGCCGGCCTGGAGTTTCGCGGACAGGTATTTCGCCATCACGGGCACCTGGCCGCGGCCCTCGACAGTCTGGAACGCGATGACCGTCTGGAAGATGTCGCGCGCCTCGGCACGCACGGCCTCCGGCGTCATGGCAGGCCGCTCGGCGGCGAACCCCGGGGAGGCGGCCAGCATTGCGGCCGCGATCATCGCGGACTTCGAGACCCTGGAACGATGTCATCATCATCTCCTCGCGCTGCCCCGACGAGCCTGCCCGCCAGCCGCCCCGCTGCGCCCTCGCTGTGCATGATGCGGGCGCTGGCCGCCCGCCGGCTGATGCGCCCTCTCGGCGCGAGCCGGCGCATCGCTCGTGAAATTGATGCCCGAGCGGTCGAGCGGCAGCACATTGATCTTGCGCCCCAGGACCTTCTCGATCGCGCGCAGGCGGTCGCGCTCGTCGCTCGACACCAGCGACAGGGCATGGCCCTCGCTGCCCGCGCGGCCCGTGCGCCCGATGCGGTGCACGTAGTCCTCGGGCACGTGCGGCAGCTCGTAGTTCACGACCTGCGGCAGTTCGCTGATGTCGAGGCCGCGGGCCGCGATGTCCGTCGCGACCAGCACCTGCACCTTGTATTCCTTGAAGTCGGAGAGCGCCTTGGTGCGCGCGTTCTGCGACTTGTTGCCGTGAATGGCCGCGCAGTGAATGCCGTCGCGGGCGAGCTGGTCGGCCAGCCGGTTCGCGCCGTGCTTGGTGCGCGTGAAGACCAGCGTCTGCGGAGTCGAGCCTTCGCGCAGCAGGTGACTCAGCACCGCCCGCTTCTCGCCCTGCTCCACCAGGTGCACGCGGTGCTCGACGAGCTCGGCGGGAGCGTTGCGCGGCGCCACCTCCACCGTGAGCGGGTCGTGCAGCAGCCCCTTCGCGAGCGTGCGGATCTCCTCGGAGAACGTCGCCGAGAACAGCAGGTTCTGCCGCTTCTTCGGCAGTGCGGCGAGCACGCGGCGGATGTCGCGGATGAAACCCATGTCGAGCATGCGGTCCGCCTCGTCGAGCACGAGGTAGCGGATCTTCGTCATGTCGATCGCACGCTGGTTGATGTGGTCGAGCAGGCGACCCGGCGTCGCGACGACGATGTCGACACCGTGGCGCAACGCCTCGACCTGCGGACGCGGACTCACGCCGCCGAACACCAGGATCGTGCGCTGCTGCAGCTGGCTGCCGTACTGCTGGAACGCCTCGCCGACCTGTGCGGCCAGTTCACGCGTCGGCACGAGCACGAGCAGCCGCGGTGCCCGATGGCCGCTCGGGTTGGGATGCTCCTCGTCGAGCCGCTGCAGCAGCGGCAGCGCGAACGCGGCCGTCTTGCCGGTGCCCGTCTGGGCGGCGGCGAGCAGGTCGCGTCCGGCGTGCACGGCGGGGATCGCGCTGAGCTGGATGGGCGTGGGCGTGGTGTAGCCGAGTTCCTTGACGGAACGCAGGAGCGCGGCCGGGAGGCCGAGAGATTCAAAAGACATGTAATAAATACCATCGCGCTTCTCCCGCCTGGCGGGAACCGGACGAAGCGTCACTGATTCAATGACGGGATCGGGGGCGCGAAATGCAGACCACGATAAGTCTGCAGGAGGAGCCGCAGGAAAAGGGGACATTCTCCTTTTCCGTCACGGAAAAGGAGAATGTCCCCTTTTCCGCTGAAGAACCTCGGGCGCAGACCGGACTGCGCAGCGGCAAACTTGCGGCGCATTCTGCCCGAAGCGCCGGCGGATTGTTCGACTATCGGTATTTTCCGTCTATAGATCATGCGGTTACAGCCAGTTACCCATCAGGATGAACGGCGCCCAGAAGAACGGATGCGAGAAGGGTGCGTTCGGCGGCGGCACGAAACGCTCGGACTTCGCCATCTTCGGTGCGGGCGGCAGCTCGCGCATCGCGCCGCGGAGCGCGACCGGTGCGTTGTCGGGCCGTACGTCTCCGGAGATGAACGAGAGCTGGACCTCGCGCATGGCCTGCGCCTTGTTGGCATGTTCCTGCTGCCGGCGGCGGTAGAACTCCCGCATGAAGAGTCCCGTGCTGCCATCAGCAACCGACCACAGCGTCGCCATCACGCTTGCAGCGCCCTTGTTCTGCGCCGCGGCGCCGAAGCCCTCGACCTCGCGGCCGTTATGACGCTCCGAGTCGCCGAGCGCGGTCTGGCAGGCCGAGAGCGTGAGCAGGTCCACGCTGCCCATCGGGTAGCGGCCCGCCTGGAAATCCGCGAGGGTCAGCTTCTCGCCGCCGCCGAGCAGCAGGTACGAATCCGCCGAGGTGCCGGGCGCGAAGTTGAAGTGGCTCGCGATGTGCACGACCGAAGGCCGCGTCTCCAGCGCCTCGGTGAAGGACCGGGCGGTGAAGGTCTCGTCGAGCTCGACGCTGCCGGGCAGGATCCCCTCGGCGTCCGCGTCTCCGTTGCGGACGATTTCCTCGAGCTCGACCGGCACGGCCGGCAGCGGCGCCCACTCGATGCGGTCCGCGCCCGGGGCCGCGCCCTTGCTGACGCCGAGGCCGGCGATGCGTCCAGTCCGCCTTGGGCGCTCGGTCGAGATTCTTCGCGGAGGCCGTCATGAGCGCGAAGCCGTACTTGCCGACCAGGAACTGGCTGCCGTCGTGCAGCGCCGCGAAGGGCAGGTAGCGCAGCACGCCGTCGAGCGAGAGCATCAGGATCTTCGCGCCCGCCTGGTCGCAGGTCCTTCGCGATGGGCGCGATCAGCGCATCGTAGAGTGCCTTCGCGGTCGGCACCGGGTCTCGCGAGGGCGTCTGCAGGATCTGGCGGTACTGCGACACCAGAGCATTCAGGTCTGCCTGCTTGATCGGGCTCTCGCGGTGGATCTGCACGGTCGCCGTCGTGAGGAGGATGTGCACCTTCTGCGGCAGGATCAGGTAGTGCACGATGACCGCACCCTGCCCGAGTTCCTGCAGCGTCGTCTGCAGCGTCTGCAGCCCCTCGAGATTCAGCTTGCCGTAGTCCATCGCGCGGTCGGCATCGGCGGTGCTGAAGGCCTGCGCGAGCTGGTCCAGGTAGGACTGGAACGCCTTCTGCGCCACGTCGAGATCCGCGCCCAGCGCGTCGTAGCTGGCCTGCTGCTCGGGCGTGCGCTTCGAGGACGGGATCGCGGCCAGCTCCTGGTACTCCTTGCCCAGCGTCGCGATGCGGGTGCTGATCTCCTGGTAGCGCCTGGCCCACGGCTCCTCGGCCGCGGTGGATGTGATCGAGCGTCTGCCGCGGATCGGATGACGGCATCGCGCAGGATGTAGTCGAAGTATTCCTCCTCCTTCAGCATCGCCATGACCTGCTCGGCCTCCGCGAGCCGGCCCTGCGCGATCATCGCGTCGGCGAGCGAACGATAGACACCCTCCTTGCTGCCCACCAGCGAGCGCTGCAGGTCCTTGTCGAGCGTCGTCGCACCGGCCCGGAGCGACTGGATCGCGTTCACCGCCTGCTTGCGGCAGAAGATCGCCTGCTCGGCGTTGCCTCGCCGTGCCGCCACGTCGGCGAGCGTGTTCCACGCCCGCCACTGCAGGTCGGGCGATCCCACCTGCTGCGCCATCACGAGCGCCTGTTGCGCGGAGCGGGCGGCATCGTCCAGCTTCTTCTGGCGCAGCTGCGCCTGCGAGAGATCCGCAAGCGTGGCCGCCTCGCGGGAACGCTGGCCCGTCTCGCGCTCGATCTTGAGTGCCTGCTGGTAGCTCGTGATCGCCGTGGAGTTGCGGCCGGCGGCAGCCTGCGCGCGCCCGAGCGAGGCGAGCGCGGTCGCCTCGCCGGCGCGTGAACCGATCTTCCGCTGCAGTGCCAGCGCCTGCTGGAAGGACTTCGTCGCCTGCGAGTACTCCCCCTGGTCGTACTGCGCGTCGCCGAGCATCGTGAGGAGGCTTGCCTCGGTCTGCCGCTGACCGACCTGGCGCGCGAGCACGAGCGCCTGGCCGAGCAGTTCGAGCCGCGCGAGCCGGCTGGCCGAAGCGGCGGTATGCGTCCCCGAGGTTGCCGAGCACGATCGCCTCGTTGCCGGGATTGCCGGCGCCGCGGAAGTACTCCAGCGCCTCGCCGTAGAGTTCGAGGGTCGGGCCGTACCGCCCGAGTTCGAGGTACTCGTCGGCCATGTTGCTGTGGTCGCCGGCCACGCCCTCGGCGCTGTGGATCTTCTCGTTGATCGCGAGCGACTGGCTGTGGAACTCGAGCGCGTCCGCCGGGCGGCCGAGCGACGAGACGCAGTTGCCGGCCGTGCGCCACGCATGGCCTCGTTGCGGGGACGTGGATCTCGATGGCGATCGTCGCCGCCTGCCGTGCGAGTTCGAGCCCCTCCGCCGCGCGGCCGACCTCCTTGTAGACGGAGGCGATCGAGAGCAGGTCCCTCGCCTCCGTGTCGCGCCGGCCGAGCCGGCGGTCGATGGCAAGCGCCTCGTTGTAGTGCTGCAGCGCGCGGTCGTACTCGCGCAAGCGATTCGTATCCATCGCCGAGCCCGAGCAGGGCGCCGACTTCGTGTTCCACATCGCCGATGGCGCGGGCGAGCGTGAGCGCGCGCTGCACGGAGTCGATTCGCGCCGGCATACAGCCCCTGCGCACCGTACGCCGAGGCGGTCATAGTACGCTGCCAACGCCTCGAGCTGGGTGTTCTTCGCCGCCCGCGCCAGGCCTTCGGCGCGCGTGAACCGCTCCAGAGCCGCGGCGTGCTGGTTGCTCTGCATGTATGCATTGCCGATCACGATTAGCTGCAGCGGCACCGTGCCCTCGCTCCCGCATTCGTGGGCGAGGGCGAGCGCCTGCCTCTCGAGCGCAACCGCGCCGTCTGCGTCGCCGGCGGCGAGCGCGATGCGCCGCGAGCGAGGACGTGACGCCCGCTTCGCTCGTCTTGTCGCCCGCCCGACGATACGCCTCGATAGCCTGCCCGTAGCTGGCGCGCGCAGCGTCCGGATCGCCGGCCTTGACCTGCATGTCGCCGATGGCCTCGAGATCGGAGGCCTCGGCAGCGTGCGACTTCTTGGCGCCGGACTGCCGAGTTCGCGCGCGATGGCGAGCGCCCGCCCGTAGGCCTCGATCGCCTGCGGATACTGCGCGAGGCGTGCATAAAGTTCGCCGAGACGGCGCTCGTCGATGCGTTCGCCTTCGCGATCGCCACCTTCCGTGTCGAAGGCGAGCACCTGTTCGTAGACCTCGCGGGCTTCCTCGAGCCGGTTCGACTTGCGCAGCGCATCTCCGAGGTTGGTGAGTTCGGCGCTCTCGGACTTGCGGTCGCCCAGCTCGCGCGCTATCTCGGCCGCCTGCCGGTAGGCAGTGACCGCCTGCGGGTATTCGGTGCGCTGCGAGTACACGCCGCCGATCTTGGACAGCACCTCACGCTCGACTTTGCGGTTGTTTTCCGCGCGCGTGAGATCGAGAGCCTTGTTGAGTTCCACGAGCGCCTCGTCGTAGCGCCCCATGCGGCCCAGGATGTTGCCGACCCACATCCGGTCGAACGCTTCTCCGCTCGAGTCCTTGCGCTCGATGTCCACCTGCACCGCGGCCTGGAACGCCGCGAGCGAGGCAGGCAGGTTGCCCGCCTCTTTTTGCGCATCGCCGAGCGCGCTCAAGTCACGCGACAGGGCCTCGTTGTCGCCGGCCTCGCGATGCAGAGCCACGGCTTCGTCGAGGTGCGCAGCGGCGGCGGCATCCAGGGACGCCGCGCTTTCGAGCTTTGCGAGCGAGGGCAGCAGTGCGCGCACGCTTTCCTGGTCACCGAGCTGCCGGAACAGTGCGAGCGCCGTCTCGTAGCGCGCGATCGCCTGCTCCGTCTTCTCGAGCGCCGCGTATGACCGGCCCGCGTCACGAGCGGCCGTCGCCTCGTCGGCGGGACGCTCCGCGGCGTGATAGATGGCTGCGGCGCGATCGAAGCGCTGAGCCGCCTCCTCGTCGCGGCCGAACCGATGCAGGGCATTCGCGGAATTCTCGAGGATGATGCCCTCGCTCGCGTCCGCGCCGCCCGGCGCGTAGAGCGCGAGCGCCTCGTCGTAGGTGGCGATCGCGGCCTCATCCTTGTCCATTTTCGTGTAGAGGTTGCCGATCTCGCCGAGCGTGGTCGCCTGCGACGACACGTCGGCCTGTTCCTGCGCGATGGCCAGGGCCTGCCGGTAGCTCGCGAGCGCATCGTCGTTGCGGCCCATGTCCCTCTGGACCGTGGCGATCGTCGTGTGGTCGATGAGCTCTGCGGGCCGATCCCCGAGCTTCTGGTCGATCGCGAGCGCCTCCCGGTATGCCACGAGCGCCGCGTCGTAGTGCTCGAGTCCCTGCTGCGCGAGGCCCACGCCGGTCAGCGATATGCCCTGCGCGGCCTCGTTCTTTTCCTGCCTTGCGATCGCAAGTGCCGTCTCGTAGGCGGCGAGCGCGCCCGCGTAGTCCCCGCGCTTCTGTCGCGAGGACCCGAGGTCGTTCAGTACCACGCGCTCCTCGTCGGCCTTGTCCAGGGAGTGATAGAGGGTCGCGCTGCGCTCGAGTTCAGGGATCGCTTCCTCGTGGCGGCCTTTCGCGCGCAGCATTCTCCCGACCTTGGCCCGATCCCAGGCCTCGCCCGCCTGGTCCCCGAGCGCGACGTCGGCGTCGACACCCGCCCGGTATGCCTCGAGCGCTCCGTCGGAGTCCCCGGTCGCCTCTTTCGCCATCGCGAGCAGCGACACGTCGCGGCTCACGGACTTCTGGTCGCCGGCCTCGCGGTGCAGCGCGACCGCCTCCTCGAGCGGCGCAATCGCGCCGGCGGCGTCGCCATTCGCGCGACGAAGGTCACCCTCCTGCGCGAGCGATTGGCGCAGACCAGCCATGTTGTCCAGTTTGCGAAACAGGGCCGCGGACTGCGCGCTCTCGACGATCGCTTCGTCCAGGCGCTTAAGGATCTGGAGCTGGCTCGCCATGCCATATCGCGCCCGCGCTTCAGTGTCCGTTTCTCCGTGGCTGCTCGCGATCGTCGCGGAGAGGCCGTAGCGTTCGAGCGCACGCTCGGGCTCCTTCATGTCCTTGAGCGCGCTGCCCGCGTTCAACTGGTCGATCGCCTGGTTGGCCGGCTCGTTCAGGCGCACGTGGATTTCGAGCGCCGCGTCGTAGGCCTCGAGCGCCTTCGCATTTTCGTCCGCTCGGTAGAAGACGTTTCCGATGCGGACGAGGGCCGATGCGGCCGCCGAGTCGTCGCCGAGTTCACGCGCGAGCGCGAGCGCCTGCTGGTTGGTCGCGAGCGCTTCCTGGGACTTCCCGGCGTCAGCCTGCACCAGCGCGATCGTCGCGTAGTCGATGAGCTCGGCCGGCCGGTCGCCCAGCTTCCTGTCGATCGCGAGCGCCTCCTGGAACGCGGCGAGCGCGGCATCATAGTGCTCGAGCCCCTGCTGGGCCTGGCCCACGCCGGTGAGCGATATACCCTGCGCGACCTCATTCTGCTGCTGCCGCGCGATCGCGAGCGCCGCCTCGTAGGCTGCAAGCGATCCCGCGAAATCGCCCGCGCGTCTTGCGCGAGGCGCCGAGGTCGTTCAGCACCTTGCGCTCTTCGTCGGCCTGGCCGAGCTTGTGATAGAGCTCCGCGCTGCGCTCCAGTTCCGGAATCGCTTCGGCGTGACGCTGTTTCGAACGCAGCATGCGGCCGACCCTGGCGCGGTCCCAGGCTTCACCCGACTCGTCCGCGAGCGCGACGTCGGCGGCAACGCCGGCCTGGTAGGACTCGAGGGCGGCGTCGAAGTCTCCGGTCGATTCCTGGGCCATGCCGAGCAGCGACACGTCGCGGCTCACCGACTTGTGGTCGCCCGCGTCGCGATGCAGCGCGACCGCCTCCTCGAGCGGGGCGATGGCACCGGCCGCATCGCCGTTGCTGCGCTTCAGCGCGCCGAGCTGTGCAAGAGCGCGACGCAGGCCGTTGCTGTCCTCCACCCTTCGGTACAGCTCCACCGACCTCGTGCTTTCGGCGATCGCCTCTTCCGGGCGCTTCAGGGCCTCGAGCTGGCTCGCCTGCCCAAAGCTGGCAGCCGCCTCGATGCCGGGGCGCTTCTCTTCGGCCGCGATCTCCGCCGCGAGTCGATAGCGCTCGAGCGCGCGCTCAGGTTGCTTCATGTCCTTGAGCGCATTGCCCGCGTTGACCTGGTCGGAGGCCTGCTTCACCCGATCTGCGAGCCGCACGTGGATCTCGAGGGCCGCTTCGTAGGCCTCGAGCGCGGCCTCGTTCTCGTCGCGCTGGTAGTGAAGGTCGCCGATGCGCGTGTACATGTACGCCGCGGACGCCTCGTCGCCGAGCTCACGGGCGATGGCGAGCGACTGCTGGTAGGACGCGAAGGCCTGGTCGGCCTGCCCGATCTCGGCCTGCAGCGACCCGATGGTCAGGTAATCGATGCGCTCCGCCGCACGATTGCCGAGCTTGCGGTCGACTGCGAGCGCCTCCTGGTAGGCGGCGATCGCTTCCGTGTAGTGCTTGAGGCCCTGCTCGGCCAGTCCGATGCCGGTGAGCGCTTCGCTCTCGGACAGGGGCGACTTGAGTTCCCGCGCCAGCGCGAGCGCGCGCTGGTGCGTCGCGAGTGCGCCCGCGTAGTCGCCCGTGGCGCTCTGCGCACGCCCCAGGTCGTCGAGGACGTCGAGCTCCTCCGGCTTCTGCCCGAGTTCGTGACGCAACGCGACGGCTCGCTCGAATTCCTTTGCCGCCTCGCGATTGCGTCCGAGGCGGGAGAAGGCCTGTCCCGCGTAACGCCGGTCCAGGGCTTCGCCCTTGCGATCGCCGAGTTCCACGTCGGCCGCCACGGCCTCGCCGAAGGCGGCGAGCGCAGCCTCGTCGTCGTGCCGGTCTTTTTCCACGAGACCGAGCGAGGTCCAGTCGCGGCTCTCGGCCGCGCGGTCGTGCGCCTGCCTGTGCAGCGCGAGGGCTTCACGCAGATCGCGTGCCGCGGCGGCGTAATCCTTCGTCGCGAGCCGCGCCGTGCCCGCATGCGACAAGGCGTCGCGAAGGCCGTCCTGGTCGCCGTCCTGCCGGTAGAGCGCAATGGCCGCGTCGTAGCTCGCGACCGCCTCGTTGCTGCGAGACAGGCTCTCCTCGGCCCGGCCGGTGTCGAACAGGACCCTTGCCTGGAGCGAGCGCGGTCCCGTGTCCTGGAGAATCTCGGCCGCCTGCGCGCAGAACTCGAGCGCGGGCCCCGGCTCGCCGGCGGCGAGTCGCGCCTCCGCGATGTTGAGGAGGTCTATGCCAATGTTGGCCCGGTCGGCGAGGGCCTCGTGCACGGCGCGGGCGCGCTCATACGCTTCGATGGCCTGTGGATACTCGTCGCGCGCGGTCCGTGCGTTTCCCGTGAATGTCCAGGCCCGCGCGGCCTCGGCAGGTTGCCCGGTTTCCTCGAGCAGCGGCAGGGCCTGCCGGAGCAGCTCGAGTGCCGCGTCCGGGCGATCGCGGTCGCCTTCAATCTCGCCCATGCGGGACAGCGTGCGGCCTTCTGCCGCGCGGTCGCCGGCCTTGCGGTCGAGTTCGAGCACGCGCTCATGGGTCGCGAAAGCGGCGTCGAGGTCGTCGTTCGCGATCTGCAGGTCGGCGATTTCGGGCAGGACCTGCCGCAGCGCGTCCGTATCGCCCGCCTGGCTCGCGATCGCGGCCGCACTCTCGAGCGTCTGCTCCTCGAGGTCCGCGTGACCGAGCTTGCCCTGCGCGACGGCAAGGGCGCGAAGGATCCGGACGCGGAGCGAGGAATCCCCGGCGGTCACGGCGAGCGCTTCGGCGCTCTCGAGCTGCGTCACTGCGCGCTCGTATTTCTGCCGCTCGATCTGCTGCTGCCCGGCTGCGAGTTGCTTCTCGGCCTTCGCGCGGGCGCGCTCGACATCGCCCGCCGTCGCCTGCGACGCGACGAGGATAAGCGCGCAGATCGCTGCGAGTCCGAGCCTGCGGACCGCGGTGCTCATCGGGATTCTCCTGTGACAGCCCCCTTGAGGGACGTCGCGGGCCTCTACTCGTCAGGGCCCTGCCTCGAAAATGACCCGATAGCGCCCCGGCGTCAACACCCGGCCGCCCCGTGGCTCGGCCCAGGCCCGGAACGCCTCGAGCGACGATTCAGTCACTTCGACTTCCAGGATCACGCGGCCGTCGGATGGCACTTGTCGCGCCACGAGGCCCATCGCCTGGAACTCGAGCGTCGCAGCCTCGGCCGCGGCCCGCGGATCGGGGACGGCCTGCTTCACGACGCCCGCGAAACCACGCGTGACCTCACCAGGCACTACACCTGTCGGCGCCTCCGGACCCGACACAGGCAGGAGCAGCCGCACGCCGATCGCGAGCATGGCGAGTGTCGCAGCAACAGCGAGCCAGGGACGCATGCGTCGCACCGGGCGCACAGCCGCTGCGTTCGCACCGAGCAGGCCCTCCGTCTCGAGCCGGCGCATCAGCCGCTCGCGGCCGAGGCGATCCGCGGCGCCTTCGTGCACCGCGGCGCGGTCTTCGGCCCGGATCGCGTCTCGCAGCTCCTTCGTGCCGTCGTTTTCACCGCCGCCGGGCGCAGCGCGGCCCGCGAGACGTTCGCTCCAGCCCTCGATGTCCTGCTCTGTCGTCACTCGCGCCCGGTTCCAGCGCTACATCTTTCGATAGCCGTCCGGCTCGCCGTCGCCATCGCGATCGGTGCCGACGAGGTCGGCGTTGCCGTCCCCGTCCTCGTCGAGGAAGAAAACGTCGAGTTCGCCGTCGCCGTCCTTGTCGAGCGCCTTGAAATCAGTCTGGCCGTCGCCGTTGCGGTCGCCGTAGACGGTATCGATCTTGCCGTCGCCGTCGGAATCCACGAGCAGGAGTTCCACCTGCCCGTCGCAGTCCTCGTCGATGCCGAATGCGTCCGGCTTGCCGTCGTTGTCGGTATCCACGGGGCGGCGCTCCTTGCCGCAAGGCCCGGCCCCGCCCTTGCCCTTGGGCGGCATGCCGCCGGCGCCGGGGCCCTTCCCTTTGCCCGGTGGCTGTCCCTTCGCCTGCGGCTCAGCCGCGGGTCCTTCGAGCCGGCTGCCCTGCATTGCGAGCAGGTTGCGAACGTCGTCAACGGAGACCGCGAAGTTGAGCCCCTCGGCTTGCGCCCGGATGAAGCTGTTGATGCCCACGAGCGCGCCGCCGTCGTCGAGCAGCGGGCCACCCGAATTTCCCGGGTTGAGCGGTGTCTGGGTCTGGATGACCGTCGCGCGATGCTTCAACCCGTCGTCGGCGTCCCATTCGTAGTTGTGCCGGATCTGGCTCACGATGCCGCCGGTGTACGACCAGGCCTCGCCCGTCGGGTGGCCGATCGCGTGCACGTCGGAGCCCACCTCCAGCGACGCCATGGAGCCGAGCTTGATCTCCGGCACGTACGCCGGGATCTCGCTGATGCGGATCACGGCAAGGTCAGCGACCTCGTCGACCTTGACGACTTCGGCCCGGTAGGCCGTCTGGTCCTGCGCGTCGGCCTCGCCCTGCGGCTTGAAGATGACCGACACCTGGGTGTTGTTGCCGACGACGTGCCGGTTGGTCACGGCGAGCCGGTGTTCCTTGTCGATCACGGCGCCGGAGCCGAGACCGTCGCTCACGGCGACCAGGATGACCGCGGGCGCCCACTCGCGGAACAGCGCCGCCTCGCGCGCGCCGCGTGGCCGCTCCTCGCCCCCGGCCTGGAACGCCTTGACGCCGGGCGCACCGGCGACATCGCCGACGCTGGCCTGGAAGTCCTGCACGGCCTGCGGCACCGTGCCTGCCACCGGCTTTGCTGACGAGACCGCGAGCCTGATCCCCGTGCTGTCCGCGGAGGTCGGTGCGCTCGCCGCCGCGCTCCCGCCCGCCGCGGAAGCCTGGCCGCCCGATGAAGGCTGACTCGAGGTCGTGCCGGCTCCAGCCGCTGCCACGACGAGGATCGCCGAGCCGAGTCCGGCAAGTACGCGCATTCGGTGTTTCACTTTCATGTATTCGCCTGTCCTTGAGTCCCGATCCTGCATCAGCGCGGCAAGACCGTCCATGAGTACGTCGCGATCTCGGCGGACCCGGTCACTCCGCTGGCGCGCTTCGGCGCCCCGCGCGTGGTGCCGGCGCCGCCGGTGCCGAACGCCGCCTCCTCGAACATGTCGACCAGGCCGCCCGAGGACCCGCCGCGCTTCGCCGTGGTCGCGATGCCCTGCTGCGCAAGCCCCTCGAAGCTCGTGGACGGCGACTGTGGCGTCACCGGTACCGCGATCATCATGACGCGCTCGAACCCGGACGGGTCGGCGTTGGCCGTGATCTCGAAACCCGTGTTGCCGCGAGGCTCGATGCGCGGCAGGTCGCCCTGCGAGGCATCCGGGAACATTGCCGTGATGCCGTACCAGGCGTCCACGTAGAGGATCGTGAGGTCCACTGGCTGCGGAAGAGGGTTCGTGACGCTCACCTTGATCTTGTCACCGTCGTGGATGACTGTCCGCGACGTCGGGGAGAGTACGACGGGCGCGGTGCTGCAGTCGGGTCGCTTGACGTCGCACTGCGGCAGCAGCGTGAGCTTGATGTCGAGCTTCGATGCGCTGCCGACCCCCGCCGCGAGGCGCGAGAGGTTCGCGACGCGGCCGATTTTCTCGAGGTTGACGCCGAGTTCCTGTGCGAGCGGCGAGAGCGTCGATCCCGGTACACCCGCGCTTAGCGCGCCGAGGTTGATCGACGGTCCCTGGGACTTGGGGTCCGCCGCGAGGCTGCCGGCACCGTCGAGGAAGTACAGCCGGCCTTTCATCTGGCAGAGCCGCACGTCGGCGGTCTCGCTCGGGCCGACCCAGCGCACGCGTTGCGCGATGCCCTTCGCCGTCCTGAGTTCCTGGACGGCTGCCGCGACCTGCGCCGACGGCGCCTCGCAGGCCCCGGACTTCGCAGGCGCACTCACGCGCAGCGAGAAATCCACCTTGAGGTCCACGGGCCGCGCGAACGCGGGCCAGTGCACAGCCGCCGCGTCGAGCGCAGGCTTGCCCTCGTAGGCGACCGGCGTCACCTCCGACACGTTGCTTGCCGCGTTCGTCACCTTGACGTAGCCGAGGACGTCGCTGTCCTTCGACGTTGGATTGGGCACGATGGCGAGGATCGAGTCCTGCGTGACCAGCTGGATCGCGCCGGCGCGCAGTCGCAGCGCGCCGGCGTCGTTGTCGACCCGCCACTGCGCGATGCTGTTGCCCGGCGTGGCGCCGAAGACGATGTTGTCGAGGCCATTGCCCTCGTAGGTGGGCGTCGGCTGCTGGCGTCCCATGCCCTGGTAGGACTGCAGGACCTGCTCGATGGCCTGGCGATACGTGGCGTCGGGGTGGGTCGAGAGCACCTGGTAGAGCGTGTAGGAAAAGAGTCCGCGCGGAACGGCGTCCGCCGAGTACTGCGGCAGCGAAGCCTCGGGCGTCGTCTCCTGGCTCTGTGCCGCGTAGAACGCGACGAATTCCCCGCGCTTCGCGCTCCCACCCCCGCGATCGAGCTCCGGCACGACCGCCGGCGCCGGCCCGCCGCGCGTGCGTTCGCTCGCCGCCGCGCCCGCGGTCGCCGCGGCCGCCAGGACCTTCGGGTCGATGCCGAGTGCCTCGGGCCGGACCTGGCGGTCCTTCTCGCCCGGCAGCGGCATGGCGCGCGTGATGGTGCCGGAGTGGCAGTTGTCGAACACGGCCCACACGAACACGCCCCTGTCGCGGATCCGGCCGATCGCCGCGCCGAGCTCGTTGTCAGTGAGCGCATTCGGCAGGGCCGCGATCTCGCCGTCCCACTTGCCGACGTCGCGCGGCAGGAAGATCTCGTCGAGTCCGTCGGTCTCGTTCTTCAGGTCGTCCGCCTTCGCGGGCTGCTGCGAGCCGTGGCCCGCGAACATCAGGAATGCGACGTCGCCCGGCTGTGCGCGCGCGGCGATCGAGTCGAGCCCCGCGATGATCGCCTTCTTCGTAGGTTCTCCCGCGCCCGGCACGCCGTCTGCCAGCACCGTCATGTCCGACTTCGCGACGCCACGGGTCTGCACGAATTCCGAGAAGAGTTCCACGTCGTTGTGCGGGCCTTCGAGCCACATGCCGGGATCGAGGGCGGGGTACTGCGAGACGCCGACCAGCAGCGCGTAGGTCCGCCCCGCCGCGGTCGCCGCTCCCGGCAACAGGAAAAGCACGGCCATCAGGACCGGGACGAGCTCGTTTCATTCCAGACATTCGAGACTCCTGCGGACAGCGGGGTACGCCGGTGATTCCGGCCCTTGCTGGGACGCGGCGGTGGCTCGGGCATCAGGCATTCAGGTGGCCGCGAGACAATGCTCGATGTAGGGCCGCAGCTTCTTCCTGCACTGTGACAGGTACTCGCGGGTGGCGGCCACCGTCCGACCCAGCACGGCCGCGACCCCGGCGATGTCCATGCGATCGGTCGCAAGCCACGACAGGCAATCGGCTCGCTCGGGGTGCGTCCGGGCGAACTCGCGGAATCCTCGCCGAACGCAGTCGGCGACGGTTTCGGCCTCGAATTGCGCGAGCGGATCGGCGCCCTCTTCCACCGGCACGTCGTCTCCCTCCAGTTCGTCCACATCCGCCATGGGCTGCGCCGAGGAATGACGCGCTGCATCACGAGCGACGTTGCGCGCGATGGTCCACACCCAGGCCGCGAACTGCGCACCCTCGCCGCGGAACTCGGCCGAGGAACGCAGCACGCGCACGAAGGTCTCCTGCGTCCAGTCCTCCGCCTGCGCGGGCGTGGCCCGCCGCCTGAGATAGAAACGCTTCAGGCGACCCGCGAACGCCGCGTACAGCCGCTCGATCGCGCGGCGGCGACCCGCAGCGTCGCCGCGCAATGCCTCGAGGAATGCGTGGTCGAACTCGATCCCCGGTTCAGATTCAGCGCTGCCCGACACGCCTCCGCCCCCCTCGCGCGGCCAGGTGCTGGCCGCCGCCGGGGCCAAGCTTGCCAAGCCCGGGCGCCAGCGTCGAGTCGCGCGGTACTTGCAGCGGCGTCCGGGCATTCGATACGCTGCCGGACCCTGACGTTCCGGGGCTGCCCGCGTCTCTAGTGACTGCAGCCGGGATCGGCTGCAGGACGAACGATACCCAACCCCATTTTCCAAGGAGCCTGCACATGTCGACATTCTTCCTGTCCCGCCGCAAGGGCGTTGTGATCGCCCTGGCTCTCACCGCCGCGAGCGGCCTCGCCGTCGCGGCAGCGGCCGGAAAGGGTCCCAACGCCGGCGGCAAGGCCGCCGCCGCGTCCCCGACCGCCGACGCCGTTGCCACGCTCGCGATGGCCGACGAGCTCGCGATCTATGGCATCAAGCAGAGCGACCCGGTCGCGCTGATCGAGGCGGCCAAGATCAAGAAGGCGGCACCGCCGCAGGCGCTCGAGGCCAAGAAGCAGTCCGAAGGCAAGGGCACCAAGGGCGCCGACAAGTCCAGTGGCTACGACCTAAGCGCGGATGCGCTGCTGGCCCGAGCCTCGACGATGGCCGCAGGCAACGCCACGCTGCAGGGCCTGATCAACGACGCGAAGTCCACCAAGTCACGCGGCGCGGTGCGCGGACCGACGGTGCACGCCGACACGGTGCTCCCCGGCAACACCGACTCCTACAACATCAGCTTCCGCGGCGGCGAGCAGGCGGCGGTGCTGGTGAGCGGCGACGGCGACACCGACCTCGACCTCTATGTCACGGACGAGAACGGCAACGCCATCTGCTCGGACACCGACGCGAGCGACACGATGCTGTGCCGCTGGACACCGGCCTGGACCGGCACGTTCGGCGTCCACGTCCGTAACCTCGGCGGCGTGTACAACAACTACAAGCTGGCCGTGAACTGACCGACCACTCGAGTCATCGGGTATGAAGGGGGGCGCGGGAAACCGCGCCTCCTTTTTTTATTTCAGTTGCCGCTGCGCATGAGCAGCGAGTTCAACAGGTTGTCCTGGAAGTTGATGTTGCTCGTGAGCTGGTCGTGGTCCTCGCAGAGGAAGAACGAGAACGCGATCGGGAAGCTGCCGGAACGGCTGCCCTGCACCGTCGGGTCCAGCGACTGCCGGCCGAGCAGCGAGGGCTTGGTGACGCGGCCGTCCCCAGGCTCGAGCATCAGCAGGTCGTACTCGCGGTCCTTGCGCGGCGCCTTGATGTCCTTCGGATCGAAGCGCGGAACCATGCGGTCGCCGTCCTGCTCCGCGAGCACCCGCGCGGGCGTGAGCGCGCAGTCCGCGCCGAACACGATCAGCTTCACCGGGTTTTCCGGCTGCGGCAACGACGAGTGCCTGCTGGAAGCGGCCCGCCCGCCTCAGCGAATGGTCAAAGAAGGCCTGCAGCGTCTCCAGCTTGCGCTTTCCCGCCGCCGGATCGGGCGCGGACGCCACGACGCGCCCGGCAATTACCGGGTCATAGACCGACCACTCCAGCGCGCGCCACGAGGCCGGGTCGAACAGGTCCACGTCCGGGCTCGAGGGGTCCGCGGGCCTGAGCCGCAGCGGTCGGCCGTCGATGCCGATGAGCGGCTTGCGCATGCCGTGCGGCAGCAGTTCGTAGGCGCTCGCCATGGTCGCGAGTGTCTCGGGCTGGACCGTGCGCACGATCGCCTCGCCCTCGACCAGGCCGCGGATCGTGTTCGTCGAGCCGAGGCTCGGCGTGCCGAGCAGGATCAGGCGGTTGATCTTGGCCGCGCCCTTCATCGTCACCTGGATGTCGTCGCGGTCGAGCACGTCGTCGGTGCCGAAGCGCAGGTAGTAGCGCGACACGAGCCCGCCCATGCTGTGAGCAACGATGTCCACCTTGAGGTCGGGCCGCCCGTAGTCGAGGCGGACCTGCTCGATCATGGCGTCCAGTGCGCGAGCGGTCTCGACGTTGTCGCGCCGCCAGTCGTAGGGCAGCACGTACAGGTGCCGCTCGTAGGCGTCGGTCACCTTCGTGCCGGGCTTCGTGCGCCTGAACTCGCCGTACTGCTCGAGCGTCTCGATCAGGCGGTTGTAGAAGTCACGGCCCGCAGCCGTGTCCGTGATGTCGAAGGCCTCGAGGCGGTTGGGTCTTGGCTGCAGCGTGTAGGGATCGATGTCGAGCGCGAGGTCGCCGAACTGGTTCGTGACCAGGTTCCAGAGCGAGCCCGGCCAGACCACTTCGCCCGTCTGCCGGTCGCGCAGCTTCGAGCCCATGATGCCGGGAATGACGATGAGCGGCGGCTGCTCCGCAGCGAGGTTCGCACCGCGGTACAGGCGGCGCAGGTCGGGCCGCATCTCGGAGACTCGAGCAGCCCGGCAGCCCCGACGCCGCAGCCGACGCGAGCAACAGAGACGGCGGCGACGCTAACGCGGCGGTCAGGGCGTCGCGGCCTGCCCTTCGACATAGTTGGCCGTGAGGACATAGGCGACCTCCTGGTCGTTCTGGTTGCGCACATCCACGAGGAACGTGCCGGTCCACCGCGGTCGCCAGCGGCACTGCGCTTCGTCGCCGGAGTCCTCGTCGGAGCAGATCAGGTTGTTGTATTCATCGTAGACGTACAGGTCGAGGTTGGCCTGCTCGGGGCCCTTTACGTACACGACGGCCGGCGTCTCGCCGCGAAACGCGAGGTCCGCGCGATCGGCAGCGCGGCTGCCGATGATCTTGTTCAGGACCGAAAGCCCGGCGGAGACGAGCGGCAGGTCGCGGCTGCGGTAGCTCCGCGCATCGGCGATCAGTGCCTCCACGGTCGGATTGCCCGGTGCGAGCGCGGCCGCGCGCGCAAGCAGTGCGTCGAACTCCGCGCCGCCGGAGGCCCTGCCCTGCGTCGTGCCCGAGAGACCCTTGCGGATCTTCGCCGCCTGCACGAGCGCGACCGGGTCGCCGGCGCGATTGCCGTAGGCGGCCAGGCGGTCGGACAGCGACAGCCGCTCCACCGCCGAAAGCGCCGGCGACTGGCCCCCGTCGAGCTTGGCCGACGGATCCGTGTTCGGCCCCCGGTGCGCCGGAGCGTCCGAGGACGACGCCGGGCAGGCCGCGAAGACTGCGGCCGCCAGCGCGAGGACGCAGGCAGGCGGGTGGTCGTGTGGCGATTCGAACGGCTCATGTCGACTCCTTCGGGAGGGAAAGTATCGCAAATGCGCGGGGCGCGGAACTGGCGCGCGCGGGCGCACGCCGTGTGGACGCCCCTGGTGAGTGCCCGTCAGGCCGTCCGGGCGCGGTCGCGCGCGGTGGTCGCCCTGATGCCGCACCGGTTCGCACGTCCAGATTCACATGCGCATCAACCAGCACAAGACCGCGGTGGTCGCCGCCGCCCTACTGACCGCACTGCTGCCTCGGGACTCGATGGCGGGGCCCGCGCCGCCGCCGGAGATCATGGCCGAGCTCGAGCCTCATCTCGCCGAGGCCGGATACGACCCGGCGGATGCAGCGGCGTGGCCGGAGGGACTCTTGACACCATTGGACGTTTCGGCCGATGGGGTAACCGACTGGCTCGTCGACTTCATCGTGCTCGGCACCCCGAACTGGTGCGGGACCGGCGGCTGTCGGGAGCAGCTGTGGGTGAGCGACGGCCGCGCATACCGCCTCGCGCTCGACGAGCACGTGATCGAGATCAGCGTTCGCGCTGGCACGGCGCGAACGCTCGACCTCGAGCTGCACGGCACCTGGTGCAACCGCCCGGGCAACGCGCCGTGCTCGCGATCGTTCGAATGGGATCCGTCGCACCGACGCCTGGTGGAAACCGCCAATGCCTCCGGCGAGACGCTGCTAACCGGGGAGCCGCTGTTTCAGCCCGTCGCCATCGACCCCGGTCACTGGCCAGAGCCGCTGCTGCGCGCGCGCAACGACGCCGAGGACGAGTGCGTCGCTGCAGGCGGTGAGTACGGCGAGTGGATGGCGCCTGCGAGTTCCATCCCCGACATCGACGGCGACGGCGAGCGCGACTGGGTGCTCGACGGGACCTGGATGAACTGCGAGGGCACTGGCGACCAGCCCGGCCAGCCCGGTGCTGCGCGTATTCACGAGCAATCACGGCTCATGGCGGGAGCAGCTGGCCGTGCCGGGCACGAGCTGGGCGATCGACATCGCGACGCACCCGGCGTCGCTGGCCCTGACTTCGCCCTGAGGCGGGCCGGGTCGCCGCTCAGCTGCCGAACATCCTCGCGATGTATGCACCCACGCTGCCGAGGATGCTCTCGGCATTCATCCCGGCCTCGAACACCAGCCACAGCAGCGTAACGATGTACACGGCGGAGACCGTGGAGACGAAGTACCCGATGGCCAGCAGCAGCCCGTCCCGCTCCGCGATGCCGAGGCACAGCAGGATGATGGCGATGCCCGGCAATGTATTGGCCAGCGGCACGAACGGCAGCGGCGCCATGAGCAGCAGGACCGTGAGCACGAGCATGACGCCGTGCATCGAGTTCACCGCCGCCGAGCCGGTGAGCGCGAGCAGCCTCGGCTTGACCAGGTGCTCGAAGCGCAGCGCCCAGTGCCGCGCGCGTCCGAGGGCCAGCCTGACGGTATCTGCCGGCAGGGCGCGATCGAGCAGTCTCGCGGGCAGCCACGGCAATCGTCCCAGGATGACCGCAATGCCGACGAGCAGCATCGGCAGGCCGAGCACGGTACTCATGAACGGCAGCGACACCGGGATCAGGAATGGCATCGCGAGGATCGCGCTGAAGACCAGCAGCCCCTGCTCCCCGACGTGACCGACGAGTTCGCGCAGGGTCACCGACGGCCCGTTCACGGCCGATGCCGTGGCCGCGAGCGCGTCCGACAGGCGGATTTCCGTATTTCTGAACTGGACTGCGGTCATGGGCAGAGCGGGATATCATTCGGGGCCGGTGCCGGCGCGTCAATTGAACCATGTCCAGAGTCGACCCTCACCGCCTCGATCCTTCCTTTTACCCTCTCAAGGTGAAGATCCTTGCGAGGTACGCCGACGTCGACCCGCTCTGGCACATCAACAACGTCGCGATCGCCCAGTACTACGAAGAGGCGCGCGTCACCGCGGGGGCCCGGCTGTTCGGCGACGTCCGGATTCCCACGCCGACCGGCGAGCGCGTGCTGGTCGCGCACCAGTCCATCGACTACCTGCACGAGGCGAGCTACCCGGGGACGCTGGAGGTCGGCATCGGCGTGCTCAAGGTAGGCAACACCTCCTACACCTTTGCAATGGGCATGTTCCAGGAAGGCCGCTGCGTGAGCGTCTCGAATGCCGTCATGGTATTCGCCGACGACAGGGGCCCGGCGCGAATTCCGGATCCTTTCCGGGAGCGCCTCGGGGTGTGGCTGCTCGGGGCCGCCCCCAGCACCAGAGAGGGTTGAAGAACCATGCTGCGCTACCAGGCAGACGTAGTGGTGATCGGCTCAGGTATCGCGGGCGTGGCCGCCGCATTCGAGCTCCTCGACCGGGGCCGGCGCGTGCTGCTCGTCGACCGCGACGTCGAGGAGAACATGGGCGGCCTCGCCAAGGAGAGTTTCGGCGGTGTCTGGTTCGCCGGGACGCCACTGCAACGGCGCTACGGCATCCGCGACGGCGCGGAGCTCGGCCTTCGCGACTGGCACGCGTTCGCGGAATTCGGTCCCGGGGACCGCTGGCCGCGGGCGTGGGCCGAGGCCTACGTTCACCTTGCGAACCAGGATGTCTACGACTGGCTGCGCAGCAAGGGCGTCGAGTTCATGCCGATGCCGCTCTGGGTCGAGCGGGGCCTGCACACGCCGGGCAACTCGGTGCCGCGCTGGCACATCGTGTGGGGCACCGGCCACGAACTCGCGGTGGTGCTGAACCGCCGGCTGCTCTCGCATCCGCGAAGGGAATTGCTCGAGCTCAGGTTCGGGCATCGCGTCGAGTCGCTCGTGGTCACGAATGGCCGGGTGACCGGCTGTCGCGGCGCGATGGAAAGCTCGGGCCAGGAGTTCGAGGCGCAGGGCGAGTCGGTCGTGATCGCCTCTGGCGGCATCAACGGAAACCTGGCCCGCGTCCGGGCGAACTGGCACGCGGACTGGGGCCGGCCGCCGGAGACGATCCTGAACGGCTCCCACAAGTATGCGGATGGACGGCTGCACGACGCCGCGTCCGAACTTGGAGCCAGCGTCACGCACCTCGACTGGCAGTGGAACTACGCGGCGGGCGTGCATCACTGGAATCCGCGCAAGCCGTCGCACGGGCTGTCGCTGGTTCCGCCGAAGTCGGCGCTCTGGCTCAACTGGCGCGGCGAGCGCATCGGGCCGATGCCGCTGGTGACGGGGTTCGACACGCACGACCTCGTCGCACAGATCTGCCGGCAGGAGCGCGGGTATTCGTGGCAGCTCCTCAACCGCCGGATCGCACTCAAGGAGCTCGCGATCTCGGGCGGCGAGTTCAACCCGGCGTTTCGCGAGAAGAAGCGCCTCCACGTCGCGCGCGACATGCTGCGCGGCAACCGCTGGTTGTACGACGAGATGACCCGGAACTGCACGGACTTCGTGGTCGCCGACACGCTTTCGGCGCTGGCGGAAAAAATGAACTCGCTCGCGGGCGACGGGTCGGTGGACCTCGCGGCCATGACGGACGCTGCGACGGCCTACGACGCGCGCATCGACGCGGGTCCCCGCTTCCACGACGACGAGCAGCTGCGACGCATCGAGTTCGCGCGCCGGTGGATCGGCGACCGGCTGCGCACCTGCAGGTTCCAGAAGATCCTCGACCCGAAGGCGGGGCCGCTGGTCGCGATCCGGGAATTCATCATCAGCCGCAAGAGCATGGGCGGCCTCGAGACCGACCTGTCTTCTCGCGTCCTCGACGGCTCGGGCGAACCGATACCGGGGCTCTACGCGGCCGGCGAGTCCGCCGGCTTCGGCGGCGGTGGCATGAACGGAAAGCGCGGACTGGAGGGCACGTTCCTCGGCGGCTGCGTGTTCGGCGGGCGGATCGCGGGGCGCATCGCCTGACGCGCCCGCGGTGGTGCGCGAGTCGCGCGGCCTCGAATCAGCCGAGCGCGGAGAACTTGTCCCCGATCCTGCCCTGCAGGTTCTTGATCCTCATGCCGAACAGCACCTTGAGCGCGCCAACCACGACGGCCCAGCACGCGACCATGTAGACGATCGAGATGCCGCCGGCGAGCGGGTTGGTGAGAACCAGCACGCCGAACAGGACCGAGAGCGCGCCCGCCGCATACAGCATCCACTCGCGGGTCGTGGCCTGCCGGACCTTGTAGCCGAGCACGACCAGGAAGACCCCGAGCAGGATTGCCTGGATCGCGACCAGGAGAATGAGCGCCATCATGCTGACGGGCGGGTTGAGCAGGGCGTAACCACCGATCACGAGTCCGAGCAGGCCCATGAGCAGCATCACCCACCATCCGTCCTTCTCGCGGTGCTGCAGGGCGCCCATTGCATTGAATGCGCCGTCCACGAGGATGGACGCGGCGAAGAACACCGCGAGCACGTATAGCGCGACCCCGGGGCTCACAAAGGCGAATACACCGAAAATGACTGAGGCAATGCCCCCGATCACGAAGACCCACCACGTCCGGCGACAGAGCGCCTGCGCATTCGCGCCGAGGTTGCCCCGAATACCGCTGTTGCTGGCCATGTCGCTCTCCCGGGCGCGCGGCCGCGCCGTATGATCGGTGTCTGCATTCCCTGAACGGACTTTAACCACTTGTCACCTGCGATTCCAGACGATCCGGCCGCCCCGGGCTCGGCCGACGGCGCGCCACCTCCCCGCCGCGGCATAAAGAGCTTCGTGGCGCGCGCCGGCCGCATGACCACCGCGCAGGAGCGAGCCTGGCTCGAGCTGTGGCCGCGCTTTCGGGTCGAGGACCCGGGCGCCGTCCTCGACCTTCGCGCACTCTTCGGCCGCGAGGCGCCACGGACCCTCGAGATCGGGTTCGGCAACGGCGAGTCGCTGATCGCGCTCGCCGCTGCGCGTCGCGACGAGGATTTCCTCGGGATCGAGGTGCACCGGCCGGGCGTCGGGCACCTGATGCTGCGCGCCGAGGCACTGGGACTCACGAACGTGCGTGTCTTCTGCCGCGACGCGGTCGAGGTGCTGGGTGAGCGGCTGGGCGACGCCACGCTCGATGCCGTCCTGCTCTACTTCCCGGATCCGTGGCCGAAGAAGCGTCACCACAAGCGCCGCATCGTGCAGCCGCCCTTCGTGGAACTGGTGGCCCGCAAGCTCAGGTCCGGCGGCCGCTTCCGGCTCGCCACGGACTGGCAGCCGTACGCGGAGCACATGCTCGCGGTCGTCGGCGCCTGCGGACAGTTCGAGAACGAGTTCGACGCCGGCTACGCGCCGCGACCGGACAGCCGACCGCTGACGCGGTTCGAGAACCGCGGCCATCGCCTCGGTCACGGGACCTGGGACCTTTCGTTCAGGAAGCGATAGCGCCCCGGATCCCGTCGAGCACGAACTGCGAGGCGAGCGCCGCGAGCAGCACGCCGAGCACCCGGCTCATCACCGCCCCGCCGGTCACGCCGATCACGCGCATCACGGGGCCGGTGAGCAGCATCAGCGACAGGGTGAGCGCGAGCACGAGCACGATCACGCCGACCTGTGCCAGGAACTGCAGCGAGCCGGGCGGAACGCCGGCGAACGCGAGCAGTATCGTCGCGATCGCGCCGGGACCTGCAATCAGCGGAAAGGCGAGCGGAAACACGGAGATGTCGCCACGGTGGTGCGCTTCCTCGTCCTCGCCCGGCGTGATCGAGCGCAGGCCCGAAGGCCGGGCAAACACCATTTCCACCGCGAGGAGGAAGAGCAGGATGCCGCCGCCCACCTTGAAGGCGTCCACGCTGATACCGAGGACCTGCAGCAGCTTCATGCCGGCTGCGGCGAACACCAGGCAGACGACGCTGGAGATGGCGACCGCCTTGACCGACATGCGGCGCAGGTAACCCTCGTCGGCGCCTTCGGTCAGCCCCGCGAGCACGGGCAGCAGCGACAGCGGCTCGACGACCACCAGCAGGACAACGAAGAATTTGACCAGTTCGTCGAACATTGACTGTCAGCGCATTCCGCTACTTGAACTCGTCCCCGCGCAGGACTACAAGTAAGGCACGGTTGATCAGAGGATACACGCACCGCGATCGGTAGAGGTTGAGACCATGGCGAAGCTCGCACCCATCATTGGCCAGTGGTATCGGCGCCCCGGAGGAGACTCGTTCGAAGTCGTCGCCATCGACCGCGACGATCGCACGATCGAGATCCAGTACTTCGACGGCACCGTCGAGGAACTCGAGGTCGAGGAGTGGGTCGAGGGTGAATTCGAGGCCACGGAACCATCCGAGGACTGGACCGGCTCGCTCGACGTCGAACCCGAGGACACCGAGAACGAATACGAGGCCGAGCCGGGCAGCGCCCGTCCCTGGTCCGACCCGCTGCAGTTCGTGGATCGCGGCGAAGCCGGCGGCTACTCCGAAGTCGAACTTCCCGAGGCCGAGGACGCCGACCGCTACTGATCGAGCCGGCGCCCGCGCTGTCGCCATTTCACCTGCCGAGGTCGGCGGGCTCCTCCAGTGGCACTCCATCCTCCAGCAGCACGTAGCCGCGATGAACGCGCACGCGCAGCGTGCGCAGCCCGAGTCCCTCGCAGGGACCGGAAACACACAGGCCCGAGTCGATTTCGAAAAGCGCTCCGTGCATCGAGCACAGGATCAGCGGCGACTCCGGAGCGAGGAAGGCGTCCGGCGTCCAGTTGAGCGGAAACCCCGCGTGGGGGCAGTGGTTCACGTAGGCCCGGACCAGGCTGCCGCGGCGCACGACGAATCCGCGCAGCGGCCAGTCGCCTCCGCCCATCGTGAATCCCCGCGCGCCTGGATCGGCGAGCTCGTGCAGCGGGCAGATCACCCTTGCGAGATCGACCTCTTCCACCATCCGCTATCCGCTATCCGCTATCCGCCGGTCACTTCCCCGCTGGCGCCGAGTGACCAGGAAGAGCATCACGAGGGCCGGCAATCCAAGCACCGCGGTGTAGACGAAGAACGTCGGGTAGCCGACCGCATCGACCACGAAGCCCGAGGTGCCCATCAGCAGCTTTCCGGGTAACGCATACACCGAGGAGAAGAGCGCGTACTGCGTCGCGGTGTACGACGCGCTCGTGAGACTCGAGAGATACGCGATGAGCGCCGTGCCCGCGATGCCCATCGCGATGTTGTCGGCACTGATGACGACGGCGAGGCCGGCGATGCTCGGCCGGCCGGCCCACGCGAAGGCCGCAAACATGAGATTTGCCGAGATGATGAGCACGCTGCCGAGCGCGAGCGTGCGCACGAGCCCCAGGCGCGCGACGGCAATGCCGCCGATCAGCGTCCCCAGCAGCGACATGAACACTCCGAATCCCTTGGCGATCGCGGCGATCTCCTTGAGCGAGAACCCGATGTCCAGGTAGAACGGATTCGTCATCACGCCCATCGCGAACTCCGCGAGCCGGTAGGTCGCGATGAAGGCGAGCATCAGGATCGCGAGCCGCGAGCCGTAGCGCGTGATGAAGTCGATGAACGGGCAGACGACCGCGCCGACGAACCACGCACCCAGCCGCCTGAACGTCTGCGGCCAGTGGGCCTTGCGCTCGAGCCAGTCGATGACGCGCTGCTCCTGGTCGAGTGACTCGCGCGCGGCGCGCGGCTCGGGCTCGGGGATCAGGAGCGTCGTCACGATGCCGACGCCGACGAGCATGGCCATCGTCGTGTACGCGGCCATCCAGCCGCGGTCGGCAGCGATCCACAGCGCGCCCGCGCTCGCGACCATGATCGCAATTCGATAGCCGAGCTGGTAGGCCGCGGCCATCGCGCCCTGCATGAGCGGCGGTGCGGCCTCGATGCGCCACGCGTCCACCGAAATGTCCTGGGTCGCGGAACTGAACGCGACCAGGAGCGCGAGTGCCGCAACGGTGCCGAGGTGCCCCACGGGATCCATGTGCGCCATGTTGGCGAGCCCGATCGCGATGCCTGCCTGCGCGACCAGCATCCAGCTGCGGCGGCGGCCGAGCAGCCGTCCGAGCACCGGCAGCTGCAGCCGGTCCACGACTGGCGCCCAGAAGACCTTGACCGAGTAGATGATTCCGACCCACGACAGCATGCCGATCGTCGCCCGCTCGATGCCCGCCTCGCGCAGCCACGCCGAGAGCGTCGAGAAGACGAGCATGAACGGCAGGCCCGCGGAGAATCCCAGGAACAGCATGGCGAACACGCGCGGATTGCGGTATGCGCGCATGGCGGCGAGCCAGCCGTGCCGCCACGAGCGAGCGGCGGCGCCTCCCTCCGCTGTCGCCTTCTCCGCGCCGGTGGCAGGCCCGCTCACAGGCCGTAGTCGATCACGAGCGGCGCGTGGTCCGAGAACCGCTGCGCCTTGTAGATTCCGGCGCGCGCGACGCTGCCTCGCAGCCCCGGGCTCATCACCTGGTAATCGATGCGCCAGCCCACGTTCTTCGCCCAGGCCTGGCCGCGGTTCGACCACCACGTGTACTGCTCGGGGCGCGGGTCCGCCTCGCGGAATGCGTCCACGTACCGCGCATCGCCGAGGAGTTCGTCCATCCACGCGCGCTCTTCGGGAAGGAACCCCGAGTTCTTCTGGTTGGAGCGCCAGTTCTTGAGGTCGATTTCCTTGTGGGCGATGTTCCAGTCGCCGCAGAGGACGTAGTCGCGGCGCCGGCGCGCGAGCGAGCGCAGGTGCGGCATGAATTCGGCGAGGAAGCGGAACTTGGCCTGCTGCCGCTCCTCGCCCGAGGAGCCCGAGGGCAGGTACACCGACACCACGCTCAGGCCCTTGAAGCGCGCCTCGATGTAGCGGCCTTCGGCGTCGAACTCCCGCGAGCCGAATCCAGCGACGACCTCGACCGGCTTCGCCTTCGAGTAGATCGCGACGCCGCTGTAACCCTTCTTCTCGGCGTCCACGTAGTGGCAGTGATAGCCCGCCGGGTGGAACACCGGGTCCGCGAGCTGATTGCGCTGGGCCTTCGTTTCCTGCACGCAGACGACGTCGGCGTCCTGCTTGCCCATCCACTCGAAGAAACCCTTGGTCCGGGCCGAGCGGATGCCGTTTGCGTTCAGGGTGACGATGCGCATGGGCGCGCAGTATAAAGTAGCCCCATGCAACAGCCCGACTTCATTCGACTCTGCCTGGACCTCGGCGTGCTGCGCTTCGGCGAGTTCACGCTCAAGTCCGGGCGCGTAAGCCCGTACTTCTTCAACGCCGGCCTCTTCAATACCGGCCGCGCGATCGCATCGCTCGGCCGCCACTACGCGCGGGCCGCGGCGCTGTCGGGCGTCCAGTTCGACATGCTGTTCGGTCCGGCCTACAAGGGCATCCCGCTCGTGACGACGACGGCGGCCGCGCTCGCGGAGCACGAGGGCATGAACCTGCCCTACGCGTTCAACCGCAAGGAGGCCAAGGAACACGGCGAGGGCGGCATGATCGTCGGCGCGCCGCTCGCGGGGCGGGTGCTCATCGTGGACGACGTGATCACGGCGGGCACCGCCATCCGCGAGTCGGTCGAGATCATCCGCGCCCACGGCGCGACGCCGGCGGGCGTGCTGATCGCGCTCGACCGCGAGGAGCGCGGCCAGGGAGAGCGCTCCGCGGTCCAGGAGGTGCGCGACTCCTACGGCCTGCCGGTCGTGAGCGTGCTCCGGCTGCGCGACCTCATGGACCACCTCGAGTCGCGGGGCGACGGCGTGACGCTCGCGGCGGTCCGGGCGTACCGCGATCGTTACGGGGTGTGAATCGCCCCGTGATTTGACATAGTTCACAAACCGGACGTGCGAAAATAGGCCAGGACGCCCCGTCGGGGCAGAATCCCGATCATGCAAAGGCACCAGAGGCTGGTCACCGTCCTCGTCCTGGCGATCCAGGCGCCGCTGCTCGCGTCACCGGCGAATGCTGCAGGTAGTGCCGAGGCGCGCGAGGCCTTCTACCGCTGCCGGGACACCAACGGGCGCAACTACGTCGGACAGAGCATCCCCGAGGAGTGCATGGAACAGGACATCGAGGTCCTGGACTCGGCAGGCCGGGTGGTTCGCGTCATCCCGGGGCGCGAATCCCTGAAGGACGTCGCCGCACAGAAAGCGGCGGAAGACGCCCGGGCGGCGGCGGCGGCCCGCGACAAGACGTTGCTCGCGACGTATCTTTCCGTCGCCGACATCGAGCGCCTGCGTGACCAGCGGCTGGAACTGCTGGTGCAGCAGGCCCATGTCACCGACCAGTACATCGTGAACCTGAAGGAGCGCGAGGCGCGCCTCCTGCAGGACGTCCAGCGATTCAGGCCGTACAGCGACGCGAAGAACGCCCCTCCCCTCCCCGACCACATCGCGGAGGACATCGTGAACACGGTCAATGGCCTCCATGTGTACCAGGAGGAACTCGCGAAGAACACGGAAGAGCAGCAGCGGCTGCGCAGCGAGTTCGACTCCGACATCGCGCGCTTCAGGGAACTGAAGGGGCTCAACTAGCTCCCGAGCTGCCGAAGCCCCCGGCGCCGCGACGGCTCTCGGTGAAGCTGTCCACGATCTCGAATTCCACCTGCACGACCGGGACGACCACCATCTGCGCGATGCGCTCGCCAGGCGCGATCGTGTATGCGACTTGCCCGCGATTCCAGCAGGAGACCATGACCTGCCCCTGGTAGTCCGAGTCGATCAGCCCCACCAGGTTGCCGAGTACGATGCCGTGCTTGTGGCCGAGGCCCGAGCGCGGCAGCAGAACGGCGGCAAGGCCCGCGTCATCGAGGTGGATCGCGAGGCCCGTGGGAATCAGTTCGGCCTGGCCGGGCGCCAGCGTGAGGGGCGCGTCGAGGCAGGCACGCAGGTCGAGGCCGGCCGAACCCGAGGTCGCGTAGTGCGGCAGCGGAATCTCGCGGCCGATCCTCGCATCCAGGATGCGGACCTTGAGGGCGCGCGGCTTTGCGTGCCCGGTCATCCCGCCGCGACGCCGCCGGACGGACGCGCCGCGACTGCGGCCGCGGATCCGGCACCGCTGCGCGCGGCTTCGAATCGCTCGGCGATCACGCCGATCAGCCTGGCCGCGAGTTCCGCCTTGCCGGCGCGCGGCAGCTCGCGCCGTTCGCCTCGCCAGTACACCGTGAGCGCATTGTCGTCGCAGTCGAACGCGAGACCGTCGCCGACCTGGTTCGCCGCGATCATGTCGAGGCGCTTGCCCTCGAGCTTGGCGAGCGCGTTGCGTTCGACGTTCTGCGTCTCGGCCGCGAAGCCGACCACGAACGGCCGCGGACTGCCGGCCGCCACGGTCGCAAGGATGTCCGGGGTGCGCGACAGGGCGAGCAGCAGCGAGTCGCTGGTCTTCTTGATCTTTTCGGCCGAGACCTGCACCGGCCGGTAGTCGGACACGGCCGCAGCAGCGATGAAGACCTCCGTGCCGGGCAGGTCGGCGACGACCGCCGCCATCATCTGCTCGGCCGTCTCGACGCACACGCGGCGCACGCCCGCCGGCGCCGGGAGATTCACGGGACCGCTCACGAGAACGACCTCGGCACCGGCATCGCGCGCGGCTTCCGCGACCGCATACCCCATCTTCCCCGAACTGCGATTCGTGATGAAGCGCACCGGGTCGATGCGCTCGCGCGTCGGTCCGGCCGTGATCAGCACCTTGCGGCCCGCGAGCAGTCCGGTGCGGGACGCTGCACGCTCCGTGGAGGACAGCAGGCGCTGGACCAGTTCCCCGGGCTCCAGCATCCGGCCGGGACCGGTTTCGCCGCAGGCCTGGTCGCCCTCGCCGGGGCCGAGGATCGCAATGCCGCGCGTGCGCAGCAGTTCGACGTTGGCGCGCGTCGCGGCATTTGCCCACATCAGGCGGTTCATGGCAGGTGCGATCGAGACCGGCGCGCCGGTCGCAAGGCAGAGTGTCGTGAGCAGGTCGTCGGCGAGGCCGTGCGCGAGGCGGCCGATGAAGTCGGCCGTCGCCGGGGCGACCAGGATCCGGTCAGCCCAGCGTGCGAGCTCGATGTGGCCCATCGCGGCTTCGGCGGCCTCGTCCCAGAGGTCGGTGCGCACGGGGCGGCCCGACAGCGCCTGGAACGTGAGCGGGGTGACGAACCGGCAGGCGCCGGCCGTCATCACGACCTGCACCTCGGCGCCGCGCTCGCGCAACCGGCGCACGATTTCCGCGCTCTTGTACGCAGCGATGCCGCCCGTAACGCCGAGCAGCACACGCATCGGGACTGACGCTGTCATGGGCGCATTATGGGGCGGCGCGGGCCGCAGCCGCAAAGGAGCAGTCCCGGGTTTTCGCGCAAAGTCTCAGGCCATAACCAGCCGTTAGCCCTGGCACGCCGGACAGAAGTAGGTGGACCGCTGGCCCTGGACGACCTGTCGGATCGCACTCCCGCAGCGCCGGCACGGCTGGCCCGCGCGCTCGTAGACGAACAGGTCCTGGCGGAAATAGCCGGGTGCGCCGTCGGCATTCACGTAGTCGCGCAGTGTCGTGCCGCCGTGACGGATGGCGGCGCGGAGCACCTCGCGCACCGCCGCGACCACCCGCTCGAGTTTCGCCCGGGGCACGCGGCCGGCCGCACGACGAGGGTCCACGCCGGCGCGGTAGAGCGACTCGCTCGCGTAGATGTTGCCCACCCCCACGACCACCTGCTGGTCCATCAGGAACTGCTTGATGGCCACGCGGCGGCCGCGCGCTTTGGATGCGAGGTAAGCGGCGTCGAAGCCCTTGTCGAGCGGCTCGGGGCCGAGGCGCGCGAGCAGGCGGTGCTGCCCGGCGTCGCCGGTCACCCAGAGCAGGCAACCGAAGCGCCGCGGATCGTTGAAGCGCAGGCAGGAACCTGAGTCGAGCACGAGGTCGTAGTGATCGTGCGCGAGCGGCGGCGTATCGGCCGGCAGTATGCGCAGGCTGCCGGACATGCCGAGGTGCGCGATGAGCGTGCCGCGCTCGAGATCGATGAGCAGGTACTTGGCGCGTCGCCGGACGTCGAGTATCCGCTGCCCCGCGAGCCTGGCAGGCAGTCCGCGCGGTACCGGCCAGCGCAGCCTGCGCTCGCGCAGCACCATGCCGGTCACCGACCGGCCTGCGAGCGCCGGGCGAATGCCGCGGCGCGTGGTCTCGACTTCGGGAAGTTCGGGCACGGAGGAAGCGGCCAGTGACTCGTGACCAGGGGATAGTAAGAAAGAAAAACCCGCCGGGTGGCGGGTTTTTCACGAGACCAGCAGGCGAATGCGCCTTACTTGATCTTGGCTTCCTTGTAGGTCACGTGCTTGCGCGCCTTCGGGTCGAACTTCTTGATCTCGAGCTTCTCCGGGTGGAGACGCTTGTTCTTGGTCGTGGTGTAGAAGTGACCGGTGCCGGCAGTCGAAAGCAGCTTGATCTTGTCGCGCATGGCTCAGGTGCTCCGGTTCAGACCTTGACGCCCTGGGCCCGCAGCTCGGCTACGACGACCTCGAGGCCCTTCTTGTCGATCGTGCGCATGCCGTTGCCCGACACGCGCAGGCTGACCCAGCGCTTTTCCGACTCGAGCCAGAAACGCTGGGCGTGCAGGTTCGGCAGGAAGCGGCGACGCGTCCGGTTGTTGGCGTGCGATACGGTATTTCCGCTCATCGGCCGTTTGCCGGTGACCTGACAGACTTTCGACATGGCTTGATCCTCAGGGCGGGAGGGCTTGACCGCTTCCCGCGTAAACGAGCCGCGTTTTATACCAGCGGCAGGGACTGGAGGCAAGGCCGGGCCGCGTCCGGGCGGTTGCAGCCATGACCAAAGAACGGCCCGGACCGGACGGCGGACAGCCGTGGCGCCGGCGCGACCGGATGATTATATGCGCCTGTTTCTATTCATTATTTCGGCTCGCGGGCGGACTGGGAGCCTGGTCGGCAGCCTTTCCACGCCACGCCCCGGCACTCAAAGCAGCCCCCGCTCCGCGAACGATACGCAGGCGCCGTCGCCCACGACGATGTGGTCGAGTACCCGGATGTCGACGAGCGCCAGCGCGTCGCGCAGCCGGCCGGTGATCATCTCGTCTGCCTGGCTGGGCTCGGCGACGCCGGACGGGTGGTTGTGGGCGAGGATCACCGCGGCTGCATTGCGCGCGAGCGCGAGTTTCACGACGTCGCGCGGATGCACGCTCGCCCCGTCGATCGTGCCGCGGAAGACCTCGTCGAAGCAGATGACGCGGTGGCGATTGTCGAGGAACAGGCAGCAGAAGACCTCGTGGTCCCGGTCGCGCAGCCGCGCCCGCAGGAACTCGCGCGTGGCGCGCGGATTGCCGAGCGCGGGTCCCATCTGCATGAGCTCCGCGTAATGCCGGCGCGAGAGCTCGAGCGAGGCCTGCAGCAGCGCGTACTTGGCGCTGCCGAGGCCGCGCACGCGGCAGAGCGCCTGCCGCTCGGCGGTCAGCAGGCCACGCAGCGACCTGAACTCGCCGAGCAGTCCGCGCGCCATGTCGAGCGCCGAGCGCCCGGGCGTCCCTGTTTGCAGCAGTATCGCGAGTAGTTCCGCCTCCGACAGCGCGGCGGCGCCTTGCCGGAGCAGCTTCTCGCGGGGGCGTTCCAGCTCGGGCCAGTCCTGCATCGACACGCGTGTAAGTCCTCCGCGGCCATGCTGGTCGCGAAGCAGGCGCCCTGCACGGCGAGAATCGAACGCAAGATGGCTGATTCACGCAGCGGAATCGCCGGTCCAGGCGCCGACTGCGCGCGCGGGCCGGCCGGGCGCGGGAGCGCGGACTATTTGGCGAATCGGGCCGCGAGCGCCTCGGCGACCGCGGGGTGCACGAATTCGCGAATGTCCCCGCCGAAGCTCGCGATCTCGCGTATGAGCGTCGAGGAGACGAAGTTGAACCGCTCGGTCGGCGTCAGGAAGACGGTCTCCACCTTGTCCGAGAGATGTCGGTTCATGGTCGCGAGCTGGAACTCGAACTCGAAGTCGGAGACCGCCCGCAGCCCTCGCACGATGGCGTTCAGCCCGTGCTTGCGGGCGAACTCGACGGTGAGCCCGGTGTAACCGGCAACCTCCACGTTCGGCACGTCCGCGAGGACGCGGCGCGCGAGGTCCATGCGCTGCTCGAGCGGCAGGAGCGGCGCCTTGCCTGGATTGGCGGCGATGGCCACGACCACGTGGTCGAAGATCCGGCAGGCACGGCGCACGAGGTCGTCGTGGCCATTCGTCAGGGGATCGAACGTCCCCGGGTACATCGCACGACTGCCCATTTGGCCTCGCTATCCGCCAGAGGAGGGATCACGACGCGCGAGATGATAGCCCACCTCGCCCGCCCGCTTGCTGCGAAGCAGTGTCCAGCCCGCGGGCAACTGCGGTGTCCCCGCCGAGGCCGGGTCCTCCAGGTACGCGAGCCCGCCCGGCCGCAACCAGCCCCGCTGGTCGAGCAGCTTGCAGACGTCGAAAAGCGCCCGGTCGGCATACGGCGGGTCCAGGAACACGACGTCGAAGGGCTCCGGGGTGCCGGCGAGAAACCGTGCGGCATCGGAGTGCACGACCTGCCCACGTTCGCAGCCCAGCGCCTCCAGGGTCTGCGACAGGTGCCGGATCACCGCAGCCTCCACGTCCACCAGGACCACGCGCGCGGCGCCACGCGACAGCGCCTCGAGCCCGAGCGCGCCGCTGCCCGCGTAGAGATCGAGGCAGTGCGCGCCCGAAATGTCCTGCTGCAGCCAGTTGAAGACGGTTTCGCGCACCCGGTCGGGCGTGGGCCGGATCGCCTCCACCGGGGGGAAGTGAATCTTCCGGCCGCGCCACGCGCCGCCTATGACACGCAGCGTGCCGCCCGATCCTGCATCGGCGGCCTTCGATCGCTGGGCCTTCGGGCTCCTGGACTTCATCGGCGGGACTGCGCGGTCCTCTGCGTGGAACGGCGGGGCTCGATCGTGATCTTACCCGCGACGCTCGCCGCGCGACCCATCCGCTACAATCACTGCCCCGTCCCGCGATCCCGGTCATGGCACTCTTCAGCTTCAAGACTAAAAAGGCAGACGAGGTCGCGCCTGAACCCGCCGCGAAGCAGTCCGGCTTCATCGCGCGGCTGCGCTCGAAGCTCAACCGCGGCGATTCGTGGCTCACCTACGACCTCGCGAACCTCCTGCCCGGCGGCCGGATCGACGACGCCGTGCTCGACGAACTCGAGACGCGCCTCATCGCCGCCGACGTCGGCATCGAGACCACCGAAAAGATCCTCGGCGGCCTGCGCGGGCAGGTGTCGCGCAAGGAACTCGGCAATCTCGACGCGCTGCTCGAGGCGCTGCGCCGGTCCATGCTCGGCATCGTGGAGCCGGTCGCCCGTCCCCTCGCCATCGACGCGACGAAGCGGCCGTTCGTGATCCTGGTGGTCGGCGTGAACGGCTCCGGCAAGACCACGACCATCGGCAAGCTCGCGCGTCGTCTCGCCGGCGAGGGACGCAAGGTGGTGCTCGCGGCCGGCGATACATTTCGCGCCGCCGCGATCGAGCAACTGCAGATCTGGGGCGACCGCGACGGCGTGCCGGTGATCGCGCAGGCCGCGGGCGCCGATCCCGCGGCCGTGATCTTCGACGCCATGCAGTCCGCGCAGGCTCGCGGCGCGGACGTCCTCATCGCCGACACCGCGGGACGACTGCACACGCAGAGCAACCTGATGGACGAACTCCGCAAGGTAAAGCGCGTGCTCGGCCGGCTCGACCCGGAAGCGCCGCACGAAGTGCTGCTGGTGCTCGACGCGGGGCAGGGCCAGAACGCGCTCTCGCAGGCGCGGCAGTTCAACGAGGCACTCGGCGTCACGGGCCTCGTGCTCACGAAGCTCGACGGCACGGCGAAGGGCGGCATCGTTTTCGCCATCGCCGACCGGCTCGGCATTCCCATGCGCTATGTCGGGATCGGCGAGACGGCCGACGACTTCGGCGTGTTCGACGCGACGTCATTCGTGGACGCCGTGCTCTCCCCTGCCCGCGCCGGCGGCGAAGCCGCATGATCCGCTTCGAAAATGTCTGGAAGCGCTACCCGAACGGGCGCGAGGCCATCTCGAACCTCTCGCTGGCCGTCGGGCGCGGCGAGATGGTGTTCCTCACCGGGCACTCGGGCGCCGGCAAGAGCACGCTCCTCAAGCTCATCGCCGTGATCGAGCGTCCCACGCGCGGGACGCTGATGGTGAATGGCCAGAACACGGCGACCCTGCCGCGCTCGAAGATCCCGCCGTTCCGTCGCGACATCGGCATCGTCTTCCAGGACCACAAGCTGCTCATGGACCGGCCGGTCTACGACAACGTGGGGTTGCCGCTCGTGATCGCCGGCGTGCAGGAGAAGGAGATCGACAAGCGCGTTCGCGCGGCGCTCGACCAGGTGGGGCTGCTCGGCCGCGAGCGGATCAGGCCGATCGAGCTCTCCACCGGCGAGCAGCAGCGCGTCGGAATCGCGCGCGCGATCGTCGGCAAGCCATCGCTGCTGATCGCCGACGAGCCGACCGGAAACCTGGACCCGGATCTCGCGGTCGAGATCATGAACATCTTCAAGCGGTTCAACGAGGTGGGCGTCACCGTGCTGGTCGCGACGCATGACGTGCACCTGATCGGGCTCTACGGGGTGCGGCGAGTGGTGATCGAGGGCGGTCGTGTCGCGGGCGGCGAATATGCGCCTCCCCCGCTGCCGTCGATCATCGTCGCGCGCGGCGAGCAATCATGAACCGGTGGCTCGAACGTCACGTGCAGACCATGGTGGGGTCGCTCGGAAGGCTCTGGCAGCAGCCGTTCGCCACGCTGCTCACCGTGCTCGTGATCGGCATCGCGCTCGCACTGCCGGCCTGCCTGAGCGTGATGGTGCAGAACGTTCGCGAAGCGAGCGGCGGCTGGAGCAACGCGCTCGACGTGTCCGTCTACATGAAGCAGTCGGCGAGCCTCGACGACGCGAAGTCCGTCGCTGAGCGGGTGAGGAAGCGCCGCGACGTGGCCGAAGTCACCCTGGTCCCGGCCGACAAGGCGCTCGCGGAATTCCGCCGCAACTCGGGCTTCGGCGAGGCGCTCGACGCGCTCAAGGACAACCCCCTGCCCCACGCGCTCATCGTCCGGCCGGCCGAGGAATTTCGCGATTCCGGGCACGTCGCGACGCTCACCGCCGAACTCAAGCTCCTGCCGGGCGTGGACATCGTCCAGCTCGACACCGAGTGGGTCAGCCGGTTCAACGGGATCCTGGACGTGGTACGGAGGGTCGTGTTCCTGGCCGCCGGACTCTTCGCGCTCGGCATCCTCGTCATCGTCGGTAATACGATCCGGCTCGACATCGAGAACCGGCGCGGCGAGATCGAGGTCACCAAGCTGGTCGGCGGCAGTGACGCGTTCGTGCGGCGCCCGTTCCTCTACAGCGGCGTGTGGTACGGGCTCGGCGGCGGCGTCATCGCCTGGCTGATCGTTGCCCTCGTCGTCATCGTGCTGGCCGACCCGGTGCGCCGCATCGCCGGGCTCTACGGCAGCGGATTTACGCTTCACGGACTCGACCCATTGGCGAGCCTGATCCTGGTCGCAGGCGGTGCGGTGCTCGGCTGGCTCGGCTCGTTCATCGTCGCAACCCGGGAACTGCGCGGGATCGAGCCGAAATAGCGGATCGCGGAAGCGGACGCTGGAGCGGAAGCGGATAGCGGTCAGGGGATGGCACGAAGACGGCGGGCGGCATCAGCCTCGCCTGCACTGGGCGTCGCGGCTGCCATCCGCTCCATTTCGACAATAAATACATGATTTAGAAGCAATTTTTTTGCTCATCGCCCCGGGTTTGGGGGCTGAACTTCCCGGGTATTTAGCACTCTAATTGCCTGACTGCTAATATCTGCAGTCGTTGCCTGGGGAGACTTTTTAAGCACATGACCGCCACCGCGATCGTCCGCCGCAGCCCCGCTGAACTCGCCCTCACGGGCCCGATCGGCAGCCTCGACGCGTATTTCGACGCGATCGGCCGCATTCCGGTGCTGAGCCGCGAGGATGAGAGCGCGCTCGCCCGGCGATTCCACGGCGAGAATGACGTCGAGGCCGCGAGGCAGCTGGTGCTCTCGCACCTGCGATTCGTGGTGCACATCGCCCGCGGCTACACGGGCTATGGCCTGCCGATGGGTGACCTCGTCCAGGAAGGCAACGTCGGCCTCATGAAGGCCGTCAAGCGGTTCGACCCGGCGGTGGGCGTGCGGCTGGTGTCGTTTGCCGTGCACTGGATCCGCGCCGAGATACACGAATACGTGCTCCGCAACTGGCGCCTGGTCAAGGTCGCCACGACCAAGGCGCAGCGCAAGCTGTTCTTCAACCTGCGCAAGTACAAGCGCAATCTCGGCTGGCTCACCGCCGAGGAGACCCGGACCGTGGCCCGCGAGCTCGGCGTGACCACCGACGAAGTCACCGAGATGGAACGCCGCCTCGCGTCACGCGACCTGTCGTTCGACCCGGCCACCGATGCCGACGAGGACGAGGAAGCCTGGTCGCCGTCGGCCTACCTGCCCGCGCCCGACGCAGACCCGGCGCTCGCCGTCGAGCACGCGGAGTGGGACGAGGATGTGAGCGAGAAAATGGCGGCCGCGATGGCACAGCTCGACGATCGCAGCCAGGCGATCCTGCGGGCGCGGTGGATGAACGAGCCCAAGGCTACGCTGCACGACCTCGCGGAGCAGTACGGCGTCTCGGCCGAGCGCATCCGCCAGGTCGAAGCCAACGCGATCAAGAAGCTGCGGAAGCTGGTCGTCGCGGAATAAGCGAGGGCCCTTCTACTTCGCCTGGTCCAGGGTCTCCTGGGTCACCGGGACGATCGTGATCTCGACGCGACGGTTCTGCGCGCGCCCCTCTTCCGTGTCGTTCGACGCGATCGGGTAGTCCGGGCCCGCGCCGAGCGTGACCAGCCGGGCTGCCGGCACGCCATGGCTCGCGAGGTAGGCCTTCACGCTGTCGGCTCGCTGCAGCGACAGCTTCATGTTGTACTCGTGGCTGCCGGTGCTGTCGGTGTGCCCGGCAATCTGGATCACGGTCTTGTTGTACTCGATGAGCGTCTGGGCCAGCTTGTCCAGTACCGGGTCGAACTGCGGGTTCAGCTTGGCGCTGTCGAAGGCGAAGGTGACGTTGCCCGGCATGCTGAGCGTGAGGTTGTCGCCCATGCGCACGACCTCGACGCCGGTACCAGACATTTGCTGCCGCAGCTTCGCTTCCTGCTTGTCCTGATAATTGCCGACCATGCCGCCGGCGAGCGCGCCGACACCCGCGCCGATGAGCGCTCCCTTCCACCCTCCCCCCACGATCAGGCCGACCGCGGCACCGCCGACGGCCCCGATGGCCGTTCCCTGTCGCGTCTTCTGCTTTTCGGGATTGGTGCCGAAATCCTGGACGGACGCGCACCCCGCGAGCACGACCGACGCCGCGACGACCGACATGATTCCAGCTTTACTGCGCGTCAGCATGTGCATGTGCTCCCGGGCTTGCCGGAACGACAGGGTTCCGGCGGTGGATGGACATCGAATGGCGCAATGATGTCCCGACACGCGACCAGTGGCAACGTCGAACGGCCGGTTTTCTTTGCAGCCGGGTCCCGGTTTCCAGAGAATAGGGGTCCTCACCCAGCAACACACCGATCGGGAGCACCCCGTGGCCTCACCTTCCGCCGAATCGCGCAACAGGAAATCCGCTCGCGCCCTGAATCCCGTAGACCTCTTCGACGTGCGCGGCCTGCTCACCGAAGAGGAACAGATGGTGCAGGACTCGGTCGCCCGCATGGTGGACGACAAGGTCCTGCCGATCATCCAGCATCATTTCGAAGACCACACGTTCCCGAAGGAGCTCGTTGCCGAACTCGCCGGGCTCGGGCTGCTCGGCAGCTCGCTCGAGGGCTACGGCTGTGCCGGCATGAACGCGGTGAGCTACGGGCTGATCTGCCAGGAACTCGAGCGCGGCGATTCGGGCTTGAGGAGCTTCGTCTCCGTGCAGTCGAGCCTGTGCATGTACCCGATCCACACCTACGGCAGCGAGGCGCAGAAGCAGGCGTACCTGCCGCGCATGGCGACGGGCGAGGTGCTCGGATGCTTCGGCCTCACGGAACCCCACGGCGGTTCCGACCCGGCGAACATGAAGACGCACGCGAAGCGCCGCGGCGGCGACTGGGTCCTGAACGGCGCGAAGATGTGGATCACCAATTCGCCGATCGCGGACCTCTTCGTCATCTGGGCGAAGACCGAGGAAGGCATGCGAGGCTTCCTGGTGGAAAAGGGGACGAAGGGCCTCGCGGCGCCGGAGATCGAGAAGAAGTTCTCGCTGCGCGCATCCATCACCGGCGCGATCTTCCTCGAGGACGTGGTCGTGCCCGACGCGAACATGCTCCCCGGCAGCACCGTGGGCATCAAGGCGCCGCTCTCCTGCCTGACCCAGGCCCGCTACGGCATCACCTGGGGCGTGATCGGCGCGGCACAGGCGTGCCTCGCGCAGGCACTCGACTATTCGCAGTCCCGGGTGCTCTTCGGACGCCCGCTCGCCGCGACCCAGACCGTGCAGATCCGCCTCGCGGAGATGGCCCGCGGTATCACCACGGCGCAGCTGCTCTCCCTGCAGCTCGGACGGCTCAAGGACGCGGGCACGATGAGCCCGTCGCACGTGTCGCTCGCCAAGTGGAACAACTGCCGCATGGCACTCGACGTTGCGCGCGACGCGCGCGACATCCTCGGCGGCGCCGGCATCAGCGCCGAGTACGTGCCGATCAGGCACGCGCTCAACCTCGAGAGCGTCATCACCTACGAGGGAACCGAGACGATCCACCAGCTCACCGTCGGGCGCGAGCTGACCGGGATCAACGCGTTCTGAGCGCCGCGTCACGTCCGTCCGGCGCCCGTCGCGGCGCGTGCGCGCCGGTTTCGCGGACCGTGCCGGGCCTGTCGATTTCCTTTACGCAATCGCCCGGGAAATGCGCCTACGGCCCTGCGCGACGGGCAAGCGCACGCATAAGCCGTTGATTCGGCGACGCTGCATTGCAACTGGCACGGTCATTGCTTCTTCTTCAGCGTCCTCGTGTGATGGGTGATGGAACGGGCGATGACGAGGGACAAGGGAAGAGTTTCCGCCGGGGGATGACTTGGGAGTGACTGGGGATTGATCGAAAGTCCGGAACGACAAGAGAGAATCAAAAGGGAAACAAGAGAAACGAATCGACTCGGGCGCAAGGTTCAAGCACGGCAACGAGCAGACGGAACCGAGCGCGCCACCAGATGACCAGACCCCGCAACAGCGGGGTTTTTTTCGTCTGGCGCCCGCCGCGCACCCTCTGGACTCGCGCAATGGTTGTAAGCACAATGCGCCCGCGCGCTTGGCCTCAACGTGCGCGATCGCTCCGCCGCGTCGTCCTCACCCCTTCTCGGGTTAAGTCCAACGGCGCGGCGGGGCGATGTCTGTCCCCGCCCAGGCGCAAGCCGCGCCGCACGCCTGAAGCGTACCGACGCGAGGTCCGGTCAGCCATGACATCAGGGACGAGTCTTCCGGAGATCATCGCGCACCGCGGCAACGCGGCCGAGTTTCCGGAGAACACGCTGCAATCGCTCGCCTCCGCCGTTGAACTGGGCGTCAAGCACGTCGAGTTCGACGTGCAGCTCACGGCGGACAAGGTGCCGGTCGTCATTCACGACGCCGACCTCGAACGTGTCGGCGGCCGGCCAGACCTCGTGCACGACATGAACTGGGCCGAGCTCGCGGAAACAGCCGTCGGCGAGAACCAGCGCCTGGGCAACCGGTTCGCGTTCACTTATCCGCCCTCGCTCGAGCAGGTCGTGGACGCGCTCGCCGGCTGGGAGGGCGTGACCGCCTACGTGGAAATCAAGCGCGCGAGCATGCGCCGTTTCGGCCGCGAGACCGTCCTGCGGCGCGTCGCGCAGGTCGTAAAACCATTGCTCGATCGCTGCGTGGTGATCTCCTTCGACCTGCCGAGCCTGAGGATCATGCGGCTCATGACCGGCGCGCGCATTGGCTGGGTAATCTCCGACTACGACGACGCAACACTGGCCGAGGCGAACGGCAGTCTCGCCGGAGTTCCTGTTCGCGAATATCGAGCGACTGCCCGAGGGCATCCAGGCACTGTGGCCCGGGCCGTGGGATTGGGCCCTCTACGAGGTGCGCGACATCAAGACTGCGCAGGCGTGCCAGTCCCTCGGCGCGCGGTACGTCGAAACCATGACCGTGCGGGGCCTGCGCACGGCCTACGAGGAGAGCCGGCGCAAGTGGTGAGCGAGCCCGCGCCGTGGCTCGTCCTGGCGATGGACCAGGGCGGACACGGCAGCCGCGCGCTGCTTTTCGACCGGTTCGGAAACGAAGTCGCCGCGTCGCACGTCCCGGTCTCGACGCGGCACGACGCCGAGGGATTCGTCGAGCAGGATCCTCTCGAACTCGCCAGTTCGCTCACGCGTGCCGCGCTGGATGCCTGTGAGTCCCCTGCTGCCGCAGGACGGGCCATCCGGGCCGCCGGCCTCGCCACGCAACGCTCCACCATCGTGTGCTGGGAGCGCTCGAGCGGGCGCGCGCTCACAGGCGCGATCTCCTGGCAGGACCGGCGTAACGCGGCCTGGCTCGAGCGCATGCGGCCTCATGCCCGTGAGATCCGAAGGCTGACCGGCCTCGTGCTTTCGCCGCACTATGGCGCGAGCAAGTTGCGCTGGTGCCTCGATCACGTCCCCGGCGTGCGGCGGGCGGCGGACCGTGGCGACCTCGTGTTCGGGCCGCTGTCGAGTTACCTGCTGAACTGTCTCCTCGAGGAGCGCCCGCAGGTCGTCGACCCGGCCAACGCATCGCGCACGCTGCTCTTCGATCCCGCGACACTCGACTGGTCGCCGCCGTTGCTGGACGCATTCGGCATCGAGCGCCGGTGCCTCCCCGACTGCGTTCCGACGGGGCACGCATACGGCCACCTGCGCGTCGGCACGCAGCGCATCGCGGTCACCGCCTGCACTGGCGACCAGTCCGCGGCGGCGTTCGCGTTCGGCAGGCCCGACGGCGACGTGGCGCTGGTCAACGTCGGCACGGGCGCATTCGTGCAGCGCGCAGCACCGCACGGCGCGCCGCTGCCCGAGGGACTGCTGCGCAGCGTCCTGCGCTCGGACGACTCGGGCGCGGCCTACAGCCACGAGGGCACGGTCAACGGTGCCGGCAGCGCCATCGACTGGTTCCGCGGCCGCACCGCGCTCGACGTCGAGCGCGCGCTCTGGACGCTGGCCGTGCGGCCTGGCGACGACGTGCCGCTGTTCATGAACGGAGTCGGCGGACTCGGCGCTCCATTCTGGCTGCCGGGCTTTCCGGTGGCATTCGTCGGCGACGGGGATGAGGCGCTCCAGCTCGCCGCGCTCGTCGAGAGCATCGCCTTCCTGCTACGCGTGAACCTCGACGCGATGCGGCGCGCAGCGCCCCTGCAGGGCGCCAGGATTTCGGGCGGGATGGCCCGCTGCGACTATCTCTGCCAGGCGCTCGCGGACCTCTGCGGCCTCCCGGTGCATCGCCACGCGGTCGGGGAAGCCACCGCGCGGGGTGTGGCCTTCCTCGCGGCGGGCGAACCGCCGGACTGGCAGGCAGTGCCCGTCGAGCGAGCCTTCCTGCCGCGACCGAACGGGCCGCTCGCCGCGCGTTACGACCGATGGCTCGCCGAGATGGCCCGGCGCGGCGCGGTCGCGCCGTAGTTCCTCGGACGCCCGGGCCCGTTACCTCCTGCTCAGCGTCGCGTAGATCTCGCGCTCTATCCAGGTGCCGCCGCGCCCCGCATCGTAGTAGCCGCAGTGGCCGCCGCGAGTGGTGCGGGTGACGGTAAGCGCCGGCGGGCGTGCGATGCGATCGAGGTCCGCCGCGGGAATGATTGGATCGTCGGCCGCCGTGATGATGCGCGTCGGGTGGCGGATGCTCGAAAGAGTGTCGCCCGTGACTGCGTAGCCCTGCAGGTATTCCGCCAGCGACGGATAACCGCCGTACCTGCACGCGAGGTGCTCCGTCATGTCCGTCAGGTTGTCCATTTCCTGCACTTCGGAGAGGTCGTATATCTGCGGCCACGCGGCCTGCTTCTGCCGGAGCGACCTGTGCCACTTCCACACGAAGTAGCGGCGATACACAGGCCAGCCAGCTTCGAGGCGCACGAGCGTGTGCCCGGGATCCATCACCGGGCAGACGGAGACGACCTGCTCGAGTTCCAGTCCGGCCGCATGCGCGCGGGCCGCGACGCGCAGGAAGAAATTCCCGCCCAGCGAGAACCCGACGAGATTGAGGCCGCGCCCGGGATTCGTCTCCTGGATGCGCTTGACCGCACCCACGACCTCCTGGATGCGGCAGGAATGGAAGATCTCGGGATTGAGGCCGTGACTGCCGCCGTGGTCCCGCAGATTGAGCCTCACCACGTCGAAACCGCGCTCCAGCAGGTACTGGCCGAGCGACAGGATGTACAGGGAGTCCGAGCTGCCCTCCCAGCCATGCAGCAGCACGGCGACGCGCGAGGCTTCGGCGTGCCCGGCTCGCTCCCGGGTCGCGTGATGCGCGAGAAGCCGGACACCCTCCCCGCAGTCGAGCCGCACGGGCCGCGAAGCGGCCGCGAGACGCCGGCAGCGCCAGGAGACCACCGGGCGCCGGAACGGCAAGCTCGGGTAGACGGACTGGACGTGCGGGTTCGACAGCCAGGACGGTGGCCTGAATTCACGCCCCTGCGGGTCTTCGGCCGCGTCTTTCGCGACCACGACGCCGGGGGCCGCGAGCACGGCCTCCTCTGCGTTGTGCCGGCGGTCGGTCACTCGGCAGGCACCACCCTGATCTCGACGCGGTTGTTCTGGGCCGCGACCGTGTTCCACGCGCCTGCCGTGGTCGTCTCCGTCTGCTCGGGATACTCGACCACGCTGCGGCGGCCGGCATTGACCGTGTCGACGGCGATCGCACCGCCGCTGCGCCGCTTCAAGGTCGCGACGAAGTTGGCGAAATCCACCGACTGGTGCTGCGCCGGCGAAAGCGCGTCATCGAACGGGTTGCCGACGATGTCGCACTTCCTCAGCTGGACAGACGGGTCGGCAACGTCGAATCCTTCCGAAGGGCTGCCCGTGAGGCAGAAATCCCCGACCGAGTATTCCACGACGATCCTTCCGCGGAACCGATTGGCCTCGAGGGTCGCGACGAGCGCGCGCAGGCGATCGAGACGCGTGCCCCCGAACGGGACGTCGCCGTAGGGCACGTATTCGACCGGCAGGGGCGCCGGGGCAGGTGCCGCAACCGGCGCCGATTGCGCGGCTTCGGGCGACGTCGCGGCCAACGACGGGCCCGCCTCCCCCGGCAGCACGAGGGCGGGCGCTGCGGTCAGGAACGGGGACGCGGCCGGCGGCGGAGACGGGGCCCTGGCCAGCTCACCCACCTGCATCTCGAGCCGCGTGACCTGTCGCCCGATCTCGCGGCTGGTCTCGAGTTCCTGCCAGTACATGAACCCCAGCACGCACGCCGGAATGACGGCAAGCAGGGACGTGACCCATACCGGCCACCACTGGCGCCGGCGGCTGCTCGATCGGAGGCAGCTCGACGACGGCGGCGGGAGGCGGCGGCTTCTGCGCGTGCTCCTTCATCTCGGAGCCGAGGCGGCGCGCGAAGGCCTCGAAGGTTGCAAGCACGAAGCGCCGCTGCTCCGCGAGCTGGTCCTTGACGAGCTGCTGGACCGACTGCCGCAGGCCAGACGAGAGCTCCGCCAGCGCCGCGGACGACACCGCCGACACCGGCACCGCCATGGCGGCCGGGTCGACCGTCGCAGTCGCCCGGTCCTCAGGGGGCGATGCCTCGGGCGAGAAGAAGTGGGCGCCGTGCGACGCGGACTCGACGGCGGGTTCGCCACGCCGGAACAGCGTCGTGCGGTCCTGCCTGCGATCCTGCAGCAGGTGCAGCTGGTAGAGGACCCGCGATACGTCCACCGGGCGCACGGTCTTCGGCAGCACGCCGACCGCGCCGAGGGCACGGGCCTGGCTCACGTACAGCTCGCCTTCCTGCGAGGTGTACATCATGAGGGGGATGGTCGCGGTCTGGGCGTCGCTCTTGATCGTCTGCACCGCCTGGAACCCGTCCATCCCGGGCATGAGGTGATCCATGAAGATCACATCGGGACGGTGCTCCTGCAGGTACTCGAGCGCCTGCTCGGCAGATTCAGCCGTGTCGACCGCCAGCCCGTGCTGCTCGAGCATACGGCTCAGGATCACCCTGGCCGAGCGCGAGTCATCCACGATCAAGGCGCGTTTGCCCGTCGTCATTCCCCATACCCCCCGGGAGGGCGGCCCTCAAGCCGCCATGCGTACTGGCTTTCTACCTTGATCCGGCCGTGAAGCCAATCCCGGCAAACGCCTCTGGCTCCGGGCGGCCACGGGGTTATGCTTCGACCAGGAAACGCAAGTACGACGGAGGCAGAAAATGCCCTACACGACCTCGGACATCCGCAATATCGCCCTCGTGGGCCAAGCTGGCGCGGGCAAGACGCTTCTGGCCGAAGCCTTGCTCGCGCAATCCGGTGCAATCCGGCCCAAGGGATCCCTCGCGCGCGGGACGACGGTGTGCGACTTCGATCCCCAGGAAAAGGCGCTGCTTCACTCCCTGGATGCCGCAATCTGCGGATTCGAGGCCCAGGGCAAGCGGGTCAACGTCATCGACACCCCGGGGTATCCCGACTTCCTGGGCCGCAGCCTCTGCGCGCTCGAGGCGGTGGAGACGGCGGTGATCGTGGTGAGCGCCGTGAACGGCATCGAGGCGATGACCCAGCGCATGATGGATTTCGCGAAGGCGCGGGGCCTGTGCAAGCTCATCGTCGTCAACAAGATCGACAGCAAGGATGCGCGCACCGAGGAGGTGCTCGAAGAGATCCGCGAGACATTCGGCAAAGCCTGCCTGCCGCTCAACCTGCCTGCCGACGGAGGCAAGGCGGTCGTGGACTGCTTCTTCCAGGCCCAGGGCACGCCCACCGATTTCTCGTCCGCAGCGACGGCGCACACGCAGATCATCGACCAGGTGGTCGAGGTCGACGAGAAGCTGATGGCGCTATACCTCGAGCAGGGCGAGGAAATCTCGCCGGAGCAGCTGCACGACCCGTTCGAGCTGGCACTGCGCGAGGATCACCTGGTTCCGATCTGCTTCTGCAGCGCCGAGACCGGCGTCGGCATCCAGGAGCTCATGGACGTCCTGGTGCGGCTGGCGCCGAACCCGGCCGAGGGCAATCCCCCGCCGTTCCTCAAGGGCGAAGGCGAAGGAGCGGTCCGGGTCGAAGGTCGATCCCGATCCCGCGAAGCACGTCGTCGCTCACGTATTCAAGGTCACCATCGACCCGTTCGTCGGCAAGCTCGGCATATTCCGCGTGCATCAGGGCACCGTGAAAGCCGGCGCCCAGCTCTTCGTAGGCGACGCGCGCAAGCCCATCAAGGTCGCGCACCTGTTCCAGCTGCAGGGCAAGGAGCACATCGAGGTGTCGCAGGCGATTCCGGGCGACATCTGTGCGGTGCCCAAGATCGACGAGCTGCATTTCGACGCCGTGCTGCACGACTCGCACGACGAGGACCACTACCACCTCAAGTCCGTGGCCTTCCCGCCGCCGATGCTCGGGCTCGCCATCCGCGCCGAGAAGCGCGGCGACGAACAGAAGCTCTCGGAGTCCTTGCACCGGCTGGTGGCCGAGGACCCCTGCGTGCGCGTCGAGCACCACACCGCGCAGAACGAGACCGTGCTCTACGGACTCGGTGACCTGCACCTGCGCGTGATGCTCCAGCGCATGACCGAGCGCTATGGCGTCGCGGTGAAGACCAGCCCGCCCGCCGTGCCGTATCGCGAGACCATCACGCGGCCGGCCGAGGGCCACCATCGCCACAAGAAGCAGACGGGCGGTGCCGGCCAGTTCGGCGAGGTCTACCTGCGCGTCGAGCCCCTGCCGCGGGGCGCGGGTTTCGAGTTCGTGGACGACGTCGTCGGCGGCGCGATCCCGGGGCAGTTCATTCCCGCCGTCGAGAAGGGCGTGCGCCAGGTACTCGTGGACGGCGCGATCGCCGGATTCGAGCTGCAGGACGTGCGGGTCAGCGTCTACGACGGCAAGCATCACGCCGTTGATTCGAAGGAAGTGGCCTTCGTGGCCGCGGGCAAGAAGGCCTTCGTGAGCGCGATCAAGGAGGCGGGGCCGATCGTGCTCGAGCCGATCGTGCGAGTCTCGATCAGCACGCCCTCATCCTCGATCGGCGACGTCACGAGCGACCTGTCCACGCGTCGCGCCCGGATCAGCGGCCAGGACACGCTGGCCGGCGGACGCGCGCAGATCTCGGCGCTCGTGCCGCTCGCCGAACTGCAGGACTACCTCTCGCGGCTCAAGGCGATCACCGGCGGCGAAGGCACCTACACCATGGACCTGAGCCACTACGACCCGGTGCCGGCGCGCAGGCAGCAGGAACTGGCGGCGGCCTTCAAGCCGCAGGAAGAAGCGGAGTAGCGGGCGCGGCGCGGCCGCAGGCCGCGCCACACGCTCCCCGGTTCAAGGTGGACGAGCCCGTCCAGTTCGACAGCCTCCCCGGGCGACTCGTGGTCGAGCACGGCCGCGCGTGCCCGGGGAAAGTGACGCTCTACTCGATCATGAGGAACGAGCGTTTCTTTCTGGATGCGTTCTTCGACCACTACCGCGCGCTCGGCGTCGAGCAGTTCCTGATCCTCGACGACGGCTCCTCGGATGGCTCGATCGAGTTCTTCCGGGCGCAACCGGACTGCGTACTGCTGTCTTCGGATCTCAAGTACGGCATGGACATCGCCGTGACCATGCCCAACGGGCGGGTCCGTCGCGACCGTGCAGGCGTGTTCTTCAAGCGCGTCATCGGGGAGACCTACTGCCAGGGGGAATTCGGCCTGTACGCGGACGCGGACGAGTTCCTGCTGCTGCCGCGCGCGGTCCCGGACCTGCCGACGCTGTACCGGGCCTTGACCGGCAAGGGGATCGACGCCGTCGTCGCCTCGCTGGTGGAGTTCTATCCGCATTCCGTCAGCGATCTCAAGGGATCGCCCCACCCGCGGACGTTCGGCGACCTGGCCCGGCTCTATCCGTACTTCGACGCAGTCCCGCTGGTGAAATTCCGCAGCGGCCTGGCGCCGAAGCGCATCAACGGCAGTGCGTCGAGGCGCCTCTTCGGCAGTTACGGCATCACGCTGGCCGCGGAGCCGCTGCCGATCGCGCCGCGCTGGGTCAACCGACTGCTGCCGCGACGACCGGGGAAGTCCGCCACCATGAAGACGCCGATCGTGCGCTGGCGCCCGGGCGTCTGGATCTCGGACACCCACCGCAGCAACGTGCGGCCGTCCGACGAAGTGCTGCTCGCCTTCGCTCACTTCAAGTTCAATCACAGGCTCGCGCAGAAGACCGAAGAGGCGATACGACTCAGGTCGTACGCGGGCAAGAGCGAGAAGTACGAGCTGTATGCGGACCTGATGACGAGGATGCTGGAGTCCGACGCCAGCTTTGACGGGCCCGACTCCCGGCGGTACACGGGGCCGGCGGACCTCGAGGAGGCCGGCCTCCTCGGCTGGCGGCCCGGCTGAGGAGGTGAGACGCCGATGTGCGGCATTGCGGGATTGATCGGCCCCGGCGCGAACGTCGAACTCGCGGGGCGCATGGCAGCGGCGCTGCACCATCGAGGCCCGGACGACATGGGCGTCTGGAGCGAACCGGGTGCAGCGCTCGCGCACACGCGACTGTCCGTGATCGACCTGTCGCCGGCCGGGCATCAGCCCATGCGCCTGGGACCGCTCTCGATCGTCTACAACGGCGAGATCTACAACTATCGCGAGCTGCGCGCGACGCTGCCCGGTCCGTTCCTGTCGAACTCCGACACGGAGGTACTGCTGCACCTTTACCGCGAGCACGGCGACCGCTGCGTCGAGCGGCTGCAGGGAATGTTCGCGTTCGCGATCTGGGACAGTGACAAGCGGCGCCTGTTCGCGGCGCGCGATCACCTCGGGATCAAGCCCTTCCATTACTCGATGCGCGGCGACACGTTCGCGTTCGCATCGGAGCTCGGCGCCCTGCGGCAGGCCTGCGAGGGCAGCATCGACCGGACCGCGGTCGTGGACTACATGACGTACGGCTACGTTCCGTCGCCCAAGACCATCTTTGAAGGCATGGCGAAGCTTCCACCGGCGCACGCGCTGGTGCTCGAGGACGGCAGGCTCGCCGTGCAGCGCTACTGGAGCGCAGCCGTGGGCACCGTCATCGACGAGATGCCGCTCGCGGTGGAGCGCCTCGATGCGCTGCTGCGCGAGATCGTGCCCTCGCAGCTCGTGTCCGACGTACCCATCGGGGTGTTCCTGAGCGGCGGCATGGACTCCGCCACCATCACCTACTACGCGGGCAAGGTCAGCACCTTCACGCTCGGCCTGGACAACCCTGCGAAGTCGGAGGCCGCCGCCGCACGCAGCGTCGCGGCGCATCTCGGCACCGATCACCACGAGACGTTCGCGGATTCCGGCGACCTTCGCACGGCCATCGATACCGTGGCGCGCTGCTTCGGCGAGCCATTCGCCGACAACGCCGCGTGGTCGAGCTGGCTGGTCTCGAAGAAGGCGCGCGAGCGGGTGACGGTGGCGCTGAGCGGCGAGGGCGGCGACGAACTCTTCGGCGGCTACGAGCGATACTGGAAACTGCAGCAGGGCAGCTTCCCGGTGCTCGGGCCGATCCTCTCGAAGCTGCTGAACCCGTCCGGCAAGCTCGCGCGCTCCGTGCACCGACGCACCGTGACCGGCATCGAGGCGGCGGCGGCGCGTACCGGCGGACTCGTGGGGCCGGCGATGGACGAACTGCTGGTGCCCGGCCTGGTCCCCGAGGGCTATGACCGCCTCTGGTCGTTCCGTCCGTACTGGCGTGACGACCTGCACCCGACCCAGCAGCTGCGCTGGCTCGAGCTCAACACCGCGCTGCCCGACCGGCTGCTGACCAAGGTGGATCGCACGAGCATGGCTCATGCCCTCGAGGTGCGGCCACCGCTGCTCGACCATCGGCTGGTCGAATTCGCGTTCGGCCTGAGCCCGCAGCTGCTGGTGGACGCGCGCACGAGCCGCGGCAAGCTCGTGCTGCGCGAACTCATGCGTTCACGATTGCCGGCCGGCCATCTCGAACGCCCGAAGAGCGGCTTCGGGCTTCCGGTCAGGCGCTGGATCGCCGAGGACACCGCGTGCGTCGCCGAGGCATCGCGCACGCTGATGGACGCGAAGATCCTGCAGAAGCCCTTCGAGCCCGGATTCGACCGGGCGTGGCTCATGCTCGTGCTTGCGAGGTGGCTGCAGCTGAACGGCTGAAGCATGCGCGCCGCGCGCACGTCAGAACCTGTAACCGAACTCCGCGATTTCGCGCGCGCAGGCCTTCGCAACGAAATCCCGCTCGCGCTCCGTGTACACCTCGCGGTACGGGCGCTTGTCCCGCCGCACGCCCCGCTTCGCCTCGGGCAGTTCGAGCGGGCCCGGCAGCCCGAGCCGTCGCGCGACGTCGGCGAGGCTGGCCTCGAGGTCCTCGTACATGTACACGCGGTCCACCGCGATCTTTCCGTCGATGGCGTAGGTGTCGTAGTTCGACAGCAGGTCGCGGCGCTCGAGTTCACCGAGATACTCGTGGAAATCGGGGAGATTCGACTTGCTGCGGTTTTCCCAGTGGTAGGCGGAAATCGCGCGGTCCCAGGGATTGCGTTCGAAGCAGAACTTGAAATACGAGTTCCAGGTGTCGGCGCCGATCTTCTCGCGAACCTCGCGGGCCGGCATGTGATTCCAGTACCGCTGCTGCGGTCCGTGGCGCCAGCGCCGGAAACGCGATCGCAGCGAACCGTCGTCCGGCTCGAGGTTGTTGGCCGGCCCCTGGTAGCCGAGCGCTGCGCGCTTCGGCTCGTCCCTGTGACCGATCTTCGACAGGATGTCGTTGCCGTCGCAGTACCGCGAGAGCGCGATCTCGATGCTGGTCCCGGCCGTCTTCTTGGTCTTGAGGAAGATGAACCGGTAGCGGTGGTTGACGATCATCGTGTCCCCCTGGAGTTTCGGCGCCGGCGGTCGCCCCGTGGGCGGCCGAGTGCGCGGGCGAGCGGCTTGTAAAACACGCCGCGCCGCACTGCCGCGAGCGCCCTTGCGACGATCCTGCGTTGCGGGGCCGGGAGCCGGGCCCGCAGCGCGGCCACGTCCGAGGCCAGCGTCGGTCCATACAGCGCGAGTTGCCGCGGATACACGACGTCGCGCACGTGGCGATACACCTTTTCGTCCTCGACGTGGTGAGCGCGGATCATCTCCACCATGTTCGGGTCGTCGAGGATCTGCTTGCGGATCTCGCTTGCGGAAGCGACGTTGCGCGCACGGTATGCGATGTCGAATGCGGGATCGTCGACCCAGCGCGCGAGCAGCACCAGCGACTCGTCGAACCGCTCCTGCAGGCCGACGAACCCGACCTTGCGATCGATCGCCTCGATGGCGCGGCCGGCATCCGCCACCGCCGGCCACGACTCCCCGGTCTCGTGCGTCCTGCACAGGAACCGCGTCTGGTAGTTGGCGTGCCTCGCGAGCCAGGCCTCGAAGCCCGAGGTCTCGTCCTTGTTGCGACGGTACTGGTAATGCGAAACGCAGCGCTCCACCGGATCGCGCAGGAACATGAAGTAGCGGATCGAGTCGCAGGCGGATGCAAGGTCGCCGAGCGGCACGATGCCGTGTCCCGCGATGCTCCTGAGCCTCGGGTAGAACCGCCGCGCGAAGCGCAGGTCGTCCGACGTGGCCGCGCCCTTCGCCTGCAGGTCGCAGTGCCGCCCGGGGAAGGACTGCCGCAGGATGTCGCACATGGTCTGGCCGCCCGTCTTCATGACGTGCACGTAGGCGATGAGGTCCGCGCGGCCCGTCACTTGGAACCCTCGTCGCGTCGCGTGCCCGCGTCCGGAAGGCGCATTTCCAGCCCGAGCGCCCGACGCAGCCGACGCCACAGGCCCCGCAACGGACGGCTGCGTCCGCTCGGGTTCGCGTGCGGCCAGGGCCGCGACGGAATCGGCGCGCCCAGGAATGCGCAGAGCCGGTCCCAGCCGGGCTCGCGCGTCGGATCGAGCTCGAGGAAGCCGCCGGGTCGGGTGGCGAAGAACTCGCGCACCGCCCGGTTGTGTTCGCGATACGCGTCGAGCCACGCCTGCCTGCTCTCCTCGTCCCGCGACGGATCCGCGTGCGGCCCGAACATCCAGGCCCGCATCGGGCGGATGCGGCGGTTACGGTAGAAGCTGGTGCAGCTCGCGATCCAGGACTCCTCGTCGCGCGTCGTCAGGATGTAGCGCGCTTCCGGGTACATGGCATGGATCTCCCGCCAGATCCGGAAGTAGGGGTTGTCGGTGAACGCATCGAACATCTCGAATGTAGGCAGGTGGAAATCACCCGCGTCGATCTGCCGGATCAGCGTGATACCGTCGTCCGCCCCGGGGTAGCTGCCGGGCGTGTCGCCGTTCACGGTGTCGTAGCCGAGGACACGCAGCGCCTCGAAGAGCGAAGTCGTGCCGGTCTTGTAGAAGCCGATCCCGAAGATCTTGCCGTCGTACTGGCTCATGCCCGCCGCTTCCGATCGTCCGTCTGCGCGAGGTGCGCGAGCTCGTCGGCGAGCGAGACGAGCTTGCGACGCGCAGTGTCGCGCTGGCCCGGCGTGAGGGTGAGGTCGAGTGCGGCGAGGAGCCCGATCGTCTCCGAACGGCTGCGCTCGATCGCGGCGCGGTACTGCGGCGTCCAGAGTTCGTCCGGGCGCGCGACCAGCAGCATCATGCGCCGTGCGAACTCCTCGCCCGAGCCGCGCACGGCCAGCGCGGCCGCGAGCGACTCCCGCCAGGCGCGGCGGTTTTCGCGCCACTCCGGCATGATGGAACCGGTACTTGCCGCATGCTGGTCGAGCAGCGCCCGCTGCCGCGCGTCGAGGCGGCCGGTGAACCGTTCGAGGGCGCGCCGCAGCATCTTCTGCCTGTGCGCGAGCTGCTCGGCGGGAGTGCGGTCGGCGAACTCCTGCCATTCCTCCTCGTCCCGCTCGGAGAGGTTCGCGAGCAGCTCGGCGACCTGCTCGTCGGTGAGCGTGCGCCCGATCTCGATCGCGACGGGGGCCAGCGCGGCGCCGATGTCGCGCCAGAACGCATCGGCCTGGCGTGCGGCCGCCTGCCACTCTCCGGCATCCGAGCCGCCCTCGACGGACCCGGCCAGTCCGCGCAGGAAAGCCGCGTAGCGATCGAGCTCCGATGCGCGATGCCGGGCGAGGCTCACGCCGAGCAGCTGGTCGAGCCGCTCGGACTGGGCGTCGTCCAGCGAGACCAGCCCTTCGATGTAATACGCGCCGATGGTGTCGAGGCGCGGATAGACGAGCCCGATGCCGCAGCCGGTGAGTGCGAGCGCCAGCAGCGCAGCAACGGCCGTCCGCCACCGAACCCGCGCCGTCGGCCGTCGAAACGATGTCGTTGCGGGACCCATGGCCGGCGACTCTAGGCGTGGTCCGCCGGCGTGCCAAGCGGCTCGACGAGGTCGGCGCCTTCATTGCGCGCGGAATTCACGCGCCGGCTCACCGGCCGGGCCTCGAGGCCCCCGCGGGCCCACGGAACCAGCAGTCCGTCCAGGGCGCCGGCAGCATCGTTGCCCGGGTCGAGCCATTCATCGTGCCGTTCCGCCGGAACGATCACCGGCATGCGGTCGTGGATGCGGGCGAGTTCGGGCGCCGCCTGCGTGGTGACGATGCAGCAGGACTCGAGAGGCTCGCCGCCCGCCGGGTCGCGCCACGACTCCCACAGCCCCGCCATGCCGAAGGGCTCGCGATCCGCGAACGCGATGAAGTACGGCTGCTTCACCGCACCATCGCGCTGCCACTCGTACCAGCCGTCGGCGAGCACGAGGCAACGCCGTCGCCGGTAGGCACTGCGAAACGACGGCTTGTCGCCGAGGGTCTCGGCGCGGGCGTTGATCATGCGCGCACCGATCGCCTTTTCCTTGGCCCACGACGGTACCAGGCCCCAGTACAGCATGGCGAGCGAGCGGCCACCGGCGGAGCCCGGGCGCACCGCCGCGACGTACTGCGTCGGTGCGATGTTGTAGCGCGGCTCGACCGAGGGTGCGCCGGCGACTCCGAAGAGCCGCGTCACTGCCTCGTGGGGAGAGTAGAAGGCGAAACGACCGCACATGAGGGAAGTGGATGGTGCCCGGCGGACCCGTCGTCCTACTCGCGCGTCCCGATGCCCTTGTCCATCAGCCAGACGCTCGCCGCGAAAAGCGCCACGGCCGCGAGCACCATGATCGCGAAGGCGAACTTGACGTCCACGTCCGACACGCCGAGGAAGCCGAACCGGAATGCGTTGACCATGTACAGGATCGGGTTCGCGCGCGAGGCATGCTGTGCCCACTCCGGCAGCATCGTGATCGAGTAGAACACCCCGCCGAAGTACGTGAGCGGCGTGAGGATGAAGGTGGGAATGAAGGTGATCTGGTCGAAATTCTTCGCGAACACGGCGTTGATGAAGCCGCATAGCGCGAACACGAGCGACGTGAGCAGCACCGCGGCGCAGACGAGCACGAGGTGCTCGACGTGCAGCCGCGTGAAGAAGAGCGCGATGATCGTCACCACCAGGCCGACCAGCAGGCCCCGGACCAGGCCGCCCGCCACGTAGCCGAGCACGATGAGCCAGTTCGGCAGTGGCGAGACGAGCAGTTCCTCGATGTGCCGGCCGAACTTCGCGCCGAAGAACGAGGAGACTACGTTGCCGTAGCTGTTGGTGATCACGGACATCATGATGAGCCCGGGCGCGATGTACTGCGTGTAGCTGAAGCCGCCCATCTCGCCGATGCGACGCCCCACGAGGCTGCCGAAGATCACGAAGTACAGCGTCGCGGTGATCGCCGGAGGCACGATCGTCTGCCCCCAGATGCGGACGATGCGGCTGAATTCGCGGATGACGATGGTTCGCAGCCCGACCCAGCGGCGGTTCGCCGCGCTCGGAACGGCCACGCCGCCCGTGATGCGTTCCGTGGTACCGCTCATGCGCCCACCGCCGGCCTGGCCTGCCCGGTGGCCGCGTCCCGGCCCTCGACGAGGCGCATGAAGAGTTCCTCGAGACGATTCGCCTTGTTGCGCATGCTGACCACGACGATCCCGAGCGCGGACAACGCGGCGAACAGGTCGTTCAGGTTCTGCTCCTTGCTCACCTCCACCTCGAGCGATCCGTCGTCCGTCAGCGCGAGCGCGTAGCCCGGCAGCTCGGGCGGCCCGTCGAGCGGCCGCCGCAGGTTCAGCACGAACACCTCGTTGTGGAGCTTCCGCAGCACCGTCGTCATGCGGTCGTGCTCGATGATCCGCCCCTCGTCGATGATCGCGATGTTGCGGCAGAGGTTCTCGGCCTCTTCCAGGTAGTGGGTCGTGAGGATGATGGTCGTGCCTTCCTCGTTGATCTGCTTCAGGAACTCCCACATCGACCGGCGCACCTCGATGTCCACGCCGGCCGTGGGCTCGTCGAGGATCAGCAGCCGCGGCTCGTGGACCAGGGCCCTCGCGATCATCAGGCGCCGCTTCATGCCGCCCGAGAGCGTCCTCGACACGGCCTCGCGCTTCTCCCACAGCTGCAGCTTCCTGAGCCAGTGCTCGACGCGGTCCTTCGCCGCTGCGCGCGGCATGCCGTAGAACCCGGCCTGGTTCACGAGGATGGTGGAGACCTTCTCGAACTGGTTGAAATTGATTTCCTGCGGGACGAGCCCGATGCACGCCTTGGCCGTCTCCAGCTCGGTGTCGATGTCGTGACCGAAGACGAACGCCTTGCCGGAGGTCTTGGTCACCAGCGAGGAGACGATGCCGATGGCCGTGGTCTTGCCGGCGCCGTTCGGTCCGAGCAGCGCGAAGAAATCGCCCTGCTCGACGTCGAGGTCGATGCCCTTGAGCGCCTGGACGCCGGTCTTGTAGGTCTTGGTGAGCTTGCGCAGCGAAAGGGCTTTCATGGGCAGGGGGCGCGAAAGGGGGAACGCAGCGTAGCGGGGCGCCACGCCAGCGGCAACAAGCCAGGACCCGCCCTTCATCGGCGAAGGGGATGCTCCAATGCCTCGTGGTCGTCGGTGTGAGCGCCGAGGCGTTCCCCGTCGATGAGGCAGATTCCGAAACAGTGCGCCCACTGGAGTGACTGGCTCGAGTCCGCCTGCGCCGCGTTGCGCAGCCGCTCCCAGAATCGAGGCTGCCGGGGCCAGCGCGCCCGGACAACGCCGGGATGACTCGCGAGCACCGCGATCCGTGTCGGGCAGGTGTCGTTCAGTTCCAGTTCCGCTGCCGGCGACAGTGCAAAGGCGATCCGCGCCGCGAGCGGTGCGCTGTCCACCAGTCGCCACGCCGTGAAGAGCGCGCCGTGTGTGAAGGCGATGCACGCAGCCGTCAGCGCTCCAGACTCTCCACCGCCCCGGGATCGATCCTCCACCCGGCCCGGGTCGCTGCCGGGATCGGCCCCAGGCAGCGGATTTCCGAACAGGAAAGCGGATCTCGAACAACGCGAACGGACAGGCCGCCATGCGTTCGAGCACGGTGGGGCCGGCGGCCTGGATTTCCCGGCGGACCGCCTCGGACCACGCAAACAGCGGATCGGCAACCGCGTCCGCGCGCAGCCCGAGTTCAAGGTACTGGCGGTTCAGGTCCGTCAGGTCGCGCCTGACCGAACGCGTGAAAATGCCTCCCTGGGCAGGGGCATCCGGGGCGCGTCCCCGGCCTCCACCAAAGACCTGAGTCATGGGTCGATCCTCCAAATATGGTCCAAACGGACCATATTTGGTTATAGACTGCCATATATGGTCCTGTTGGACCATATATGGCGAAAACAACCAAAATCAGGGGGCCGCCATGCGCATCACCGACTGTCGCTACGACCGCGATCGACTGAGGCTTGCCGTCGCCTACAGGCTCATCGGCCATGAGGCACGGACTCACACCATCCGCCACTGCACGGGCCTGTCGGGGGACCGCATCCGCAAGCTCTACCGGACGTACGCGCTCGACTCCCCGGGTCCGAGGGTTCGCCGGCGCCGGGGCAAGTCACCCCGCCAGATGTCCTACTTCCGACGTTCCGTGGAGCACGAACTCCAGGCCGCCACGCTGGCCGCGCTGCTCTCCTGCTGTGGCCTGCTGCGTCAGGTTCATCGCCTGCCCGCCCCGGGAATCGAGGAGGTTGCACGGTTCTGCGACGTATACGAGGCCTTTCTATGCGTGTGCCCGGCGTCGCTCATCTCGTTCGAGCACGCGTGGTACCTGGGCCAGACCCTCGCGCGCCGGGACGAATTCGTGCTCGAACGCTGCCCCGACTGCTTCGCCACCTGGATCCGCGACACGCTCGATCTCCTGCCCTGCAACTGCGCGACCTGCCGGTACGCCACGCCCGCGTGTCCCGCCAGACCCGAACCCACGCCCGCGGATTGCTAGACTCGCGCCTTTGCGGACCGAGATCGCCCTTGCGAGTGCCAAACGTATTTTCCGGCCAGTACGTCGATCGCGCCGCCCGGCTCCGCAAGGACCCGGCCGCACTCGCCGCGGCCCACGCAGACCCGGAGTCGGTGCTGCTGCCGGTCTGGGAATCGCGCAACCTCGTGCGGCGCACGCGCAGGGCTGGGCCGTGGAGTTCGTCGAAGCGCGCGGCCGCGGAGCGAGCCACGGCCGCCCGGAGGACTGGATCCTGCTCGGCCGCTTTCGCGGCCGCCTCTGCTTCACCTGCGACACGGCCCACGACGGGACGCCCGCGGCGGCGGGTGATGCGTCGTTCGAGGACCTGCGCCGAACCGCCGGGCTGCTGACGGACGACGAGGCCGGGCTGCTCGCCTACGCACGCGCGATGGTGTCGTGGCGCCAGCGCAGCCGGCACTGCGGCGCCTGCGGATCGCCGACCTCGGTCGCGAGTGCAGGGCATGTTGCAAAGTGCAGCAACGAGGCCTGCGGGGTGGAGCAGTTCCCACGACTCGATCCGGCCATCATCGTGCTCGTGACCGACGGCGAGCGCGCCCTGCTCGGGCGGCAGGCCGGCTGGCCGGAGGGACGCTATTCGACCATCGCCGGGTTCGTCGAACCCGGCGAGAGTCTCGAGGACGCGGTCGCGCGCGAGGTGCTGGAGGAGACGGGCGTCAGCGTGCAGGACTCGAGCTACCACTCCTCGCAACCCTGGCCGTTCCCCTCCTCGCTCATGATCGGCTTCACCGCCACCGCATCCCCTGCCGCCGTGGCGCAGCCCGACGAGGAACTCGAGGACGTGCGCTGGTTCACGCGCGAGGACATCGCGAGCGGATTCCCCGGCCTGCCCTTTCCGCAATCGGTGTCGTTCAGGCTCATCGAGGACTGGTACGACGCGGGCTCGAACATTCCCCTGCGCAGGACTCCGGGCGTGAAGCTCTGGGGCCGGCCGGATCGCTGAGCCGCGCGCGAACCCGCGTGTCGCCCGAAATTCCCTTCGTGCTCGCGGCTGCATTCGGCGCAGGCGTCGTCGATGCGATGGCGGGCGGCGGCGGGCTGATCCAGTTGCCCGCGCTCTTTGCAGCGTATCCCACCACGCCGCACCCTACGCTGCTCGGCACCGGCAAGCTCGCTGGGCTCGCCGGCACCACGAGCGCGGCGGCCCGATACCTCCGGCACGTGCGTCTCGACCGCGCGCTGGTGCTCGCCGCCTCGGCAGGCGCGTTCGTCGCGGCGCTGGCCGGCGCGTGGATCGCCACGCTCGTGCCGCCGCTGCGATTCCGCGCAATGGTCCCCGTGCTGCTCGCGGCGGTGCTCATCTATACGCTCGCCCATCGCGACTTCGGCCGCGAGCACCGGCCCCGCAGGACCGGCAGGCACGGCCGCGCCCTCGCCGCAGCGGGTGCGGGAGCGATCGGCCTGTATGACGGCTTCTTCGGTCCCGGCACGGGCAGCTTCCTCGTGTTCCTCTTCGTGCGGGTGTTCGGCCTCGACTTCCTTCACGCGTCGGCCTCGGCCAAGGTGGTCAACGCGGCGGCCAACCTCGCGGCGATCCTGCTCTTCGGCCTCACCGGCCAGATCTTCTGGCTGCTGGGACTCGCGATGGCGGCCTGCAACGTGGCGGGCGCGCAGGTCGGCAGCCACCTCGCGATACGCCACGGCAGCGGGTTCGTCCGCGGCGCATTCATCGTCGTGGTGTCCTGCCTGATCGCAAAGACAGGCTGGGACGCGTTGAAACTCGCGTTCTGAATTGTCTGTTGCCGCCATATGCGGCACGATCGCTGCAGCCGGTCGAAGGGTCACGCCGCGAGAGCAACCAATGGAACTGTCGATGGAATCCTTGCTCAGCATCGCACTGGGAATCGGCCTCGCCGCCGCCGCGGGCTTCCGCATCTTCGTGCCGCTGCTGGTCGCCGGGCTCGCCGCACGATCCGGCTTCATCCCGCTCACCGACGGTTTCCAGTGGCTCGCGAGCACACCGGCACTGCTGACGCTCGGCACCGCCGCCGTATTCGAGGTGCTGGCGTACTACATTCCGGGCGTGGACCACCTGCTCGACCTCGTTGCCGGCCCGGCCGCAATGGGCGCCGGCGTGGTCGCCAGCGCATCGGTCATGGCCGACATCCCGCCGGCGGTGATGTGGCCGGTCGCAATCATCGCCGGCGGCGGCATCGCAGGCCTCACCAAGGGCGGCACGGCGCTGCTGCGCGCCAAGTCCGGCGTCATGACGGCCGGGCTCGCCAACCCGGTCGTCGCGACCGTCGAGACGATCGGGGCCACCGGCATCGCGATCCTCGCGGTGGCGGTTCCACTGCTCTGTCTCGCGGCGATCGTCGCGCTGCTGTACTGGACCACGAAGAAAGCAGGCCGCCTGCTGTTCGGCCGCAGCCGCGACGGCGAGGCACCGCAGGCCTGACGCCGCGATCGCGCGGCCTGCGGGCACGCGCGCCCCGCATACAATACCCGCCATGTGCCTGCTCGTGCTCGCCTGGATGTCGCATCCGCGCTACCGCCTCGTGGTGGCGGCGAATCGCGACGAGTTCCACGATCGTGAGTCCGCTCCCCTCGCGTGGTGGGGCGAGCGCACTCCCGTTCTTGCAGGCCGCGATCTGGTGGCAGGCGGCACGTGGATGGGCGTGACGCGCACCGGGCGGTTCGGCGCCGTCACCAACTACCGTGACCTGGCGCGGGTTCCGCCGATCGATGCCCGGTCGCGCGGCATGCTGGTGCCGGATTTCCTGAACGAGGATGCGGCGCCGGCCGCGTTCATGGAGCGCCTCGACGCATCCGCTGCGGGCTACGCTGGCTTCAACGTGATCGCGGGCTCGCCGCGCAGCCTCTGCTACTACTCGAACCGCGGCGGCTCACCGCCGCGAGAACTCGAGCCCGGCATCTACGGGCTCTCCAACCACCAGCTGGACTCGCCCTGGCCGAAGCTCCTGAAGGCAAAGGAGCGATTCGCAGCGGAACTCGACGGCGAGGAACCCCGGACCGCTGCCCTCTTCGACGTGCTTGCGGATCGCGCGGCAGCGGACGACGGGGCGCTGCAGGACACCGGGCTGCCGGCCGACATGGAACGCGCGATGTCCTCGCCCTTCGTGCTGCATCCGCGATACGGCACCCGGTGCTCGACGGTGCTTCTCGTCGGCCACGACGGACACACCGTGGCGTCGGAACGGCGCTTCGACGCCACGGGCCGCCTCTGCGGTGCCACCCGGATCGAATTCGCGGGCGTCGAGTCGCGGTAATGTCCGGGCCCATCACGCAGGCAAGGCTGTGCGGTCGGTGGGTGCGCGCCTGCGCCTGGCTCGCGATGCTTCTCGCCGCCGGCAACGCGTACGCCAGGGACACGATCCGGCTCGAGATCGACGGCGTGGACCGCGCGATGGCCGACAACATCCGCGCCTACCTCTCGCTCGGGCGATACGTGCAGCGCACGGACCTCACCGATCCCCAGGTGCGGCGGCTGGCCGACCGCGCAGTGGACGAGGCGGCCGACGCAATGCGCCCTTTCGGCTACTACGACCCCGAGGTGCGCAGCCGCACGACGCGCGACGATGACACCTGGATCGTCAGACTTCGCATCAAGCCCGGCGAGCCCGTGCGGATGCGCGAAGTCGAGGTCCGCGTCGTCGGTGCGGGCCAGGACGACGGCGACATCCGCCTGGTCGTCGACGGCAACCTGCTCCGGGCGGGCTCGCGCCTCGAGCACCCGGTCTACGAGAAGCTCAAGACCGATCTCGTCCGCACGGCGCTCGAGCAGGGCTACCTCGACGCGAAGCTGACTCGCCACGAGCTCGACGTCGATCCTGCGCAGCGCGTCGCGGATGCCCGCCTCGTGCTCGACACCGGCGGCCGTTACCGCTTCGGCACGGTGACCATCGAGCAGGACGCGATCGACCCGCAGCTCCTCGCGCGCTACGTGCGCTTCACGGAAGGCGCGCCGTTCTCCGGCACGCAGGTCCGCAGCACCCAGTTCGCGCTGGAGGACAGCTTTTTCTTCTCGACCGTCACCGTGACACCCGGCGAGCGGGATCCCGCGACCCTGACCGTCCCGGTCACGATCCACGCCGAACGCATCAAGCGCGACCGCTACGCCGCGAGCGCCGGATTCGGCACCGACACCGGCCCTCGTGGCCAGTTCACCTGGGATCGCCGGCTGGTCAACGACAGTGGCCACCGCTGGCGGCTGCAGACGACGCTCTCGCAGGTCCTGCAGGACGTGACCGCCAGCTACATCATCCCGGTCGGCGACCCCTCGCTGGAGAAGCTTGAATTCACCGCCGGCTACATCAGCCAGGTGCTCGGCGGCCTCGAGAGCGAGCGCTACGAGATCGCGGGCGGCCTGACGCAGACCATGGGCGACTGGCAGCGGGTGCTCTTCCTGCAGCTGAGCCAGGAACTCACCAAGTTCCCGGGGCAGGACGACACCCGCTCCCTGTTGCTGATCCCGGGCATCAGCTTCGCCACGCAACCGCCCAACTTCCTCACGGGCTGGGTGCGCGAAGCGGCCTACTACGTGGAGCTCTCCGGCAGTCCCGCGACGCTTGGCTCGGATGCGTCCTACGTGCAGGTCTACGCGCGTGGCGAGCGTGTGTGGCCGATCGTCCAGGGCCCGTGGTACGTGCGCCTGCGCGGCGAGGTCGGCACGAGCTGGGTGAACGACTTCTCGCAGCTGCCCGCGTCGCAGCGCTTCTTCGCCGGCGGCGACCGCAGCGTGCGAGGCTTCGCTCTCGATTCCCTGAGCCCGAAGGACCCGAACGCGCCGCCAGGCAGCGGAAACAGCGGCGTGGGCGGCAAGCACAAGCTGGTCGCCAGCGTGGAACTCGAGCGTGACCTGCCGCACGACCTGCGCGGTGCCGTGTTCTTCGACACCGGCAACGCCTTCGACGACTGGAACACGCCGCTCGAGTACTCCGTCGGTGTCGGGATCCGCCTGAAACTGCCGATGCTTCTCATCGGAGTGGACCTCGCGCAGGCGCTGTCCGAGCCCGGCAAGAAGCCGCGCATCCACCTCAACATCACCCAGGTGCTGTGATGAAGCGGCGACACCTCGTCATCGCCGCATCGATGGTCCTGCTGCTGGCGGTATCGGTGGTCCTGCTGCATCGGCTGCTCTATACGCAGGAGGGTCTCGAGTACGTGCTCTCGAGACTCCAGAGCATCGAAAGCGTCCGCATCGAGGTGAGCGGCGCCGAGGGCACGCTCGCGGGCCCGCTGACGTTCCGCCACGTCGTCGTCGACCACGACGCCGTGCGCATCGAGGCGGACGGCCTGCGTGGAGTCCTCGGCGGTGCGAGCCTGATCGCGGGCAGGATCGACATCGACAATGCGAGCATCGACCGGGTGGAGGTCACGCTCAAGGACCGCGGGCCACAGCCCGAGACGGAAATCCACTTCCTGCCGGCGTGGCTCACCGTCTCGGCGAGCGATGCGACGATTCGACAGGTGGGCGTGCGACTCAAGGACGGTACGCGCCTGCACGCGGCCACCGTGCGCGGCGACGTGCGCGTGACGCGCTGGCGCATCGACGCGGCGCCTTTCTCGATCGTGGACCCGGCCGGGCGACTCGACGGAGAAGTGTTCCTGCGCGGAACGAACCCGCTCGGACTGCGCGGCAAGGTGGAAGGACGCTGGCGACTGCCGGACGGGGAACTCTATCGCTTCACGGCGGAGGCAAGCGGCCGACTCGACCGCCTCGGCGTCGACGTGGTACTCACCGCCCCTGCACGCCTCTCCTTCGCCGGTAACCTGCTCGACCTCCACGCCGAACCCCGCGCGGTCGGAACGCTGCGAGCCGTCGCCTTCGACGGATCGCCCTGGCTCCAGCCGGGACAGATGCCCGAGTTGAACGGTTCGATCGCGGTGGACGCGCGTGCGGACGGCATCGGCGTCGACGGCACGCTCACATCACCCGCGGCCGGTGCCGAGGCGATCCGCGTTCACGGGTCGGCACGGTACGCAGCGAAAACACTCGACCTCGTGTCGATCCGCGCGTGGATGCCGAGGACCGGCGCTTCGCTCAAGGCCTCGGGCTCGGTCCGCTTCGAGGAGCACGCGCCTGCGCTCGCGATCGACGCCGAGTGGGCCGCACTGCGCTGGCCGCTCGTGGGCGATGCCAAGGTCCAGAGCGCTTCGGGATCCGGTCGGCTGGAGGGTGCGATGCCCTACAGGTTCGTGCTCAAGACGCAGGTTGCGGGCCCGGGCCTGCCTGCGGCCGGCATCTCGGCCTCCGGCTGGCTCGATCGCGAGCAGCTGGCCGTCGAGCGCATGGATGGAAGCCTCCTCAGCGGCAGGCTCACCGGTTCCGGGAGCGTGTCGTTCCACGGCGACCAGTCGTGGCAGGCGACCGTGGACGGGCGCGGTCTGGACCTGTCGGGCCTGCGCAAGGACCTGCGCGGGCGAATCGACGTCACGGGCCGGATCGAGGGACGGGGATTCTCGGCGGAGGGTCCCTGGACGGCGCGAGTCTCGAAACTCTCGGGCCAGCTGCGGGGACGCACGCTCACGGGCAGCGGCGCGATCGCCTACGGGAACGGCACGTACGATTTCAAGGGCGTGCGCATCGTCAACGCCGGTTCCCACGTTTCCGTCGACGGTCGCTACGGGCAGACCATGGATCTGCGGTGGAACGCGAGCCTCACGTCGCTGTCGCTGCTGCATCCGTCGCTCGAGGGCGAATTCGCATCGAGCGGCACATTGCGCGGCACACTCGCGCGGCCCGAGGTGAACGGCGATGCGAAGGCGCGTCGGCTGCGCATCGGCGACTTCGAAGCCGGGACCGCGGATGCGGACGTGGACCTCGATTTCACCGATCGCCAGGACTCGCGGGTCATCCTTCGCATGGCGAACGTGACGGCCGGTGGCCTCCGGCTCGACTCGGCGCGGCTCGACGCCGGCGGCCGCGTTGCCGATCACCGCATTTCGGTGGCCCTCGATTCGCCGGGCAGCGAAGGAGGCAGCCTGCCGGGGTTCAAGGCCGTTCTCGCGGCCTCGGGCAGCGCCGACGTGGATCACCGCTCGTGGGCCGGCACGCTCGAGAAGGCGAGCTTCGACTTCACGGATGGCGGTGCGCACCTCGCAAGTCCCGTGACGCTCGAATTCGGGCCGGAGCTGGTACGCGCGACGCCGCTGTGCCTGGTCTCCGGCGACGCGCGCCTGTGCGCCGAGGGCGATTGGCACGGTGCAACGCAATCGTGGCGCGTGCTCTACAGCGCGCAGGACTGGCCGCTCAGGCGCCTGCTCACGACGCTGCTCGGCCGCCGTGAATTCGACGGCACGCTGCAGGCGAGCGGCTGGGCGGAGCAGCAGCCGGGCCACGAATGGGTGGGCGGGCTCGCGATAGTGATCGACAAGCCGACGATCGAGATCCGCCGCAACAAGTTTCGCTCCGACCGCGTCGAGATCGGCGGCGGCCGGATCGACGTGTACGCGGACGAAGACGTGCTGCGCGCGACGGCAGACCTCGACATGGCTGCGAGCACGCGACTCAGTGGCCGCGCATCCGCGGAGCGCCACCGCGGAGTGCCCCTGTCGGACCTGCCGCTCACCGGCGAGATCCGGGCCGAGTCCGCGGTCCTGACGGCGCTGCCGCTGCTGATTCCCGAGATCGACCATTCCGACGGAAGACTGGAGGCGGCCGTGCGCCTGGGAGGCCGGCTCGGCGATCCGAGCGTGGACGGCGACTTCCACGTTCGGGACGGTCGGTTCGACCTGTATCGCACGAACCTCTCACTCAAGGCAGTCACCCTGGACGGCCGCTTCGTCGGCGATGCACTCGACTTCGAGGGACATGCCGCGACCGGCAAGGGCCCCGTCGCGCTCAAGGGCCATTTCACCTGGCCGGACGGCGTGATGACGGGAAGCATGCGGCTCACCGGCGAGGGGCTGCTGGTCGCAGACACGCCGGAGTACCGCATCCAGGCCTCGCCCGACCTGACCATCGCCGCGGACGCGGGCAGCTACTTCGTGACCGGGCAGGTCCTGATCCCATCGGCCCGGATCTCGCCCAAGGACCTGAGCACCTCGGTCGGCACCTCGCCCGACGAGCGCATCGTGGGCGAGCAGGCCGTCGAGGAGCCGCCGACGGTCGCGCGAAAGGTCCACGCCCGCGTGCGCGTGGCGCTCGGCGACGACGTGCGTGTCGAAACCTACGGGCTCAAGGCGCACCTCGGCGGCGAGGTCGAGGTCACGTTGGAGCCCGGCGAGCAGGCGCACGGCAACGGCGCGATCCGGGTGCAGGACGGCGAGTACAAGACCTTCGGCGTGTACGTGAAGATCACCAAGGGCGTGCTGAGCTACCACGACGCACCGCTCTCGCTCCCGACGCTCGACCTCGTCGCGCAAAGGGAGATCAAGGACGCGGACATCACGGTCACCGTGAACGTGCGCGGGCGCATCGACAATCCGTTCGTCACCATCACCTCGGATCCGGCGATGCCGAGCAACGAGGCGCTCTCCTACCTCCTCACCGGGCGGTCGCTCAACACGCTGCAGTCGGGCGAGGCCACCTCGGTGAACCGTGCCGCCGAGAGCCTGGCGGTGAGCGGCGGCGGGATGCTGCTCGGGGGCGTCGGCGCGCGGCTCGGGCTCGACGAGGTGGCGGTCGAAGGTACCTCGAAGGACGACACGCAGGTGGTGCTCGGCAAGTTCCTCTCGCCCAAGCTCTTCGTGAGCTACGGCGTCTCGATCGCCGAGGCGATCAACACCATCAAGCTGCGCTACACGCTCAACCCGCGCTGGGCGCTCAAGGCCGAGGCAGGGCTCGAGCAGAGCGCCGACGTGGAATTCAAGATCGAGCGCTGACCGCGGCCGGGCCGCGCAGCGGCCGTCGGCCAGGCTTTCCAGGCGACCTGCAGGCCCACGGTCTCCCCCGTGGTCGCCCCGGGCGCGGACACGCTTGACTCGCTTTGCATAATTATGCACATTAGCGATGTTTTTATTCACACAAGCGAGCCGCGGCTGCATGGCCACCCACCCGGAAGCGCAGACCACCCGACGCGACGCGATCGTCCGCATCCTGCGCCAGACCGCGGTCGGCCGGCAGGCGGAGCTCGTGCGCCTGCTGCACCGCGAGGGCTTCGAGGCCACGCAGTCGAGCGTGAGCCGCGACCTGCGCGAGATCGGCGTGGTCAAGGGCGCCGACCGCTACCTGCTCCCCGCCTCCGAGGACGCGCTCACGCCCAGCCACTTCGAGGACGTGCGCGCCTTCGTTAAGGGCTACCGGGGCGCGGGCACGGCGCTCACCGTGCTGCGGACCACGGCAGGAGCCGCGCAGAGCGTGGCGATCGCCATCGACAAGGCTCACTGGCCCGAGATCGTCGGCACGATCGCGGGCGACGACACCATATTCATCGCGACGGAGAACGCCCGGGCGCAGCGTCGGCTGCACCAGCACCTCCGTTCCTCCCTCGGACGCTGAGACTCCCATGACCCAGACTTCCCCGGGCGCCAAGCCCATCCTGCTCGCATTTTCCGGCGGCCTCGACACCTCGTTCCTCGTGCCCTGGCTCTCGGAAACCCACGGCCGCCCGGTCGTGACCCTGACCGTGGACACGGGCGGCATCGACGCCAACGCCGCCGCGATGCTCGAGGAGCGCTCGCGCACCCTCGGTGCAGTTGCCCACCACCTCGTGGACGCCCGGCGCGCGTACTTCGACCAGGTGATCCGCTTCCTGGTCATGGGCAATGTCCGGCGCGGCGGGCTCTACCCGCTCTGCGTCGGCGCGGAGCGGGTGCTGCAGGCGCAGACCGTCGCGAAATGGGCGCGGCAGCTCGGCACCGACGTCGTGGCGCACGGCTCGACCGCCGCCGGCAACGACCAGGTCCGGTTCGAAGTTGCGCTCCGCACGCTCGCGCCGGAGCTCGAGATCCTGGCGCCCGTGCGCGACCGCGCGTTCAAGCGCCCCGAGCAGCTCGAGTACCTGGAGTCGCGCAAGCTCCCCGTGCCGCCGTTCGGCGCGGCGTACTCCGTCAACCGCGGCCTGTGGGGCACGACCATCGGCGGCAAGGAGACGCTCACCTCGGACGGCTGCATCCCGGACTCCGCCTGGGTGACGACCCGGGACGCGTTCACGAACCCGCAGCCGCCCGAGCGCCACTCGATCGGGTTCGAGGCAGGCGTCCCGTGCTCGCTCGACGGCGAGGCGCTCGATCCCGTGACTCTCATCGAACGGGTCGAGAGCATCGGCGCGAGATTCGGTGTCGGGCGCGGCATCCACCTCGGCGACACGATCATCGGCTTCAAGGGCCGGGTGGCTTTCGAGGCGCCGGCGGCCGAGGTGCTGCTGACCGCGCACCGCGAACTCGAAAAGCTGGTGCTGTCGGCCCGGCAGGCACGCATGAAGGACTCGCTCGCCGCTCCGTACGGGGACCTCGTCCACGAAGGGCAGCATCTCGATCCCGTGTGCCGCGACATCGAGGCGTTCCTGGTCTCGTCGCAGCAGCGCGTGACGGGCGAGGCCAGGTTGCTCTTCAGGCCGGGATGCGTGTTCGTCGAAGGCGTAGCCTCGCCCTTCTCGCTCATGAAGGCATCGAAGGGCGCCTACGGCGAGTCCGCCGGCGAGTGGACGGCGGCCGAAGCGCACGGGTTCTCGAAGATGCTGGCGCTGCCGGGCATCTTCTACACCCGCGCCGGGCGACAGGAAGGAGCGCCCTGATGGCCGGACAGATGCGCACCGTCGTCGTCGACAAGATCGCCTCGATCGCGCAGGCCTGCGGCCTGAGCCACGAGATCCGCGTCGCCACCAGCGACATCCCCTGCGAGGAAGGCGTCGTGCTGGTGGTCGAGATACTCACCAACAAGTCGACCTACAACCAGCTCGAGCTCACCAGCGGCCGCATGGCCAAGGTATCGCGCGGCGACGTGATCGTCGGCGCGCTCGGCCATCGGCAGGCGCTGTTCGGCTACTCGGGGCACATTCCCGACAAGGTCGAGGCGGGCGACATCCTCCAGGTGCTGAACATCGGCGGCGTGCTCGGCCTGTGCGACTCGGCAAACCCCGACCGGGGCCAGCCCTTCGACTGCCGGGTGATCGGCTGCGTGCTGCAGTTCCCGTTCCTCGGCGAGCGCATCGGCGTGCCGGCCAAGGCCGGTCACCGCCGGCTCGACTATGACGCTGCGCTCGACACGCACGACGTGCCCATCGTGGCGCTCGCGGGCACCTGCATGGAGGCCGGCAAGACCGCGGCCGCCTGCGCGATCGTGAGCCGCATGCGCCACCGCGGCCTCGCAGTGCACGCATTCAAGGCCACGGGCGTGTCGCTGCGCCGGGACATCCTCGCCATGGAGGACTCGGGCGCGCGCCGCAGCATGATCTTCACCGACCTCGGGATCGTGACCACCACGGCCGCTTCGGGCCCTGCGCTCACGCGCACCATGCTGACGGAGATGACGCAGGGCCGGCCGGACGTCGTCGTGTTCGAACTGGGCGACGGCATCCTCGGTGCCTACGGCGTCGAGGCCATCCTCGCCTCCGAGGACATCAGCCGCGCGCTCTCGGCCGTGATCCTCTCGGCGAACGACCCCGTGGCGGCCTGGGGCGGCGTCAAGCTGCTGCGCGAGCGCTTCCGAATCGAGCCCTGCGCGGTGACGGGCCCGGCCACCGACAACGCGGTCGGCGTCAAGATCATCGAGGAGCAGATGGCGGTGCGCGCGCTGAATGCGATCTCCTCGGGTGCCGCGCTCGGCGATCACATCATCGAAAGCCTCGGTCTCGCCGCCCGCGCCTCCGGGGTGGCGTCCGAATGACCGCGCGAATCCCCGCGGTGGTGCTCGGCGGCACGGGCTACGTGGCCGGCGAGTTGCTGCGCCTCATCGCCTCGCACCCCTACCTCGACGTCGCTGCGGTCGCATCCGACAGCCAGCCCGACGAGCCGGTGGCGCAGTTCTTCCGCCACCTCCAGCCCGTGCTTCCGCACCTGCGCTTCGCCTCGCACGACGAGGTGGTCGAGTACGTCACGGCCAATCCCGTGACGGCCGTGTTCTCGGCGGCGCCGCATGGAGTGTCCGCCGCGATGGTCGACCGGCTGCTCTCCGCCGCCGAGCAGGCCGGCACCCGTCCGCGTGTCGTGGACATCTCGGCCGACTTTCGCTATCCGACGGCGGACGCGTTTGAAGCGGTATACAAGCACCCGCACGGGGCACCGGCCCGCCTCGCCGAGTTCACCTGCGCGGTGCCCGAGCACCTGAACGCACTCGGGACACAGCACGTTGCGCACCCTGGATGCTTTGCCACCGCCGTGCTGCTCGCGAGCGTGCCGCTGCTTGCGCTCGGTCTCGCGGAACCGCGCGTGTTCGTCACGGGCGTGACTGGCAGCACGGGCTCGGGCCGCCAGCCGACCGCCGGGACGCACCACCCACAGCGGCACTCCGACATGTATGCCTACAGCGCGCTCTCGCACCGCCACGTGCCGGAGATCACCGCGCTCGCGACTGCGGCCACCGGTGTCGAAGCCGAGTTCAACTTCGTGCCGCACTCGGGACCCTTCGCGCGCGGCATCTACGTCACGGTGCAGGCGGTCGCCCGCGAGCCGCTCACCACGCACGAACTCGTCGCCGCGCTGCGGGACTACTACGACCAGTCGGTGTTCGTGCGCGTCGGCGGCGAGCCGCCGCGCATCAAGGACGTGGTGGCAAGCAATTTCGCGGAGATCTCGGGCGTGGCGCGGGGCCGCAACGTGGTCGTGATGTGCGCGATCGACAATCTCACCAAGGGCGCCGCCGGAGGCGCCGTGCAGTGGATGAACCGCATGCTCGGCTGCGAGGAAACGGCCGGACTCATGCTGCCCGCGGCCGGGTGGACGTGACGAGGCAATGACCGTGCGGCGCAAATCCACCCCGTCGCCCGCGTGGGCTCCGCCGGCCGATCACCTCGCGCCGGTCTACGCCCAGTGGCCTATCGAGGTCACGGGCGCTTCAGGGGTGCACCTGCACACGCGTGACGGCCGCCGGATCCTCGACCTGTACGGCGGTCATGCGGTCGCGGCACTCGGCTACTCGCACCCGCGCTGGCTTGCGGCTCTCGAAACACAGGCGCGGTCGCTGCTGTTCCAGAGCAATGCCGTGCCGCTCGAGGTCCGCGCACGGGCCGCGACTCGACTCGCGCGCTTCGCGGGCCTCGGGCTCGACACCGTGTTCTTCGTCAACACCGGCGCCGAGGCCAACGAGAACGCACTCAAGCTCGCGCTCAGGATCACGGGCCGCCGCAAGGTCGTGGCCGTCGAAGGCAGCTTTCACGGCCGGACCGCGGCCGCAGGCGCGGTCACCTGGGGCGCCGCTTCGAGGTGGTACGGATTTCCGCAGACTCCATTCGAGGTGGAGTTCGTCCCGCGTGGCGACTTCGGCGCGATCGCGCGCGCAGTCGACACCTGCACGGCCGCGGTGATCGTCGAGCCCGTCCAGGGCGTGGCGGGCGCGGTGGACCTCGGCAGCGAGTTCCTGGCCGCGCTCCGCGCGAGGTGCAGCGAGACCTGCGCACTGCTCATCCTCGACGAGGTCCAGTGTGGCATGGGTCGCACCGGCTTCCCGTTCGCGGCGAACATGCACGGCATCGTGCCCGACATGATCACGACGGCCAAGGCACTGGGGGCGGGATTCCCCTGCTCGGCGCTGCTCATGGCCGACCACGTCGCCGCGCACCTTGTGACCGACGACCTCGGCACCACCTTCGGCGGCGGGCCGATGGCCTGCGCGCTCGTCGAGACGGTGGTGGACATCATCGAGACGGAAGGACTTCTCGCCAACGTGCTCCGCAGGTCGCAGCAACTGCGCGAGACCTGCGTCGTGGGGCCGGTCGAGTCCGTGCAGGGCGCGGGACTGCTGGCGGGACTGCGGACGCGCCGGCCCGCGAAGGACGTGCAGCGCGAACTGCTCGCGCGCGACATCCTCACCGGCACCAGTGCGGACCCGCACGTCGTGCGCGTGCTTGCGCCCTACATACTCGAGGAAGAGCACATCGAGCAGCTCCGCGACGCGCTCTCTTCCCTTCCGGCCTGATCCAGTGATCAGTGCAGTGATCAGTGCCGCCTCCTTTCGTACCAACCGCTAACCGCTATCCTATCGCCTATGCCACTGCATCATCAGTCCTTCCATGAAACGCTTCCTCGATCTCGCCGACTTCACTCGCGACCAGGTGGACGACCTCGTCTCCCTGGCTCGTCGCCTGCAGGAGCATCCGGAGCCGAGGGCGCTCGCGGGCAAGATCCTCGGGCTGCTGTTCATGAACCCGTCGCTGCGCACGCTCGCATCGTTCCAGGCCGGCATGATGCGTCTCGGCGGGACGTCCTTCGTCGTGACGCCCGGACAGGGCACCTGGCAGTTCGAGACGCGGGTCGGCACGGTGATGAACGGTGGCGCGGCGGAGCACGTGCGCGAGGCAATCCCGGTGCTTGCGTCCTACTGCGACGCACTCGGCATCCGCTCCTTCGCGGAGGGCAAGGACCTTGCGGCCGACCTCGCCGAGACGCAGTTCCTCGCCATGGCGGAACTCTGCGACAAGCCGTTCGTGAACATGGAGTCGGCCGTCAACCATCCCTGCCAGGCGCTCGCCGACTGGAAGACGATGGACGACATCAAGGTGCCGCGCGCGGGCAAGTTCGTGCTCTCGTGGGTGCAGCACCCTCGCGCGCTGCCGCTCGCGGTTCCCGCCGCCACCCTGCACATGGCCGCGCAACGCGGCATGGAAGTCGTGGTGCTGAGGCCGGAAGGCTACGCGCTGCCCGAGGCCGTGATGGCCAAGGCCCGCGCGGCGGCGACGGCCTCGGGCGGCGTCGTGAGCGAGACGAACGACCGCGACGCCGCGCTCGCGGGCGCCCACGTGCTCTATGCCAAGGAGTGGGGCTCGCCCGCGTGCTACGGCGACGCCGAGGCCGAGGCGAAGCTTCGCGAGCCGCTGGTCGGCTGGCAGGTTCGCGAGGACTGGTTCCGCGCCGCGAGCGCGGGATGCCACTTCATGCACTGCCTCCCCGTGCGGCGTAACGTCGCCGTCGCGGACGAGGTCCTCGACGGGCCGCGCAGCCGCGTGACCCAGGAAGCCGCCAACCGCATGACCGTGCAGATGGCGGTGCTTTACAGACTGCTCAAGGGGTATTCGGAATGATCGGACACAAGGGCGAACAGGCCGTGACCGTGCGCGCACTGCGCGGCGCGGCACCTTACATTCACATGTACAAGGGCAAGGTCTTCGTCATCAAGACGGGCGGCGGCGCCTTCCGCGACGGCGCAGCCATGCGCAGCTTCATGGAGCAGGTCGCGATCCTGCACCACCTCGGCATCCGCGTCGTGCTGGTGCACGGCGGCGGCCCGCAGCTCGACGAGGTGACGAAGAAGCTCGGCGTCGAGACGCGCATGGTGCAGGGACGCCGCGTCACCGACGGCGGCGCGATCGACGTCGCGTGCATGGTGCTGAACGGCCTCATCAACACGCGCCTACTCGGCCTGTGCCGCGAGTTCGGCATCGACGCGATCGGCGTGAGCGGCGTGGACGCGGGACTGGTCAAGGCCCACAAGCGCGCGCCCGTAACGCTCGCGAGCGGCGAGGTCGTGGACTACGGCATGGTCGGCGACATCGACGGGGTGGACGGCTCGGTGATTGCACGGCTGCTGGACTCGGGCTTCCTGCCGGTGGTGAGCCCGCTCTCGTGCGACGCCACGGGCCACCTGCTCAACATCAACGCCGACACCGTCGCGGCCGCCATCGGCGGAGCGATGGACGCGGAGAAGCTGATCCTCTGCACCGGCGCGCCCGGCATCCTCGAGCGGCTCGACGACCCGCACTCGCTCATTTCCTACACCGACGTCGCGGGCCTGCGCCGACTGCGCGAGGAAGGCGCGATTTCGGACGGCATGCTGCCGAAGTCCAGTGCGATCGAAGCCGCGATCCGTGGCGGCGTACGGCGCGTCCACGTGATCTCGTATGCGGCGCCGGACGCGCTGCTCGCCGAGATCTTCACCAACGAGGGCACGGGCACGCTCGTCGTGGCGGACACCAAGGCGCTCAGCCCGGCGGAGCAGGGAGCGGGATGAGGAAGCGGATAGTGACTGGCGGATAGAGGATAGTGAGGACCTTGGAGCAGGCTGATGACAAGACTCTGGGATAAAGGCGCGCCACTCGACGAGCGGGTCCTGCGCTACACCGCAGGCGAGGATCACGCGCTCGACAACCGCCTCGTCGCCTACGACGTGCGTGCGTCGATCGCGCACGCCGAGGCGCTTCACGACTGCGGACTCCTCGACGACGCCTCGCTCGCGGCGATCCGTGACGGGCTCACGGCCATCGGTGAGGCGCACTCGCGCGGCGAGTGGTCGGTGACGCTCGAACTCGAGGACGGCCAGACCGCGCTCGAGACGCTGCTCACGCGGCGCATCGGCGACGCCGGCGCGCGGCTGCACGCGGGCCGCTCGCGCAACGACCAGGTCCTCGCGGCGCTCAGGCTCTACCTGCGCGACGCGGTGGAGTCGCTGGTCGAGGACGCGCGTCGCGTCGCCGACGCGCTCGAAGCGCTGGCCCGGGAACAGGGCGAGATCGCCCTGCCCGGCTACACCCACATGCAGCAGGCGATGCCGAGCTCGGTGGCGCTGTGGGCCCGCGGATTCGCCGCGGAAATCCAGGACGACGTCGAGAGCCTGCGCCACGCGCATCGGCGGATCCTCAAGAATCCGCTCGGCTCGGCCGCAGGTTACGGCACGCCGAACCTGCCGCTCGATCGAGAAGCCACCAGAACGCGGCTCGGATTCCCCGTCAATCACGAACCGGTGACGGCCGTGCAGCTTTCGCGCGGGAAGGCCGAGGCCGAGGTGCTCTTCCAGGTGGCCCTGCTCATGCAGGACCTCGGCCGCCTTGCCTCGGACCTGCTGCTCTTCTACACGCGTGAGTTCGGCTTCGTCTCGCTGCCGGACGCGTTCACGACCGGCTCCTCGATCATGCCGCAGAAGCGCAATCCCGACGTGTTCGAGCTGGTGCGCGGGCGCACTGCGACGGCACAGGCCTGCCTCGTCGAGGTGCTCGGCATCACCGCCAAGCTGCCCTCGGGCTACCAGCGCGACCTCCAGCTCATCAAGGCGCCGCTCTTCCGCTCGCTCGACATCTGCCACGAGTCGCTCGATATCATGGCCGCGGCCATTCCCCAGCTTCGTTTCCTGCCGGACCGGATCGGCCTGGATCCGGACATCCACGCCGCCGCGGAGGCGAACAAGCTCGTGGCGACGGAAGGCATCCCGTTCCGCGAGGCCTACCGCCGCATCGGCGCCAGTCTGCGCCGGGAGTGACCGGGGCGAGGCAACTCAGGCACTATCCGTCGCGGAGACTTCACGCCCGGCAGCCGCAGCGAGGTCGCGTCCCGGGCGTTCATCTGGACAGGATTGCAGCATGACCCCCAGGGAAATCGGCCTGATCGTCGTGGCGTGCATCTTCGGCAGTGCCCTGCTGGGGATCGGCCTGCGCAAGGTCCTGCCCGACCATCACGTGGGCGACGACGCCAAGGACATCATCAAGCTCGGCCTCAGCCTGATCGGAACGCTTGCCGCGCTGGTGATGGGACTGCTCATCTCGTCCGCCAGCGCGTCGTTCAACACCGTCAGCAACGAGCTGACGGCTGTGACCGTGAAGGTGCTCGAGCTCGATCATCTTCTCTACCAGTACGGGCCCGAGGCCAACGAGGCCCGGGCGCTCCTGGCAAAGAATTTCGGCGCCACGGTTGAATTCATTTTTTCGCGCGACCCGGCACAGCGCGAAGCGATGGTCAATCCGAATGCCGCCTCCAGGCAGGACGAGGTCCAGGCCGGCATCCGGCGTCTCTCCCCAGGAACCGACGAACAGCGCGAGCTGCGATCGAGGGCCCTCGACCTGGCATCCGATGCGGGCGCGGAGCGCTGGTATCTCGTCCTGCAACAGGCAGGCACCATCTCGACTCCGGTGCTCGCGGTGCTGGTGGCCTGGCTCTGCGTCATCTTCTTCGGCTGGGGCCTTTTTGCGCCGCGCCACGCGCTGATGATGTCGGCGCTGTTCACGTTTGCCTCCTGCGCCACGCTGGCCATATTCCTCGTCCTGGAGCTGGACAGTCCTTTCGAAGGGTGGGTCAGGGTGTCCGATGCGCCGATGCGAATGGCGCTGGCGCAGCTCGGCCGGTAACGGCATCGACCGGTAGCATCGCGGGGCCCGGCCTGCCGGCGCGAGCCGCCGCGCGGCGTTGACATTCGCGCCGCCGCGGTCATCCTTGCGGACGACCACGGCCATCCAGGTTACCCATGTCCCTCTTTGCGGAACTCAGGCGCCGAAACGTCATTCGCGTGGCGATGTTCTACGCGGTGGCGGCCTGGGTCCTGCTCCAGGTGGGCGACCTGCTGTTCGGCGCGCTCGGCGTACCGCCGTGGGGCCTCAAGCTCCTGCTGGGACTGCTGCTGCTCGGGTTCCCGATGGCGCTGGTGTTCGCGTGGGTCTACGAACTCACCCCCGAGGGTCTCAAGCGCGAGCGCGAGGTGGAACCCGGTGCGTCGGTCACTCACCAGACCGCGGGAAAGTTGAACGCCCTGATCGCCGTCCTGCTGGTGCTCGCCATCGGGCTCGTGGTCGCGGATCGATTCGTCTTCCGTCGCGCGCCCGCGACGGCCGCGGCAACTGGAGCCGCCGCCAGCTTGCCGGCGCCTGGCACGCCGACAGTGCCCGGCGAGGCGACACAGGCATCGATCGCCGTCCTGCCCTTCGTCAACATGAGCGACGACAAGGCGAACGAATACTTCTCCGACGGCCTGACCGAGGAACTGCTGAACGTGCTGGCCAACGTGCCCGGCCTGCGCGTGATCGCGCGCACCTCGTCGTTCTCCTACAAGGGCAAGGAGGTCAAGATCGCGGACGTCGCGCGCGATCTCAACGTGGACAACGTGCTGGAAGGCAGCGTGCGGAAGTCCGGCAATCGCGTGCGGATCACGACGCAGCTCATCCGCTCCGCCGACAGCTCCCACCTCTGGTCGCAGACCTACGACCGGGATCTGAACGACATCTTCGCGGTGCAGGACGAAATCTCGAACGAGGTCGTGGACGCGCTCAAGCTCAAGCTGCTGAAGCCCGCGGCGTCCGGAGAGTCCGGCGGCACGCAGGTGCCGGCGGCTTACGAGGCCTACCTGCGGGGGAAGCACGCGCGTCATGAAGGGGAAGCGGAGGCCACGCTTCGCGACGCGCTCGCCGCATTCGACGAGGCGATCCGACTGGATCCCGGCTACGCGCAGGCATACGCGGGCAAGGCTGACGCTCTCAACACGCTCGCGTCCAACGCATACATGCCGTTCGACGTCGGCTTCCGGGAGGCCAGGCAGAACGCGGAGCGCGCGCTCGAACTCGCGCCCGGACCTTGCTGGACGCGCTGCTCGCGCTGGCCTTCATCCAGTTCAACGTCGACACCGACCCTGCCGCAGCGAAGGCATCGGCCCAGCGCGCGCTCCGCCTGAGCCCGGGCAGCTACGACGTGCAGCTCGCCTATTCCGGTTTCGAGTACAGCCTGGGCGAGAGCGAGCGCGCCATCGCGTCCGCGCGCAAGGCTGTCGAACTCGATCCGATCGCGCCCGGCGCACATGTAAACCTGTCGAATGCGCTCTACTTTGCGCGGCAGTACGATGAGTCCGCGCGCGCGATCCGCCACGCGATGTCACTCGCCCCCGGGCGTCCCGCGTCGCACTACTACCTTGGACTGGTCCTGCTCCAGCAGGGCCGCAACGACGAGGCGCTGGCGGAATTCAACCTGGAGACCATTTCCTGGCAGCGCATGTTCGGGCGCGCGTTCACCTTCGCGCGCACAGGACAAGCCCGACCTCGCCCGCGCGGAGATGGCGGCCATGCACAAGGCCTTCGGCGACGCAGCGTCCTATCAGTACGCGCAGATCCACGCGGCGCTGGGCGACCGCGACGAGGCCTTCGCCTCGCTCGCCGCCGCGCGGCGGGTGCACGACCCGGGATTGATGGGACAGGTGTACGTCGACCCGTCTGCTCGACGGCCTGCGCTCCGATCCGCGGTTACGACGCACTCGTGCGCGAACTCGGTTTTACAGGCAAGACGTAGAACCCATTTCGCCGGTTTCCCGGGCTCCCGGACCCGACTTCCGAACTGACGGGCAGCGCGGCTTCGCCACGCCGCAACTGGCGTTGCCGTGGTCACTCCGCGTCCGGCTGGCGCTCCGGCCGGGCAGCGGCGAAGGCCGGCAGCTGCTCGAGATGCGCCGCGACCGCCTTGATGCGCGGGTATGGCGCGAGGTCGAGCTCGACGCGCCGCGCGTTGAACACCTGCGGCAGCAGGAACACGTCGGCGAGCGTCACGCCCGGTCCGTAACAGTGCAGGCCGTCGGCAGAGTGACGCGCGATCAACTGCTCCAGCGCCTCGAAGCCGCGTTCGATCCAGTGTCGCGCCCAGCGGTTCACGGCCTCGTCCTGCTGGTGCAGCTCGCCCCGCAGGTACAGGAGCACCCTCAGGTTGTTGAGCGGATGGATGTCGCAGGCGACCGCGAGCGCCATCGAGCGGACCTGCGCCCGCGCGGCTGCGTTACCGGGCAGCAGGCGTGGCTCCGGGTGGATCTCGTCCAGGTACTCGCAGATCGCAAGCGACTGCGTGAGCAGCGTTCCGTCGTGGTCGAGCGCAGGGACGAGTCCCTGCGGGTTGAGCGCGAGGTATTCGCGGCTTCGCTGCTCGCCGCCGTCGCGCATCAGGTGCCTGGGCACGGACTCGTAGGCGAGCCCCTTGAGGTTCAGCGCGATGCGCACGCGGAACGCCGCAGAACTCCGCCAGTAGGTGTAGAGCTTGAGGGCCATGATTCATTCCACGCAGTCAGACGATGGTGTTGCGCAGCGTATCGAGGCCGTCTATGCCGCCGACGAGACTGTCGCCGCGAACCACCGGACCCACGCCTGCGGGCGTTCCCGTGAATATGAGATCACCGGGCTTGAGCTCGAAGAGCGCCGACAGCTCGCTCACGATCTCCGGAACACTCCAGATCATCTCGCAGAGATCGGCCCGCTGTCGCGGCTCGCCGTTCACCTCGATCCATATCGCACCGCGCGCCAGGTGCCCGACGTCCGCGACCCGGCGGATCGCAGTGACCGGCGCCGAGTGGTCGAATCCTTTCGAGACGTCCCAGGGCTGCCCCTTCTCGCGCGCGGCGAACTGCAGGTCGCGGCGCGTGAGGTCGTTGCCCACGGCGTAGCCGAACACGTGCGCGAGCGCGTTCGCGACCGGGATGTCCCGCCCGCCCTCGCCGATCGCAACCACGAGTTCGATTTCGTGGTGCAGGTTCGAGGTGCGCGGCGGATACGGGACCCCGGCGCCGTTCGCGATCACGGCGTCCGCCGGCTTCGAGAAGAAGAACGGCGGCTCGCGCTCCGGGTCCATGCCCATTTCGCGGGCGTGCGCGGCGTAGTTGCGGCCGACGCAGTAGATCCGGTGCACGGGAAAGCGCGCGCTGCCTCCCGCGATCTCGACGGTCGGCGCCATCGGCGGTGCAAATTCGTAGCTCATTTCCTGCTCCCCGGCCGGTCAAGCACGCGGCCGTCGTGAACCAGCGCCGGAAGGAACACTTCCTGGACCAGGATCGGCGCTTCGGACAGGCGATAAACGGCGCGGCGCGCCCACACGGGTTGCCCGAGGCCGCCGGCCGCGACGGCGAGTCGGTCGTCAACCGCGATCTCCCGGTACTCCAGGGGCTCCCGGCTCACGTCGGGTCGACCGAACAGCGACTCACCGAGCGCCACGTTGCCGAGCTCGGCGAGCCACGGATGGCGGACGACGGTGGAGTCCGGGAAAACGGATTGAGCGAAAATCCAGCGCGCAGCGCCGCAGGCGAATTCGATCTCGCGCAGCACGCAGCACGCATCCGCGACGCCCATGCGATGCGCATGGTCCCGGTCGAGCGCCGAGCGCTCGACGCGGAGCAGGCTGAACCGCGTCTCGCCCGCGCAGGCCCGGCGGACACGCGAGGTGAGCAGTCCCGGTTCGGCGAGCCACGGATGCAGGTCAAGCGGCGCGCGGTCCAGGCACTCGTCGAGGCGCACCCAATCGTCGCCCGCGCGGACGGCGGGCGAACTCGCGGGCCCATGGGCGCGGCCGGTCATCGCCCCGTCAGAAAGCGTCCGCGGCGAGGGCCATGGTCGAGCGACTGCCCGCGCGGATGGCCGCCGCATAGGCCGTGCATCGCGGCAGGACCTGCTCGGCGTAGAACCTTGCCATGACCACCTGGGCTCCGAGGAACGACTTGTCGCCGCCCGCGGCGAGCTGCCCTTCGGCCGCCAGCGCGCCACGCGCGAGCTGCCAGCCGCCGATGACGGTGCCGAGCAGCATCAGGTAGTTGAACGCGACCGAGCCCACGAGCTCGGGGTCGCGCTTCTCGCCGGTCAGGACGTGGGTGGAGCACTGGACGAGTTCGTCGAGCGCGCGTCCGAGTGCGCTGCGCACGACGGCGAACTCCTCGCCGGCGTTCGCGAGCGGCGCGTCGACCGCCCGCATGTCCGAGACGAACGCGGACACCGTGGCGCCGCCATCGCGCATCAGCTTGCGACCGACGAGGTCGACCGCCTGGATCCCGTTGGTGCCCTCGTAGATGGGCGCGATGCGCGCATCGCGGTAGAACTGCGCCACGCCGGTCTCCTCGACGTAGCCCATGCCACCGTGGACCTGGATACCGTTCGACGTGACCTCGAGCGCGACCTCCGTGCACCAGGCCTTGGCGATCGGCGTGAGCAGGTCGGCCCGTGCATCGAAGATTGCCGAAGTCTCGGCGTCGGTGCCGTGCGCCGCACGGTCGAGGCACGCGGCCGTGTAGTAGCAGATCGCGCGGCTCGCCTGGGTGAGCACCCGCATGGTGAGCAGCATGCGACGTACGTCGGGGTGGCGGATGATCGCGACCCTGCCCTTCTCGCCCGGCGCGCGGCCCTGGACACGATCGCGCGCGTAGGCGACGGCCGACTGGTAGGAGCGGTCCGCGAGGCCGACGCCCTGCAGGCCGACGCCGAGGCGCATGTAGTTCATCATCGTGAACATCGCGGCCAGGCCCTCGTTCGGCTTGCCGACGAGGAAGGCCTCGGACCCACCGCCGTCGCCGAAGGACATGACACAGGTCGGGCTCGCGTGGATGCCCATCTTGTGCTCGACCGAGACGCAGTAGTTGTCGTTGCGTGCGCCGACGCTGCCGTCGTCATTCACCTTGTATTTAGGTACCAGGAAGAGCGAGATGCCCTTCGTTCCCGGCGGTGCGTCCGGCAGCCGCGCCAGCACGAGGTGCACGATGTTCTCGGCCATGGGGTGGTCGCCCCAGGTGATGTAGATCTTCTGGCCGGTGACGAGGTAGCGGTCGCCCTTCGGCTCGGCGCGGGTCGTGAGGCTGGACAGGTCCGAGCCCGCCTGCGCCTCGGTGAGGCACATCGAGCCGGACCACTGGCCGGACACCAGCTTGTCCAGGAACCGGGCCTTGAGCTCTTCCGTGCCGTGGCGGTCCATGGCGAGGATCGCGCCCTGCGACAGTTCCGGGCAGAGCGCGAACGCGACGTTGGCCGCGGCCCACATCTCGTCGCAGGCGACCGAGAGGGTCTTCGGCAGGCCCTGGCCACCGAACTCCGGGTTGCTCGCGATGCCCGGCCAGCCGCCCTCGCAGAATTTCGCGTAGGCATCCGTGAATTCCGCGGGCACCTGCACGCCGTCCCCGACCACTTTCACGCCCTGCCGGTCCCCGATGACGTTGGTCGGGGCCAGTACGCCGCTCGCGAACTTCGCGGCTTCCTCGAGCACGGCCTCGACGGTGTCGGAATCGACGGACGCGAAGTCCGGGAGCGCACTCACTTCGCGGAAGTCCGCGAGGTGCTCCAGCGTGAACTTCATCTGCTTGAGGGGGGCCTGGTAGTCGGTCATCGGGGCGCTCCGGGACGGGATTGTGCTGTGCAGCAATTCTGCCCCTTCGGGGCTGCCTCCGCCAATGAATCCGCCAATGGATGCGCCCACGGAAAGCCGCGCGCGGCCCCGGCCGGGCCGGCGGGTACAATCCCGGTCCCGACCTGGACGGCCCCGACGATGAGCATCTGGTTTCAGCCCTTTACCCTGGACGCGATCCAGGGTTACTCACGCGGCAGCATGGTCGAGCACCTCGACATGCGCTTCACGGAAATCGGCCCCGATTTCCTGCGCGGCACCCTGCCGGTGGACTCGCGCACGACCCAGCCCTTCGGCCTGCTGCACGGCGGGGCTTCCGCCATGCTGGCGGAGACGCTCGGCAGCGTGGCGGCCACCCATTGCGTGGACATGAGCAAGTTCCACTGTGTCGGGCTCGAGCTCAACTCGAACCACATCCGGTCCGCACGCTCGGGGCGGGTCACCGGTACGGCTCGTCCGATCCACATCGGGGCGCGCTCGCAGGTCTGGGAAATCCGCATCGAAGACGAGAAGGGGCGGCTCACATGCATCTCGCGCCTGACGGTCATGGTGCTGGAAGGATCGGCGCAGGGCATGGCCGGCGGCGTGCGCTCATGACGCTTCGAGTTTTCGCGGCCGCTGCCGCACTGGGAGCCCTGCTCGCCGGATGCGGCTACAAGGGCCCGCTCACGATGCCGGAGTCCACGGGCCCGGTGATCATCCGGCCGGCGGCCCCTGCCACACAGCCTGCGGCGCCCGCGCCGGCCGAAACCGGGCCGGGCACGTCCGCTCCGGCGCCCGAGGCCGGGACGGTGGCCACGCCGTCGCCCACTCCGAAGGATCCGAAGTCCAAACCGGCGACGCAGCCGACGACCACGACACCGTCGCCCGGGCCCACGCCTGCAACGGTGCCGGCGCCGACGCCCGAAGGAACGCCGACGGGTGGCTGAGACCCGCACATTGGTCCTGGTGGACGGCTCCTCGTATCTCTACCGGGCCTTCCACGCCCTGCCGCCGCTCTCCAACTCGAAAGGAGAACCGACCGGCGCAGTACTCGGCGTGCTCAACATGCTGGCGAAGCTCGAGAAGGAATTCGCCCCCGCGTTGATCGGCGTGGTCTTCGATGCCCCGGGCCGCACCTTCCGCGACGAGATCTTCGCCGAGTACAAGGCGCATCGCCCGCCCATGCCAGACGACCTGCGCTCGCAGGTGGCACCGCTGATCGAGGCCGTGCAGGCGCTCGGCCTGCCACTGCTCCGGATCGAGGGCGTCGAGGCCGACGACGTCATCGGCACGCTCGCGCGACGCGCGGCTGAGGACGGCCTCGACGTGGTGATCTCGACCGGCGACAAGGACATGGCGCAGCTGGTCGACGGGCGCATCACGCTCGTGAACACCATGACCGGCTCGTCGCTCGATCGAGAGGGCGTCAAGGTCAAGTTCGACGTCTATCCCGAGCAGATCGTGGACTACCTTGCGCTCGTGGGCGATGCCTCGGACAACATCCCCGGCGTGCCGAAGGTGGGCCCGAAGACGGCCGCGAAGTGGCTGAACCAGTACACGACGCTAGCCAACCTGCTCGAGCACCAGCGACGAGATCGAGGGCAAGGTGGGCGAGAGCCTGCGCGCCCACATCGACGACCTCGCGCTCTCGCGCAGGCTCGCGACCATCGACTGCGGCCTCGAGCTGCCGCTCGCGCCCCGCGACCTCGCGCCTGCGGCGCCGGACGTCGAGAAGCTGCGCGCCCTTTATTCGCGACTCGAACTGCGGTCACTCCTGAAACAGCTGTCCGGTGGCGAGGCTGCGAGCGCACCTGCTTCGGAGCTGTCGGCCGCGCGAACGCACGCGGCGGCCGAGACGGGCGCAGGGATGGCGTCTTATCGCCGGGGCGCGGAGACCGACGGTCAAGTCAGCGCGGACCTCGGCCCGCGCGAGTACGAAGTGATCCTCGACCGTGCCCGCTTCGATCACTGGATGGAGCAGCTCGAAGCGGCCGAGATCGTCTCCTTCGACACCGAGACCACCTCGCTCGACTACATGCAGGCCGAGATCGTCGGCGTCTCGTTCTGCGTCGAGCCCGGCCACGCCGCCTACGTGCCGCTCGCGCACACCTATCCCGGCGCACCCGACCAGCTCGACCGCGGCGAGGTGCTCGCGCTTCTCACGCCCCTGCTCGAGGACGGGGCGCGCGCCAAGCTCGGCCATCACCTCAAGTACGACGCCCACGTGCTTCGCAACCACGGCATCGAGCTGCGGGGGATGAAGTACGACTCGATGCTCGAGTCGTACGTGCTCGACAGCACCGCGACCCGCCACGACCTCGACTCCACCGCGCGGCACTACCTCGGCATCGAGACCATCCACTACGAAGACGTGGCAGGCAAGGGCGCGAAGCAGCTGCCCTTCGCCGAGGTGCCGGTCGAGACCGCGGGCGAGTATTCGGCCGAGGACGCCGACGTCGCGCTGCGGCTGCACCGCACGCTGTGGCCGCGGATCGAGGAACTGCCCGCCGTGCGCCGACTCTACGAAGAGATCGAGCAGCCGCTGGTGCCGGTGCTGCTCGACATGGAACACACGGGCGTGCTGATAGACACGGCGATGCTGCGCAAGCAGAGCCACGAGCTCTCCGCGAAGCTGCTCGAGCTGCAGGCCCGGGCGCATGCGGTTGCGGGCGGTCCGTTCAACGTCGATTCGCCGAAGCAGCTGCAGGAAGTGCTGTTCGGCAAGCTCGGCCTGCCCGCGCGGCGCAAGACCGCGACGGGCCAGCCCTCGACCGCCGAGGACGTGCTCGAGGAACTCGCCGATGAGTACGAACTGCCGCGCATCGTGCTCGATTACCGTGGCATGGCGAAGCTCCGCTCGACCTACACCGACAAGCTTCCGGGCCAGGTGAATCCGCGCACGGGACGCGTGCACACCTCCTACCACCAGGCGGTCGCGGCCACCGGGCGGCTGTCCTCGACCGACCCGAACCTGCAGAACATCCCCATCCGCACACCCGAGGGACGCCGCATCCGGCAGGCGTTCGTGGCGCCTCCCGGGCACCTGCTGATGGCCGCCGACTATTCCCAGATCGAACTGCGGATCATGGCGCACCTCTCGGGCGACGAGGGGCTGCAGAAGGCTTTCGCCGAGGACCGCGACATCCACCAGGCCACGGCCGCCGAGGTGTTCGGCGTCGCGGCGGGCCAGGTCACGCCCGAGCAGCGGCGCGCGGCGAAGGCGATCAACTTCGGCCTGATCTATGGCATGTCGGCGTTCGGGCTCGCACGGCAGCTCGGCATCGAGCGCGGCGCGGCACAGACGTACGTGGATCTCTATTTCCACCGCTATCCGGGCGTGAAGCGCTACATGGACGAGACCCGCGCGTTGGCGCGCGAGCAGGGCTACGTCGAGACCGTCGCCGGCCGGCGCCTTTACCTGCCTGAGATACGCTCGAAGAACCAGCAGCTGCGGCAGTACGCCGAGCGCAGCGCCATCAACGCGCCCATGCAGGGGACGGCGGCGGACATCATCAAGCGGGCCATGATCGACGTACACCGCTGGCTCGCGGGCGATGCCGGGGCCCGCCTCGTGATGCAGGTGCACGACGAACTCGTCCTCGAGGTTGCCGAGGGCGCGCTGGAGCGGGTGGAAGCGGGCCTCCGCGAGCGCATGTCCGCGGCGGCCACGCTCAGGGTGCCGCTGAAGGTCGACGTCGGACGCGGGATGAACTGGGACGAGGCGCATTGAGCGACGCGCCGAAGACGCTTCTGCCCGCCGGGAACATTCCACTACTTGGCCTCGACGCGACTCCGCGGTAGCCTCGGCTCGTGGAGCCGGTGCGACTTTGCCGGCGGACCTGGGAACCCGAGGCTTGAACCAACCAAAAGAGGGCGCAGGGATGAAATTCAAGGCACTACTGATAGCAGCGTCGGCCCTGGTCGCAGGGACGGCAGTCGCGGACGACAACGGCTTCTACGTCGGCGCCGGCGCCGGGTGGGGCCAGATTTCGATTCCGAAGTCCGACGTAACCGACTCGGTTGCATACGCGTTCGACCGAGGCTGACTTTCCGCTCGAGACCTGGTCGGCCAAGACGGACGAATCAGCCATCATGTGGAGCGCGTTCGTCGGCTATCGCTTCATGAAGTACTTCGCGGTCGAGGCCGGCTACCTGGACACCGGGTCGGCCTCGTATACAGGCAGCGGAACGGCATACGACATCTTCAACGACGTCACCGTACCGGTGAAGGCGAATTTCGACTGGAAGGGGACGGGTTGGCCGGTGAGCGTGCTCGGCATCTGGCCGATCAATGACAACTGGGACGTTTTCGGTCGGGTCGGCGGCTTCTTTGGCGACGTCAGCGTGGACCTGAAACTCAGCGACGATACTCGGCTCCGGCAAGGCGCACACGAGCCAGAGCACCAGCGAGTTCATCTACGGCCTGGGCGTGGACGGCAGGTTCCTGGAAAACTGGGCCGCGCGCTTCGAGTGGCTGGCCATACCGAGCCTCGGGGACAACGATACCGGCGAAGCGGACTGGAACGCTTTCCAGTTCGCGCTGCTGTACAGGTTCTAGACTGGTTCCAGGTCACGGGTGACGTCGGCGCCGCCGGAAGCGGCGAGACGACGTTCGCTCTGCAGGACGGGCTCACCCAACAGGGTGGGCCCGTTTGCTTTTGCGCGCCCCCCGGGTCCATCGCGGCACAAGCACGCCAGCCAAGCGGGCGTTGTTTTCGCGCGCGATCTCACATTCTTGGTGTGTATTATTTTTGCAACAAATGAACTTTTTTTGAACTGAGATGTCTGTTTCTGCGGGATTAGTGCCTTGTCCGAAGTATCCACGAGTTGCTTTTTTGCATTGCTGCAGCGTAGCATTTGTCCCAAGGCTGGTGCGCACCCGGGCTTAAACGGCGTGGTCACCAGTCGCTTGCATCGCGAACCCATCACGAAAAAAGGACGTCAAAAATGAAGTCAAAGATTGCTCTCCTCACGGCCCTGGCGCTGGTCGCCGGCTCGGCCACCGCGGCTTCCTGGGAAGACGGCTTCTACGCCGGCTTCGGCATCGGCTACGGCAAGATCAACGTCAACGCGGACAAGATCGACAACAACATCGATGACCTCGCTGCTTTCTACGGCGCTCCTCTCGAGATCGACAAGTCGAGCGTCAGCCAGGGCGCTTCGCCCTACAGCCTTGACGGTCGGCTACAAGTGGATGAAGTACCTCGCCACTGAGGTCTCCTACATCGACCTGGGCAACGCGAACTACACCAGCCGTAAGGTCTACGAACCTGCTTGACCGGCCGGCGATGCGACGCGGGCAAGCTCAAGGGCCAGTGGGATGCCAAGGGCTGGCCGGTGTCGGTGCTCGGCATCTGGCCGATCGACGATAGCTGGTCGGTGTTCGGCCGCGTCGGCGTGTTCATCGGCGACGTCAAGCTCACGGCGAAGGCTGGTGGACTCGAAACGGCGACCTGGTCTGCGTCGATTCCGAGGACAGCTCGTGCGCCAGGGGCACAATTCGTCCAGCTCGACCGAGTTCATCGGCGGCGTGGGCGTCGATTACAACTTCGGCGAGTCGTGGGTTACCCGTCTCGAGTGGCAGGCCATGCCGAGCCTCGGCAACAACGACGTGGGCGACGGCAACTGGAACAACATCAAGTTCTCGGCTGTTCTACAAGTTCTGATCGATCGCTGATTGCCGCGTCGCTCCCGGCGACGTGACAGGATGGGCCCACCCTTGCGGGTGGGCCCATTTTCTTTTGGGAACAGGCACTTACCGGAAGATGCTTTTTTTGTCGCCGGGGCCGTGAACTTTGGCGCGGTGGCCCGGTCTTTATCCATGAGCGCCATTGCGGTGCTCGGTGCCGCGCCTACCTCCCTGGGCGCCGCACCCGCCCGGTCAATCCCCCAACGCCGGGTCAACTTCCCCGGTTGGATCCGCTGGTCCAACCGGGGTTTCTTTTTCCGCCGCACGCCCGTCGAGCATGCGCTCGATCGCACGCCTCGCCTCGTCCAGGCCGTCCCCGCCGAGTGCCGAAAAAAGCTGGACCCCGACGCCTTCCCCGACCTCCCGCTTCACGCCGGCCAACGCCTGCCTACCCGCCCCGCGGCCGAGCTTGTCGGCCTTGGTGAGCAGGATGTGCACCGGCACCCGGCGCGACTGGGCGAGTTCGAGCATGTCGCAGTCGATCTCGGTCAGCGGGTGGCGGACGTCCATGACCACGATCGAACCGCGCAGCGACCGCCGCTGCTGGAAATAACCCGAAATGAGCTGGCCCCAGTGCCGGCGCATTTCGCCCGGCACCGCGGCGAACCCGTAGCCCGGCAGATCCACGAGGCGGCGGTTGGGCTCGAGCTCGAAGAAGTTGATGAGCCGGGTCGCGCCCGGCGCCTTGCTGGTCCTCGCGAGTCCCTTGCGCTGGGTGATTGCGTTGATGGCGCTCGACTTGCCGGCGTTCGAGCGCCCGGCGACCGATACTTCGGCGCCGGTGTCGGGCGGAAACTGACCCAGCTTATCGGCGCTGGTCAGGAATTTTACGAGCGGATATGAGGCCATGTGCTGGAGCCGCCGCGACGCGCCGAAGGGACCGTAGTGTACAATTTGCGGCTCTCCTGCCCCCGTTCGGAGTGGTTATATGACCGCGAAGCTCGTCGCCGCCCTCTCCCTTGCGGTCACCCTCTGCTGGACCGCGCCCACGCTCGCCGCGGGCTCGAAAGAGGCCGGCCAGGCCAAGGCCGCGACCTGCGCCGCCTGCCACGGCATGGACGGCAACAGTGTGAATCCCGAGTGGCCCAACCTCGCCGGGCAGCACGAGATTTACATCCTGAAGCAGCTGAACGCCTTCCACGGCGGCCAGCGGCAGAACCCGCTCATGTCGCCGATGGCTGCGATCCTGACGGAGCAGGACATGGCCGACGTCGCCGCGTATTTCTCCTCGCAGACCATCCGCGGCGGCGAGACTGACCCCTCCAAGGCCAAGCTCGGCCAGCACGTTTACCGCTCGGGCAACGTCGAGGGCAAGGTCATGGCCTGCGCGGGCTGCCACGGGCCGACCGGCCGCGGCAACGCGCCGGCAGCGTTCCCGTCGATCCAGGGCCAGCAGGCGACGTACGTCGCCCTCCAGCTGCGGGCCTACAAGGCCGGCACGCGCACCACCGACCCGAACCAGATGATGCGCAACATGGCCGCCGCCCTGTCGGACGAGGAAATCGACGCAGTGGCCTCCTACGTCCAGGGCCTGCGCTGAACCGTCGGCCCGCTCCACTGTCAGAGCCTTCCATGAGCACCAAGATCGCCCTTTTCGCCCGGCCGCTCGTCGCCGCCGGACTCCTCCTCCTCGCGGCGCGCGGCGCCTCGGCCGTCGACCTCAAGGAAGGCGAGCAGTACACGCTGCTGAAGCCCGCCCAGCCCACCGACGTGGCACCCGGCAAGGTGCAGATCGTCGAGGTCTTCTGGTACGCGTGCTCGCACTGCTTCGCGATCCAACCCAAGGTCGATTCCTGGGTCAAGAAAGGCAAGCCGGCCTACGTCGAGTTCGTGCAGATGCCCGCGGTGTGGAACGACCTGGTCAAGACGCACGCACGCGTGTTCTACACCGCCGAGCTGCTCGGCAAGCTGCCGCAGTTGAACGACGAGATCTTTCGCGAGATCAACGTCAATCGCGACCGGATGGACACGCCCGAGACGATCGAGGCGTTCTTCGTGTCGCACGGAGTGTCCAAGGCGGACTTCCAGAAAGCGTTCTCGTCTTTCGCGGTCGAGTCGAAGCTGCGGCAGGCCGAGGAGCTGAACCGTCGCTACAAGATCACCGGCACGCCGACGTGGATCGTCGACGGCAAGTACGTCACCGACGTAAAGATGGCCGGCTCGGAAGACGCGATCTTCCAGGTGCTGAACGCGCTTGCCGCGAAGGCGAAGCAGGGGCGCTGAGCCTCGAACCGGACCTCGCTCCCGGAGGGCCGCCAGGCGACGCCTGCGCGGCCCTTTTCATTTCGCGTATTGCCTGCCACGCGCGATGCCGTTGTGCTAAAACGGCGCCCTACCCGAAGGGCCCTGCTCGATGCTCCGACTCCTGATCCCGACCGGCAACGGATACACGTGGGTGGAACACGCGCCACCGGCGCCGTTCCCCGATGAGTTCCTGTGGGCGGACCTCTTCGAGCCCACGCAGGCCGAGGAGAAGGCCGTCGAGTCGCTGCTCACGGTGGACGTCCCGACCCGTGACGAGATGAAGGAGATCGAGACCTCGAACCGGCTCTACGAGGAGAACAATGCCGTCTACATGACGGCCACCGTCGGCAACAAGCTCGACTCGCCGACGCCGGAATCGAGCGCGATCACTTTCATTCTTGCCAACGGCCGGCTGATCACCAATCGCTACGTGGACCCGACGCCGGTGCGGCGCTTCATGCATTACGTCGAGCGATCGCCCGCGGCCTGCACCTCCTCCGCCACGCTGCTCGCAGGGCTGCTCGAGTCGTTCGTCGAGCGAATCGCGGATCTCCTCGAGCGCGTGCAGATCGAACTCGACACGGTCTCCCACACCATCTTCAGGCGCAGCAACCTCGCCCCATCGGGCAAGGGCGCGTTGCCCAGCAGCGGCGACCTGCAGGCCATGATCCAGAAGATCGGCGCGAACGGCGACCTGGTCTCGAAGGCGCGCGAGAGCCTGGTGAGCTTCCAGCGCCTGCTCATGTACGTGCAGCAGGCGTCGACCGTCACGCTCTCGCAGGACCAGCGCGGCCGCTTCAAGTCCACGCTGCGCGACGTGCAGTCGCTCTCGGACCACGCGAGCTTCCTCGGCAACAAGATCCAGTTCCTGCTGGACGCCGTGCTGGGGCTCATCAACCTCGAGCAGAACAACATCATCAAGATCTTCTCGGTCGCCGCCGTGATGTTCCTGCCGCCGACGCTGGTCGCGAGCATCTACGGCATGAACTTCGACCTGATGCCAGAACTCGAGAAGCCCTGGGGCTACCCCGTCGCGCTGCTCGCCATGCTCGTCTCCGCGGTCGTGCCCTACGTCTATTTCCGGCGCAAGGGCTGGCTCTAGCCGCCCATGACGCCGGCGGCGTTCCTGACGATCTCCGCCACGGTGTTCGTCGCGGCCGTGACCCCGGGGCCGGCCGCCACCGCGATCGTGGCGCGCGCCATCGCCGACGGCCTGAAACCCGCGCTGGCGCTCGCGGCCGGCGTGCTCACCGGCGACCTCATCTTCCTCGCGCTCGCGGCGGCCGGCATGGCGGCAGCGGCGCACTCGATGGGTGAGTTCTTCACCGCGCTCCGGTGGGCCGGCGCGGCCTACCTCGCGTGGCAGGGCATCGTGCTCTGGCGGGCGCGGCCGCAGGCGTCGAGGGTCGGCGCCGCGGCGCACGAGGGGCACGTCTGGCGCAATTACGGTGCCGGGATGCTGCTCATGATGGGCCACGTGCAGGCGATACTCTTCTATGCGGCGCTGCTGCCGGGCGTGGTGGACTTCGCGAAGCTCACGCTCGCGGACCTCGCGCTGGTCGCGGTGATGCTGGTCGTGATCATCGGCGGCGTGAACGCCGCTTACGCGCTGCTCGCCGTCCGCGCGCGCGGGTTCTTCACCGACGAGCGCGCCATGCGGGCCGTGAACCGCGTCGCGGGCACGCTCATGTTCGCCGCAGCGGCACTCGTGGCGACGCGGGTGTAGGATTCGGCCATGGCAAAACCAACCATCAACAACATGGCCGTGTTCTGCGACTTCGAGAACGTGGCGCTCGGCGTGCGCGACGCGAAGTACGCGAAGTTCGACATCGGCAAGGTGCTCGAGAGGTTGCTGCTCAAGGGCAGCATCGTGGTCAAGAAGGCGTACTGCGACTGGGAGCGCTACAAGGAGTTCAAGGGACCCATGCACGAGGCGTCCTTCGAATTGATCGAGATCCCGCACGTGCGCATGTCGGGCAAGAACTCCGCCGACATCCGCATGGTCGTGGACGCCCTCGACCTCTGCTACACCAAGTCGCACGTGGACACGTTCGTCGTCGTGAGTGGCGACTCGGATTTCTCGCCGCTGGTGAGCAAGCTGCGCGAGAACAACAAGATCGTGATCGGCGTGGGAGTCAAGAGCTCGACCTCGGACCTGCTGATCGCCAACTGCGACGAGTTCATCTACTACGACGATCTGGTTCGCAAGGAAGAGCAGCGCACCGGGCGCCGCAAGGCCCCCGCGAAGCAGGCCGCGCCGAGGCCATCGGCGAACGGACCCGCCGTCGGCCCCCAGGCGGCCGCCGGATCCGAGGCGGATGCCAATGCCGAGTCGCCGCCGCGGCGGGCGCACTCCCAGCGATCGGAGGACGAGAAGAAGCAGGAAGCCTTCGACCTCGTGCTCTCCACCATCGAGGCGCTCGCGGAAGACCGCGAGGAAGGCGAGAAGATCTGGGGCTCGATGATCAAGCAGACCCTCAAGCGCCAGCGCCCGGGCTTCAACGAGACGTATCACGGATTCCGCAGCTTCAGCCAGCTCCTCGAGGAGGCGCAGGCCCGGAAGCTGATCGAGCTCGAGAAGGACGAGAAGTCCGGCGGTTATCTGGTGCGGGCCATGCCCGGCTGAGGCAAGGGGGCAGTCGAGGTCCAGCAGCGCTTACCGCGAAGGTCGAATGACCACCTCGCGGCAGCTCCGGGGACGAAGCTGTTGGCGCGCCCGACAGGATTCGAACCTGTGACCCCTGCCTTCGGAGGGCAGTACTCTATCCAGCTGAGCTACGGGCGCGTCCGGGGCGCGGATGATAGACCGCCGGCAGAAAGGGCGTCCATCCGTACTGCGAAAACCGGCTCGAATCATGAGCTTGGAGCCCGTCGCAGTACATTTCGGGGTGGCGCGGGGCCGTGCGCCGCAAGGTATACTTCGCGGCCTCGTTTTCAGCGCATTTGCCGGGGATCCACAGTGAGCGCTTCACACGACCGCAAGTTCTTCGACACGTTCATGCTGATACTCGGCATCCTCGTCGGTATCGCGATCGCACTGATCATCGTGGCTCGCATCATCGCGGCGAACACATCCGTTGCGCAGCGCCAGGACGACCCGGTCTACGCGAAGCAGGTCGAGGCGAGGATCATGCCAATCGCGCACGACGCGGTGGCAGGGCAGGACAACAGCGCCCTGGCGTCGCCGGCAGCGCAGCCGACCACGGCCACCGACCTCCCCGCGGAGTCGGTGTTCAACCAGGCGTGCGTCGCCTGCCACGGGGCCGGCGTCGCGGGCGCGCCGAAGTTCGGCGACAAGGCGGCCTGGGCACCACGCATCGCGCAGGGCAAGGACACGCTCTACCAGCACGCGCTGCAGGGCTTCCAGGGCAAGAGCGGGTATATGCCGCCCAAGGGCGGTCGCGCCGACTTCACCGACCAGTCAGTGAAGAACGGCGTGGACTACATGATCGCCGCGGGCCAGTGATCGCGCGCGGGGGGCGGGCATCGCTCGCCGCGCTCGGTCTCTTCACCTTTGTCATCGGTTCCGCCGGCGCCGGACCCGCGCCGGCGCGCACGAACGACCTGCGCACGATCGGCGAGCAGTCCGGCTTCACGCGTACCGGCCGCTACGACGAGGTCGAGCGCCTGTGTGCCGCCTATGCTGCGCGCTGGCCCGCGAAGGTTCGTTGCACCGAGTTCGGCCGCACGCCCGAGGGCCGGCCGATGCTTGCCCTCATCGCATCCGCGGACGGCATCCTCGAGCCAAAGCTGGCGCGCGAGCGCAACCGCCCGGTCGTCCTCTTCCAGGGCGGCATCCACGCCGGCGAGATCGACGGCAAGGACGCGGGATTCCTCGCGCTGCGGGAACTGCTCGACGGCACCGCCGACCCGGGCGCGCTCGCGCGGGTCACGCTCGTATTCGTGCCCGTCTACAACGTCGACGGCCACGAGCGCTTCGGCCGCTGGAACCGCCCGAACCAGCGCGGACCGGAGGAGATGGGCTGGCGCACGACGGCGCAGAACCTGAACCTCAATCGCGACTACACCAAGGCCGAGGCGCCCGAGACGCGCGCGATGCTCGGGCTGCTCAATGCGTGGGATCCGATCCTCTACGTGGACATGCACGTGACCGACGGCGCGCAGTTCCAGCCCGACATCTCGATCAAGATTGAGCCCTGTCACGCCTGGGACCTCGACCTCGGACGCACCGGCTGCGCGCTGCGCGACGCAACGCTCGCGGACCTCGAGCGCCAGGGATTCATGTCACTCGCGTTCTATCCGGAATTCGTCCGGGAAGACGAGCCGGAGTCCGGATTCGAGGATGCCGTCGCCGAGGCGCGTTATTCACTCGGCTACTGGCCCGTGCGCAATCGCTTTTCAGCGCAGGTCGAGACGCACTCGTGGAAGACCTACGCGCGGCGCGTCGCGGCGACCCGGGCCACGATCCTGGCGCTGGTCGGCCTCGCCGCCCGCGACGGGACAGCCTGGCTCACGGCGGCGCGCGCGGCGGACACCCGGGCCACGCGGCTCGCGGGCGAACCCGTCGTTCTTTCGTACAGGAACTCGGACGCCGTACGCACCATCGACTTCCCGGGCTACGCGTTCGTACGCGAGGAATCAGCGGTCTCGGGCCGTCCGTGGATACGTTACGACGAGACCACGCCCGAGGTCTGGCACGTGCCGTTCAGGTACGAAGTCGTTCCCGACCTCGAGGTCGTGGCACCCGTGCACGGCTACATCGTGCCGGCCGCGTATGCGGCGCGGATGTCCGCGCGCCTGAAGGAGCAGGGCATCCGTTTCGAGGTCACCGCTGCGCCGCAGCCCGGACTCGCGTTGCAGGCGTTCCGGGCCGACAGCGTCGTGCCGGAGAAAGAGAGCTTCGAAGGACACGTCGGGGTGAAAGTCACGGGTTCGTGGCGCGACGAGAAGCGCGACGTGCCGGCCGGCTCGCTTTACGTGCCGATCGCCCAGCCCGAGGCTCGCCTCGTCATGTCGCTGCTCGAACCGCAGGCGCCGGATTCATACGTGTCGTGGGGCTATTTCGACACGGCCTTCGAGCAGAAGGAATACATGGAAAACTACGTGACCGAGGCCGTGGCGCGGGACATGCTCGCCTCCGACCCGGAGCTGCGCGCCGAATTCGAGCGGCGGCTGCGGGACGACCCGGCGTTCGCGGCGGACCCCGACGCGCGCCTGGAGTTCTTCAGGCGCAGGCACCCCTCCAGCGACGAGCGCTACAACCTCTACCCGATCTATCGCCGCTGACCGCCTGCGTCAGTCCTCGACCTGCCTGAAGTCCACGCCGAGCGAACGCAGCTTCCGATAGAGGTGCGTGCGCTCCATTCCGACGCGCTTGGCGAGCTGGCCGACCTTGCCGCCGCACAACTGCAGCTGCTGCGTCAGGTAGGCGCGCTCGAAGTGCTCGCGCGCCTCGCGCAGCGGCATGGAGAGCAGGTCCTGCTTGACCAGCGGATCGTCGGACACCGCCTGCGAGGCGATTTCGCGCTCGATCTCCTCGAGAGAGATCTCCGGCGGCCCGCCCTGGATCAGCAGCCGGTGCACGAGATTCTTGAGCTCGCGGATGTTCCCCGGCCAGGGATAGTTGCGCAGGCGATTCTGGGCGGCGACGCCGAAGCGACGGAACCCGAGACGCTCGTCCTCGATCAGCCGGTCAACGTAGTGACGCAGGAGGTCCGGCACGTCTTCCGCGTAGTCGCGCAGCGGCGGGATCCTGAGCGTCAGCACGTTCAGGTGCGACAGCAGGTCGACGCGGAAGGGTTCCACGCCGCGGGTTTCGAAGCCGGGCTGCGCCGAGGAAATCACGCGCGTGTCGAAGCGCACCGGGGCGCTTCCACCCACGCGACGGAAGGTGCCGGCGTCGATGGCCGCGAACAGCAGGCGCTGCGCGTCAGGCCCGAGGTCTCCGAGTTCATTGAGGAACAGCACGCCGCGCTCCGCCTGCTCCATGAGCCCCTTGCGCACGACGCCGCCCGACTCCGAGCCATAGAGGATCGCTTCCGCGCCGTCGCCATTCAGTGCCCCGGCCACGGCCGTCACGAACGGCCCGCCGGCCTGCGGTCCGAGCGAGTGCATGTAGCGCGCGAACGCCTCGCGACCGGTGCCGGGCTCGCCGACGATCAGCACCGGCGCCTCGTGCGGAGCGAGTTGCTTCACCTGGTCGCGCAGCTCGCGCATCAGGCGACTGCGGCCCGCCGGCGCGATCAGCGGCGGCACCAGCGAGCGCGCCGCCTGCCGGCGACGCCCGCCCTCCTCGAGCGCGCTGCGCACGGTGCGCAGGAGCTTCGCGAGCGACAGTGGCTTCTCGACGTAGTCGAGCGCGCCGAGGCGAGTGGCTTCGACGGCGGTCTCGACCGTGCCGTGCCCCGACATCATGACGACGGGCAGCGTGGCCCCGAACGTGTTCTGCCACTCGCGCAGCAGGCTGATGCCGTCGGTGTCCGGCATCCAGATGTCGAGCAGCACGAGGTCGGGAAGCTGCCTCGCGCAGGCGGCCCTCGCCTCCGCGGCGTTGCCCGCCACGCCGACCAGGTAGCCTTCCTCGGTGAGGATCTCCTGCACCAGTTCGCGGATGTCCGCCTCGTCGTCCACGACCAGTATCCGCGCGTTACTCATGCACGCTCTCTCCTTGGCTCGGGCCTGCGCGGCTCATGCCGCGCCTGGCCACGCGTTGAATCACTGACCGGCAGGCCGACGCGCACGCGCGCTCCGCCCTCCGGGCGATTGTCGGCCTCGATGCCGCCGCCGTGCTCCTCGACGATCTTGCGCACGATGGCGAGGCCGAGGCCCGTGCCCCGCGCCTTGGTGGTCACGTACGGGTCGAACACCTGCCCGATCAGCTCGCGCGGGAAGCCGGGGCCGTTGTCCTCGACCACGACCTCGGCGACCTCCGCGCCGTCCCGGGTCGCGAGGTGCGTCGCGATCGAGATCTCGCCGTCCGGCCGGCCCTCCAGCGCCTCGACGGCATTGGTGAGCAGGTTGTGGAGCAGTTGTCGCAGCCGGCCCTGGTCCGCGACCACCGTCGTGAGCGCCGGGTCGAGCGAGACCCGCAGGCGCACGCCCCTGCCCACGACCTGCGCGCGATAGAGGTCGGTCACCTCGGTCACCAGCTTGTTGAGGCCGAGCGTCGCCATCTCGAAGCGTGGCGCACGCGCGTACTCGCTGAACGCGTTGACCATCTCCTTCATCGCCTCGACCTGCTGCACGATGGTCTCGGTGCCTCGATCGAGAAGCTGCGCGTCCTTCTCGTTCATCGACGGCATCAGCTTGAGCCGCATGCGCTCGGCCGACAGGCGGATGGGGGTCAGGGGATTCTTGATCTCGTGCGCGAGCCTGCGGGCCACCTCGCCCCAGGCCGCCTCGCGCTGGGCCTGCAGCATCGCCGTGATGTCGTCGAACACGAGCACGTAGCCGCCCGGCGCCTCGCCTTCCCCAGGCAGCGGCGTACACGCGCACATCACGACCCGCCGGCCGGACGAGCCCGCTTTGAACGTGAGCTGCTCGCGCCACTCTACGTCGCCGGCCGCCAGCCGCGCCCGGCAGGACTCGACGAACTGCCGCAGCAGCCCGTCGCCGGGGCGCCCCTCGCCGAGTTCGGCGAGCGTCAGGCCGACAGACGGCTCGAGGTCCTCGCCGAGGATCATGCCGGCAGCGCGGTTCGCCGTGCGCACCCGCAGGTCGGGCTCGAGCGAAACGACCCCGGTGGACAGGCGAGCAAGGATGACCGCGAGGTTGGTGCGCTCGGTCTCCGCCGCCTGCTGCGCGCGGCTCTGGTCCTCGCGCGCGCGGCGCAGCCGCTTCGTCATGTCGTTGAACGAGTGCACGAGGAAGCCCATCTCGTCGTGCGAGGTGAGGGGAAGGCGCGTGTCGAGGTCGCCCTCCGCCACCGCGCGGGTTCCCTTCACGAGGTCCTGGATGGGCTGCACCAGTTTCTGCGCCGTGAAGATCGCCCCGTACCACGCGGCCAGCAGCGACAACAGCAGCACCACGGTCAGCGTCAGGATGAAGCTCGCCTTCAGCGGCTTGCGCAGGTAGTCCTTCTCGCCGAACTGCTTGTACGCGGCCTGGACGGCGTCTGCGAGCGCGCCCAGCCGCTCCGGAACCGGATACACGGCCTGCACGACCTGCCGTTGCCCGCCCGGGATCGGGCTGCCCATCGGCACGGCGGTGCGCACGATGTAGCCGCCTTCGGGCTGCGGTTCGAGACTCACGAACGGCTGGCCCTGTTTCACCTGCAGCAGGACCTCGCCAGGCACTTCGTCGGGCACGACCTCCGACGACAGCCCCTTGCCGACCGCGATCACCGCGCCCGAGTCGGACGCGACAACGATGTCCAGCGCGCCGACCTGCTGCCGCAGCGCCTCGAGCAGGCTCGGCATCGCCCCGCCGCTCGCCACGAGCTCGTCGGCGACGAGCTGCGTGCTGGCGAGATGCTCCCGCATGCGGGTCTCGAGCGCCGAACGGCTCAGCACCAGTGCGTCGTCGAGGCTCTCCCTGATCTCGACGTTGAACCAGCTGTCGATACCCTTGTTCAGGAACTGCACGGCGAAGAAGTACACGAGCAGGATCGGCAGCGTCGCCAGCACGCCGAAGATCAGCACCATGCGCGCCTGCAGGCGCGAGCCGATCACCTGGCCGCGGAAATCGCGGACGAGCTGCGCGAGTTTCGTCGCGAGCAGTCCGACCAGGATGATGAGGCCCGCAACGTTGATCCCGAGGATCCACGGGTGCAGGCGGCTGAACTGCGTGGAGTTCTGGGCCGTCTGCGCCATGAACAGGATCGCGGCCAGCCACAGCAGGCCGCCGAGGCCCATCAGCCCGGCCGCGAGCGCCCGCCTCAGGGTCGGAGCGGCCATTCGTACCACTCGCTGCTGGCGCTCCAGTCGTCGGTCCAGAACAGGATCCATCGCAGCGCTTCGGAACCGGAATTGAGGTCGAGCACGGCGCGGACCCGCACCTCATAGCTGTGATCGGGCTCGACCAGCGCGGCGTCGACGACCGGCAGCCCGCGAACGTCGGAGAGTCGTTCGAGCGCCGACTGCAGGGTGCCGTAGTCCTGCTGCTCTCCGGTGTTCAGGTTGCGCACCAGGTAGCGCTGGCTCAGTGCGTGGTAATTCAGCTCGTAGCTCTGCGTAAGCGCGGCCGCCGTCGCGTCGAGCATGTAGTTCCTGACCCGTGCCAGCTCGATTTCATAGTCGAGCCGCATCGTGAGTCCTGCCTCGATGGCCTTGCGCGCGTCTTCCGGCAGGCGGACTTCGATGCGCGCATCCAGTTCGTAGACGTCCTGGTCCAGGCTGAGCGATGCGCTGCGGACGGCCACGCCCATCTCCTCGGGGGCCGCGGTCGCGCCGGCCGTTGCCAGAAAGCACACGACCAACATCGCTCCGCGTCGCAGGAATTCCTGCGCGTAGTGACGGGATGGACTCTGGCTGTTGCTCATTTCCAACGTCAGGGCTGCTTGGCAAGGCAAGCATAATAGAAGCCGTCCATCTCGGCTTCCCCGGCTTGCACCCGGTACCCCGGACCGGCGCTGGCGGGCCGCGTCGGCCAGCCGGCACACCGCTGGGGCGTATCGTCCCGCGCGTCGGGCGCCCCAGCCAGGAAGGCGGCGACCGCCTCCTCGTTCTCGGCCCGCAGCGCCGAGCAGGTCGTGTAAAGAAGGACGCCTCCGGGCCGCAACAGGCCCCAGGCGGCGCGCAACAGCACCCCCTGCCTCCGGGCCAGGGTCGGGATGTCCCGGGCACGACGTAGCACCTTGATGTCAGGGTGCCGGCGTATCACCCCGGTGGCCGAACAGGGAACATCGAGCAGGATGCGGTCGAAAGGTCGCCCATCCCACCACTGCCCGGCCTCGGCGACGTCGCCGGCCTCCACCCGGGCCTCCAGCCCGAGGCGCTGCAGGTTTTCGCGCACCCGGATGAGCCGCGGCTCCGATACGTCCAGCGCCGTCACATCGGCCCGGCCGGCCACCCGCTCGAGCACGTGACAGGTCTTTCCGCCGGGGGCCGCGCAGGCGTCCAGGATCCGCTCGCCCGGCTGCGGGCCGAGCACCTCCACCGCAAGCTGGGCCGCGGCGTCCTGCACCGACAGCCGGCCCTCGGCGAACCCGGGCAGTGTCCGCACGTCCGCGGGCGGGTCGATCCTGAGAGCGTCCGGTGCAAACGGGTGCCTGTGAACGGTCCAGCCCGCAGACTCGAGTTCGGTCGCGCAGCCATCGACGTCGGCCCGCATCCGATTCACCCTGAGCCACATCGGCGGGTGCGCGTTGTTCGCTTCCAGGATGGCCCCACGCGCCTCCGGGCATTCGCGGCCGAGCGCCTCGACGAACCAGCGCGGATGCGCGGTGCGAATCGCGAGGTCGCGGTCCGCCGCCGCGAGCACCGCCTCGCGCTCGCGCTGGAACCGCCGCAGGACCGCGTTTACGAAACCGGCCGCCCTGGCGTGCCCCATCACCTTCGCCGCCCCCACGGTCTCCGCGACCGCCGCGTGTTCGGCGACCTCGCCCGACAAGAGCTGGAAAAGCCCCACTTCGAGCAGCGCGCGCAATTCCGGCGCGATTCCCTCCGGCGGGCGCTCGCAAAGCAGTCGCAGGATCTCGATCAGTCGGAAGTGCCAGCGCAGCGTGCCATAGCACAGTGATCGCTTGAGGCCCCGGGCCGATCCCTCGTCGGTGTCGGCCGCCAGGAGGTCGTCGAGCGAGCGGCCGCGATCCAGGGCCTGCGACACCAGGCGCGCGGCCGAGGCCCGGACCTCTGCGGCGCTCGGTTGCGCGCTCACGAGCCCAGCCTCGCGCCGGCGAGCGCGTTCGCGTTCAGGAACTCGGCCGCCGCCATCGCGTTTCGGCCGGCGAGCTGCAGCCGGCGCAGTTCGAGCAATCCGTCACCGGTCGCAACGACGAGCCGGCCTCGCCCGGTCTCGACCACTCGGCCTGGCTCAGATCCGGCAACGGTGCCGCCCTGGCCCTGCGGGACGTCGGCCGGTGCCAGCGGGGCCGCCTCCCAGACTCGCAGCTGGCGGCCGAGCCAGCGGGTCTCCGCGACGGGCCACGGGTTGAATGCGCGCACCTGCCGGGCGATCTCGATGGCGGGCCTCGACCAGTCGATCGAGGCCTCTTCCTTGCCGATCTTGGTCGCGTAGGTCACGCCTTCCGCGGGCTGCTCCACGGGCGCGAGGCGGCCGTCCGCCCATCCGGCGACTGCCTCGACGATCGCCTCGGCACCGAGCGCGGCGAGCCGGTCGTGGACGGCGCCCGCGATCTCCTCCGGCCCGATCCCGGTCTCGCGCACCAGGAGCATCGGCCCGGTGTCGAGGCCGGCGTCCATCTTCATGATGGTGACGCCCGTGCGCGTGTCGCCCGCGAGGATCGCGCGATGTATGGGGGCGGCGCCCCGCCACCGTGGCAGCAGCGACGCGTGGATGTTGAGGCAGCCGAGCCGCGGCAGGTCGAGGATGGCCTGCGGCAGGATGAGCCCATAGGCCACCACGACCATGAGGTCGGCCCCGAACGACGCGAGCGTCGCCGCGGCGTCCGCGGATCGCAGCGTGGCCGGCTGCTCGACACGCAGGCCGAGTTCCAGGGCGCGGCGCTTCACGGGCCCTGCCTTAAGTTCGCGTCCGCGGCCCGCCGGACGGTCGGGCTGGGTGTAGACAGCCACGAGGTCGTGGCCCGCCGCGTGCAGTGCGTCGAGGGCGGGAACGGAAAACTCAGGCGTTCCGGCGAAGACGATGCGCAGCCGTGAGGTCATGGGGTCGTGGTGCGAACGGCCTGCGCACGGCAGGCCGAAAACCCTAGATCACCGGAACCGAGGATCGTTCGCGGCGGATCGGGCCAGCACCCTTATCGCGCCGCTCTTTTTCCAGCTTCTTGCGGATGCGCGTGCGCTTGAGGTCGGAGAGGTAGTCGACGAACAGCTTGCCCTCGAGGTGGTCCATTTCGTGCTGGATGCAGATCGCGAGCAGCCCGTCGGCTTCCATCTCGAACGGCTTGCCGTTGCGGTCCAGCGCGCGGACCACGATGCGCTCCGAGCGCGTGGCCAGGGTGTCGAAGATGCCGGGCACCGATAGGCACCCCTCCTCGGCCTCGACCGTTCCCTCGCGCTCCAGGATCTCCGGGTTCACGAACGCAAGCGGCCGGTCCTGCTCCCGGGTCACGTCGGCGACCAGCACCCGCCGGTGCACGTCCACCTGGGTCGCAGCCAGGCCCACGCCCGGTGCCGCATACATGGTCTCGAGCATGTCGTCGATGAGCCGGCGGACGCTGTCGTCCACGGCGGCGACGGGCTGCGCCCGGGTGCGCAGGCGGGGGTCCGGGAATTCGAGGATGGTGAGCTTCGCCATTCTTTGAGAAATGCTGCTAAAGTTAAGTCCGGCTTCGATTTAACAACTGCTGGACCGCCCTGGACACACTGTCGCCGTCCAGCGGCGTGACGCGACTGAGACGTGGTCGGCAGCGGCCCGATGGCGAGCCGGATTATAAGGCGATGGTCGCGACCCCGACACCCGATGGAGAAAGGGATGGATCGAATGCTGCGCGTCGCCCCGAACGCCAACACTGGCCGGACCCGCTGGGCCCGGGCCATTGTCCTCTCGCTCGCCATCGCCGGCGCCGGCCTCGCCCTCTGGGCGGCGGACCCGACCCCGGCCTCGGCGCAGCAGGCCTCGGGCCGATCGATGTCCGTACCGCTGGCCCCAAACGCCCCCGACACCTACGTCGTGAAAAAGGGCGACACGCTCTGGGACATCGCCGGGGTGTTCCTCAAGTACCCCTGGTACTGGCCGGAAATCTGGTACGTGAACCCGCAGGTCCAGAACCCGCACTGGATCTACCCGGGCGACGTGCTCCGGCTCATCTACGTGGACGGCAAGCCGAGGATCACGGTCGGCACCGCGGGCGAAGTCCGTCTTTCGCCGCAGGTGCGCACTGACCCGCTTGCGCAGGCCATCCGGACGGTCCCGTACGACATCCTGATGAATTTCGTCCAGCGCCCGAGCCTGCTCACGAAGAAGCAGGTGGACAAGGGGCCCTACGTTGTCGGCTTCCGCAGTCGGCACCTCGTCGGCTCGACCGCCAACGAAGCCTACGCCAAGGGCCTCGGCAACCCGCCGGCCGGCGCCGAGTTTACGGTCGTCAATACCTGGCGTGGCGCTGCGCGACCCGGACGACGGCGACCTGCTCGGCTACCTGGGCCACTACGCGGCCACGACGCGCGTGATCGAGACGACCGACTCGAAGCACGAGGAGCCGCTCACGCACCTCGCGGTCCTGGACAATGGCCGCGAGATCCGACAGGGCGACAAGGTATTCCCCGCCAAGACGAAGTTCGGCGACGACCTCGTCATGAGCGTCCCGTCGGACCGGAAGCTGAACGGGCAGGTGCTCGCGGTGGCGGACGGGCTCGCGGTGGCCGGCAAGTACCAGGTTCTCGCCATCAATCGCGGCAAGCAGCACGGACTCGTCCCCGGCAACCTGGTGGCCATCTACGCTCGAGGCGTCGACGTGGCCGACTACTACAGCCGCGGACAGGACTGGACGACCTTCACGGCGAACTACTCCACGGTCAAGCTGCCGGACGAGCGCAGCGGGACGCTGTTGATCTTCACCGTCTACGATCGCATGAGCTACGGCCTGATCGTCGAGTCCACGCAGCCGGTGCGTATCGGCGATTTCATCAAGCACCCTGATTTCGGCCACAGCGACACGGGCGCGGAAGATTTCATGCGCTGAACCGGCCGCGCGTATCGGCGCGAACGCGGGAGATTTGCGAAGAGCCTGCCGGGAGGAATCCCGGCAGGCTCTTCGTTCATGGACGACCCGAAACCCTGGCTCACGCTGGCGCGTGCCCCGGGACTCCACGCCGGGAGCCTGCACGGAACCGGTGACGCCGTGGTCCAGCCGCAGTCGCTGCCGTGCGAGTCCCGTGCAGCGCTCGTCGCGCTCGGACTCGGCGCCCCCGCGATCGAGGCGCTGCACAATCCAGCGGCCGATGGGATCGCTGCGGATGAGCGCTGGCTCGCCGGCCCTGGCCGGCAGCTGGTGACCTGGGGCTCGCCCTCGTACCCGGCGCTCCTCGCCTCGATCGCGGATGCGCCGCTCGTGCTCTTCGTCGAGGGCGACCCCTCCACGCTGTCCCTGCCGCAGCTGGCGGTCGTCGGCAGCCGCAATCCGACGCAGATCGGGCGTGACACCGCCGCGCAGTTCGCGCGGCACCTCGCGGCGGCCGGCCTGGCCATCACGAGCGGGCTCGCGCTCGGCATCGACGCGGCGGCGCATCGCGGGGCCCTCGCCGCGGGCGGTCGCACCATCGCCGTGCTGGGCTGCGGTCTCGATCGCATCTATCCGCGCGAGAACACGGCGCTGGCGCGGGAGATCGCCGCGTGCGGCGCGCTGGTTTCCGACCTTCCGACCGGCACGCCGCCGCTCAAGCAGCACTTCCCGCGTCGCAACCGCCTGATCAGCGGCCTCTCGGTGGGAACGCTGGTCGTCGAGGCCGCGATGCAGAGCGGGTCGCTCATCACCGCACGCCTCGCCGCCGAGCAGGGACGCGAGGTATTCGCCATCCCGGGCTCGATCCACAGCCCGCTTTCGCGAGGGTGCCACCGGCTCATCCGCCAGGGCGCGAAGCTCGTCGAGACGGCAGGTGACATATTCGCTGAGCTCGGCGCGCTGCTCGCGGGACTGCGCCTTGCGAGCCGCGCCGAAGAGCCTGACCCGCAAGAGGATTCCGGGCACGCGTTGGACAAGGACTACGAAATCCTGTTAGATGCGCTCGGCTTCGAATCGGCCGCAGTCGACACGCTCGTCGCGCGCACCGGGTTCGAGGCTGGCGCAGTCGCTTCGATGCTGCTCGTACTCGAACTCGAGGGGCGGATCGCACAGCAGCCCGGCGGACTCTTCTGCCGGCGCCTGCCAGGGAAAAAGGAATGAAGGAAGGCGTCCTCGACATCCTCATCTACCTCTTCGAGAACTACTTCGACGGCGAGCTCGACGAGGGCGACGAGCCCGACCGCGACACGCTGAAGCAGGAACTCGAGCACGCCGGCTTTCCGGCGGGGGAAATCGAGCGCGCGCTGTGCTGGCTGGAGGACCTCGCCGGGGATCCGTCCCGGTCCGGGCCGGCGCCGACGGCGCGTGCAATCCGCGTGTTCGACGCACTCGAACAGGCGCGGCTCGACACCGATTGCCGCGGGTTCCTGGTGCACCTCGAGCAGGTCGGCATCCTCTCGCCGATGCAGCGCGAGCTGGTGATCGAGAAGCTGATGGCGCTCGACGGCGACGACATCGACATCGAGCGCCTGAAGTGGGTGGTCCTGATGGTGCTCTTCACCCAGCCGGGGCAGGAGACGGCGTTCTCCCGCATGGAGGACCTGGTGTTCGAGGAGCACTCCGGTGCGGTCCACTGAGACCGCACGGAACGGGGTCGGGACGGATGCCGCGGACCCCCGCGGCATGATCGTTTCTGGGGCAAGGGAAATTCGCTGGGAAACATGAGCAGGAATCTCGTCATCGTCGAGTCGCCGGCCAAGGCGAAGACCATCAAGAAGTACCTGGGCAAGGACTTCGAGGTGATGGCGTCCTACGGCCACGTGCGCGACCTCGTGCCCAAGGAAGGCGCCGTCGATCCCACGCGCCAGTTCGCCATGCGCTGGGAGCTGATCGACAAGAACAGGAAGCACGTGGAGGCGATCGCGCGCGCCGTGAAGAAGGCCGACGCGCTCTACCTCTCGACCGACCCCGATCGCGAGGGCGAGGCGATTTCCTGGCACCTCTACGAACTGCTCAAGGAAGCAGGCGCGCTCGACGGCAAGGCCGTGCACCGCAGCGTCTTCTACGAAATCACGCAGAGCGCCGTGCAGGAGGCGATCGGCAAGCCCCGCGAGATCGCGGAGGAACTGGTCAAGGCCTACCTCGCGCGCCGCGCACTCGATTTCCTGGTGGGCTTCAACATTTCGCCGCTGCTGTGGAAGAAGGCGGGCCTCTCCGGCGCCTCCGCCGGCCGCGTGCAGAGTCCCGCCTTGCGCATGATCTGCGAGCGCGAAGCGGAAATCGCCGCCTTCAAGCCGCGAGAGTACTGGACCGTGGACGCCGAGGCCGAGAAGGCCACGCAGTCGTTCAGCGCACGGCTCACGGAGTACGGCGGCACCAAGGTCGAGCAGTTCACGATCACGAACGCGACGCAGGCAGACGAAGTCCGCCGCCGTCTCGATGCGTCCGCGGGCGGCACGCTGAACGTAGCCTCGGTGGAGAAGAAGCAGCGCAAGCGCAACCCCTCCCCGCCATTCACCACGTCCACGCTGCAGCAGGAGGCCGCCCGCAAGCTCGGCTTCGGTGCCCAGCGCACGATGCGCACGGCGCAGAGGCTCTACGAAGGCGTGGACTTCGGCGAGGGCCCGGTGGGCCTCATCACCTACATGCGCACGGACTCGGTCAGCCTCGGCGTCGAGGCGATCCGGGAGATCCGCGGCACCATCGGCCAGCTGTACGGCGCCGAGGCGCTGCCCGATGCGCCGCGCGTTTACAAGACGAAGTCGAAGAACGCGCAGGAAGCGCACGAGGCCATCCGCCCGACCTCGGCCGCGCGCACGCCCGAGCAGCTCGCCGGCAAGCTCGACGCCGACCAGCACCGTCTCTACACGCTCGTCTGGCGGCGCGCGGTGGCGAGCCAGATGGAGGCCGCGGTGTTCGACACCGTCGCAGTGGACCTCTCGGCAGGAAAGGGCAACACGCTGCGCGCGAACGGCTCCACGCTGGTGAAGCCCGGATTCCTTGCCGTCTACCGCGAAAGCTTCGACGACGTGACGCTCGACGACGACGAGAACCGCATGCTGCCCGCCATGGAGGTCGGCGACCGCGTGAAGCTGCTCGCGATCAAGCCCGAGCAGCACTTCACCGAGCCGCCGCCGCGTTTCTCCGAGGCGAGCCTGGTGAAGGCGCTCGAGGAATACGGCATCGGCCGCCCGTCTACCTATGCCAGCATCATCCAGACGCTGCTGTACAAGAAGTACTGCGAGCTGCTGAACAAGCGCTTCGTGCCGACCGACCTCGGCAAGATCGTCAACCGCTTCCTCACGGGTCACTTCGAACGCTACGTCGATTTCAACTTCACCGCGGGGATGGAGGACGAACTCGACAACATCTCGCGCGGCGAGGAGGAATGGGTGCCCGTGCTCGAGCGATTCTGGACCGGCCTCAAGAAGCAGATCGACGACGTGGAGGCGAACGTCACGCGCCTGGACGTCGCGATGGCGCGCGACATCGGCGTGGACGCCGTGTCCGGCCGGCCGGTGAGCGTGCGTTACGGGAAGTACGGCGCTTTCGTCCAGCTCGGCACGCGCGACGACGTGGAGAAGCCGAAGTTCGCGAGCCTGCGGCCGGGGCAGCACATGGACGATGTCACGCTCGCCGACGCGATGGAGCTCTTCAAGCTGCCGCGCACGCTGGGCGACTGGGAGGACGGCTACCCGATCAAGGTGGCGGTCGGCCGCTTCGGGCCCTACGCGCAGTTCGGCGCCAAGAAGTACGTGTCGCTCAAGAAGGAAGACGACCCGTACACGATCACCCTCGAGCGCGCGGTGCAGTTGATCCGCGAGAAGATCGAGGTCGAGGCCGCGCGCGTGATCCGGGACTTCCCGGAAGCCGGCATCCAGGTGCTGAACGGGCGCTACGGCCCGTACATCACCGACGGAAAGAAGAACGGGAAGATCCCGAAGGACCGCGACCCGAAGTCGCTGGCGCTCGAAGAGTGCCAGGCGATCATCGCCGCGGCGCCCGAGCGCAAGGGCGGCTGGGGAAAGAAGACGGCCAAGGCGAAGACCGGCGCCGCGAAGACGAAGGCTACCGGGGACGGGGATGCCGCTGAGGGCGCTGTCGCGAAACCGGTGAAGAAGAAGACGGCGCCGAAGAAGAAAGCCGCCAAGAAGAAGGCTGCGGCAAAAAAGAGGCCACCGCGCCCCTAGATTCTGGCGACTCGCAGAAAGCCGCTCTTCGCGTACTTGACGATCTGCTCGTCCCGCGTCGCGAGTGCAACTCCGAGTATTCGTGCCGTCGCGATAAGGAACCGATCTGCGGGATCCCCCTGCGGCTCGCCAGGCAGCAACGTGCTCTCGGCCGCCACGGCGGCGTCGACCGGTTGGAACGCAATGCCGGGCGCCGCCAGCGAGCGCTCGACCCAGTCGCGCAGCGGCACGCTGAGTTGAATTCGTCCCCGAGCCGCATGCATGCCTATCTCCCAGACCGAGATGGCCGACACGATCAGCCCGCCGCTCCTGCGCGCCGCGTCGAGCTTCCTGACGCCCGCCGGGTGCAGCCGCTCGGTCACACCCTCCGCGTACCAGAGCCAGACGTGGGTATCGAGCAGGAGCGCGTTCATGCCCGCCTGGCGGCCCGCCCGGCGCGGCGCTTCCTCGCCATTGCGCCCGTGAGGGTTCCCCATCGCCCCGGTCGGCGCTCCACGGCTCGCTCGAGGGCGCGACGATGTCGCCCTCGATCGTCAGCGTGTCTTTCATGTAACCGAACAGCGATGTCGGCCCTGCCGGCACCGGGACAAGCTGCGCGACCGGCCGTCCATGCTTGGTGATCACCACCGCGCGGCCGCTGCGCGCGACCTCGTCCATGAGCCTCAGGCACTCAGCCTTGAATACCGCAGCCGGGATGTTCATTGCTGCCACCACATGTGACCATTATTTGTGGTCATTATACACATCCAGCCGCCGCCTTATCGCCGGGTATCCCAGAGTGGAATGGGCCGGCGACGCCGGCCAGTCACATTTGGTGCCGATAGACGGAGAAATTGGCACTATCCTGCCCCCGACCCGGGAAACGAGCCTGACGGACGAGCATGAACCCATCCGCGCCCTCCACCGCCGAAGTCATTGCCTACCTGCGCTCGCTGCACGACTCGATCACGAGCGCGCTGGAGCAGGCCGACGGCGGCGCGACATTCCGCCGCGACTCCTGGCAACGCCCCGAGGGCGGCGGCGGCGAAAGTCGCGTGCTGCGCGACGGCGCGGTCTTCGAGCAGGCCGGCATCAACTTCTCGCACGTGATGGGCGGCAAGCTGCCGGCGTCCGCGACGGCGCAGCGTCCGGAACTCGCGGGCGCGAGCTTCGAGGCGACGGGCGTGTCGCTGGTGATCCACCCGCGCAACCCCTACGTGCCGACCTCGCATGCGAACGTGCGCTACTTCGTCGCGACGAAAGATGGCGAACCAGCGGCATGGTGGTTCGGCGGCGGGTTTGATCTCACGCCCTACTACCCGTTCGACGAGGACGTGCTGCACTGGCATCGCGCCGCCAAGGCCGCGTGCGACCCGTTCGGACCGGACGTGTACGCGAAGTACAAGGACTGGTGCGACCGGTATTTCTTCCTCAAGCACCGCAACGAGACGCGCGGGGTCGGCGGACTCTTCTTCGACGACCTGAATGAGTGGGGCTTCGAGAAGTCATTTGCGTTCATGCGCAGCGTCGGCGACGCCTACGTGCCGGCCTACCTGCCGATCGTTCGGAAGCGGAAGGACACGCCGTACGGGGAGCGGGAGCGGAACTTCCAGCTCTACCGGCGGGGACGTTATGTTGAATTCAATCTCGTCTACGACCGGGGCACGCTCTTCGGCCTTCAGACCGGAGGACGGACTGAATCGATTCTCATGTCGCTGCCGCCGCTGGTGCGCTGGGAATACGACTACAAGCCCGAGCCAGGCACGCCAGAGGCGCGGCTCTATCAGGATTTCCTGAGGCCGAGGGACTGGCTGTCGGAGTCCTCTAAAAAAGACTGATCCGGGTCTTGTTTTCCATTCCGCACCTGCGTAGTTTCCGGCACACGGCAAGCGTCGAAGGGCACACCCGCTGCGAAGCGGGGTCGCAAAGCCACAGCTCTTGATCATTTAAAGAACAAGAGGGCTGGGCCGCCTGAGGGGACACGTTGATCTGCGTCGCATCGGTGACTCGGGGAAACGTTTTCTCAGTTGAAAGCGCCACCATTCATCGCTGCCCCGCAGCGATGAATGGCGACACGATCCAGCCTGCCAACGTGAAATTGAATTCATGCTCTGCAGGAGGAGATATGCGCAACAAGCCATTGCTGACACTGCTCTCGACGGCCGCACTGACGGCTTTCGCGGCATTGTCGGTTCCGATGACGTCCGCTATCGCGGCGCCGAAGGCCGAGACGACTGCGCCGAGCCAAGAAGCTCACCAACAACATCTACATCGTGCAGCTGGCCGAACTGCCCGTCGTCGCCTACGACGGCAGCATCAAGGGCTATGCGGCGACGCGGCCTGGCAAGGGCCAGAAGATCGACCCGCACAGCCCGAAGGTCACGGGCTACAAGGCCTACCTCGATTCACGGCACGATGCAGTGCTGGCGAGTGTCGGCGGCGGCAAGAAGCTCTACAGCTATGGCTACGCCTTCAACGGCTTCGCAGCGGAGCTGACGGCCGCGCAGGCCGCAAAGCTTCGCGCGACGCCGGGCGTCATGGCGGTTACCAAGGACGAGGCGCGGCACACCGAGACCTCGTCGACGCCGGCGTTCCTCGGCCTCAGCGCGCCCGGCGGCTTCTGGTCCCAGATGAGCGGCAACGCCAGTCGGCAATCCGATCATCGCGAACGGTCCGAACAGCGGCGGCGCCGGTGAAGGCGTCATCGTCGGCATCGTGGACTCCGGCATCTGGCCGGAGAACCCGAGCTTCTCCGACCGCGACGCGAGCGGCAAGCTGGTCTACCAGCAGATCCCCGGCTGGCATGGCAAGTGCGTCCCGGGCGAGTACTTCAATGCGTCGAACTGCAACCAGAAGATCATCGGCGCGCAGTGGTACGCCGGCTGGTTTCGGCGGCACAGGCCGGACATGAAGGCCGCGTATCCGTACGAGTTCTGGTCGCGCGCGTGACGCCGCCGGCACGGCACTCACACGGCCAGCACCGCCGCCGGCAATTACGGCGTCAACGCCGTCGTCGAACGGCAACAGCCTCGGCAAGTCAGCGGCATGGCGCCGCGCGCGCGGATCGCCGTCTACAAGGTCTGCTGGGCTTCTCCGGCGAGGGCGGTTGCTGCGACCTCGGACAGCGTGGCCGCCATCGATCAGGCCGTCGCCGACGGCGTGGACGTCATCAACTTCTCGATCAGCGGCTCGCGACCAGCTTCCTGGACCCGGTCGAGGTCGCGTTCCTGTTCGCGGCGGATGCCGGCGTGTTCGTCGCAGCGTCGGCCGGCAACAGCGGGCCGACCGCCTCGACGGTTGCGCACAACAGCCCGTGGATGACCACGGTCGCCGCAGGCACGCATGACCGCACGTATCAGGCCACGGCGACGCTCGGGCGATGGCGCGAGCCTACACGGGCGTCGGCCTCGGCGCGGCCGTGCCGCCGTTCGCCGCTCATCCTGTCGACGGACGCGGCGCTGCCGGCGCGAACGCGACCGCCGTCCGGCTGTGCTTCTCCGCGGCAACGGGCGGGCACGCAGTCCTCGACCCCGCCAAGGTCGCGGGCAAGATCGTGGTCTGCGATCGCGGCACGAACGCCCGCGTCGACAAGAGCCGCGCGGTCAAGGAGGCCGGCGGCGTCGGCATGATCCTGATGAACACCAGCGCTCGACTCGCTGAATGCCGACCTGCACTCCGTGCCGACCGTGCACCTGCGATCACCGATCGCGCTGCGATCCAGGCCTACGGCGCCACGGCCGGCCCGACGGCGAGCCTCGGCGCCGGCGACGCAGGTCCACGGCCGATTGCGCCGTTCGTCGCGAGTTTCTCGTCGCGTGGCCCGTCGCTGGCCGGCGGTGGCGACCTCCTGAAGCCCGACATCATGGCGCCCGGGCAGGACATCCTGGCCGCGACGGTCGCCGGACGACGGCGGCCACGACTTCAACTTCCTGTCCGGCACGTCGATGTCGAGCCCGCACATCGCGGGCATCGGCGCGCTCATGAAGCAGGCGCACCCGAACTGGACGCCGGCGATGATCAAGTCGGCGCTCATGACCAGCGCCTCGCAGACCATGAACGACGGCGTCAGCGCCATCCCGGGTCATCCGTTCGGCTACGGCGCGGGCGAGGTGGTGCCCAACGGCGCGATCGATCCGGGCCTGGTGTATAACGCGGGCTTCGTACGACTGGCTGGCGTTCCTGTGCGGCACCGGCCAGCTGGCGGGCGGCTCGTGCTGCCACGCCCTCAGCATCGACCCGAGCAACCTGAACTACCCATCGATCGCGATCGGCGATCTCGCGGGCGTCCAGACCGTCACGCGCAAGGTGATGAACGTAGGAAGCCAGACGGAGACCTACACGGCTCGCACGAGCCTGCCGGGCATCTCGGTCGGCGTCACGCCGTCCACGTTCACGATCGCGCCGGGAGCCTCGAAGACCTACACGGTGACGTTCACGCAGGTTTCGGCGGCGCTCATATGCATATACGTTCGGCAGCCTGACCTGGACCGGCAACAAGGGCCACGTCGTGCGCATCCCGATCGTCATCCGTCCGGTCGCGCTGGCAGCTCCGTCGCGCGTTTCCGGGACCGGTGGCCCGATCAGCTACAACGTGACGTTCGGCTACGCGGGTGCGTTCACGGCGTCCGCCGCGGGCTGGTGCCCGCGACGGTCACGCCGGGACCGTGGCCGACGATCCGACCAACGGCAGCTGCTCGCTCACGTCGCCGAACGCACAGCTGATCCCGGTTGCCGTTCCGGCGGGTACGACTTACGCGCGGTTCGCAGCTGTTCGATGCCGACGTGAATACGGGTTCGGACATCGACATGTGCGTGTTTGACTCGAGGCGCACCCATGTCGGCAGCAGCGGCTCCGGCACGTCCGCGGAGCCGGTCAGCCTCACGACCCGGACCGCCGGCACCTACACGGTCGTCGTGCAGGGCTGGGGCGTCGCGGGCACCTCGCCATTCAAGCTGTACACCTGGCTCGTCGCCAGTTCGCCGGCCGGCAACATGGCGGTTCGACAGCGCCCGCGAGCGCCACGCTCGGCAGGCACGGGACGTCAACCTGACGTTCAGCGGGCTGACGCCCGGCGTGAAGTACCTTGGCTCGGTGGCCTACGGCGGCACGCCAGCTCTGCCGCGCCGACCGTCGTGAGCGTCAATCCGTAAGGATCCGCTCGCAGCTTGAGTCGATCTCAACTGACGCCCCGGGGAGAAATCCCCGGGGCGTTTTCTTTGAGAATGGCCGCAGTGGCATAACGAACCGCTGCGCCGCGCGCGCATTCGGCCTGCATCGCCCGGCGAGCGCTGACGCGTCGCCGCCCCGCGCCGCTCACCTCGCGCCTGGTCAGATCGGCCTGCATCGTCGTTGCACCGGTTCCGCGCGAGTTCCGCCGGGCACACCGCGGGCTTCCCGCTCCTCCCCGCGTGATAGTCGAGCACCTGCCCGCCCGCCTGGATCCTGACGCGGTATCCCGGCACCAGCGCCTGCGTGTACATCATCCCGGGCTGTGGGCAGCCCAGCGATCCGTCGGACCATGTCACGGCCTCGGCGCTCAGCACCTTCAGCGCGTCGGGCGCGAGTCCCGTGCGCTGCGCCGCATCGGCGAGCGCTGACCTGGTCACCTGCGACAGGTCCGTCGCCGCCGGCTGCTGCGAGGGAGGCGGCGCCGAGCGCAATGTCCGCCGCGCACGCAGCCAGCGCCGCGAATCCGAGCACCAACGTACCCACCCTGGTCGATCCGCGCATATCATCCACCTCCGACCTGCACGCTTGCGCCGCCAGTCATGAACTACCGCCACGCCTTTCACGCCGGCAACTTCGCGGACGTGCTGAAGCACGTGGTGCTCATGATGCTCGTCGAGCACTTGAAGAAGAAGCCCGCGCCGTTCTTCTTCCTCGACACCCATGCGGGGCGCGGCACCTACGACTTGAGCGAGTCCCAGGCCCAGCGCAGCGGCGAATACCAGAACGGGATCGGCCGTCTGCTCGATCTGCGCGAGGCGACGCTGCCGGCGGAGGTTGCCGCCTACGTGAAACTGGTGCGCGAGGCGGCAGGCAAGGGCCGCAGCGCCATCACCGCATACCCGGGCTCGCCCATCATCGTCTCCCGCATGAAGCGAGCCGCCGACCGCATGGTTCTCATCGACAAGCACCCCAAGGAAGCCGACGCGCTCCGCACTGCGCTCGGGCGGCAGCGGCTCGTCTCCGTGATCGACGGCGACGGCTACGCGGCGCTCAAGGCGCACCTGCCGCCGCGCGAGAACCGTGGCCTCGTGCTGATCGACCCGCCGTACGAGTCGGACCTCGAGTTCGACCGCGTGCTCGCCGGCCTCGAGCTCGCACACGAGCGCTGGCCGACGGGCACGTTCTGCATCTGGTATCCGCTCACCGAGCGCGCCGGGCCCGCGCGCTTTCACCGTGGCCTCGAGCGCTCGGGCATCCGCAAGGTCCTCGACGTGTCATTGAGCATTCTGCCCGCGGACGCCCGGATCGGCCTCGGCGGCGCGGCGCTCGCGATCGTCAACCCACCGTGGCAGCTGGATGCACAGCTCGGGGAACTGCTGCCGCAGCTGCACAAGCTGCTGTCGCCGGAGGGGCTCGGGGAGAGCGGCGTGGGCTGGATTGTTCCGGAGTAGTCAGCGCTTGGGTGCCGGCTGATACCGAACGCCGCGCACACCGTCGAAATCGTCGTCCTGTGTCCAAAGCGTAGCCTGCGTGGGCGTGCGCCGTCGGCCAGCATTATGCTGCTCGGCCATGGGCAGAGCGCCATGCTCCGTGAAAGTCTTGCAGCGTCAATGGCCAACGGCGCGGACAAGTCGACGACCCGACCCTGGTGCATGCGAGAGCCACGGCCTGCAGCGCATGCGACTCGTCACGCTGGACCGAAGAGACACGCTTGAATACTTCGAAGATGGAGAGCGTCGGCGACGAGCAGGTCCCCAGAGCGCTCGATGGCCGACGCAAAGAATCCGGCGTTCCGGACCGTCGGCCAGATACTCGAGCCAGCCTCGAGGAGTCGACGACATTCAATGCCCTGGTCGACCCTCACGCGGAACGGCACGTGTCAATTCGCCCTGAGCATCGCTCGTCGAGCCCGGCGCATGGGGCGAACCGGGATCAGCTCGATCCGGTCGTGCGTACTGGCATCGCCTGCGATCTTGCTGGCCGGCCCGCATTCCGAGAGCTTCGCGGATCGAGCGAGTGGAATCACGACCTGAAACTTCGGGGAGCGGTCCCACGGCTGGTCGTCGATACGAGTCTACCGTGATCGATCTGTTTATCGTAATACCCCGCCATCGATAGCAGGTGCGTCATGCCAGTCGCGAACGGCCGAATCGTGCGGAAACACCCAGAAACGCGATTGGTCCGAGCCGCGGGCTGCATACTCCCGGGTGCCGCGGCAAGTTCCCGGGGCTGAGCGCTCGGCCAGCTCAGACGCCAGCTTCGCGCACTCCTGGTGCCTGAAGCACCCGACCGTGTGGTCGTTGACCATCCCCGTCGCCTGCATGTGTGCGTAGATGATCGTCGAGCCCACGAACTTGAAGCCACGCTTCTTGAGATCCTTGCTCAGCGCGTCGGACTCCGCGCTCGTCGCCGGCACCTGCTTCATGGACGTCCACTTGTTCACGATCGGCTTGCCGCCGACGAACGACCACAGGTGCTTCGACAACGAGCCCACTTCGTCCTGGAGCTTCAGCACCGCCTTCGCGTTGCCGATCGCGGACTCGATCTTGAGCCGGTTGCGCACGATGGCGGGAACCTGCATCAGCCGCTCGATCTTGCGCTTGTCGAAGCGCGCGACTTTCTCGACGTCGAAGTCCGGCGAACGCCTCGCGATATCCCTCGCGCTTGTTGAGGATCGTCGACCAGCTCAAGCCCGCCTGCGCGCCCTCGAGGACCAGGAACTCGAACTGCCTGCGATCGTCGTGGACCGGGACGCCCCACTCCTCGTCGTGGTAGCGGACGTAGGCCTCGCTCATGCCCCCGTATGACCACTGGCAGCGGGGCCGGGAATCGGGCGCAAAGGGATGCTTGTCGGCCAAGGCGTGCTCCTCGCGAAAGGGGACATTCTCCTTTTTCCGGGGTGGAAAAGGAGAATGTCCCCTATTGCCACTGCACGGCGTTGCGGACCTGCAGAGCGACCTGGTCGAGGTCCGCGGTCGGCGCGTGCCCGATCACGGCGATGCTGCCCGGGCCGGCCGGAACGATCGTGCCGGCGTAACCGCCCTCGTCGAAATTCACCGGCGCGGCCACTTTCTCGTGGCGCAGCACCATCACGGTCATCGGGCCGGCGGCGGTCTGGACGACGAGGTGCGGCACTTTCTCGCCGCGGAACGGACAGGTGCTCGCGTAGCTGATGTTTGCGGCGCCGGGCCGCATCCGGACGCCAGCCCGCTCGAGCACGGCCGCCACCTCGGCGGGATCGGCGCCGCTCGGCGTCGACACCATCGCCTCCGGTTCGTGGCTCATGTGCTTCACCAGATCTTCGGCCAGCGACAGCCGCGGGCTGCCCACCCACAGCAACGAACCGACGGCCACGCCGCCCACGATGCTCGCGGCCAGTGCCATCCACCGCCTGCGCTCGATCACGGGGAAGCGGACGGCACGGCCCGGCTGTCGGGCCTCGTGTCGGCGCTGGGCGCCGGATTCGAGGGAAACAGGAGCGCGGCCGGTACTGGCTCGATCCGGCACCGGCACGAGCAGCGCCGCGAAGATCTTTTCGTCCAGTTCGAGCGTCCGCCGCAGCGACTCCGTGCATGCGGGACAGGCGTCGCGATGGGCGGCGGCCTCCACCCCCAGGTGCCTGGGGTCGGCACCGGCTTCCCGCCGGAATTCGAGGCATTCCATCGTCACTCCTCCTCGCCTTCGACCAGGCCGAGCTTCTCCCGCAGTTTCTGCCGGGCCCGGAAGAGCCGCGTCAGCACGGCCCCGCGCGTGAGCCCGAGTTCGACCGCAATCTCCTCCGTCGAATGCCCGAGCAGCACCTGCATCACGAGCGGCTCGCGGTAATCGTCCTCCAGGGCAAAGATCGCCCGACGCACGTTCAGCACTTCCTGGTCCTCGGCCACACCCAGCTCCGGCGATTCGCTGCCCACCAGTTCGTCCACCTGCACGGTCTCGAAGCGCTTGCGCTCGTACAGTCGGGCGTGCTCCCGCCGCACGATCGTGAGCAGCCACGGCTTCGCCGCGGTCCCCTCCGCCAGCGCCTCGCGCGACCGCCAGGCCCTGAGCAGCGCCTCCTGGACCACGTCCTCCGCGACCTCGCGGTCCCGCGCCAGCCAGAAGGCGAAACGGAACAGATCCGGGCGCAGCTCGTCGCAGAGCTGCGCGAATGCGGATTCCCCTCGCTTTCCGGCAAACGGCGCGTTCATGTATAAAGACCGGGCAATCAACGGCGTTGTTTCAGTTCGGCTCAGGGAGCCCGCCGCCGGCCCGATTCCGGAGCCGGCTGGCCGGCACCATAGCCTTGGCGCCGAGCCGGAGCAAACGGGGCCCGTGCGGCCCGGAGTTCGCAGATGACCGACCACCACACCCCGTCCCGATACCCTCGCGTACGGATGCGGCGCATGCGCCGCGACGATTTCTCCCGGCGCCTGATGCGGGAAACCACGCTCACCGCCAGCGACTTCATCTATCCGGTCTTCGTGATGGAAGGATCGAAGCAGCGCGTGGCCGTGCCCTCGATGCCCGGCGTGGACCGCGTGACGGTGGACGAGCTGCTGCGCGACGCCGAGGCGATCGCAAAGCTGGGGGTACCGGCGATCGCCCTCTTCCCGGTCACGCCGCCCGAGGCCAAGTCGCTCGACGGCCGCGAAGCCTGGAACGCCGAGGGCCTCGCCCAGCGAGCCGTGCGCGCGCTCAAGAAGGCGCTGCCGGAGCTCGGCGTCGTCACCGACGTCGCGCTCGATCCGTTCACGACGCACGGCCAGGACGGCATCATCGACGAGACCGGTTACGTCGTGAACGACGTGACGGTCGAGGCACTCGTGAAGCAGGCGGTCTCGCATGCGGCCGCCGGCGCCGACGTCGTGGCGCCCTCCGACATGATGGACGGGCGCATCGGCGCGATCCGCGACGCACTCGAAGCCGCGGGTCACATCCACACGCGCATCCTCGCCTACTCCGCCAAGTACGCCTCGAGCTTCTACGGCCCGTTTCGCGACGCGGTGGGCTCGTCCGGCAACCTCGGCAAGGGCAACAAGTACAACTACCAGATGGACCCGGCGAACTCCGACGAGGCGCTGCGCGAGGTCGCGCTCGACCTCGACGAGGGTGCCGACATGGTCATGGTCAAGCCGGGGATGCCCTACCTCGACATCGTGCGGCGCGTGAAGGACCGCTTCGGCGTGCCGACCTACGTCTACCAGGTGAGCGGCGAGTACGCGATGCTGATGGCCGCCGCGCAGAACGGCTGGCTCGACGAGCGCGCGGTCGTGCTCGAGTCGCTGACGTCCATCAAGCGCGCGGGCGCCGACGGAATCCTGACGTATTTCGCGCGGCGGGCGGCGCAATGGCTGAAGGAGAGCGGCTAGTGACTAGCGGATAGCGGATAGTGAAGAGGTCTGGCTACCCTCCATCTCTGCTTCGCACTTCACGCTTCCCGCTCCCTACTATCCGCTATCCGCTACTCACTATCCGCTTCTCTCCGATCACTAACCGCTGACCGCTGATCATTAGTCACTCTCTTCCTTCGCCTCCGTCCCATGACCTCCATCTACGGCCTGTTCGGTTACCCCGTCCACCACAGCTGGTCGCCGTTCATCCATGGGATGTTCGCGAAGCAGACGGGGCAGGACATTGCCTACCGCCTGTTCGAGTCGCCGCCCGGGCGCTTCAGGAGCGAGGTGCTGGAGTTCCTGAGCGGACCGGGCCACGGCGCGAACATCACGCTGCCGCACAAGCAGGCAGCGACCGAACTGGTGAACGAGCTCACGCCGCGTGCCCAGACGGCGGGCGCGATCAACACCATCGTGCGCCGCGACGAGGGCCTCCTCGGCGACAACACCGACGGCGCGGGCCTGCTCGCGGACCTGACCGTGAACCTCGGCCTCAAGTGGTCGTCGCCGCGTATCCTGCTGCTCGGTGCCGGCGGCGCCTCGCGGGGCGCCATCGAGCCGCTGCTCACGATGAAGCCGCGCCTGCTCATGATCGCCAACCGCACCGCGGCCAGGGCCGAGGAACTGGCCGGGGACTTCGGCGACCTCGGTCCCGTGAGCGGCTGCGAGTTCTCGAGGCTGGAGAACCAGCGCTTCGACCTCGTGGTGAATGCGACCTCGTCGAGCCTGCGCGGCGAGGTGCCACTGATCCCGATCGGCGTCGTGGACTCGATGACGACCTGCTACGACATGGCCTACGGGATCGGCGATACGGCTTTCGTCGCCTGGGCCAAACGCCTCGGCGCCGGCCGCGCCGAGCAGGGCTGGGGCATGCTGGTCGAGCAGGCGGCCGAAGCGTTCCTGCTCTGGCGCGGAATCCGGCCGGAGACGGCGCCCGTGCTGCAGGCGCTGCGCTCGCGCGCCTCTAGGGCTGCTGGTAGTCCCGCTTCAGGTTGACGTACCACGAGGCCATGATCGGCACGCGAGCGACCTCCGCGGGCGTGAGTTCGCGCACGCGGCGGGCGGGGTTGCCCACGTAGAGTCCGCCCGACTCGAGGCGCTTGCCGGGCGTCACCACGGCGCCCGCCCCGATGGTCACGTCGTCCTCGACCACCACGCCGTCGAGCACGATCGCGCCGATACCCACCAGCACCCGATTGCCGATGGTGCAGCCGTGCACGACCACCTTGTGTGCGATCACCACGTCCTCGCCGATGATGAGCGCCCATCCGCTGTCGTTGCCGGGGTATGGGCGGGACACGTGCAGCACGCTGCCGTCCTGCACGTTGCTGCGCGCACCGATGCGAATCTGGTTCACGTCCCCCCGCACCACGGCCATCGGCCAGATCGAGACGTCCTCGCCGAGCTCGACGTCGCCGATCACCAGCGCCGTCGGGTCGACATAGACGCCCGCAGCGAGCTTCGGGTGGACGCGGAGATAGGGCTGGATTGCCATGGCGCCGTTCTCGCGAAAATGGGACGCGTAGTCTAGACGCTGGGGGCCCTGACCCTGCAATCTTGCAGGGTGGCGGCACGTCCGTCGCCCCGGGAGCCCGAATCATGATCGTCGCACTGCTGCTTTTCCTCGCACTGGTCGTAGTCGCAAGCGTCTACCTCGTGCGCATCTTCAACGGGCTCGTGGGCCTGCGCGAGAACGTACGCAAGGCGTGGGCCAACATCGACGTGCTGCTCACGCAGCGGCACGACGAGCTGCCGAAGCTCGTCGAGACCTGCAAGCGATACATGGGCTACGAGCGCGAAACGCTCGAGCGGGTCATGCAGGCCCGGTCGGCGGTGTTCCAGGCGCAGGGAAAGAGCGACGTCGCGGCCGTCGGCGCGGCGGAGCAGCAGCTCCGCGAGGGACTCGGCCGCCTGTTCGCGGTCGCCGAGAACTACCCGGACCTCAAGGCCGACGAGAGCTTCAGGCACCTGCAGGGCCGCATCACGGACCTCGAGGAAGGCATCGCGGACCGGCGCGAGCTCTACAACGAGGCGGTGAACCTGAACAACATCCGGATCCAGACCTTCCCGGACCTCATCATCGCGCGGCTCTTCGACTTCAGGCCTGCCTCGTTGCTCGAGTTCGCCGAGGAACAGAAGCGCGACGTGGACCTGGGCAAGCTCTTTGGCTGATCCGTCCGACTTCGGATTCTGGCTGCTGACGCTCGGCTTCGCAGTCATCGGCGGCGGCTGGCTCTCGCTGCACTGGCTCAAGATCGCCCGCAGGCTCGAAGACACGCCGACCTCGCGCATACGCTCCGCAGCCCAGGGCTACGTCGAGCTCGCCGGACGCTGCCGGGCGATGGACGGGACGCAGAACGCCGCCCCGCTCACCGGGCGCCCCTGCGTCTGGTGGCGCTACAGGATCCAGCAGAAGAAGGGCTCCGGCGGCAAAGGCCGCGAATCCTGGACCACGGTCAGCTCCGGTCACTCCGCGCTGCCGTTCCTGCTCGACGACGGTACCGGCGAGTGCATCGTGCAGCCCGAGGGCGCCGAGGTCCTCACCGACGAGTCGACGACCTGGTATGGCGGAACGCCCTGGCCCACCCAGGCTCCCGGCCAGGGCCTGCTGCATTTCCAGGAACAGAGCTACCGCTACTTCGAGGAGCGCATCTACGAGCACGAGCAGCTCTGCCTGCTCGGCCAGTTCAGCTCGCACACTGCAACGTCGGGCAGCGACATGCAGGCCGAGGTCGCGGCCCTGCTGGCAGAGTGGAAGGACGACCAGGCGGCGCTCGCCCAGCGGTTCGACGCCGACCGCGACGGCCGCGTGAGCATGGGCGAGTGGGAGCGCGCCCGCGAGGCGGCGAAGCGAACGGTTGCCGAGCGCCAGTCGCAGCGGCCGGCCACCGCCGCGCTGAACGTCCTCGGCCGGCCCGACGGTGGACAGCTGTTCCTGATCGCCTCGTTCGCGGAGGGCGCCGTCGCCAGGCGCTATCGCCGGCGGGCGATCCTCGCCTTCGCAGGATTCGTGGCCGCGACCTGCGCGCTTGGCTGGCTGCTGCAGGGAACGTTCCGCTGAGCCTAGAATGGCCGTTCATTCACGAAGACCGGACGGGACGCGATGACCAACCCCCTGCTGCAGGAATCCGAGCTTCCGCGCTTTTCGGCCATCGAGCCCGCGCACGTCGAGCCGGCCATCCGGCAGCTGCTGGACGAGAACCGCCGCGAACTCGCCGCGCTCCTCGACGGCGGAGCGGAAGGCTGGGACGGCATCGTCGCGCCGATCGAGCGCATGCACCACCGGCTCTCCTGCGCATGGTCGCCCGTCGGCCACCTGAACGGCGTGATGAACGGCGACGACCTGCGCGCGGCGTACAACGCCTGCCTGCCGCTGCTCACCGCGTACCACACCGAGCTCGCGCAGAACGAACGGCTGTGCGCTGCATACCAGCGGGTGGCGGACCTCGAGGGCGATCGCCTCGATCCGGCGCAGAAGACCCTCGTCGAACACGCGCTCCGCGACTTCCGGCTGTCGGGCGTCTCGCTGCCCGAGGATCGAAAGCGGCGCTTCGGCGAGGTCATGGAGCGGCTCGCCTCGGTGCAATCGAAGTTCGACGAGAACGTGCTCGACGCGACGAACGCCTGGTCGCGGCGCGTGGACGACTCCGCCGACCTGGCCGGCCTGCCGGAGACCACCGTGCGCAGGGCGCGCAAGGCCGCCGAGGACGCGGGCCACGAGGGCTGGCTGCTCGCGCTCGACGCACCGAACTACCAGGCCGTCATGACGCACGCAGAGCAGGAGTCGCTGCGCCGCGAGTTCTACGAGGCATGGACGACGCGCGCGTCGGAACAGGGCCCGCACGCGGGGCGCTGGGACAACACGCCGCTGATGGCCGAGATCCTCGCCCTCAGGCACGAAGCGGCGAACCTCGTGGGCTACGCCGACTACGCCCAGTACTCGCTCGCGACCAAGATGGCGCGGGAGACGGGCGAGGTGCTCGGCTTCCTCCGCGAGCTGGCGCGCGTGAGCCGCCCGGCCGCGGAGCGCGAGTTCGCGGAACTGGAGCGCTACGCCGGACGCAAGCTCCAGTCCTGGGACGTGGCGTTCTACTCCGAGCGACTGAAGCACGAGCGGCTCGACGTATCCGAGGAAGAACTGCGGCCCTACTTCCCGCTGCCGCGCGTGCTCGCGGGGCTATTCGCCGTCGTCACCAAGCTCTACGGCGTGCGCATGGTCGCCCGCACCGACGCCGACGTGTACCACCCGGACGTTCGTTACTTCGACGTCCTCGATCCCGACGGCTCGCCGCGCGGCGGATTCTTCATCGACCTCTATGCCCGCCCGAAGAAGCGCGGCGGCGCATGGATGGACGACTGCGTGGGCCGCATCCGGCTCGGCGAGGCGAGCGCGCTGCCGGTGGCCTACCTCGTCTGCAACTTCACGCCGCCGGTCGCCGAGCGCCCGTCGCTGCTCACCCACGACGAAGTGCTGACACTGTTCCACGAGTTCGGCCACGGGCTGCACCACATGCTGACGCGCGTCGACTACCCGGGTGTCGCGGGCATCAACGGCGTGCCCTGGGACGCGGTCGAGCTGCCCAGCCAGTTCATGGAGAACTTCGCCTGGCGCGAGGAAGTGCTGCCGCTCGTCTCCGCGCACGTCGAGACCGGCGAGTCGCTGCCGGCCGGGACGCTCGCGAAGCTGCAGGCGACGCGCACCTTCCAGGCCGGCATGCAGACGGTCCGCCAGCTCGAGTTCGCGCTGTTCGACTTCCGTATCCACGCCGAGTACGCGCCCGGTTCGCCGCGCATCGACGGGACGCTGGAGGAGGTGCGCGACGAGGTGTCGGTCCTGCGCCCACCGGCCTTCAACCGCTTTCCGCAGAGCTTCCAGCACATCTTCTCCGGCGGCTACGCTGCCGGTTATTACAGCTACAAGTGGGCCGAGGTCCTCTCCGCCGATGCGTTCGGCGCATTCGAGGAGCGCGGGGTCTTCGATCGCGCGACGGCGCGGCGGTTCCTGCACGCGATCCTCGAGCGAGGCGGAAGCCGCGATGCGATGGAGGCATTCGTCGAGTTCCGCGGCCGCAAGCCCGAGATCGAGCCGCTGCTCCGGCAGATGGGGCTCGCGGCATGACGGGAGCGGTTAGTGACTAGCGGCTAGCGGATAGTGGGAGGAGCGGCCTTGCTCATTGCAACCTGGAACGTAAATTCGCTCCGCGTGCGGCTGAACCAGCTCAAGGACTGGCTGGCCGCGAACCCGGTGGATGTGATCGCGTTGCAGGAGACGAAGCTGCCGGACGCGGATTTCCCGGGCGATGAGATCCGCGCCCTCGGCATGCACGCCGTATTCAGCGGCCAGCGCACCTATAACGGCGTGGCCATCGTGTCGAAGCAGGAGCCCGCCGACGTCGTCGCCGGCATCCCCGGGTTCGAAGACGAACAGCGGCGCGTGCTGGCTGCGACGATCTCGGGCGTGCGCGTGATCGACGTCTACGTGCCGAACGGCCAGACGGTCGGTTCCGAGAAATTCGAATACAAGCTGCGCTGGCTCGAGGCGCTGCGCGGCTACGTCGCCGCGGAACTCTCCCGGCATCCGCGGCTCGTCGTGCTGGGCGACTACAACATCGCGCCGGAGGACCGCGACGTCCATGACCCGAAGGCCTGGGAGGGCTCCGTGCACGTGAGCGAACCCGAGCGCGCCGCGCTGCGCGCGCTGCAGGACGACGGACTCGTCGACTGCTTCCGGCTCTTCGACCAGCCTGAGAAGTCCTACTCGTGGTGGGACTACCGGATGATGGCTTTCAGGCGCAACGCAGGTCTCAGAATCGACCTGATCCTCGCGAGCCCCGAACTCGCGAAGAAATGCGAGGGAAGTCACATCGACAAGGCCCCGCGACGCCTCGAGCGGCCGTCCGACCACACCCCGGTGCTCGCGACTTTTGACATATAGACGCCGCGGGCAAGGTGTCGGATTTCTTTACTCTGGCGTTCGCCGCGCGAAGGAATACACTCGCGCGAAACGGGTCGGCAAGGGGCGCACGGCGCCCCCGAGAACAAGACAGCGGACATGAAATACCGGCGCAGCGACTACGACGTGTCGAACACCGTGCAGGTGAGTTCGGTCGCATCGGTGCGCCGCGCAGTCGAGGAGATCTTCTCGCAGACCTGGCCCTCCGGCCAGGCGGATCGGGTCTCGGCGGCGTTCGCGGATTTCGAGCGGCTCTTCACCGGGCAGTTCCCCGGCTACTTCGGCTGCGACACCGTCTACCACGACCTGCAGCACTCTCTCGACGACACGCTCGCCATGGCGCGACTGCTCGCGGGCTACGATCGTTCCCACACGGCCGAGCAGCGCCTCGGGCCGGAGCGCGCCGCGATGGGGCTCGTGACCGCGCTGTTCCACGATGCGGGATACATCCGCCAGACCGACGACACCCAGCACCGTAATGGGGCTGAGTTCACGCGCACGCACGTCGGTCGCAGCGCGCAGTTCCTGGCGCGCTACCTGCCGACCATCGGCATGGCCGAGTGGGTGCCCGTCGCGACGCAGATCGTGCACTTCACGGGATACGAACTGCCGTTCGACCAGATCCGCCTCGACGACCCGCGCGACCGCAAGGTCGGCCACCTGCTCGGCACCGCGGACATGATTGCGCAGATGTCCGACCGCTGTTACCTGGAGAAGTGCCGCGACCGGCTCTATCCGGAGTTCGTGCTCGGCGGCGTGGCGCTGTCGAGCAGCGAGGCGGGCGGTCTCAAGGTCGTCTACGGCTCGGGGCTCGACATCCTGAGGCAGACGCCCGAGTTTGCTGCAGAGACCATGCGCACGCGGCTGGACGGCGAATTCGGCGGTGCCTATCGTTACGTCGAGCCGCTCTTCGGCGGCCGCAATCCCTACATGGAAGCGATCGAGCGCAACCTCGAGTACCTGAAGCAGGTCCTGCAGACCAAGCGCTGGTCGATGCTGCGTCGCGAGCCGCCATGCTTCACGTGGGAGAAGAATCCCCTGCAGAACATGAGGACGCTCGTCATCGATCGCCTGAAAGCGACCGTGGCCGCGGCCTAGGGAAAATAGGGGACATTCCCCTCTTAATTAGGGGAATGTCCCCTATTTTCTGTCCCCTATTTTCCGGCCAGCTCGTCGAGCAGCGCCACGTGGTCGCTCCGCACCCTGAGCAGCGCGCGGTGCTCGGGCTTCACGAAACCTGACGCGACGGCGCGCTCCATGTACGCGACGAAATCGTCGTAATAGCCGTTCACGTTCAGGAGGCCGTTCGGCTTGTCCTCGAGCCCGAGCTGCGCCCAGCTCAGCGCCTCGAAGAATTCGTCCATGGTGCCGATGCCGCCCGGCAGCGTGAGAAACGCATCGGCGAGGCTGCCCATCCGGACCTTGCGCTCCGTCAGTGTCGCGACGATCTCGAGTTCGGTAAGGCCGTCGTGCCCGACCTCCCACTCGTAGAGGAATCGCGGGATCACGCCCACCACGCGCCCGCCGGCCGCAAGCGCCGCGTCCGCGAGCACGCCCATCAGCCCGACCTTTCCGCCGCCATAGACCAGCGTCCACCTGCGGCGCGCGATCTCGAGTCCCACCGCGCGCGCGGCGGCGGCGAACTCGGGATCGGTGCCCTGGGCGGAGCCGCAGAAGACTGCGATCGCGGTCATGCGGCGCGCATCACACGAACGGGTTCGTCGACCATCGGCTTCGTCCGCGGCGGCGCGGTCACTGCCGCAGCCCGCGGACGAAGGCCGCGGGATCTTCGCCTCGCTCGAGCACCTCGACCAGCGCCGAACCCACGACCACGCCGTCCACGTGTCCCGTCATCCGCGCCACCTGCTCGCGGCCTCGAATGCCGAACCCGGCGCACACCGGGACGGGCGAGACGGCACGCACGCGATCCATGTACGCCAGCACTTCGTCCGGCACGGCAACGCTCTTTCCGGTCGTGCCGGTCATGGTCACCGCGTACACGAAGCCCTGGCTCGCCTCGCACAGCATCCTGAGCCGCGCGGCAGGCGTGACCGGCGTGACCATCTGCACCAGCGCGAGGCCCGCGCGGTCGAGCGCCTGGCGGATTTCGGCGCTCTCCTCGTACGGCAGGTCGGGAATGATGAACCCGGCGACGCCGGACGCCGCCGCCGCCTCGGGCAGGCGGTCGAGTCCGTAGGCCAGCAGCGGATTCAGGTAGCTCATGAGCAGCAGCGGCGCCTGCGGCCGTGGCTTCATGGCGCCGAGTTCCTCGAGCAGCCACGTCAACGTGAACCCGCCCTGCAGGGCCACGTGGCTCGCCCTCTGGATCGTCATGCCGTCGGCCATCGGGTCCGAGAATGGCACGCCGATCTCGACCACGTCGGCATCGCCGCCGATGGCCAGGAGATTGCGCGTGAAATTTGCGCGGTCCGGGAATCCGGCCGTCATGAAGCCGACGATCGCCGGCTGGCCGGTGGCGGCCCTGGCGCGAATCGCGGCGCTGATCGTGTCGCGTGGCTTGCCCATCACGGCCTCCCCGCGAGCAGCGTCCGTTGCAGTGTCGGCATGTCCTTGTCCCCGCGACCCGAGAGACCGATGAGGATGCGGCTGCCGGGATGCGTCTTCGCGTAGCGTTTCGCGCCCGCGAACGCGTGCGCGCTCTCGATCGCAGGCAGGATGCCCTCGGCCTGGCAGCACTCGGCCAGCGCCTCGAGCGACTCCGCGTCTTCCGCGGCTTCATAGCTCACGCGCCCGATGGTCGCGAGCAGCGCGTGCTCAGGTCCGACGCCCGGGTAGTCGAGTCCCGCCGACACCGAGTGCGTCTCCTGGACCTGCCCGTGCTCGTCCTGCAGCAGCAACGAATAGCAGCCCTGCAGCACGCCGGGCCGGCCGTAGGCGAGGGACGCGGCGTTCTGCCCGAGGCCGGTGCCAGTGCCGCCGGCCTCGAAGCCGAGCAGCTTCACGCCGAGGTCGCGCACGAAGGGATGGAAGAGACCGATTGCATTGGAACCGCCGCCCACGCAGGCGACCGTGACGTCCGGCAGGGCGCCGGCCTGGTCGAGCATCTGCGCGCGCGCTTCCACGCCGATCACGGACTGGAACTCTCGCACCATGTACGGATACGGGTGCGGCCCGACCGCCGAGCCGAGCAGGTAGTAGGTGCCGTCCGGATCCGACACCCAGTCGCGCAGCGCCTCGTCGATCGCGGCGCGCAGCGTCTGGTCGCCACCCGTCACCGGCACGACCTCGGCACCGAGGAGCTTCATGCGACCGACGTTCGGCGCCTGCCGCTCCATGTCCACCGCGCCCATGTACACGACGCAGGGCAGGCCGAGGCGCGCGCAGGCGGCGGCGGACGCCACGCCGTGCTGCCCCGCACCGGTTTCGGCGACGATGCGCTTCGCGCCCAGGCGCTTGGCGAGCAGCGCCTGGCCGATGGCATTGTTGATCTTGTGCGCGCCGGTGTGCGCGAGGTCCTCGCGCTTGAGCCAGACCTCGGCGCCCCAGCGGCGCGACAGCTCCCGCGCGTAGGTGAGCGGCGTCGGGCGACCCACCCAGGTCCGCAGCTCCGACTCGAATTCCGCGCGGAAGGCCGGGTCGGGAAGGATGGTGCGCACGCCCTCCTCCAGGCGATCGAGCGCCGGCACCAGCGTCTCGGGAACGTACCGGCCGCCGAATGGCCCGTACCGTCCGCGCCGGTCGGGAAACGCCCCGGCGAGCGCCTGCGCGAGCAGGGCCTCGCGGTCCACCTTCAATGCCTCGATTCTCATCAGCGACTCTCCTCGACGGCCGGGGCCCGCTCCGCCGCGCGGGCGGCCCCGATGAATTCACGAATCCTGTTCAGGTCCTTCACGCCGCGGACGGACTCCACGCCCGAACTCACGTCCACGCCGAACGGACGGACCACGCGCACGGCTCTGGCGACGTTGCCGGCGTCGAGCCCGCCCGCCAGCACGAGCTCGGTTCGCCGCGCGACCAGTGCCGCTCGCGTCCAGTCCGCCTTCTCGCCCGCGCCGCTCAGCGCGCCTTCGAACAACAGGCGCGGCGGTACCGGCTCGGGGAGCGCCGCACCGCCACGCACCACCGGGAGCGCGGCCTGCCCACGGGGCAGACGCAGCGCGGCGAGATCCCCGGCGTCCGCCTGGATGCGGTCCGGTCGGATCGCCTCGATGATCGCGTCCACCAGCCACTGCGCGGGATGCAGGAAGACCGCAACGCGCTCGACGCCCGCGGGCACCGCGTGCTGCAGCTCGCGCGCCTCCTCCACGGACAGGTTGCGCGGCGAATCCGCGTGGAACACGAATCCAACGGCGTCGGCCCCTGCCGTCGCCGCAGCCTCGATGGCCTCGCGCGACCTGAGGCCGCAGATCTTGATCCAGAGGCGGCCCATGTATCTCTCAGTTCCGCGCCGCGCGGCCGGCGGCCACCAGCTCGCGCACCGCCTGCTTCGCGTCGACGCGCTGCATGAGGCTCGTGCCCACGAGCGCGAGACGGTAACCGAGCGAGGCGACCCGCGCCGCGTCCTCGGGCGTCTGCACGCCGCTCTCGGCCACTCGGGGCCAGCGCTCCGGCATGCGGTCGCGCAATTGCTCGAAGCGGCCGACATCGATCTCGAGCGTCTCGAGGTCGCGGCAGTTGATGCCCATCAGCACCTGCTCGTCGCGGCCCTCGCGCTCGTGCGCCACCGCTGCGGCGGCCTTGAGGTCACCGGCGCTGAACGCCTCGAGCAGCACGAACAGCCCGAGCTCGGCGGCGCAGTCCATCAACGCGAGCAGCCGCTCGTGCGGCACCATGCGCACGATGAGCAGCACGCCCGAGGCTCCGTACGCGCGCGCCTCGAGCACCTGGTAAGGGTCGATGATGAAGTCCTTGCGCATCGCCGGCACGCCGTAGGGCTGCAGCACGTCGGCGGCGAGCCGGAGGTGGTCGAGGTCCCCGTCGAACCGCGTGGGCTCGGTGAGGATGGAGCAGATCGCCGCGCCGCCTTCGGCATACGCCTCCAGCCGCCCCACGGGGTCGACGGTGCTGGCCGAGAGGTCGCCCATGGACGGCGAACGCAGCTTGAGCTCCGCAATGATGTCGAAGCCCTCGTGCTCGAGCTTGAGGCGCGGCGGGACGGCTGCTGCCAGCGCCGCCGCACGCAACGCGGCCTCCGGCACGCGCTCGCGCGCCTCCGCGACGCGAACGGTGCTCGAGCGGACCATGTCGGAGAGGAGACCCATGGGGAAGCGGATAGTGACTAGTGGATAGCGGATAGTGAAGAGTAAGAGCGTCTGTTTCTGGAGCGGGCGCATGGCGTGATCTCCTACTATCCGCTATCCGCCAGTCACTATCCGCTATCCGGCCCGGCGGCCGAACTCGGCCAGTCGCTCGAGCAGCCTCGCCGCGTCGCCACGCTCCATGGCCGACTGTGCGGCCGCGATCCCGTCGACCCAGGATGCGACGGCGCCCGACACCTCGAGCGCGAGTGCGGCATTGAGCGCAAGCGCGTCGCGGTGGGGCCCGCGGTCGCGGCCCTGGAACACCGCGCGGAGTGCGGCGGCGTTCTCGGCCGGATTGCCGCCGGCGAGGTCGCCGGTGGCGCAACGAGCCATGCCCACGTCGAGCGGATCGCGCTGCTCACGCGACACCCGACCCGGCCGCACGTCAAAGAGATCGAACGGCCCGACCGGGGTCGCCTCGTCCCACCCGCTCGCGCCGTGAACGACAAATACGCGTTCGATCGGCATGCCGGCCAGCGCCTCGGCCATGAGCCCGGCCGCCTCGAGGCTGTATGCGCCGATCAATGCGAAGGGCGGTTCGGCGGGGTTGGTCAGCGGCCCGAGCAGGTTGAACACCGTACGCACGCCGAGTTCGCGACGCACCGAGGCCACTTCCTTCATCGCCGGGTGGTAGTGCGGCGCAAAGAGAAACGTGAACCCGGTTGCGGCGAGGCAGTCGCCCGCCGCACGCTCGTCGAGCGGCAACGGCAGGCCGAGGGATTCAAGCATGTCCGCGCTTCCCGCGCGGCTCGAGACCGAGCGGTTGCCGTGCTTCACGACGCGCACGCCCATCGCGGCGAGCAGCAAGGCCGTGCCGGTGGAGAGGTTGAAGCTGCCCGACGCGTCGCCACCCGTACCGACGACGTCGATCGCCGGCGGCCCGGGCGGCAGTTGGGGGCGACGCGCAAGGCGGCGCATCGCACCCGCGAAGCCGCGCACTTCCTCGGGCGTCACGCCCTTCGAACGCAGGGCCGCGAGCAGCGCGCCCGCCATCGAGGGGGCGACGGTGCCCGTGGTGAGCGCGACGAGCAACTTGCCCGCCTCCGCCTCGGCGAGATCATGTCGCTCGAGCAGGCTCTCGAGGATGCTGCGCAGTTCAGCCACCGCGTGACTCCACCGCTGCATCGCGTCGCCCGCCCCGCGTGCCGAGGAAGTTGCCCATGAGCGTCGGACCGTCCGGCGTCAGGATGCTCTCCGGGTGGAACTGGACGCCGTCCACCGCGAGTTCGCGGTGCCGGACCCCCATGATCTCGCCCTCGGCGGTCCGGGCCGACACCTCGAGCACGGCCGGCAGCGTCTCGGGCTTCGCGATCAGGGAGTGATAGCGGCCCGCCTGGAAGGGTTGCGGAACGCCCGCGAATATTCCGCGGCCGTCGTGCTCGACCATCGAGACCTTGCCGTGCATGAGCCGGCCGGCCCGCACGACGTCACCGCCGAGCGCCTCCACGATGGACTGGTGCCCGAGACACACACCGAGCACCGGGATGCGTCCCGCGAAGGCCTTGATCATCTCGATCGAGACACCGGCGTCGCGCGGCGTGCCCGGGCCTGGCGAGATGCAGAGGTGCGTCGGTCCGAGGGCGACCGCCTCCGCGATCGTGATCGCGTCGTTCCGATGCACGAGCACTTCGGCGCCGAGCACGAGAAATGCCTGCACGAGGTTGTAGGTGAAGCTGTCGTAGTTGTCGACGAGCAGCAGGCGCGGCGCAGTCATCACAGTCCCTCCCGCGCGAGTTCGAGCGCACGCCGCAGCACGGCGCTCTTGGCGAAGACCTCCTGGTACTCGCTCGCCGGCACGCTGTCGGCGACGATGCCGGCGCCCGCCTGAAAGCTGTAGGTGTCGCCGTGGAAGACCATGGTGCGGATCGCGATCGCCTGGTCCATGTCGCCGCCGTGGCCGAAATAGCCGACCGTCCCGCCATAGAAGCCGCGGCGCACCGGCTCGAGTTCGTCGATGATCTCCATCGCGCGCACCTTCGGCGCGCCGACCAGCGTGCCCGCGGGGAAGGCCGCGGCGAAGAGGTCGAACGCGTCCTTGCCCGGCGCGAGCTCGCCTCGCACGCCACTGACGATGTGCATGACGTGGCTGTAGCGCTCGATGGAGCGGAAGGGCCCGACGTGCACCGTGCCCGCCGTCGCCACGCGCCCGAGGTCGTTGCGCGCGAGGTCCACCAGCATCACGTGCTCGGCGTTCTCCTTCGGGTCGGCGAGGAGCTCTGCCTCGAGCGCGGTGTCCTCGGCCGCATCCGCGCCGCGCGGGCGCGTGCCCGCGATCGGGCGCATCTGCGCCTCGCGGCCGTTCAGCTTCACCAGCGCCTCGGGCGAGGAGCCGACCACCACGCGGTCGCCAAGCTCGCAGTAGTACATGTAGGGCGACGGATTCAGGAGACGCAGTGCCCGGTAAGCCTCGAAAGGATCGAGGTCGCAGCGGCCCGAGAAGCGCACCGACAGCACGAGCTGGTAGACGTCGCCCGAGGCGATGTACTCCTTGGTCCGCGCCACGCGCCCGAGGAACTCTTCCTCGGACAGGCTCGCCTCGGGGGCGCTGAACTTCGCGGCCCAGGCCGGCCCGGGCAGGCCGCCGCGGAGCGCGCGGATCACCTCGCGGCGCAGGCTCTGGCGCTCCTGCTCCGGACCCGCGTGCAGCAGCGCAGCACGACGCGTGAGGTGGTCGAACACGAGCAGCGAGCGCGGCGCGACGTAATGCGCGTCGGGACAATCGTCGTCCGCTCGCGCCAGCGACGGCAGGCGCTCGAAATAGCGCACGAGGTCGTAGCTCGCGACACCGACCAGGCCGCCGAGCAGCGGGAAGCCCTGGCCCGCCAGGTCGGCGTGCGGCGCAGCGGCCAGCGCCCGGCGCAGCACGGCCAGGAGTTCCTGCTGGTTCGCGGGACGTGGCAGGCGCTCCTCGCCGAGGCGCAGGCCCGAGCCGTCGAGCCGGAACTCCAGGCAGTCACCGAAACCGATGAAGGAGTAACGGGCAAGGCGCTCGCCGCCCTCCACGCTTTCCAGCAGGAAGCGCGGATGGAACGGCTTCAGCTTCAGGTACGCCGACACGGGGGTGTCGAGGTCGGCGGCGATGTCGAACATTGCGGTCGTCACTTAACGGTTCCTCTGTCGCGAGGTTCCGGGGACGCACAAAAAAACCCATCCCCGGTGGATCGCGGAGATGGGTCCCTAGAATCCTGCGAACGAGACGTGCGCGTCCGGGCCCACTCCTAGGAGTGGCGCCACCACCAGCGGCGGTTCGGCGTATTTTCCGGGTGCGCATTCATGTCGCATTGCAGTATCCACGGGCGGCCGGGGAGCGTCAAGGCGGCCTACAATCCCGCTACACAGGCAAGCCACGGACTCGCATCGTGTCTCAACCCACCCTGGGCGGCATTCCGCTCGAGCGCATCGCCGCCGTATTCGACTCCGAGCGGGACGTGTACGTGCAGAGGCATCCACGTTCCCAGCAGCGCATCGGCAGTGGCATCGCCGGCTTCTACGACGGCGTGCCCATGCACTGGATGCGGGACTGGCCCATGCCTTTCCCGTTCCTGGTCGAGGAAGCGCACGGCGCGACGCTGCGCGACGTGGACGGCAACGAGTACGCGGATTTCTGCCTCGGCGACACCGGCTCGATGTTCGGGCACTCGCCACCTGCCGTGGCCGAGGCCATCGCGCGCCAGGCGACACGCGGCCTTACATACATGCTGCCGACCGAGGACGCGATTGCGGTCGGGCGGCTGCTCGCCGAGCGCTTCGGCCTGCCGCACTGGCAGGTCGCGACCACGGCCACGGACGCCAACCGTTTCGCCCTCCGGGTCGCGCGGGCCGTCACGGGACGACCGAAGATCCTGGTGTTCAACGGCTGCTATCACGGCACGGTGGACGAGACCTTCCTGCGGCTGGTCGACGGTCGCGCGGTCAACCGGCCGGGGCTCCTCGGCCAGGTGGTCGATCTCACGCAGCTCGCGCGCGTCGTCGAGTTCAACGACCTGTCGGCGCTTGGCGCTGCACTCGCGCATGGCGATGTCGCCTGCGTGATCACCGAGCCCGTGCTCACGAACTCGTGCATGGTCCTGCCCGACCCCGGCTTCCACGCGGAACTGCGACGCCTGACGCGAAAGGCCGGGGCGCTGCTCCTCATCGACGAGACGCACACGATCTCCACGGGTCCCGGGGGCTACACGCGCGCGCACGGGCTCGAGCCCGACCTCTTCGTGCTGGGCAAGCCCATCGCGGGCGGCGTACCGGCGAGCGTCTGGGGATTCACGGACGAGGTTGCGCAGCACCTCGACGCTGTGCGCGCCCGGATGCCGCCCGGCCACTCGGGCCTGGGCACGACGCTGTCGGCGAACGCGCTCGCGCTCGCGGCAATGCGCGCCACGCTGGAACACGTGATGACCGTCGATGCCTACGCGCACATGGAAAGGCTCGCGGCGACGCTCGCGGCCGGCCTCGAGGCGGCGATTGCGAGACATCGCCTGCCCTGGCACGTCGTGCGCGTCGGCGCGCGCATCGAGTTCATCTGCGCCCCGGGCCCGCTGCGCAACGGCACCGAGGCCGAGGCGGCGCATGCGCCCGCACTCGAGCGCGCGATGCACCTCGCGCTGCTGAACCGCGGCTGCCTGATCGCGCCCTTCCACAACATGATGCTCACCAGCCCTGCCACGACCGACGCGCAGGTCGAGTCGCTGTGCCGGGCGTTCTTTGAAGCGGCCGGACGACTCGCCGCGGACTGAACGGGTCGCGGGCCGCCGGGAAACTCAGGCGGGCACGGGACGCGTGCGCGGCCTGCCGCGGCCGCGGCGGAGTGGGTGCTGGATGGAAGGGGCGTAGCTCGCAATGGACTCCTGGACACCGGCACGAAATGGATTCAGGGCAGTGACGCCGGCGTAGATCGCAGAATGCTGCAGGTCTTCCGTAAGCAGCAGCGAGCAACCCAGGCGGCTGGCTGCTGCCACGACCAGGCAGTCCCACCAGTTGAGGCCGTGCCTCGCCTGAATCTGGTTGCCGAGTTCGAGCAACCTGACGTCTATCGCCAGGGGTTCCCATTCGGCCAGTGCCGCCACATGCCCCCACGCCGCGGGCGGGCTCAGTCCGGGCGTGATCCTGCGCGTTGCGACGTAGTAGAACTCGCTCAGCACCTGGGTGCTGGTGCGGCCCGAACGGTCCCGCCAGAGACGGTCCAGCCACTCCTTGGCGAGAACGTGCTTCGACTCGTCCCTGGAGTCGACCGAGTACACCAGCACATTGGTGTCAACGAAAACGAGACCGGTCATAGATCTCTTCCCGGGTGGGATACTTCTGCCCGGGAGCACTCAACGGCCTGGGCGTGAGCGACATGTACTGGCGCATGGCGATCTCGTAGCGGCTTTCCTTCTGCATGCGCTCGCTGAGGATCTCGCCCACGCAGCGTGAGACGCTGACTCCCCGCTCGGCGGCGAGCCGCCGGATCCATTCACCGGTGGCGTCATCCATGGTTATGGTCATGTTCTTCATACGGCCGCACTCCATTTGTGCCTTTTTCGTATTTTACACTGGCCTCGTGTATTTACAATCATGGCCGCCGGTTGTCGCCCATTGGATATGCTCGAAACATGACCCTGGGCATCGACCTCCTCATCCGCAACGCGCTCGTCTTCGACGGCACGGGCGCGCCGCCCACGCACGAGGACGTGGCGATCCGCGACGGTCGCATCGCCGCGCGTGGTCCCTCGCTCGACTCGTCGACGGCCGGCCGCGTCCTGGACGCACGCGGTCTCTGGCTCATGCCGGGGCTCCTCGACATCCACACCCATCTGGACCTCGAACTGGAACTCGCGCCCGGCCTGCCTGAATCGGTGCGCCACGGCACGACGACCGTGGTCGTGGGCAACTGCAGCCTCGGCACGGCCTTCGGCTCGCAACGCAGTGGCGATGACGACCCGATCCTCGACTGCTTCACGCGCGTCGAGAACATCCCGAAATCGGTGCTGCGCAAGGTCGTGGATCGCATCGACTGGGACACCACGGCCGGATACCTCGCGCACCTCGACTCGCTGCCGCTCGGCCCGAACGTGGTGCCGCTCATTCCCCACTCCATGCTGCGCATCGAGGTCATGGGCACCGATGCGGCCGTGAGCCGCGCGCCGACCGAGGCGGAACTGAAACGGATGCGCGAGCTGCTCGAGGCCGCGATGCAGCAGGGCTATGCCGGGTTCTCGACCGACGCCATCCCGTTCCATTACCTCGCGAATGCGCCGCACACCGACAAGCGCATTCCCGCGCAGCACGCGTCACTGGGGGAACTGCGATCGCTGCTCGAGATCGTCCGCCGGCACGACCGCGTATGGCAGTGCACGCCCGATGTCGCGAACCGTGTCGCGACGTTCCTGCGCTTCTTCTTCACCAGCGGGCGGCTGTTCGGGACGCCCCTGCGCACCTCGGCGCTCACGGCCGTGGACCTGACTCATGCGCGGCAAACCTGGAAGCTGTTTCCGGCAATCGCGAACCTTCTGAATTCGAAGCTCGTGGACGGACGCTTCCACTTCCAGGTGCTGGGCACGCCCTTCCGCATGTATGCGGAAGGCGGCATCTGCCCGATCTTCGAGGAATTCGAGTCGTCGCGGAAACTCATGGCGCTCGACATCGAGGACGCGGCCGGGCGTCGCGCGATCATGGCGAGCGACGAATTCGGCGCGGTCTTCGTGCGCGAATGGCACGACGCCCGCGCAGTCTCGACCTTCAACCGGGACCTCGACGCGCTGCGGGTCGAGCGCTGCCCCGTGCCGGAATGGTGCGGCGAGACATTCGGCGCGATCCTGCGACGGCTGCGGGATTTCCAGTCGGGCCACGCGGAGGCCGCGCGCAGCGACACGGAAGCGGCGGCACTCCGCTCGTTCCCCTCGCCCGTCGGCCGCGAGGGCGAGTTCCTGCTGCACCTGCTGCGCCGCTACGACCGCGAGCTACGCTGGTGGTTCGTGGTGGCGAACGACCGCCCGCAGGTCCTGAAGGACCTGCTGTTCCACGAACACATGTTGCCCGGCTTCAACGACAGCGGGGCGCACCTCATCAATCTCGCATTCTTCGACGGCAACCTGCTCACGCTGCAGGTTGCCGCGAGGGATTCGATCGAGCTGGTGGCGCGCGCGGTGCAGCGACTGACCCGCGAGCCTGCCGAGTTCTTCGGCATCGACGCCGGGCGCCTCGAGCCGGGGGCGCAGGCCGATCTCGTGCTCATCGATCCCGAGGCGCTCAAGCGCTACGACACCGACGCGAATCGAAGCATGGTCCGACGTGACATCTTCGATCACGACCAGCTCGTGAACCGCTCCGACGGCGTCGTGACTGCTGTGTTCATCGCAGGCGAGCAGGTGTGGGACGGGCGCGAGGTCACGCCGGCGCTCGGCACTCGAAAGCTCGGGCGGGCGCTTACCTCACAGCGGTCGACCGAGCACGTTCAGCGGGATCCTCAGGTAGCTCACGCCGTCTGACTCGGCGGGCGGCAGCACGCCCGCGCGGATGTTCACCTGCACCGACGGGATGAGCAGGTTCGGGACGTCGAGCGTGGCGTCGCGCTTGCGGCGCATCTCCACGTACTCCTGTTCGCTCACGCCGTCGCGGATGTGGATGTTCGAGGCACGCTGCTCGCGGACGGTCGTCTCGCAGCGCGCCTCGCGGCCGCCGGGCGAGTAGTCGTGGCAGACGAAGACCCGCGTGTCCTCCGGGAGCGCGTACAGGCGCTGGACCGACCGGTAGAGTTCCGCGGCGTCGCCGCCCGGGAAGTCGCAGCGCGCCGAGCCGCTGTCCGGCATGAATATGGTGTCGCCCAGGAACAGCGCGTCGCCAAAGAGATACGCGACGCTGTCGTTCGTGTGACCGGGCACCGCGATGACCCGGCCACGCACCGTGCCAGCGTCGATCGCCTCGCCGTCCTCGAGCAGCCGGTCGAACTGGCTGCCGTCGGGCGTGAAGTCGTCGCCGAGCCCGAAGATCTTCTTGAAGGCCGCCTGCACCTTGCGGATGCCCTGCCCGATCGCGACGCGAGCGCCGAGGCGGGCCTTGAGGTAGGGCGCCGAGGAAATGTGGTCGGCGTGGGCGTGCGTCTCGAGGATCCAGCTCACCTTGAGCTTGTGCTCCTCGCAGTGCCGCAGGATATGGTCCGCCGACTTCGTGCCGGTCCGGCCCGACCGCCAGTCGTAGTCGAGAACGGGGTCGATGATGACCGCATCGCGTGACGCCTCGTCGGCTACGACATAAGTCCAGGTGCCCGTAGGCTGGTGGTGGAAGGGCGCGACTGCTGGCTTCATGGACGCTTGCCGATTGATGATGCGAGTGCCACCATTTTAGCGACAGTTCTGGGGCACGCACCGGTCGCGCGTCCTGCCACGGCTGACGCGGACGGACTACAGCTTGCTGCTTCCCCTCCTCGGTGCACTCGCGATCGGGCTCAGCCTCGGGCTGCTCGGCTCCGGCGGCTCGATCCTGACAGTACCGGTCCTGCACTACCTTGTCGGACAGCCGGACAAGCTCGCCATCGGCGGGTCCCTGCTGGTCGTAGGGCTGATCGCCGCGGCAGCTTGCGTGCCTTACGCGCTCCGCCGCCAGGTCGACTGGCGTAACGTGGCCTGGTTCGGCCTGCCGGGAATGGCGGGTGCGTGGCTGGGCGCGACGCTCGCGCACTGGGTGCCGGGGACGCTGCAACTCGCGCTGTTCGCGGGGGTCATGCTGCTCGCCGCGTGGCGCATGCTCCGCGGCGCGGTCGTAACGCGCACCGACCACGAGCCGCATCGCCTTGCCGTTGTCGCCGGCGGCACCGGAGTCGGCCTGTTGAGCGGGCTGGTGGGGGTCGGCGGCGGCTTCCTGATCGTGCCCGCGCTGGTGTTGCTGGCGGGCGTGCCGATGGCGAGCGCGGTGGGTACCAGCCTCGCCGTGATTACACTCAATTCCTTCAGCGGCTTCGCGAAGTACCTGAAGGTCATCGAGCACGAGGACCTCGCGCTGGACTGGACGGTGCTGCTCACTATCGCTGCCGTCGGCGTCGTCGGCAGCTTCGCGGGGCATCGGCTCGCACGCAGGCTGCCGCAGGCCACGCTGCGCCGGATATTCGGCGTGTTCCTGGTGCTGATGGGGCTCTACATCGCCGCGGACGTCGCGCCGCAGCTGATGCACTGACCCGCCGCCGCGGCCACTCCGGGCTTACTCCTGCCCCTCGAGAGCCGCGAGCCGCTTCTCCAGCGCCGCGAGCTTTGCGCGGGTGCGCTTCAGCACCGCGGCCTGCACGTCGAATTCCTCGCGCGTGACGAGGTCGAGCTTCGCCAGGCCGCCGGAGAGCACGCCCTTGAAGTTCTGCTCGAGGTCGCGGCGGAGCGCCGAGACGCTCTCGGGCACGGATCCGGCGAGGCGCCGGGCGAGGTCGTCGATGAGTCGTGGGTCGAAGGCCATGGGGGAGCGGTTAGTGACCAGCGGTGGACGGGTAGTTTAAGAGGAAGAGAGCGGATAGCGAGCGGCGGATACCGGTCAGCGGGCAGACCACGGCGATCCAGGCACCGCGCTCCGTCGAGAGGCGCGGGCGGCGGGACCCGCCCCACGATGGTGCAGCCGCCAATGCGGACCCCGGCCCCGGTCACACGATCGGGCTCAGCCTCGGGCTGCTGGGCTCGGGCGGCTCGATCCTCACAGTACCGGTCCTGCACTACCTGGTCGGCCAGCCTGACAAGCTGGCCATCGGCGGCTCGCTATTGGTCGTAGGCCTGATCGCTGCGGCCGGTTGCCTTCCCTACGCAATTCGACGCCAGGTCGACTGGCGCAACGTGGCCTGGTTCGGCCTGCCGGGAATGGTGGGCGCCTGGGCCGGCGCCACGCTCGCCCACTGGGTCCCAGGACCGGTCCAACTCGCCATCTTCGCCGGCGTGATGTTGCTCGCCGCCGTGCGCATGCTGTGGGGCCCGGCGATCGCGATAGCGGCCGGGAGCCGCGACGAACCGCGGTAATCGCCGGCGGCACGGCCGTAGGCCTGCTGAGCGGGCTGGTCGGGGTCGGCGGCGGCTTCCTGATCGTTCCCGCGCTCGTATTGCTGGCCGGCGTGCCGATGGCGAGCGCGTCGGCACAGCCTGGCCGTCATCACCCTCAATTCCTTCAGCGGCTTCGGGAAATACCTCGGCGTTCTCGAGCACGAAGGCCTCACGCTCAACTGGCACGTGTTGCTCGTGGTCGCGTCGGTCGGAATCGTCGGCAGCCTGGCCGGACACAGGCTCGGACGAAGGTTACCGGAGGCCGTGCTGCGCCGGATGTTCGGCGTATTCCTGGTGCTGATGGGCCTCTATATCGCCGCAGACGTCGCGCCGCAGCTGATGCACTGACCCGCCGCGCCGCGTGCCTTTGCGGGCTTACTCCTGCCCCTCGAGTGCCGCGAGCCGCTTCTCCAGCGCCGCCAGCTTTGCGCGCGTGCGCTTCAGCACCGCGGCCTGCACGTCGAATTCCTCGCGCGTCACGAGGTCGAGCTTTGCGAGGCCGCCGGAGAGCACGCCCTTGAAGTTCTGCTCGAGGTCGCGGCGGAGCGCCGAGACGCTTTCGGGCACGGATCCGGCGAGGCGCCGGGCGAGGTCGTCGATGAGTCGTGGGTCGAAGGCCATGGGGAAGCGGTTAGTGACCAGCGGTTGGCGAATAGTTTAAGAGTATAGAGGGCGGGTCGTGAGCAGTGTCTGATCGCCGGATCCGCGCGCAGTGATGATTCTGGCTAGGTCGCTGCTGGAAGCACCAAGTGCAATCAACGACCGTACGAGCAGGTCGATGGAAACGGTTGGGTCACCCGCCTCCATCTTGGCCACACGCGACTGGCTGGAATTCACGGCCTTCGCAAGATCGACCTGGGTCAGTCGCTTGCGGACACGCCGGTCCTTCAGGCCTCCCGCGAGTTTGAGGCGCAGGCTGATCAGGGCTTCTTCCTCAGCGGAGAGACCCAGGAACTCAGACGCATCGCCGACCTTCCAGCCGCGACCAGCCAATTTCTCACGCTTACCTGCACGCATCGTCGTACTCCCGGAGACGTCGCCGGCACGTTTCAATCACCATCTGCGGCGTCTTCTGACTCTTCTTTCCAAAAACCTCGGCAACAATGACCGCGTCCCGGTCGAGCCTACAAATAATGCGCCAGGCGATGCCGGCATCGTTGACGCGCAACTCGTGGCACCGTGGCCCGACGGACGGCATTGGCCTGCCGTGGGGCAGCCCGACCGAATCGCCTCGCTGCAGACGGCGCAGGAGATAGCCCGCTTCAATCCGGGCCTGCGGCCCAAACGGAGGCGTCTTGACCTCCCCGTGAAGCCAGACCAGCGGCTTGTCCTTCGGGCCCATTGGACGGACAATATGTCGAAATAGACATATCGTCAATCGGAGTCCGCCAAGCTGACCCTGCGATGCGGCAAACATTGCTGGTCATCACTCCGATCCAGGCGTTGCGGTTGGTCGCGAAACGGGGGCGCCCCGTCCGCGGCGCTCCGCGGTGAGGCGAACGCGGCCAGACCCGCCCCACGATGGTGCAGCCGCCAGTGCGGACCCCGGCCCCGGGCACGCGAAACCGCGGCACCCTGCCCGGCCCACCGGTGGCACGCTTCCTGCATTGAGGTCCTCGCAACCGCCCCGCCGCCAGAGGACCTCCGCCGATGAAGCTCATCACCGCCGTCATCAAGCCGTACAAGCTCGATGAAGTGCGGCAGGCCATCGCGGACATCGGCGTGCAGGGCGTGACCGTCACCGAGGTGCAGGGCTTCGGGCGCCAGCGCGGGCACACCGAGCTTTATCGCGGCGCCGAATACAGGATCGACTTCCTACCGAAGACCAAGATCGAGATCGCCGTGGACGACGACGTGGCCGAGCAGGTGATCGAGGCCCTGACCAACGTGGCACGCACGGGAAAGATCGGCGACGGCAAGATCTTCGTGACGCAGCTGCACCAGACCGTGCGCATTCGCACGGGCGAAAGCGGGGCCGAGGCTGTTTGACCCCGCAGCCATCGGCACAGATTTGATTCAGACAGACCGACTGACAGGAGAACGCCAGTGAACACGCTGACCGCCGCGCGCAGCCGCCCCTGGGCCATCGCGCTCGCCCTGGGCGCCATGCTCGCACCCACGCTCGGATTCGCGGACGACCCGGTGCCCGACAAGGGCGACACGGCCTGGATGATGACCTCGACGATGCTCGTGATCCTGATGACGATCCCGGGCTTGGCGCTCTTCTACGGCGGCATGGTCCGCTCGAAGAACGTGCTGTCGCTGCTCATGCAGGTGTTCATGACCTTCTGCCTGGTCGCGATCCTGTGGGCCGTGTACGGCTACAGCGTCGCGTTCACCGGGGGCAACGCGTTCTTCGGGGGCTTCGACCGGCTGTTCCTGCAGGGACTGACGTCGTCCTCGGTCGTGGCGACCTTCAGCAAGGGCGTGGTCATTCCGGAGTACGTGTACTTCGTGTTCCAGATGACCTTCGCCTGCATCACGCCCTGCCTGATCGTCGGCGCCTTCGCCGAGCGCATCAAGTTCAGCGCCGTGCTGCTGTTCATGGTCCTGTGGTTCACGTTCTCGTATCTCCCGATCGCGCACATGGTCTGGTTCTGGGCCGGCCCGGACGCCTACACCGATGCCGCGGCGGGCGCGGCGGCCACCTCCGCTGCCGGCTTCCTGTTCCAGAAGGGTGCGCTCGACTTCGCGGGCGGCACGGTCGTGCACATCAACGCCGGCATCGCGGGCCTCGTGGGCGCGCTCATGGTCGGCAAGCGCATCGGCTACGGCAGCTCGTCCATGGCCCCGCACAACGTGCCGATGGTGATGATCGGCTCCGCGCTGCTGTGGGTGGGCTGGTTCGGCTTCAACGTGGGCTCGAACCTCGAGGCCTCGGGCTTCGCCGGCCAGGTGTTCGCCAACACCTTCCTCGCCACCGCGGCCGCGGCGCTCGCCTGGTCGTTCGCCGAGTGGATCCACCGCGGCACGCCGACCATGCTCGGCGGTGCGTCCGGTGCGGTCGCGGGCCTCGTCGCCATCACGCCGGCCTGCGGCTTCGTGGGACCGATGGGCTCGATCGCGATCGGGATCATCGCCGGCCTCATCTGCCTGTGGGCCGTGGCGAGCCTGAAGCAGAAGCTCGGCTACGACGACTCGCTCGACGTGTTCGGCGTGCACTGTGTGGGCGGCATCACGGGCGCGCTGCTCACGGCCGTGTTCTGCTCACCCGCGCTCGGCGGCACCGGCGTGTACGACTACGTGGCGAACGCAGTGGGCGACTACTCCATGCTCACGCAGTTCAAGTCGCAGGTCTGGGCGGTGGGCGTGAGCCTGGTCTGGTCGGGCGTGGTCGCCGCAGTCTCCTTCAAGATCGTGGACGCCGTGGTCGGCCTCCGGGTCGCGGAAGACCAGGAGCGCGAAGGGCTCGACACCGTGTCGCACGGGGAGCGGGCGTACAACTAGGCAACTCGGGCACGTTGCCGCGGCCACGTCGCGGCAACGTGCCTTCGCCCACGTACGACGCCATTACCGTTCCGCGGAAGAAGCGGTGCTACCAGTCCTGACATAACGACGCCCCATCCGGGGCGTCGTTTTTTGTTACCTGCGTCACAGAATTCCCGGCTCTGCTGCCGTGGTCGCGTGGCACAGTGCCGTTCGTCGGTTCACGCTCCACGTCCGTCGGGCGCCCCTTGGAGGCGCAGGCGAGTCGGGGAATAATCTGCTGCAGCGGCAACATGACGCCACTCGAGCAGGCATGACCAACTGTCTGGCATCGCATGACTGGGGAGTCTAAGTGACTGCAAACCGAAAAGTCTGTTCGAGCGACCGGCCGCGCATGCTTGGCTTCTCGCTGATCGAACTGTTGATCGTCCTCGTGGTCGTCGCCACCCTCGCGTCGCTCGCAGTGACTACGTATTCCCGGTACGTGGTCAAGACCAGGCGCGCGGCGGCGGCCGCCGTTCTTCTCGGAATCGCCAACCGCCAGGAGCAGTATTTCCTGGACGCGCGGGCATACGCCGCAGACATGACGGAGCTGGGGGCCATGCCCCCGCAGGAATCTCGGACTACTACACGATCGCTACCTCTGCGAGACAACAACGCGACCCCGCCGACCTTCAGGTCACGGCGACGCCCATCAGCGGCCCGAGCCAGGCGACCAGCGACACCAAATGCGCCACGCTGACGCTCACGAGTGCGGGCGTCAAGTCGGTGTCCGGGTCCGGAACCGTCCAGGATTGCTGGTAGCACGCGATGCGCGTTCAATTTGCATCAACTGTGATCGGTCTCACTCGACAGTGTCCCGCGCGCTGCGCGCGGCCGTGGCTTTACGTGATCGAACTCATGACGACGATTGCCGTCGCGGCCGTGCTCGCGGCGGTATCGATCCCGATGTTCACGGGTTACGTCCGCAATCAGCGGGTCAAGACCGCGGCGTACGAACTCACGTACACGCTGACTCTGGCCCGGGGCGAGGCACTCAAGAGAAACGCGTCGGTCGTGGTTTCGCCCGATACGAACGGCTGGAAATTCGGCTGGTCCGTCAAGACGACCGGAGGCTCGCCGGAACTCTTCACTCCTACGCGACGCCGACATACCTGAACTCGAGCAATGCCGCGGTGAGTTATCTCAGCATCTCACCAGCCTCGGGCAACGACGTGACCTACAACGGCAGCGGCCGGCTGACAGGCTCGGTGTCGACTTTCACGATCGCGAGCGCCGCCGGCTCGACCACAGAGATCCCGCCGCGCTGTGTCACGGTCGATTTGAGCGGCCTGCCGCGCAGCACGGCCAGCACTTCGGGTAGCTGCCCATGAACCGAATTCGTGCAATTCGCGCCCCGCGGCAAACCGGGCTCACGCTGGTCGAGGTGCTGGTCTCGGTGGTCATCCTGCTCGTGGGGTTGCTTGGACTGGCGGCCCTGATGACCAACAGCCAGAAAGCCGAATCCGAGTCCTACCAGCGTGCCCAGGCCCTGCTGTTGCTGCAGGACATGGTCGGGCGCATCAACGCAAATCGAGCCGTGGCTGCGTGCTATGCGATCACGGACGCCACTGCGGGTACGCCCTTTCTCGGTGTCGGGCGGACGTCAGCGGCCTTCGTGTAGCGGCGGCTCCGTGACGGCCAACGCGCGTGCCATTGAGGATCTTGTCGCGTGGAACGACCTGCTGCAGGGCGCCAGCGAGCTCTCGGGCGGCAGGGCAACGTCGGCGCGATGGTGGGCGCACGCGGCTGCGTGACGGCAGACGACGTGGCCAACAGGATCTACACGGTGAGCATCGCCTGGCAGGGGTTGACGACGACCAAGGCGCCGGATTCGACGCTGAACTGCGCCAAGAACCTCTACGGCGACGAGAAACTGCGCCGCGTCGTCAGTATCCCGCTGCGGATTGCCAACCTCAATTGATGATTCGGCCGCGACAATGAGAACCAAAATCTTCAAGGCCAGGACGCACCCGAATCGCGGTTTGGCGGGCGGCTTCTCGCTGATCGAACTGATGGTCGCCGTTACGCTCGGGCTGGTGCTGATCCTGGCGCTTGCCAGTTTGCTCGCGCAGCAGAGTCGGTCGCGCGCTGAACTCGACAAGTCCGCCGCGCAGGTCGAGAACGGCCGGTATGCATTGAGCATCCTGCAGTCCGACATCCAGCTCGCCGGCTTCTATGGCCAGTTCGCCGACTCGATCGCCAGTGCCGGGATCGCTGCCGAACGCCTGCGAAACGGCCAGCATGACCAACATCAACGCGTCGCTCGCCCTGCCCCTGCAGGGCTACAACGACGTGGGATCCACGATGCCGGCGACCCTTCCGGGTGCCTGTCGGCTGACAACCACGTCGACGGTACGGACATTCTCGTCATCCGGCGCCTCGGGACGGGCGTGGCTTCCACTTTCGATGCAAAGCGCGTCTACGTACAGACGACCCCGGCGGTCGGGTGACTGACCTTGGCGAGAACGCCACCACCAGCTTCACCCTGCTTAAGAAAGACGGCACGACACTGGCTGATCGCCGCGCCTATGTCGAACGAATCTACTTCGTCAGTCCCTGCAACGTGTTCGCGTCCGGGACCACCTGCACCGCGGCCGCGGATGGAGGCAAGCCGATTCCAACGCTGAAGCGCCTGGAACTGAGCGTTTCGGGTGGAGCCACGGCTTTCGTGCTCGACGCCGCTGGTCGAGGGCGTCGAGAACATGCAACTCGACTACGGCGTGGACACCGAGGGCGGTGGCGCGCCTGCGTATCCCTTCGTACAGGCTCCGCCACCCTGGCCGATTGGCCCAATGTCGTGGCGGTGAACATTTCGCTGCTGGTGCGAAATCCAGTTGAAACGGTCGGCCACCAGGACGCGAAGACCTACGACCTAGGGCTGGCCGGTATCGGTCGGGCCCTTCAGCGACCGGTACAAGCGCCACGTCTACTCGACCGGCGCGCGCGTCATCAACGTTGCCTCACGCAAGGAATGATCATGTCACGTCCATCCGGCCGGGGAGCTCCGAAGTCGACCCAGCGCGGCATGACCCTCGTGGTCGGCCTGATCATGCTGGTCGTGATCACCCTGTTCGTCCTCTCTGCCGTGCGGTTGAGCACGGCCAACCTGCGCACGGTCGGCAACATGCAGGCGCGGAACGAAGCCTCGGCCGCTTCCCAGAGGGCGATCGAGGACATGATGTCCAGTACCGCGGCGTTTACGGCACCGGCCGCATTGTCCCCAGCCCCAGTCGACGGTCAACGTCAACAAGACCGACTACAAGGTCGCTCGCGCTACACCGGTCTGCGTCAAGACGGAGCCGGTGACGGGCAACAGCTACGACAACACCGGGCTGGCGCTTCAGGACACCTACTGGGACCTGGAGGCCACGGCGACGAATGCCAAGTCCGGGGCCAGCGTCACGACGCACCAGGGCGTCAAGGTTCGCCTCAATGCCTCGGCCATCTGTCCTTGATTATTTATCGAGCAAGCGGTCGGGTAACACCTGCCCGCTCGGGGAGTATCGCCATGACCAAGTCAATCGTTGTACGTCTCTGCCTCATCCTGCTGGCCTGCGGGCTGGCGCGACCGGGCGCCGCCGAGGATACCGATATCTTCGCGCCGCGGGCGGATTTCGAGCCGGGCGTGCCGACGATCATCTTCATGCTCGACAACACCTCGAACTGGTCGCGGAATTCTGTATGGCCATCGGGCACCCAGGGTCAAGCCGAGATACGAGCGATCTCGGGGCTCGTGCAGGGACTCACCAAGCCCGTCAACATAGGCTTGATGGAATTCACCACCAAGACCAACACCAGCAACAACAGCGGGCCGCACGGCATGTACGTTCGATTCCATGCGCGGCTCATGCGCAGCAATGATTCCCCAACCGCCGCCCACGCTGCGTTGCTGACACATCTGACAAAAATGGACTTGAACGTGAACTCCACGCGCGAGAAAGTGGCAAATACGCAGGGCATTTTTGCCAATGGGATGTACGAATTTTGGAAGTACATCACTGGGGGGAACAGCTGGGCCGGCATGGACCTGGCGGCCGACTATGACAACACGAACGTCGGCAACACCGGCCAGCCAGCCTGGCCGACGTACCGAAGCACTCCCAGCCTGGGGAACTGGGCGTACAAGAACTCCGGCGGCCCAAGGAACAACCTCGCGGCCGGGGCCCAATATAACAAGCCGCCGCTCAGCGGCTGCGGCAACACGTACATCGTCGTCATCGGCAACAACCGGAACGGTACCAGTGCCGTGCCGGCGCCTACAGCAGGCGAACCCCCGGTCACGACGATGCAGTTCTATAACTACCCGGTATTTCAGAACGGCAGCTTTCCCGGCACGTATCAGGCCACTTGGGCGCGATTCCTGCGCAATCGGCCGGACCTCCCGAGCGATCAGAGGGTGAACGGTGCCGTCATCACGTACACCGTCGATGCTTACGACGGCAGCCCCGACGCGGCCTTCAGCGCAATGATGCAGGACATGGCTCGTCAGGGCGGCGGCGAGTCGTACAGGGCCAGCACGGAAACCGAGCTGGTGACCAATTTGAACGCCATCGTCACCAAGATCCTGGCGGTGAACTCGGTGTTCGCGTCCGTCGCGCTCCCGGTCAGCGTCAACCAGCGCGGGTCCTATCTGAACCAGGTTTATCTTGGCGTGTTCCAGGCCCGATGCCGAACGTGCCCCGAACTGGGCTGGCAATCTCAAGCAGTATCAGATCAAGGCCGATGGGCCGAGGCTTTACCTGGCAGATGCAAGCAGCCCCGTACAACCAGCGGCGGCCGGCAACTTCATCAGCCCGACCGCGTTGAGTTTCTGGACAACCTCGTCGAGTTTCTGGGCGGCGGGCTACTACCCGAACTCCCAGGGCACAGGCGGCCAGTCCGATGCACCAGACGGTGACCTGGTCGAGAAAGGCGGAGCGGCGCAGCTGTTGCGGGGCACATACGCGACCAGCCAGGACGCTCGCAATGTCTTTACCTGCAACGGCACCTGTACAGGCGGGTCCACACTTTCGTCGTACCCGTTCAGCACCGGGAATACCGCACTGACATCGGACACCCGCCTCTCGACCGACGCCACCGAGCGGACCAACATCATCAACTGGGTCCGGGGCGCCAACAACAAGCTTGAAGACAATCCGAGCGGCACGGCGACAGACGTGCGTGGCTTCATCCACGGCGATGTTCTTCATTCCCGCCCGGTCGTGATCAATTACAACCGCTGTATTCCCGACTGCGCGAACCGCAACGACGTCTACGTATACTACGGCGCCAACGACGGCATGCTCCATGTGCTCAAGGGTGGCCAGGCCAGCGGCGATGGTGCGGAACAGTGGGCCTTCGTGCCATCCGAAGGCTTCGACAAGCTCAAGCGGCTGCGAGACCATACTCCCCTCATTGCGAGCACGGGCACAACCAACAGGAAGCCGTACTTCATCGACGGCTCGCCGACGGTCTACACGTCGACGTCGGGGAACGACACAACGATCGACTATACCGCGGGCGACAAGGCTTACCTTTACCTCACTGCGCGTCGAGGCGGTCGATTCATCTATGCGTTGGACGTCAGCAATCCGGTGGCCCCGACCCTGCTGTGGAAACACACGAATTCAGACACTGGCTTCTCGGAACTGGGGCAGACGTGGTCGGAGCTCAAGGTCGGCCGGATTCGCGGCCAGACTGATCCGGTCGTGATCTTCGGCCTGGGTTACGACTCGGTCGCCAATGACTCGAACGTTGTCCCCGCTACGGCCACGATGGGCCGGGGCGTCATGATTCTCAATGCAGTCACCGGCGCGAAGATCTGGTCCACACAAGACGCGACGGGATCCAACCGCAACGGTGTCAACGAATATGCGATCGCGGCCGGCGTGGCGCAGGTAGACACCAATTATGACGGGTATGTCGACCGCATCATCGCGGCCGACACGGGCGGCAACATCTGGCGGATCAATGTCGACTACACGGATTCGACTAACACGACGAATGCCACGAGCTATTGGACGGTAGACAAGGTTGCGTCGCTTGGGACCGGCTCAGGTTCGGGCGCTCGGAAGTTCCTCGGCACGCCGGACGTCGTCGTGGCCAGCACGAGCGGTATACCCGTTCCCTACGACAGCATATTGATTGGCTCGGGCGATCGTGAGCAGCCGTTCGACACCTCGGTCACGAACCGCTTCTACATGATCAAGGACGAACACTTGTTGACGCATCGCTACACGACGCCCTTGTCGGAGGGCGACCTGTACGACACGACCAACAACCTGATCCAGCAGGGCACCGCGGATGAGCAGACCGCGGCGACCGTCTCGCTGGCCGGCGCGAATGGCTGGTATATCACGCTGGGAACCGGCGAGAAAGTGGATGGGCCGTCGACTACGCTGTCCGGAGCAACGTTCTTCGGCACGAATACCCCGTACGACGGAACTGACGACAGCTGCATCGCAAACCTTGGGACGGCCAGGATTTATGCCGTCAACTACCTGACGGCGGGCGCCGTAATTCATCTTGATGGGAATCTTGGGGACGCTCTGACTTCCGATGATCGCTCCATAACCGTCGCTGGTGGCGGTTCCCGCCGGCGCCCGTGGCGCTGCAGGTCGACGACAGACAGGGAGTCGCCTTCGGTCCGCAGATCATTCAGCCGGATGAAACAGGCTACGGGCGCCGCTATCGCGAATGGTGGTACCAGAACACCGACAACTGATCGGGCAAGGGCCTGGGCTGGTTACCCAGCCCCTCGACAGAAAAGATGCCCGTGGCGAAGGCCACGGGCATTTTTTTGCCTCCAACCCTCAAACCGGGCGTTTTCGTGTGCTCCGTCTCAAGGACAACGGGACCAGTCCTGCTAGACTCTGACAGTCACAGTGGAGGTCCTTCGCATGAAACCCTTTGCGACCCTGATCGCGGGAGTCCTGCTCGCCGGCACCGCCGTAGCGGGCGACGTGTACGTGACCACGGACGCCAAGGGGAACAAGATCTACACGGACACCCCGCAGTCGATCCCGGCGCAGAAGCTCGACATTCACAGCCAGAGCACGGACCCGGCCACGGCTGCGAAGGAATACTCCTCGGAGATGAAGCGCTACGGCCAGCACGACAAGGCCAACTCCAAGGCCGCAGGCCCAGCAGGCCGCCGCCCAGCAGACGGCCCAGGCCACCGCCGAGGAGCGCGCCAAGCGCTGCACGGATGCTCGGCAGCAGTACCAGGTGCTCATGAACAACTGGCGGATCTATGAGCCAGGTCCCGAACGGCGAGCGCATCTACCTTTCGAGCCGACCAGATCGACAAGGAACGCGCGAGCGCAAAGCAGTTCATGGACCAGGCCTGCGCGGACCAGTGACGTGAGCCCGGCCTCCGGCTTCATCGGCCTCGGCGCCATGGGCCGGGGCATGGCCCGCAATCTTCACCGGGCCGGCCTCCTGAAGGCCGTCTGGAATCGAACCACGGCCGTCTCGCTGGACCTCGCCTCCGAACTCGGCGTAACCGCCGCCTCGAATCCCGCCGAACTGGCCCACGCCTGCGACGTGATCGTGCTCTGCGTCTCCGCGGACGCGGACGTGCTCGCGGTGGTCGACGCGATGCTGCCCGGCCTGCGTCCGGGCACGATCGTGATCGACTGCTCGACCGTGAGCTCGGACACCGCGCGCGCCGCGGCAGCGCGCCTTGCCGGCGTCGGAGCCGAGTTCCTCGACGCTCCGGTGAGCGGCGGCGTCGAGGGCGCACGCGACGGGACGCTCGCCATCATGGTGGGCGGCACCCCCGAAACCTTCGAACGCGCAGGCCCGGTGCTCGCGGCGATGGGCCGCACCGTCACGCACTTCGGGCCGAATGGCGCCGGGCAGGCGGCCAAGGCCACCAACCAGATCATGTGCGCGGGCATCATCCAGGCGGTGGCGGAAGCCATGGCCTTCGCGAAGGCCGAGGGGCTGCCGCTCGAGAAGCTCATCGACACGCTCGGCAAGGGCGCGGGCTCGAGCTGGTACTTCGTCAACCGCGCGCCGAACATGGTGCGGGGCGCCTACCCCGCCGGGTTCCGTGTCCGGCTGCACGAAAAGGACCTGCGCATCTGTCGCGACATGGCGGCGCGACACGGCGTCGAGCTCTCGGTGGTCGAGGCGACGCTCGAGCACTACCGGCTCCCTCGTCGAGCAGGGCCACGGCGACGAGGACATCTCGACCATCTTCCGCCTCAAGGACGCGCTGTTCGCGCCGGACGACGCGAGCGGCGGGGCAACGCCACGCCGATGAGCGCGGAACCGCCGGCACCGGCCCCCGCCGGGGACGAGCGCAGTTCCTACCTCCCCGATTTCTGCGAACCGCACGCCGTCCTCGCCGTGGTGCTGGTCGCCGCACTCGTGGCGCTGGTGCTCGCGCTCGCGCGCCAGAGCGTGAGCGGCGAACTCTGGACCGAGCTCGCCCGCACCTCGTCATACCTGCTGTGGACGACCCTGCTCTGCACGGCCCTGCTCTGCCGAACACGAAGCTGGCTGGCGCGCCAGACCCTGCGCAACTCCACGCTCGCCGCGCTGGGAATCATCGTCGGCACGGTCGCGGTTGTATCGGAGTGCATCTACTGGTTCGGTCGCTCCTGGGACGCCCGGCTCGGCGCGCCGTCCGGACTCTTTCCGACCGAGCACGCCGCATTCCTGCTGCCGAACCTGTTCATCGGGGCGATCGTGGGCGGTCTTGCGCTGCGCTACTTCTACGTCTCGAACGAATGGAAGCGCAGCGTCGAGCTCGAGGCCCGCGCGAGGGTCCGCGCGCTGCAGGCGCGCATCCGCCCGCACTTCCTCTACAACAGCATGAACACCATCGCGGCACTCACGCGCACCGACCCTGCGCGCGCCGAGGAAGCCATCGAGGACCTCTCCGACCTCTTCCGCTTCACGCTCGCCGAATCGCGTCCGCAGATCAGCCTGCGCGAGGAGCTCGAGATCGCGCGCACCTACCAGCGCATCGAGCAGCTGCGGCTTGGGTCCCGTCTCACGGTGCGCTGGGATGTCGGCGCGCTGCCGCCGAACGCGATCGTGCCCGGGCCTGCTCCTCCAGCCCCTGCTCGAGAACGCCATCGGCCATGGCATCGAGCCGCTGCCGGAGGGCGGTACCGTGACCGTGGTCGGTCGCGCGGACGACGGCATGATTTCGCTCGAGGTCGCCAACCCGGTGTCGAGGCGCGCGGGCCCCGCACGGTCCGGAAACCGCATGGCACTCGACAACATCCGCCAGCGGCTGGAGCTGGTTTTTCCCGGACAGTCATCGGTGACGGTGCAGGACGAGGGCGACGCGTACCGCGTGACGCTGCGCTTCCCGCTGGTCACGCGGCCTGCGGCACCCGGCGACGAAAAGTGACAGGCCGGGGCGGGCCGGCGGAAAATGCCCGCCGCCCATGACCCAGCCCCCGACCCCAAACGAACCCCTGCGTGCGCTGATCGTCGACGACGAAGCGCCGGCGCGTGCGCGGTTGCACCGCCTGGTCGAAGAACTGCCCGGCGTGACGGTGGCCGGCGAGGCCGCAAACGGGCGCGAAGCGCTGGAACTGTGCGCGCGCCTCGAGCCCGACGTCGTGCTGCTGGACGTGCGCATGCCCGGCATGGACGGTATCGAGGTGGCCCGGCACCTGGGCACGTTCGAGGATCCGCCCGCCGTGATCTTCACGACCGCCTACGACGAGTACGCGGTCGAGGCGTTCGAGGCGCAGGCCGTCGGTTACCTGCTGAAGCCCGTGCGGCAGGAAAAACTCGCTCGCGCCCTGCACCACGCGGCGCGAGTCCTTGGAACGCAGCTCGCGAGGCTCGCCGAACAGTCGCAACTCGGGCGCCGCCGTGCGCAGATCTGCGCGCGCCTCGGGGAACAACTGCGCCTCATTCCGCTCGACGACGTGTACTATTTCATGGCGGGCCAGAAATACGTCACGGTGCGCCACCGCGGCGGGAGCGATCTCATCGACGAACCGCTGCGTGCGCTTGCCACCGAGTTCGCGCCGGAGTTCGTGCGGGTGCATCGCAATGCGCTCGTCGCCGTCCGTGCGGTGAGCGCGCTCGAGCGTGACGACGACGGCCATTACCTCGTGCGACTGCGGGACTGCGAGGAAACGCTGCCGGTGAGCCGGCGGCACGCCGCGGAAACGCTGCGACTGATCAGGGGCGGACACTGAGTGGACACGGCGAAGGAAGACGTCGGGGAATCGACGATCACGATCGCGGACGAGGCCCCGCGACGCGGCACGCAGCGAGTACTCCCGTCTCGGGGGCCTGCTCCTGCTTGCGCTGCTCGCGTACCTCGTCTGGCGCATCGTCGCCCCGCTCTGGCAGCCGCTCGTCTGGGCCGCGCTGCTCGGCTCGCTGCTCGCGCCGTTCAACGCGCGCCTCACGCTGCGCCTGGGTGCCCGGCCACGCCTGGCAAGCGGAATCACCACGCTGCTCGCGGTGCTGCTGTTCCTGCTGCCGGTGGCGGTCATCGCGGGCGCGGTCGCCGCGCAGTCGGCACAGCTGCTCGGCCGACTGAACGCGCAGGCGCCGCAGATGGACGCCGCCTCGCTCGACCTCACTCGCATTCCCCTGCTCGCACGGCCGCTCGAGTGGATCGGCAGCCACACGACGGTCACCGCCCCGCAGCTGCAGGGCTGGCTCGTCGAGGCGGCGAAGCGAGTGCTGCAGTCCCTCGCCTCTTCGGGCGGCAACCTCGTGCTGGGAGCGCTCGGCACGGTGGTCAGTTTCGCGCTCATGCTGTTCGTGCTGTTCTTCGTGCTGCGCGACGGTCCCGCGCTCGCGCAGAAAGTGCTGCGGATGCTGCCGATCGAGGAGCGCCGCCGCTCGCGCCTCTGGCGTCACCTGGTGGACGTCACGCACGCGGTGTTCATGGGCATCGGGCTCACGGCGCTGGTCCAGGGCGTGCTGCTCGGCGTCGGCTTCTGGATCGCCGGCCTGCCGAGCCCGCTGGTCTTCGGCGTGCTGGGCGCGCTGTGCGCACTCATCCCGCTGGTCGGCACCGCGCTCGTCTGGGTGCCTGGCGTCGCAATCCTCGCGATCCAGGCCGACTACGGCCACGCGATCTTTCTCACCGCCTGGAGCGTCGCCCTGGTCGGATCGGTGGACAATTTCCTGCGGCCAATGCTGATTTCCGGCCGGTCCGAATTGCCTACCCTTGCGGTCTTCATCGGCGTAATGGGCGGTCTTTCCGCGTTCGGCTTCATCGGCCTGTTCCTCGGCCCCATCGTGCTCGGCCTGCTCGTCGCCCTGTTCCGGTTCGAGAACGAAGAACGCGAGGCCGCGAGCCGCGCCACCTGAGCAATTTCATCCTGGAGTCCCGCTTGTCGAACCCGATACGCATCGCAACCCGTCGCAGCAGGCTGGCGCTCTGGCAGGCTGAGCACGTCATGGCGCTGCTTCGCGCCGCCCACCCCCAGGTCCCGGTCGAGCTCGTGCCCATGAGCACCCAGGGCGACCGCGTACTGGACCGCGCGCTCGCCGAGGTCGGCGGCAAGGGCCTGTTCGTGAAGGAACTCGAAGTCGCGATGCAGGAAGACCGTGCCGACATCGCCGTGCACTCGATGAAGGACGTGCCGAGCGAGCTGCCGCCGGGCTTTCGCATTGCAGCGGCCCTGCCGCGCGCCAACCCCCATGACGCCTTCGTCTCGCTGAAATTCAGGCGTTTCGCCGACCTGCCGCAAGGCGCGCGCGTCGGCACCTCGAGTCCGCGGCGCCAGGCGCAGCTGCGCAACGCCCGCCCGGACCTCGCGATCGAGCTGCTCCGCGGCAACGTGGAGACGCGCCTGCGCCGACTCGAGGAAGGCAGCCTCGACGCGATCCTGCTCGCCTGCGCCGGGCTCGAGCGGCTGGGACTCGGCGAGCGGATCACCGAAGTGCTCGACGCCGATTTCTGCGTGCCCGCCGTGGGCCAGGGCGTGATCGGCATCGAGTGCCGCGAGGACGACGGCCGCAGCCGCGAGGTGCTGGCCGCGCTGCACCACGAGGAATCGTTCACCCGGCTCGCCGCGGAACGCGCCTTCGCGCGGACCCTCCTCGGCAGCTGCCACTCGCCGATCGCGGCACACGCGACCCTGGCCGCGGGCTCGCTCACGCTGCGCGGATTCGTCGGCGCACCCGACGGCAGCGAGGCCTACCGCGACGGGCTCTCGGGTCCGGCAACCGACGCGGAGGGCCTCGGCCTCGCGCTTGCCCGCCGCATGCAGGCCGCAGGCGCCGGTGCGCTGCTCGATCGCCTGCGCAGCGAGGCGGAACCACACCCGTGACCCGGTCGCTCGCGGGCCTCACCGTCGTCGTGACGCGGCCCGCGCGCCAGGCGGTGCGGTTCACGCAGCTGCTCCGCGAGCGTGGCGCCGCGACCGTTGCATTCCCCACGCTCGAGATCGAGCCGGTGACGCTCGATGCGTCGGCGCCGGGCGCGCTCGCCCCCGATGCCTGCGACTGGGTCGTGTACACGAGCGCGAACGCCGTGGAGTATTCACTTCGCGAGCTCGGTCGCCCCGGCCGCGCGCGCGTGGCCGCCATCGGCCGCGCAACGGCGCGTGCGCTCGCGTCGGCCGGCGTCGAGGTTCACGCCGCGCCCGAGTCGGGTGCCGATTCCGAAGGCCTGCTCGCGCACCCCGGATTCGCCGACCCTCGCGGGCAGCGGATCCTGATCGTCAAGGGCGTCGGGGGCCGCGACGCGCTGCGAGCGGGGCTCGTCTCCCGCGGCGCGCTGGTCAGTACCGCCGAAGTCTACCGGCGAACCCGGCCGGCGCCGACGACGGAAGCCCTCGACCAGCTCGACCGCGCACGCGGCTCGGGATCGGTCGTCGTTGCGGTGACCAGCGTGGAGGTGCTCGAATCTCTGCTCGCGGCCGCGCCCGCGGGGCGCTATGGCTGGTTGCGCGAGGCCCCGCTGCTGGTGCCCGGCGAACGGGTCGCCGCGGCCGCGCGCCGGCTCGAATGGCGCGGCCCGCTCATCGTCGCCCGCAGTGCCGAGGACGAGTCGATGCTGGACGCGCTGGAACTGTGGTCGTCCGACGGGGGCAGGATCACGCCTGCGTGATACGATCCACCTGAACTCCGGGCGCGCCTGCGCGAAGCCGATGTCCGCCGAAATCGAATCCCTCTCCAGCGACATGAATACCCGCCGCCCGGGCGGCAGCGGGGCCAGCCCCATGCTGGTCGCCTTCGCCGTGCTGGGCCTGTTGCTCGCGATCTACGCGCACTGGCGCATCGGCCAGTTCGTCGACCGCAGCGACCGAGTGCGTCGGCAGGTCATCGAACTGCGCGCGGCGCAGGGCCAGCTCTCGAGCCAGATCACGACGCTCACCACTCGGCTCGAGACCTCGAACACCGCGCTGCGTTCCGAACTGCGCGGGCTGCAGGAGTTGCCCGCCCAGCTCGCGGTCCTGGGCCGCGGCGTCGAGGAGCTCAGGGCGCGCACCGAGGCGCCGCAGCGGGCCTGGGCGCGCGCCGAGGCCCTGTACCTGCTCGACCTCGCCGAGCGACAACTCTATCTCGACCGCGACGTCGGTACGGCGATCGCCGCCATGGAGGCGGCCGATGCACGGCTCGCGTCCTTCAACGACCCGGCGATGGCCGAAGTCCGCCGCCTGCTCGCCCAGGACCTCACGGCGCTGCGCGCCGTCCCCCTGCCGGACCTGCCTGCCCTGCTCGCGCGGATCGCGGTACTCGAAGACGCGGTGCCGACATTGCCGGTGCTCGGCGTGCCCGTGACGGGGGGATCCGGGACCGGCGATGAGCCGGCGCCGACCGGCGCCATCCGGCGCGCGCTGCACCGCGTCGCCCAGGCCCTGGGCAGCCTCGTGACGCTGAAGCGGGTGGATCCCTCGAGCGTGAGGCTCGTCACCCAGGAAGAGCAGTCGCTGCGGCGCCAGCACCTGGAGCTCCTGATCTTCGCCGCGCGCGTCGCGGCCATGCAGCCCGACGGCTCGGCCTACGCAAAATCGCTCGAGGCCGCCGGCGACTGGATCACGCGGTTCTTCGACACGTCCTCACCCGCGGTCGCATCCGCGAGGGCGGAAATCGAGTCACTGCGCAGCGCCAACGTCGAGCCGGCGCGACCCGCGATCGGTGCGGCGGCCCGCCAGCTGCAACGGGTGATGAACGCAGGCACGGCCGCGCCATGAAGGGCGCCGTGATCGTGGCGCTGGCCCTCGTCGGCGGCGGACTGCTCGCCCAGCTGCTGCTCGGCGACCCGGGCTACGTCGCGATCCGCGCGGGCCGCTCGCTGGTCGAGACGACCCTGCCCGTGTTCGTGCTGCTGCTCGGCATCACCTACCTCACGGTGCGCGGTATCGCCGGCGCGGTGGGCGCTCGTCGCCGCCTCGCCGAACTGCGCGCCGAGCGCCGACGTCGTCGTGCGCGTGACGACACGGGCCGTGGACTGCTCGACCTCGCCGCAGGCAACTGGCGACGCGCCGAGGAGCTGCTGTCGCGATCGGCGCCGGACGCGGATTCACCGGAAGCCAACTACCTCGTCGCGGCACGCGCGGCGGACCTGCAGGACGCGGTCGAGCGTCGCGACGAGTGGCTCGCGCAGGCGCAGGAGATCGCACCCGGGGAACGGGCGGCGGCGCTGGTGACGCTGGCTGAAATGCAGCTCCGGCGCGGGCAGGACGTGGCGGCCGTGCAGACCCTCGAGCAGCTCGACGCATCGGGTGACCTGAACTCACGCGGGCTCGAATTGCTCGCGCGCCTGTACCCGAAGCTCGGTCGCGGCGACAGGCTGCTCGCGCTCGGCCCACGGCTCAAGAGCGCGAAGGAACTGCCCGCCGCACAGGTGAGCGAGCTGCTCGCCCAGGTGCAGCTCGAGGAAATCCGCGCTGCGGGCGATGCGGGCGACCAGTCGCGCCTGGAGAAGGCCTGGTCGGACCTGCCGCGCGGGGTGCGCAGGCTGCCGCAGTCCATGGTCACTTACGCGCGGGCCGCCATGGCCTGCAAGGACCACCCGACGGCGGAAAAGGTCCTGCGCGAATTGATCGGGGAACAGCCGGACGCCGCCGCCATCCGACTGTACGGGGACCTCGTGCTCCCCGATCCGCTTGCGCCGCTCGAGCGTGCCGAGGCGTGGCTGCGCAAGCGGCCCGAAGACCCCGACCTGCTCGCGAGCGCGGCGCGCCTCTGCCTTCGCGCCGAGCTCATCGGCAAGGCGCGCAGCTACCTCGAGGCCAGTCTCGCGCGGCGGCCGAACTCGGAGAACAGCCTCATCCTCGCCGACCTGCTCGAGCAGGTCGGCGACGACGCGATGGCCGCGGAGTGCCTGCGCGAGGCCGTAACGCGCTCGGCGGGCCGACGGCCCAACGTGCCGCGGGTGCGGCTCAGGCGGCGCTGACGCCGCTCAGGGCCCAGCGCTCTTCGCGCCGAGCTTCGCGAGCGTGTCCGGCGCGTAGTCGAACGAATCGAAGTGCAGTTGTTCACGCGGCAGGCCGGCGGCCGCTGATCGCGCCCGGATCGCCTCGATCATCGCCGGCGGCCCGCTCGCGTACACCTCGAAACCCGACAGCACGGGGTGGTCGGTGAGCACGGCCTCGTGCACGAGACCGGCGCGCAGGCTCGCATCCTGCGCCGAAGGGCTCGACAGGACGGGAACGTAGCGGAATCCCGGCCGCTCCCTTTCGAGCGCGCGCAGCCACTCGTGCTCGTAGAGGCCGTCGCTGTCGCGTACCCCCCAGTAGAGCGTCACCTGCCGGCGGTCGCCCGTGGCAACGAGCTGGCGCAGCATGGCCCTGAGCGGTGCATAACCCGTGCCGCCGCCCACCATGAGCGCAGGCCGCGGTGACTCCGCCCGCAGCCAGAACTGGCCGAGCGGTCCCTCGATACGCAGCAGTGCGCCCGGTCGCAGGGTGTCGAAGAGCTGCGCCGTGAACCCGGTGGTCGACGCGCGCCGCACGTGGAGCTCGAGCAACCGGCCGTCGGCCGGCGCGCTTGCGATCGAGAAGCTGCGGCGACGGCCCTCCGAGAGCATCACGTCCAGGTACTGCCCGGCGCGGTAATGCAGTTCCTCGACCGCGGGCAATCGCAGGAACACCGCCATCACGTCGGGTGCGAGTTGCTCCTTGCGCTCGATGCGGCAGGGCAGGCTCTTCACTTCGACGTCGGGCGCAGGGCGCACCTCGCGCGCCTCGATGCGCAGGTCGGAGAGGGCTCGCGCCTGGCAGAGCAGCGCGAAACCCGCGCCCGCCTCGTCCTCGGTGATGCCGGCCGGCCGCGCGCCCGCGTACGCGATCTCACCGCTCAGGATCCGCGCGAGGCACGACGCGCAGTGGCCGCCCTTGCAGCTGTGCGGCAGGTTGAGCCCCGCGCGCAGCGCCGCGGCCAGCACCGTCTCGCCGGCCTCCACGGTGAAATCCTGCCCGGACGGGATGAGCGTGACCTGCGGCATGCGCGCAGGATGCCATGAAGGTGGGGGCCGCGCGGGACTGCCCGCCACGGGTATCCTAGCCGGCATGGATCGCAGGTCCCTCATCGCGGGTTGCGGCTACGTGGGCTGCCGGCTGGCGGCACGGCTCGTGGATACGTGGCAGGTCGCCGCGGTGGCGAGGTCCCCTGCGACCCTCGCGGAGCTCCGCACGCTCGGCGTCGAGGCCATTTTCGCGGACTTCGACGAGATCACGGCGTCGCCGGCGCTCGGTCGGGCCGCCGACGGGGCCGCCGTCGCCTATCTCGCCCCCCCGCCCGGCACCGGCGTCGCGGACCCGCGCCTCGAACATTTCCTGGCAGCGCTGGGGGGTGCGCGACCGTCGATGTTTCTCTACATGAGCACCACGGGCGTCTACGGCGACGCGGGCGGCGGGGACGTCGACGAGCGCAGCCCGACCGTGCCCGCCAACGACCGCTCGCGCCGGCGGCTCGCGGCCGAGCGTGCGGCTGCGGCGTGGTGCGCCGACCGGGGCATCCGGCTTGTGGTGCTGCGCGTTCCCGGGATCTACGGACCTCACCGGTTGCCGCTCGAGCGCCTCGGTCGCGGAGAGCCCGCGCTCAGGCCGGAAGACTGCGGGCCCGGCAACCGCATCCACGTGGATGACCTCGTGTCGGCCTGCGTTGCGGCCATCGAACGGCCCGTGAGCGGCATCTTCAACGTGGGCGACGGCGACCACGCGAGCACGACGGAATTCCTGCAGAAGTCCGCGCTCCTCGCCGGCCTGCCGCCGCCCCGCCTGGTCTCGCTCGCGGAGGCGCAGGGCCAGGTGAGCCCCGGGATGCTCGAATACCTCGTCGAGTCGCGCCGGGTCGCCACCACTCGCATGCGCGAGGAACTCGGCGTCGTGCCGCGTCACGCGAGCGTCGAGTCCGGGATCGCGGCCAGCCTCGCGGAAATGCGCGCGCAGCGGGGTTGAGCGTCGGATATCCTTCGTCCCATGCGGCTCGCCTTCACGAAGATGCATGGACTCGGCAACGATTTCATCGTCTTCGACTCCCGCGGCCCCGGCGAACTGCCCTCGCCCATGACGCTGCGCCGCCTCGCGGACCGCCGCACGGGCATCGGGTTCGACCAGGCGCTGGTCCTCGAGCCGCCGCGACGGGACGGGACCGACGTCTACTACCGCATCTTCAATGCCGACGGCTCCGAGGTCGAGCAGTGCGGCAACGGAGCCCGTTGCATCGCACGGCTCGTCGCAACGCGCAGCGCGCGCCAGGACCAGCCGCTGCTGATGGACAGTCCCGGCGGCACGGTGGAAGCGCGGCTGCGTCGTGACGGCCTCGTCTCCGTGGCCATGGGCGTGCCGGACTTCGCGCCCGCGTCCCTGCCGTTCCTCGCGGACCGCGAAGAGCCTTCGTATCGCATCGACCTGCCCGGCGGGCCGGTCGACTTCGGCGCGGTCTCGATCGGGAATCCCCATGCGGTGATCCGCGTGCGATCCGTCGACGACGCGCCGGTGGACAGCGTGGGACCCGCGATGGAGAATCACGCGCGATTTCCGCGGCGGGTGAACGTCGGATTCCTCGAGATCGTCGCGCCCGACCACGTGCGGTTGCGCGTTTTCGAGCGCGGCGTCGGCGAGACACAAGCCTGCGGCACGGGGGCGTGCGCGGCGGTGGCCGTCGCGCGCAGGCATGGACCGCTGGCCGAGGAAGTCCGCGTGGACCTGCCCGGCGGGCGGCTCACGGTGCAATGGCCGGGACCGGGCCAGCCGATCTGGCTGACGGGACCGGCGGAAACGGCCTTTGAAGGCCACGTCGACGTCGCAGACGTCGCGCAGGGGAGAACAACTTGAGCAAGCAGCCCGTACGCGGCCCCGAGCCGGAATCGATCGCCGAGGAACAGGTCGGCGAGTATCTCGTCGCACACCCCGAGTTCTTCGAGCGCCATCCGGGCGTGCTCGCACGCCTCCGCCTCCCGCACCAGCGCGGCAGCGCCGCGGTGTCGCTCGTGGAACGGCAGGTGCTGGTACTGCGCGACAAGCACGGCGCGCTGGAGCAGAAGCTCCAGGAACTCATCGAGAACGGCCGCACCAACGACGCCATTGCCGACCGCATGCATCGCCTCACGCGCCGGCTGCTGCGCGCGCGCGACCTCGACACCACCCTCGCAGGGCTCGAAACCTCGCTCCGGGAAGACTTCGGCGCCGCGCGCTGGCTCGTGCTGCTCACGGACGTCACGCTTCCCGGCCTGTCCGGCCACCAGAATCCGCACGTGCGCGTGGTGCAGCGGGGCAGCGCGGAGCTCAAGATCTTCGAGACCTTCTTCGAGTCGGGCCGGCCGCGCAGCGGCCAGATCCGCGACACCCAGCGCGACTACCTGTTCGGCAACGAGGGCGGGCCGGTGGGCTCGACCGTGCTGATCCCGATCGGTGATCGCGCGTCGCTCGGCCTGCTCGCGATCGCGAGTCACGACACCGAGCGGTACCTGCCGACCATGAGCACCGATTTCCTGGTGCGCATCGGCGAGATCGTCACCGAGGCGATCACCGCCCGCGCCACATGAGCGAGGCCCTCGCAGGCGGCGTGACCCGCTTCCTGCGGAGCCTGCGCGACGAACGGCGCCTGTCCCCGCACACGGAATCCGCGTACGCGCGGGACCTCGCGTCGCTGCTCGAATACTGCGACGCGCAGGCAATCACCTCCTGGGACGGTCTCGACCCGCAGCACGTGCGCAGCTTCGCCGCGCAGTGCCACCGGCGCGGGCTCGCGCCGCGCAGCGTCCAGCGCCGCCTCTCGGCCGCGCGCAGCCTCTTCCGCCACCTGATCCGCGAGGGCGAGCTCTCCCGCGATCCGGCGGCCGACGTGCAGGCGCCCAAGGCCCGCAAGCGCTTGCCGGTGACGCTCGACGCCGATTCCATGGCGCGCCTGCTCGAGTTCCGCGCCGACGACCGCCTCGGCACGCGCGACAAGGCGATCATGGAACTCTTCTATTCCTCGGGCCTGCGATTGTCGGAGCTCCTCGGGCTCGACCTGACGGACCTCGACCTGCGCGACCGCACGGTCCGCGTGCTGGGCAAGGGCCGCAAGACACGCATCGTGCCGGTGGGCAGGCATGCGACGACGGCGCTGACACGCTGGCTCGGCGAGAGGACAGGCCTCGCGGGCGTGGGCGAAAAAGCGGTGTTCGTGGGCGTGAACGGCCGGCGGCTCGGCCCGCGCATCGTGCAGAGACGCATCGCCCGGTGGGCACGGATGCAGGGACTGCCGGAACACGTGCACCCGCACATGTTCCGGCACTCGTTCGCGTCCCACCTGCTCGAGTCCTCGGGGGACCTGCGCGCGGTGCAGGAACTGCTCGGCCACGCGAACATCAGCACGACACAGGTGTACACGCACCTTGATTTCCAGCACCTTGCCCGGATATACGACGCAGCCCATCCCCGGGCGAGACGTAAATAGGGGACATTCTCCTTTTCGAAAAAAGGAGAATGTCCGCCCAGGCCCCGGCGAGCGATCCCCATGAGCAGTTTCGATCCCCACGGCACCACCATCCTCTGCGTCCGGCGCGCCGGCCTCGTTGCCATGGGCGGCGACGGGCAGGTGACGCTCGGCAACACCGTGATGAAAGGCAATGCCCGGAAGGTACGGCGCCTGCACGACGGCCAGGTCATCGCCGGGTTCGCCGGCGGCACCGCGGATGCGTTCACGCTGTTCGAGCGCTTCGAGGGAAAGCTCCAGCAGTACGGCAACCTGACCCGCGCGGCGATCGAGCTTGCCAAGGACTGGCGCAGCGACCGGAGCCTGCGGCGCCTCGAGGCGCTGCTGTGCGTGGCAGACGCCGCGCACTCGTTCATCGTCTCCGGCAACGGCGACGTGATCGAGCCGGAGCACGACCTCATGGCCGTCGGCTCGGGTGGGCCGTTTGCGCACGCCGCAGCGACCGCGCTGCTGTCCAACACCGACCTCGACGCACGCACCATCGTCGAGAAGGCGCTCGGCATCGCGGCCGACATCTGCATCTACACGAACCGCAACATCACGATCGAGACGCTGCCCGCCTGATGTCTTCCATGACTCCCCGTGAAATCGTCCAGGAACTCGACAAGCACATCGTCGGGCAGGGCGCCGCGAAGCGCGCCGTCGCCATCGCGCTCAGGAACCGCTGGCGGCGCATGCAGGTGGACGAGCGACTGCGCGCCGAGATCACGCCCAAGAACATCCTGATGATCGGCCCGACGGGCGTGGGCAAGACCGAGATCGCACGCCGGCTCGCTCGACTGGCCGGCGCGCCCTTCGTCAAGGTCGAAGCGACAAAGTTCACGGAGGTCGGCTACGTCGGCCGCGAGGTGGACTCGATCATCAAGGACCTCGTGGACGTCGCGATCAAGATGACGCGCGAGGCCGAGGTGGAAAAGGTGCGCCACCGCGCCATGGATGCCGCCGAGGAACGCGTGCTCGACGTGCTGCTGCCACGGCCAAGGCCGGTGGGATTCGGGACCGAGCCACAGGCCGAACCCGACCGCGACGGCGACACGCGCCAGCGCTTCCGCAAGATGTTGCGCGAGGGAGCGCTCGACGACCGCGAGATCGAGGTCGAGCTCCGCGCGGTGCCGGTCGGCGTCGAGATCATGGCGCCGCCGGGCATGGAGGAGCTTTCCCAGCAGCTGCAGGGCATGTTCTCGAGCCTGGGCGGCGAACGGACGCGAGCCCGCAAGGTCAAGGTGCGCGAGGCCTTCAAGCTCCTCACCGACGAGGAGGCCGCGAAGCTCGTGAACGAGGAGGAACTCAAGGCCCAGGCGCTCATGAACGCAGAGCAGAACGGCATCGTGTTCATCGACGAGATCGACAAGATCGCGCGCCGCCAGGAAACCTCCGGCGCCGACGTCTCGCGCGAGGGCGTGCAGCGCGACCTCCTGCCGCTCGTGGAGGGCTGCACCGTCAACACCAAGTACGGCATGGTGAAGACCGACCACGTGCTCTTCATCGCCTCGGGCGCGTTCCACATGTCGAAGCCCTCGGACCTGATCCCCGAGCTCCAGGGCCGGCTGCCGATCCGCGTCGAGCTCGACGCGCTCGGCGTCGAGGACTTCGTGCGCATCCTCACCGAGCCGGACGCCTCGCTCTGCCGGCAGTACGCGGCGCTGCTCGACACCGAGGGCGTGCGCATCGAATTCGCACCGGACGGCGTGCGCAGGCTCGCGGAAGTGGCCTGCGACGTGAACCAGCGCACCGAGAACATCGGCGCGCGGCGCCTGCACACGGTGATGGAGCGCCTGCTCGAGGGACTGTCCTTCGAGGCCTCGGACCGCTCGGGCGCATCCGTCATGATCGACGCGGACTACGTCGACCGTAACCTGGGCGAGATCGCGCGCGACCAGGACCTGGCGCGCTACATCCTGTAGTCGCGACGACCCGTCGACGACGACCGGAGCGCACCAATGACCGACCCCCGCCCCACCGACATCCGGCTGCGAACGCGCTCGCGCGTGCTCGAGATCGCCTTCGACGACGGCGAGCGCCATGAACTGCCGTTCGAATACCTGCGCGTATTTTCGCCGTCCGCCGAGGTGCGGGGCCACGGACCCGGCCAGGAGACGCTGCAGCTCGGCAAGCACGAGGTGGGCGTCCGGTCGGTCGAGCCCATCGGCAACTATGCGCTGCGCATCGTCTTCGACGACGGCCACGACACAGGGCTCTACACCTGGGGCTACCTTCAGGAGCTCGGGCGTACGCGCACCGAGAAATGGCAGCGTTATCTGGAGCGGCTGGCGCAGCTGGGGCTGCCCTACCCGACGCCGGTGCCGCCGAAGCGTCCGGGCTGACCGAGTCCGAAACGCGCCGCGGCCCGGGCCCGGAGGCGTCGCGCTCCGTGAGACTCCACCACGGGGGCGTCACGCCGCGGAGTCCCTCGGGGACGTCGCATCGTCCTTGGGGGCTCGCGCGCCGCGTCCCTGGTCGGCGTGACGCGTCCCCCGGGAAGCAGGACCCCGCCGGGCGGACCCGCCTGCTCGAGCTCACCTCCAACGGACGCGGCCCGAACGGCCTCGCATAGCCGACCGCGTAGAATGGCGGCCTCATGAGCGAAGCAGACCCAAAAACGCCGGCCCCGGCCGCGCCCGGCTCGGTGGACTTCGGCTACCGCCAGGTCCCGGTCGAGGAGAAGGCCCTCCGCGTCCGCGAGGTTTTCGACTCGGTCGCGGACAAGTACGACCTGATGAACGACCTCATGTCCGCGGGCGTGCACCGCCTGTGGAAGCGCTTCATGCTGTCGCAGACCGGCCTGCGCCCCGGCCAGTCGGCGCTCGACGTCGCCGGCGGCACGGGCGACATCTCGGCGGGCATGGCCGCGCAGGTCGGCGAGGAAGGCCTCGTCGTGCTGTCGGACATCAACGCCGCGATGCTCGAGGTCGGCCGCGACCGCCTGCTCGACCGCGGCCTCATGCGCAACGTGCGCTTCGCGCTCGCCAACGCCGAACGCCTGCCCTTCGCCGACGAGAGCTTCGACTGCGTGACCATCGCCTTCGGGCTCCGCAACGTGACCGACAAGCCCGCGGCGCTCGCCTCCATGCGCCGGGTGCTGAAGCCCGGCGGCCGCCTGCTCGTGCTCGAGTTCTCGAAGCCCGTGCTGCCCGGCCTCAAGTTCGTGTACGACGCGTATTCCTTCAGCGTGCTGCCCTGGCTCGGCAGCCGCGTGGCCGGGGACTCCGACAGCTATCGCTACCTCGCCGAGTCGATCAGGCGCTTCCCGGACCAGGAGACGCTGCTCTCGATGATGCGCGAGGCGGGCCTCGAGGACTGCCGGCACCACAACCTGAGCGGCGGAATCGTGGCACTGCACCGCGGGTTCCGGTACTGACATGCTGCTCGAGCGCCTCGAGGAAGCACTGAACCGCAACGTCGCCGAATCGCGCAAGGCGCAGGCGCTGTGCCGGCAGCTCGACGGCCGGGTCGTTTCGCTCTCCGTCACCGGCACGCCGCTCGAGTTCTACTTCAGTGCCAAGGACGGCCGGCTATCGCTCTCGCCGAGGAACGAGGGCTCGGCGGCCGACGCCGCGCTCTCGGGCACGCCGATCGCGCTGCTCGCGCTCGCCGGCCCGCGCGCCGAGGGGGCACTGCGCGGTGGCGGCGTGCGCATCGAGGGAGACGCGGAAGTCGCGCAGAAATTCCGCGACCTGCTTTCGCACGCGCAGCCGGATTTCGAGGAAGAACTCGCGCGCGTCGTGGGCGACGTCGCAGCCCGCAACCTCGCGAACCTCGCGCGCGGATTCCTCGACTTCGGACGCAAGGCCGGCCGTTCGCTCGCGGGCAACGTGTCCGAGTACCTGCAGGAAGAAGGCCGCGACCTCCCGACGCGCACCGAGGTCGAGGAGTTCCTCACCGGCGTGGACCGCCTGCGCGACGATGCGGAGCGCCTGGATGCACGCCTGGCACGCATGGAAACCCGCGGCGCGGCACCCGCCGCGAAGCGCGCATGCACGCCGGATGACTAGGGTCGGTCCGCGCTACTCCTCGCATCACTACCCGCTATCCGTTAGTCACTAGTCACTTCCCTCCCCATGCGTCTTCGCGTCATCGGCCGCCTGCTCCAGATCCAGCGCGTGCTCGTCCGCCACGGGCTCGACGAGATCGTGCTCGCGACGCACCTGTTCCGTCCGTTCAGGTTCGTCTTCTACCTGTCGCCGGCAACGTGGTTCGAACGCAGGCGCGGCGGCTCGCGCGGTGAGCGCATCCGCCTCGCGCTGGAGGAGCTGGGCCCGATCTTCGTCAAGTTCGGCCAGGCGCTGTCCACGCGCCGCGACCTGCTGCCGCCCGACATTGCGGACGAGCTCGAGAAGCTGCAGGACCGCGTGCCGCCGTTCCCGGGCTCCGAGGCCCGCGCGATCGCCGAGCGCGCCTACGGCCGCCCGCTCGCGGAGGTGTTCGAGTACTTCGACGAGCAGCCGCTCGCCGCGGCTTCGGTGGCGCAGGTCCACGTGGCCCGGTTGCGTTCCGGAGAGGACGTCGTCTTCAAGGTGATCCGCCCCGGCGTGCGCGAGAAGATCGAGCGCGACATCGAGGTGATGTACGTGCTGGCGCGCCTCGCCCGCGACTACTCCAGCGAGGGCCACCGGCTGAGGCCGGTGGAGGTCGTGCAGGAGTACGAGAAGACCATCCTCGACGAACTCGACCTGATGCGCGAGGCGGCCAACGCCGCGCAGCTCAAGCGGAACTTCGAGGGCTCCGATCTCCTGCACGTCCCCGCGGTGTACTGGGACTACTGCCGCCCTGAAGTCATGGTGATGGAGCGCATCCACGGCGTGATCGTCAGCGACTTCGAGGAGCTGCGCCGGCGCGGCACCAACATCCAGCGCCTCGCCGAGAACGGCGTGGAGATCTTCTTCACGCAGGTGCTGCGCCACAACTTCTTCCACGCCGACATGCACCCGGGAAACATCTTCGTGCAGGTGGACGACCCCGAGCACCCGAAATACGCGGCCGTGGACTTCGGCATCGTGGGCTCGCTCGACGCGCGCGACCAGCATTACATCGCCGAGAATTTCCTCGCGTTCTTCGAGCGCGACTACAACCGCGTGGCGCGCCTGCACGTGGACTCCGGCTGGGTGCCGCCGGGCACGCGGGTGGACGAACTCGAGGCCGCGGTGCGCACGGTGTGCGAGCCGATCTTCCAGAAGCCGATCTCCGAGATTTCCTTCGCGCTGGTGCTCATGCGCCTGTTCGAGACCGCGCGACGCTTCCAGATGAAGGTGCAGCCGCAGCTCATCCTGCTGCAGAAGACCATGCTGCAGATCGAGGGCCTCGGGCGGCAGCTCTATCCCCAGCTCGACCTGTGGAAGACGGCCCAGCCGGTGTTCAAGGAATGGGCCGCGGACAGGCTGAGCGGCCGCAACGTCGCCGAGCAGTTTCGCCGGCAGCTGCCGGAACTCGGCGAGGCCCTGCGCACCCTCCCGCAGGTGCTGCAGCAGATCGTGCAGCAGGCCTCCGAAGGAAAATTCCGCCTGAAAGTCGAACAGCCCGGTTTCGACGAACTCCGTGCCGAGATCCGCTCGAGCGCGCGACGGCGCGACGCGACCATCGTCTCGGCCACCGTCCTGCTCGGCGGACTCGTGTGGCTCGCGATCGGGATTTCGCCGTGGCCCGGGGTTGTGCTCTGCGCCGCGGGGCTGGTGGGAACGGTGGTGGCGCGGCGGAAGAGGATAGCGGGTAGTGAATAGTGATTAGCGGATAGTGAGAAAGAAGCAGGCCGCACCGACGGCTCTTCTTCCTCACTATCCGCTAACCGCTAGTCACTATCCGCTCTCCGTAGTTCGATCCACGTCGCGCGTGCACGCGCGCAGAGTTCGCCGTCCTGGTCGAAGATCGCGGTCCCGGCATAATGCTTGCGGCCTTCGGAGCCGAGCTTCCAGCCGATCACCGTGCAGGATTCGCCCACGTGGACACGCCGGTCCACGTGCGCGTGCATTTCTCCCAGCACCATCGTCCGACGGCCGGCGCACGCGGCGAAGTAGCCCGGGCAGTCGAGTGCGGCCCAGTGAAACTCGACCGCGACCTTGCCGTCGCCCGCATCGAGGCCGTCGGCGGGCAGCCACGGCGCCGCGACGATGCCGGTCTCGAGCGCGCCCGGAAAAATCCTCAGCCCGTCACCGCGCCGACGGTGCGGCCCGCACACGAAGCAGTCCGGGAATGGGTGATGGTTGAATCCCGGATAGTGCTGGGACGCCCAGACCGCCTGCACGTACGGCGGCGGCGCGGGCACCTCGAGCGCGAGTCGCGCGGGCGTGCCGAGCGCGACCGGGCCCGCGCTGGATGAGAGTTCCCACTCCCCGTCCTCGCGCAGGGACAAGGCCAATGCCTCGTCGAGCGGCGGCGGTGCCAGCAACCGGATCTTGAGATCGGTTCCGGCCGCAACGACGAACGCGCCGCAGGCATAGCCGCCGTTCGCCGAGGTCGGCGGCCCGCTGTAGCGATGGTCGATGGTCAGGGTCTTCATTCTTCCCCCGGCCCGGGCTCTGCAGGGCCGACGCAGTTCCAGCACTCGGAGAATTGCGCCTCGATCCGCTCCCCGCAATGCGGGCAGGTCCAGGCGTCGCCGGCCGGTCGCGGCTTCAAGGCCTCTTCGATGAGCCCGCGCGCGCGCAGTTCCTGGCCGGGCTGATGGACCCACAGCTCCGGCCAGCATTCCACGAACGGAATCTCGCCGATCACCCCGGACAGCCTGTCGTTCCTCACCAGGCAGGCGATGCCTTCGCTCTCGAGCAGGTTGCGAAGGTGCGCAATCTCGATCGCCGATTCCGCCGTATGCACCTTGCGCATCGCGGTCGGTCAGACGTGCACGCCCGGGGACGGCCTGTCCACGGCGAGCACGAAGCGGGTGTAGATCTCCGGAAGACGCTCCAGCACCTGGGCCTTGCCCAGCATGTCGCTCGAGGCGACCGCCGCGCGCAGGACCGGCAGGGTAAAGGCCTCGAGCGCGGCGGACGACACCGGCCAGTAGCTCAGGTGCCAGGGCTCGACGCCGGCGCCGCAGCCGGGCGATGAATACGGCCGGTGGAAACCGAAACGCGCCATGTTGGCCCCGAGCCACGCGCCGAGCCTGCCGAACACACCGTCTTCGGCGTACTCGGCGGACACCAGCTGTACCTGGTATCCGGGCGGCAGCGCGGCGGCGTCGATGACGTCCACGTCGGTGCCCCAGTGGTGTCGGCTACCGCCCGGGATCGCCGACCAGCAGAGGATCGCGTCGACCCTGCGCGCGTCGTCGAGCGTCGCGGGATCGATCGGCTGGCCGCTGCGGTCGAGCAGCGCGCGCTCGCCGCGCCACTTGCGGTTCCACAGCAGGACCTGGCGTTCGAAGTCACGGAAACTCGACGCTGCAGCGAGGTCGATGCCGGCCGCTGCAGCCGCGTCGCGCATTGCGAGGAAGGACGTGACCGCCTCGATGTGCAGCACGCAGCGCGGATCGTCGAGTTCCACGACGTGCGTCCGGGCGCGGCCAGTCAGTTCGAGTTCGTTCATGCGCGAGGCCCCCGGGTCGCAAGCATACCGGAGTCGGGTGGCGCCCCGGGGCCGTCGAAACGCCCGTACTGTCGGAAAATTTTCCAGTTCCTCAAGCGCTTGGCGTCGTTTCGGCTATCGCCCCGGGGTGGCGGCGGGTCTATGATGCGCCGGGGCAGACAGAACAAGAACCTATCCTGGCGGGCTCGAGCCATCGGGGAATCCAGGCCGCACATGAGCGGTATTCGTCTCAGACACCGTTACGTACTCACGATCGTGCTGGTCGGCCTGCTGCTGACCGCGGCGGTCACGATCATGATCGTCGTCACCGAGGGCCAGGAAGAGAGGGCCGTGCGCGCGGCGATGGCCGAGGCGGCGGAACTCCAGGCGACGGACCCCGCGGCGGCGCTCGCCGATCATGCAGCGCCAGGACGAATACCTGCTCGCGGACGTCTACTCGGGCCGTATCACTCTCGTGATCCTTTCGGGGCTCGCGCTCACGCTGCTGGCCGGCTGGGTCGCGTCGCGGCTCACTTCCCGCATCGACCGCGGGATCGCCTCCGTCGTGCGAAGTGCGGAGCTCATCGGCGGCGGCCAGCAGGACAATGCAGTGACGCTCGAGCGGTGTAGCTGACCTCGCCGCCATCGAGGAGGCGCTCGAGCGCATGCGCCAGGCGCTCGCGAGCACCACCATCTCCCGCGATTACCTTGGCGTCCTGCTGAACAGCATGAGCGACGCGGTGCTCGTGACGGCGCCGGACGGCCGCGTGCGCACTGCGAACCGCGCCGCCGAGCAACTGCTTGGCTACGAGCCCGCAGGGCTTGCGGGACTCGAACTCGCCTCTCTGGTCGCCGACGCCCACCGCGCCGCCTTCGACCCGGCCCGCGCCCTCGCCCAACCCGGCGAGACGGTGGTGAGCACCGCGCGCGGACAGACCATTCCAGTGTCGGTGACAGCGTCTGCGATCTCGAGCGACGATCCGCGATTCCGTGGCAGCATCTTCGTGCTGCGCGACATCACGGACCGCAAGCGCGCGGAGCGGCGAATCCGCTACCTCGCGCGCTTCGACGCGCTCACCAAGATGCCGAACCGCATGCAGTTCCAGCACCTGCTGCACCAGGCGATCACGCGCGCGCTACGACAGGGGCGTTCGCTGGTGCTGCTGTACCTGGACATCGACAACTTCAAGGAAATCAACGACAACTTCGGACACGAGGCCGGGGACCGCGTCCTCGAGACGCTGAGCGAACGCCTCGGTCGCATCCTGCCGGGCGAGTCCGTGGTGGGCCGGCTCGCTGGCGACGAGTTCGCGGTCTTTGCGGAGACGACGGACGGCGCGAGCGGCGCGCACGAGCAGGCCGCGTCGCTCGCGCGGCTGCTGCTTACGGAGATCGCAAAGCCGCAGCACGTGGGCGGGCACGATCTCGAGGTGACGGCGAGCATCGGCATCGCATCGTGCCCGGCGGACGGCGACAACGTCATCGACCTCATCCGCAATGGCGACGCGGCCATGTACCACGCGAAGCGCGCCGGCCGTAATTGCCACGTTTTCTATACGCCGGAAATGAACGCGGCCGCGGTCGAGCGTCTGCTGCTCAAGGGCAAGCTCAGGCGGGCACTGGTCCGCGACGAGTTCATGCTGCGCTACCAGCCGAAGGTGGAACTTGCGAGCGGGCTTGTGGTCGGTTCGGAGGCACTGCTGCGCTGGCGGCTGCCCGGACACGGCGAAATCGCGCCGGCGCAGTTCATCCCGCTCGCGGAAGAGTCACGCCTGATCCTCGACATCGGCGCGTGGGTGCTGAACCAGGTGTGCAGCGACTACGCGTCGTGGCAGAAGCGCGTCTCCGACCCGGGTCTCGTCGCGATCAACCTGTCGCTCAAGGAACTGAGCCAGGCGAGCTTCATCCCGCGCTGCCGCTCGGTGTTCGAGAAGTACGGCGTGTCGCCCGGCCGCGTGGAGCTCGAGATCACGGAGACCACGCTGATGCTCGACGCCGAGCGCACGCTGCCATTGCTCGACGAGCTGCGGGCCATGGGCGTGCACCTTTCCATCGACGACTTCGGCACGGGCTACTCGAGCCTGAGCGCCCTGCAGCAGTTCCCGATCGGCACGCTCAAGATCGACCAGTCGTTCGTGCGCAACGCGGCCACCGACCCCGACGACGCGACCATCGTGCGCACCATCATCGAAATGGGCCGCAGCCTGCGGCTGCAGGTGCTCGCCGAGGGCATCGAGACCGAAGAGCAGCGCGAGTTCCTGCTGAAGAGCGGCTGCCAGTACGGCCAGGGGCGGTTGTTCGGCGAGCCGATGACGGCGGACGACTTCCTCGAGACCATGCTCCGGCAGGCCACTGGCCAGCACCCGGTCCTGCGCCTCCCGGCCTGAG
>CAVSDW010000020.1:0-215556 GCA_963726665.1 uncultured Gammaproteobacteria bacterium | reverse complement strand
GGCAGGCCTTGCGCCAGATAGGCGTCTGCAGGATCCGCGCTGATGTTGTCGAACGGCAAGACGGCCACCGTGCGTGCGCGCGCGCCGATTGCCTGAGCTTCGTGCTGCGGATTCTCGTTTGTTGCCCGAGCGCCCACGGCTGGAGCTTGGTGTTCCGTACGCATACCGATGGCGATTGCGAGGATAGCCGCGAGTAGAGCGGACAACACGAGCCACCACATCGGCTCCTCGGCCTGGCGGTGACTGTTCGAGGCTCGGTTGCTGCCGTGTCTCCAGTCGACAACTCATTCGGTTGTGTGACGACCACCGGCGCGGACGATGGACCCTCGACCGGCGGCGCCGGACGTGCAGCGGGAGACACGGCCGCAACCAGCCGGTAACCGCGACTTCGCACTCCAGCGATGTAGCGCGGCTCCTGCGGGTTATCCCCCAGCGCCTCGCGCAACAGGTTGACCCGCTTGGCGAGGGTCTCCGGGCTCACGATCAGTCCGGGCCAGACGCGTGCCATGAAGGTCGTGGCTGAGGACGTTTGGCGCGACGCGAATCAGTGCCAGGAGCAGCTGAAACGAAAGATTCGGCAGCGTGATTTCGATGCCTGCGCGCGTGACGCGCTGCTGGCCAACGTCGACGCGCAGGTCGGCGACGTCAAATATCGCGGCGTCAGTGCCAGGCGTGTCGCCTGGAGTCTGGTTCATCGGGCGGTGTCAATCTATCTAGTGCGGTCAGCACAGCCTGAGCTTCCGGTCCAAGCGCGACCACAAGATTTGTGCCTCGTCCTTCATCGCTGGACAACTCTAACAGGCCCTCGCGCGGACGTCGAAATGGCCGGCCTGACTCAAGACCCGCTCCACTTCATCCACTGACACCTGGTCGTCCCGGCGGTCATACGGCTGTGCTCCGCAATTACCGATCACGTCGACGCGGGCTCCAGCAGATGTTCCTGATGCAAGCCAACCGGCGTCGATCCGAGAGGCCGGCCAGGTCGGCCAGTAACCGAAGGGCTATTCGAGCCAGCACGATCATGCTGCAGCTCGGCGACGGCCCCGCAACCGGGTCAGTTCGTTCCGGATCCAATTCTTGCGGAGCACAGCTGTCGCACCCGTTCGTCGAGCGGCTCATCGGAACCATCCGACGCGAGTTCCTCGACCGGGTGCCCTTCTGGACCTCGACATATCTCGAGGGAAGCTCTCCGATTTCATGCGCTACTACAATCGCGAGCGCACGCATCGAGCGTTGGGCGGAACCCGCCAGTACCCTCAGCCAGGGCCGTTGCCAACATCAATTCAGTAGCGTGGCAAAGCCATTGCCGCGCCCTACCAACTGCCGCTTGCGACCTGATTGCCAATTCGCACCCCGCAGGCCCGTTGGTTGAAATCGAGCGCTTTCTGCCGTCGCGGTTTCGTGCTATCGGAGAGCGCGTTAGTCGACAACGAGGGATTGCCATGGCGACTGTTCTGAGTCAGCCAGCCGGCGGAAGGACCATCGACCTGCTGTCGGGAGCGGTGCGCGATCATGCGCTCGACCGCTGGGTCTACGTCTTCACGGCGGCCCTATTCATCGTCATCACACTGACCGGCTTTTTGCCTGATTCGCTGATGAAGCTTGAACTGATCAAGGCAGGGCAACGGCCGCCGTTTCCGGTTGTCGCGCACTTCCATGCGGTCTTGATGGGATCGTTCCTGCTGTTCCTGCTGGGCCAGACGGTCCTTATGGCTACCGGCCGGAGAGACCTGCACCGGCGAATCGGACCGGTCGTCTATCTGCTCATGCCATGCTGGTCCTGGCAGGTTTCCTGCTGGCCTCGGCGGCCTGGCACACGGTGTGGTACGCGGCCGAGACGGTCCGCCAGGAAATCCGATCGGCCATGCTGAGCTTGAGCAGCGCACTCGACAACATCCTGTTGCTGCAAATCCGTGTCGGCATCCTGTTCCCTTTGTTTCTGTTCCTGGGCCTGAGAGCCAGGAACAGCGACCTGGGATTTCACAAGCGAATGATGATTATCGGACCAGCCATGGCGCTGCCTGCGGCGTTCGACAGGATCGTCTGGCTTCCGGCGACGATGCCGCAAAATCCCCTTTCGACCGAGCTATACCCACTGTTGGCTCTGGCTCCGTTGCTGGCGTGGGACATTTTCCGCAATCGACGAATTCATCGCGCCTACTGGGTCTTCCTGGCCATCTATCTGCCCGCTGCGCTTGCGGTTCATGTTGCATGGAACGAGCCGTGGTGGCACCGGGCCGTCCATAGCTTGATGGGGGTCTAGGGGCCCGGTAAACTCTGAGGGCGTGCGAATCCGACGATGATGGCGCGCGCGGCGCGGCGATCGCGGCCCGGATTCGTTCCCGCATGCGCGCCGTGGCCCCTTTGGATGACACGTCGATGGGCAGGAAGTCGAGTTCGAAATCGCGGTGCATTGTTGTTGGATTCAGGCTACCACCGCGGACGCTTAAAGCTGATTCCGGACGTCCGCCCCCCGGCCACAGCCGACACTGACGCAAAGTCCCAAAGCGCGGACCCCGACTGAAGCGGACTCTAGTTCCCGCCGGGCCTAACCTCGGGTGTCAGGTCGCCAGATCGCCAGCCCCGCCGCCCGCCCCGGGCCCACGATTGGCTCAGCTTTCGATAGTCCGATGGTCAGCCGTTTTCGGGCCAAAATCGCCCCGGATAGTCCGCGGGTGATACCGGAAAGACGTTGCAAAACAAAATGTTGGAAGTGGTGGCCAGGGACGGACGATTCGCGAAGCGAATCAGGACAGCGCAGCTGCCCGAAGGGCGAAGATCGGTCCTAGCCGATCCGAGTCAATCGAACCATCGACACGCGGATTTTCAACACAACGGAGAGCCCGGTTCGGCGTGAGCAAGCCGAAGACCGGGAAGGGATTTCCGCTGGCCGACCGAACCGCCCCCGCCGACCGAGCCCATACCGAACCCCCGGGCCGGCGCCGCCCGAGCCGAGCCGCAACTCAAGAAGCGCAACGCCGTCGGTGCATCGCGACCGAACGAGGACCGAACCGTGGCCGCTCAGTCCCGTCAGGTTAACGGCGGCGGTCGACCGCAGGATTCTTCCGCTCACCCGAAGAAGCAGGCATGCGCATCCTCCGCCACCAGTGAAGCGAACTCATCGATCGAATTCACCTCCGGCCTGGGTTCATAGCCGTGCCACTTCAGATCGCGACGTTGCCAGAACACTCGCCAGACGCCGCGCGTCCTCACGTAGGTTGCCTTCGCCACGGCCGATTCGTGTTTCTCGTCGGCCGGTCCGCGCCAGGCCGGTCGGATCTCAAAAATCCCAACGCTTTGCCCTGTGACGCGGAAACCGAGGTCCAGCTTCTTACGTACATCCGGCGGAGGCCGGCGCTGCTTCATCAAGGCATCCATGGCCCGCTGTACTCGCGCCAGCTCAAACTCCGAGAGCGCCACGGTCGCGCTACGCCACTTTCCGCAAATCGACCGTCTGAGCCTTGATGCCCACTTTGAGACGCTTCCTTAGGGCGCCGAAGATTGCGGCCAGGTTATCCATGCTTGGATTGCCCTTGGGCGAGAGCATTCGATGAAGGCTCTTGCTGGGCGTGTCCGTGAGCTTGGCCAGCTGTTCGAACCCCAAGGTCGCATTCACAAGATCGCGCAGGATGAGACGCGCAGTCTCAGGCTCGCCACTCAGGAATAGCGTTGCCGCCTCATCCAGGAGCGCCTTGGCGAACGCCGGGTCGCGCTCGACTCGAGCGACGACGGTTTTCTTGAAATCGCGTGTAAGCGCCATGGTCCTCACCTCTTTCGTCTCTTGTACTCGGCGTGCAATGCCTTGGCCCGTTCGATGTCCGCCTGCTGGCGGCGCTTGGTGCCACCGCCAAACAACACGATCAACGATTCGCCGTCCTTCGCCAAGTAGATCCGATAACCCGGGCCCCAGTCGATGACGTATTCGCCGATGCCCGCAAACCACTTCACATTCGAAGTATTGCCGAGTTCCATGCGCAGCTTCGCGGTCGTGACTTTCGCCGCAGCCTGCGCGTCGAGACCGTCAAACCAGTCTCTGTAAGGACTCGACCCATCCGGGCGAATGTATTCCTCCACCCGGATTTTCATTGCCGCATGGTAACGTTTCCGTTACTCTCCGGCAAGTAACGGTCCTATCCAAAATTGTCTTCGCCGAACGCGGAGGCCGATGTCGTGAATCTCGACCGAAACGTGCCGTCCGATCGCTTCGGGCCGTCGAGGAGTAAGCCTCGTGGGGGCCGCAGAAGATGCGGTTACGTCAAAACGGAGCATCGAAGCGCAGACGAACGACCTTGCTGGCCTGCCCAACCGAGCCGAACCCGAGCGTCATCAACCGCCGATTCGAGTTTTCTTCACACGGGCAGCAAACTCTCGATGAGCGTCGGCGTGCCCCTCCCGCGCTGACCATCGCTCAATCTCGTCGAGATCAACAACCTGCTGTGCTGCGACCAGGACCGCCTGATCAAGCCCCTGCCGGTCCCGCCAATGATAGAACGCTGCCAGCCGGTCCATTACGCACTGCGTCGGTGTCAGGATCTGGATTCGCAGCCCACCAACCGGTCGCTCTCCCCACTCGCGAACGAGCTGGTTGCCGACCGCTAGCGGCCACGACGGAAATTCCAGTGTGTACGGACACGTCGGGTGGGCGAAATGTCGGCCCACCTCGCGCATGAATCCAAGCCGATTCAACACCCGCTCCAGTTCTCGTTGACTAGCGGACGCAACGAAATCGAGGTCCCGCGACTCGTATAGTCCACTGGTGTAGATCTGCACCGCTGCCCCACCGGAAAGCACGGCGGTAATTCCCGCCGACGTCAGCGCGTCGGAGACAATAGCAGCAACCTCCTCGACGGACGACGATGCACTCAGTGGCATCAGAGCGCCTTACCGCTGCGACGCGGTCGAGTCCGCTTGCGGAAGAACCGTTGCTGCTCGGCGGTGGGTAAGCTGTCGAGCGCCACCTCGAGCAACGCACGAAACGGCGGCACGAGTGGATTCCGGGGGTTCCACTGATACAGCCTGGTGCGGCCGATTAGCTGGCTGACCAGCAGGCCGCCAGACTCCAGCTTCAGCAATTGCTTCTGAACCTGACTGTTCGAGATATCGAACGTCGCCGCGATCTCGCGCCCATACGCCTGCTCGTAGTTTTGCAGGTAGAGAAGAACCTTTTCGGCGGCCACGCTGCCAACGATCGCTTCCAGCATTACCGGTCTTCCTGATAGGTCATTTGACCTATATAGTAGGCCGCTCTCGAGAGCCGATCAACAGTGGTGGAATACCGTCCACCGACCGTCTTAAGGGATAGATCACGGGATCAAACCGGGAGATCCCGGTCCCATTACTTCGCCCCGGACACAGTGTTAACCATGTCCCCGGAATAAACTGTAAACCATGTGACCGGAATGGACCCAGTTGGGAGTGGTGGCCAGGGACGGAATCGAACCATCGACACGCGGATTTTCAATCCGCTGCTCTACCAACTGAGCTACCTGGCCACGGTAGGCAGTCCCGGCCGGGCGGCCGGGCATCGGAAGGGCGGGAATTAGACCCGAGGGGTGTCCGGGCGTCAAGGACAGCCACCCTCGCCAAAATTCAATGAATACACGCGATTAGCGTAGGTCGCAGACGTCCATCATATGCAGACTGCGGCGCAGGGAGACGCTCACCCGGATTCGCCTTACACTCGGTAAGGAAATTCAGCTTTGGTAAGGCGTCATGAGCGAGGCGAAGGTGACGAGCAAGGGTCAGATCACGGTGCCCAAGGACGTGCGTCTGCACCTCGGCCTGAAGCCTGGTGATCGGGTGCGTTTCGTCATCGAGCCGGACGGCCGCGTGCGGCTGATGCCTGCCAAGCGCGACATCTCTGAACTCGTCGGCATCCTGCCCAAACCCAAGAGTGCATTGACCATCGAGGAAATGAACGAGGCCATCGGGCGACACCTCGTGGCGAAGCACGCACGCCATGATCGGGATTGACGCGAATGTCCTGCTGCGCGTGATCCTGGCCGACGACCCCCGCCAGACAGCGACCGCACGCGCGTTCCTGCACGACCATTGCTCGTCCGAGCGCCCGGGCCTGGTATCGAATGTCGTTCTTGCCGAGGTGTCATGGACGCTTGCGCGAGGCTACGGGTGCTCGCGCAAGCAGATCGCCGATGCAATCGAGCAGATTCTCGAGACCGCACAACTTCAGGTCGAATCATCCGTCGACGTAATCGCGGCTCTGAATACCTTTCGAACGGGCTCCGCGGACTTCTCCGACTGCCTGATCGAGCAAGTCAATCGATCCGCTGGCTGCCAGTACACGATCACCTTCGACCGCAAGGCCGCCAGGATGCCAGGCTTCAAATTGCTGTCCGGCTGACGACCGGACCGTGCAGAATGCGCGGGCGAATATGCCAAGCGCGCCGATGAACGAGCCTGACGCATGCAGTCCGACAGCGTGATTACGACGGTCCTGATTGCAGTCGCTGTCTTCGGCATCGGCCACGTGTTCGCGTGGACCTGGCTCGAGCGCAGGAACGGCACTCCCCCCGAAGGGCGCAAGCCGCGACCCTGGGATTTCGCCATCGGATTCGTCGCTAATTTCTTCGACACGCTGGGCGTCGGCTCCTTCGCCACCACCACCGCCGCCTATCGCCTGCGCGGGCTGGTGCCCGACGAGCAGATTCCGGGCACGCTGAACGTCGGCCACGCGCTGCCGACCGTCGCACAGGCACTCATATTCATCGCGGCGGTGGCCATCGACCCGCGCACGCTGATCGGCATGATTCTCGCGGCGGTCGCCGGTGCGGTCGTGGGTGCCCAGGTCGTCTCGGGCCTGCCGAGGCGCGCGGTGCAGATTGGCATGGGCATGGCGCTGCTGGTCGCGGCGGGACTTTTCCTGCTCACGATCTTCGAGCTGGTGCCGGGCGGCGGCGAGGCCATTGCGCTCACGGGTTCGCTTTTCTGGATCGGCATCGCAGCGAACTTCGTGCTCGGCGCACTCATGACGCTCGGGATCGGACTCTACGGCCCCTGCCTCATCCTCGTGAGCCTGCTCGGCATGAGCCCCATCGCGGCGTTCCCGATCATGATGGGCTCTTGTGCATTCCTGATGCCGGCAGGGAGCCTGCGCTTCGTGGCACGACGACGCTACAGCGCACGGGCGGCCATCGGCCTCGCGATCGGCGGCATTCCCGCCGTGCTCATCGCCGCCTACGTAGTGAAGTCGCTGCCGCTCGACTGGCTGCGCTGGCTGGTGGTGATCGTCGTCGTGTACGCCGCGTTCGGGCTGCTCAGATCGGCCGCCGCTGAACAGGGGACAGTCCCTGAAGCCCCTGAAGGGGACAGTCCCCATTTTCCGGCGGCCGGAAAAGGAGAATGTCCCCTTCAGTACCCCCTTTCAGCCGACGTTGAAGAACCGGAGGTCGCCGAACCGCTCGAGTTCCCCGTCCGTCCCGCCCGACCCCGGCTCGCCCAGCCGCTCGGCCCAGGACTTCGCCTCGGCGAGGCATTGCGCGTAGAGCTTCGAGCGCGCTTCCGCGGGCAGCGCCGTCTCGTCGCATCCCGACGCCCCGAGCGCAGCGTCCAGCGAGAACGCGGCGTGCGTCTCGACGTACTCGCGATGGCTCCACATCCCGGTCCCCGCATCGAAGGCGTACAGCGGCAGGAAGCAGTGGCCGTGTTCGGCCACGAATTCCACCGCGTCCATGATGAATCCGGCCTCGAGGTCGTCCATGGAGTAGTGGAAACCGACGCGGCACCAGCCGGGCTTGATGCCCTGGAAGCCCTTGCGCACCCAGTCGCGATAGAGCTCGGAGGTCGGGTGGTCGATGCCGAGGAGCCGGTGGCCGTAGGGCCCGGCGCAGGAGCAACCCGCGCGTGACTGGATGCCGAACAGGTCGTTCAGGAGGACGGTGACGAACTTCGGGTGCAGGTAACGGCCACGGGCATCGCGCAGGTTGAACGAGACAATGCCGATGCGGCGCTGAGGGATCCGGGTTCCCGAGGATCTCGATGCGCTCGTTCGCGCTCCAGCGCGCGAGCGCCCGGCCGAGCAACTCGTGCTCCCGCGCCTCGATGCGATCGACGCCGATGCGCCCCTTGAGCTCGATTGCGAGCGCGGCCTTGAGTACCTGCAGCACGCCGGGCGTGCCGGCCTTCTCGCGCTCCTCGACGTCGCGGATGAAGTCCTGGTCGACCGGGCTCACGTAGTCGACCGTACCGCCGCCGCCGACGCTGGGCGGCAGGTCGCGCTGGTACATGCGCTCGTTGAACACCAGCACGCCGCTCGAGCCCGGACCGCCGAGGAACTTGTGCGGCGAGAGAAACACGGCGTCGATCGAAGGGTCGCCGTCCGACGCGTTGCACTCCGGATTCATGTCGATCCCGACGTAGGGCGCGCTCGCCGCGAAGTCGAAGCAGGCGTAGGCGTCATTCGCGTGCAGCAGCCTCGCGATCTCGTGCACCGGCGAGCGCATGCCGGTCACGTTCGAGGCGGCGGAGAACGAGCCGATCCTGAGGCGTCCCCGGTACTCGGGCGCGCGCAGCAACTGCTCCAGGTGCGCGAGGTCCACGCCGCCGTCGGCGGCGAGGTTCACCTCGACGACGGTCGCGAGTCCCTGCCGCCAGGTGACCTCGTTCGAGTGGTGCTCGTAGGGGCCGACGAAAACGACCGGCTGCCGCGACTCCTGGTGGCGGCGGAAGTCTTCGAAGCGCTCGTCCCCGAAGAACTCGCGCAGCCCCTCGCCGACCGCCTTGCGGGTCGCGGGCGGCAGGAACACGCCGAGGATCTGCTGCAGCTTGTCGATCGCGCCCGTGGCACCCGTGCCGCAGGAGACGATGCGGCCGTGCGGGCCCGCGTTCACCGAGCGCTTGATCGCGCCCTCCGCCTCGTGCAGCAGCCGGCTCATGCTGCGGCCGGTGAGGTCGTCCTCGGTGTGCGTGTTCGCGTAGACACGCTGCAGCGTCTGCAGGTAGCGCTCGACGAACACCAGGCAACGACCTGAGGCCGTGTAGTCGCAGTAGACCATCAGGCGGCGGCCGAACGGCGTGTCGAACGCCGAGTCGATGCCGACGATCTGGCGGCGGAGGAAATCGAAGCTCCAGTCGTGCATGCGGGGATTGTAATTGGGCACCATTCTCCGGCAATATAGGGGACATTCCCCTATCGCCGAGATGCAGTGGGGAATGTCCCCTATTTCCGGGTGTCGCCTGATTGCCGCTTCTGCGTATACCGGCGGGGGTGGTTCGGGCCAACAATCGGGTTGTCGGCCGCAGATCCGCGGTCGACGAGAGCGGTGCCTGGCACCCATTCACCGGGAGCAACACCATGAAGCAACACCCCTCGATCCCGCAGGTTGGCGCGCAGGACCCCGAACTCAGGAACTCGCCGATCGCCGAAGAAGAAGACGAGGACACCGACGTGGTGCGTCAGCAGGTCCCGGGCGAGCCGGTCTGTTACTACAACGGCACGGAATACCGGGACGGCGAGTTCGTGCTGAGCGGCTCGCAGCTCCTGAAGTGCAGCTACGGCGTGTGGGTGGACGAGGGCTCGGGCGACCCGCGCAGTCTCTGACGGGAGCACGGACCAGGGGCTAGCCTCCCGTCCCGGCCCGCAATGACGTAACCTTGACGCACGCCGATTACGGGCCGTAAGGGATTGCGCCATGGATATCGAAGGCCGCCGCCAGAGCAGCAACGTGGAAGACCGCCGCGGAATGCGGCCCCTGCGCACCGGCGTGGGCCTGAGCGTTGGCGGAGTGCTCTTCCTGGTCGTGCTCTCGTTCATGGGCGTGGACGTCCGGCCGTTCCTCGGCATGGCCGTCCAGCAGCAGGACCAGGCACCGCAGGCGTCCCAGCCCGACCAGCCGTACCAGGAGAGTCCGCAAGAGGCCAAACTCCGTGAAATGACGGCGGTCGTGCTCGCCGACACGGAAGAGACCTGGCACCAGATCCTGCCGAAATACGGCGTCCAGTACGTCGAGCCGAAACTCGTGCTGTTCAGCGGCGCGGTCCAGTCCGCCTGCGGCACGGCCGAGTCGGCGATGGGGCCGTTCTACTGCCCGTCGGACCAGAAGGTCTACATCGACATGTCCTTCTACGACGACCTGGCCCAGCGGTTCGGCGCACCGGGCGATTTTGCGCAGGCGTACGTCGTGGCACACGAGGTCGGCCACCACGTGCAGTACCTGCTCGGCACCTCCGACGAAGGTGCATGACGCCCAGCAGCGGGTCAGCGAGGCGCAGGCCAATGCGCTGTCGGTCCGCCTCGAACTGCAGGCCGACTGCTATGCGGGCGTGTGGGCGAAGAACGCTGCGCAGTCCCGGCAGCTGCTGGAGGCCGGCGACGTCGAGGAAGGCCTGAACGCCGCGAGCGCGATCGGCGACGACCGCCTGCAGAAGGAAACACAGGGCCGCGTGGTGCCGGATGCGTTCACGCACGGCACTTCGGCGCAGCGGGTCGGCTGGTTCCGCCGCGGGCTCGAGGCGGGCACGCTCGAGGCCTGCGACACGTTCAGCGCGCGGCAGCTGTAGATCACGCCGCGCGACGCCCGTTCTTTCTGCCCGATCGCGGCACGATCTCGTGGAGCCGGTCGCCGAGCTTGCGCTTCTGTTCCATGAGGTCGTAATCAGCCTGCAGGCCCAGGAAGAAACCCTCGTGCAGCCCGAAGTACCGCGCGAGCCGCAGGTCCGTGTCGGCCGATACCGCGCGCTTGCCATGGATCAGCTCGTTGATCCGCCTGGGAGATACCTTCAGCGCCCGGGCGAGTGCATTCTGGCTGAGGCCGTCCGGCTTCATCATGTCCTCGAGGAGGATCTCGCCGGGATGCGGGTTGTGCAGCCAGTCCGGATTCCTGGACCTACGAGTGGTAGTCGACGATTTCGACATCAGCGGGACCTCGATCCGTCCATCTAAAACAGATACGCCACTGGTCATTGATCCGGATGCTGTATTGCCCGGTGCGGTCACCGCCACAGCGCCTCCAGGCGGTTCCCACGAATGGCAGCCAGGTCCGACAGGCTCGCCGCCCGGTTCAGGAGGCGCAGCTTGCGCGCGCGCCGTCGCCTGGATCCATGGCGGCAGGCGGCGACTCCGCTCAGCGGACCAGACGATTTCGGTCTCTCGATCCTTGAAGCCGACGATCAACGACCCACCCCCGCCTTATAACGCGCCACGTCATATGACGCAAGGCGTTATAGCTTTGGCTGCACGCCATGGATCCCGAGATCGGGACCCGAGCGCTTTGGGTCAGCCGGATTTCTGTCGCGAGCGACTGATTCGCCAGCCGCGAGCCTAGCGCCGGCTCTTGCGTGCGCCTGCGTGCGGTCTTCCTGGCGGCCTTTCGCGCGCGGATCGGGCTGGTCCTTGGCTTTGGCCTTGGCCTTTGGCTTGGCCTTGGCCTTTGCTCGCTTGGCCTTTGCACCGCGCCGGCCGCAGGCTTCGCCGCCTTCGGGCTCTTCGGACGTCGAGCCCTTCATCCTCTTCGCGATGGCGGTCCCGAGGTCCGCCGGCGAACGCACGGTCGTAACGCGCGCCGCCTCGAGCGCCGCGAACTTGTCCGCGGCCGTGCCCTTGCCGCCCGAGATCACCGCACCCGCGTGTCCCATGCGCTTGCCGGCAGGCGCCGTGACGCCGGCGATGTAGGCGACGACGGGCTTCGTGACGTGCCTGCGGATGTATTCCGCACCCGCCTCCTCGTCGCTGCCGCCGATCTCGCCGACCATGATGATGCCTTCGGTCTTCGGGTCTTTCTCGAAGAGCTCGAGCACGTCGATGAAGTTCATGCCGCGCACCGGGTCGCCGCCGATGCCGACGCAGGTGCTCTGGCCGAGGCCGATGTTGGTGGTCTGGAACACCGCCTCGTACGTGAGGGTGCCCGAACGCGAGACGATGCCGACACTGCCCTTCTTGTGGATGAAGCCCGGCATGATGCCGATCTTGCATTCGTCCGGCGTAATCACGCCCGGGCAGTTCGGGCCCACCAGCCGCGACTTCGAATCCCTGAGCGCCGCCTTCACCTTGACCATGTCGTTCACCGGGATGCCCTCGGTGATGCACACGATCAGCCCGATGCCGGCATCGGCCGCCTCGATGATCGCGTCCGCGGCGAAGGCCGCCGGCACGTAGATCATGGTCGCGTTCGCCTCGGTCTTCGCGACCGCGTCGCGCACGGTGTCGAACACCGGGAGGCCCGAGGTGCTTTTCGCCGCCGCGGCCCGGAGTGACGCCGCCGACGAGCTTCGTGCCGTAGTCCAGGCACTGCTGGGAGTGGAACGTGCCCTGCTTGCCGGTGAAACCCTGGCAGAGGACGCGGGTGTTCTTGTTGACGAGGATGCTCATGGGGAATAGCGGATAGTGATTAGCGGATAGCGGATAGTGGGAACAGGCCGAGGCGTCGCGGACTGGTCACTTGTGCGAGCGCGCGGCGGCCACGACTTTCTTCGCGGCGTCGGTGAGATCGGCCGCCGCGACCAGCTCGAGGCCACTCTCGGCAAGGAGCTTGCGGCCCTGGGCGGCGTTCGTGCCCTCGATGCGCACCACGACCGGCAGGTGCAGGCCGAGGTCGCGGGCCGCGCCGATCACGCCCTCGGCGATCATGTCGCAGCGGACGATGCCGCCGAAGATGTTGACCAGGATCGCCTTCACCTTCGGGTTCTCCAGGATCAGCTTGAACGCGGTCGTGACGCGCTCGCGCGTCGCGCCGCCGCCGACGTCGAGGAAATTCGCCGGCTCGCCGCCGTGCAGCTTGATCAGGTCCATGGTCGCCATGGCGAGGCCCGCGCCGTTCACCATGCAGGCGATGTCGCCGTCGAGCGAGACGTAGTTCAAGTCCGCTTCCGCGGCTTCGCGCTCGATCTCGTCTTCCTGCGAGGGATCGCGCCAGGCGACGAGGTCCTTCTGGCGGAAGAGCGCGTTGTCCTCGATGCCGATCTTGCCGTCGAGCGCGATGACGTGTCCGTCGCCATTGACGATGAGCGGGTTCACCTCGACGAGACTGGCATCGCACTCGAGGTAGAGCTTGTAGAGGCCGCGGGCGATGACCTCGAACTCCGCGATCTGAGCCCCCTTGAGCCCGAGGCCGAAGGCGAGCGTGCGGCAGTGCGAGCCCTGCAACCCGGCGGCCGGGTGGATCTCGACGCGGATGATCTTCTCCGGCGTCTTCGCGGCCACTTCCTCGATGTCCATGCCGCCCGCCGCGGACGCCACGAACGCGATGCGACCCGTGTCACGGTTGAGCAGCAGGCTGAGATAGAGCTCGCGATCGATCTTCGAACCGGACTCGACGTAGACCTGGTGGACCGGCAGGCCCTCGGGGCCCGTCTGCTTGGTAGCGAGTCGCGTGCCCAGCATGGCGGCCGCGGCCGCCGCGACGTCGGGCACCGTCTTCGCCAGCTTGACGCCGCCCGCCTTGCCACGCCCACCGGCGTGGACCTGCGCCTTGACCACCCAGATGCCGCCCCCGAGCCTGCGCGCGGCGTCCGCGGCCTCCTCCGGGGTCGATGCGACGAAACCGGCCGGCACCGGGATGCCATAGCGAACGAAGAGCTGCTTGGACTGGTATTCGTGGAGGTTCATGGACTCGGCCGGCGTGGGTACAAGGCCGCGTAGTTTACCCTTTCGCGGCCATGGCCAGCGACCGTCGCGTGGGCCCGTGCCCACCTTACTTGTTGAAGCCGCCCGCCCGAGGCGAGACACTGCCGCGAATGCGCCCGACTCCCATCCCCCGCCCCCGGCTCCACGAGCCGACCGACCTGTCCTGGCGGGTGCTCGGCCTGCTGAACGTCTTCCGGCTGATGGTGCCGATGGTGCTGCTGCTGGTGTTCTTCTTCGACGCGCCGCGGCGCAGCGTCGGCACGCAGAGCCCCGGGCTCTTCATCGGCATCTGCGCCGCCTACTTCGCCTTCGGCCTGGTCTCGATCCAGCCGCTCCAGCGGCGCTGGCCGTCTGCGGAGTGGCTGGCGCTCTTCCAGCTCGCCGTGGACACCACGGCGATCCTGCTCATCGTCCACGCGAGCGGCGGCGCCTCGAGTGGCCTCGGCATGCTGCTCATCCTGCCCGCAGGCGCGACCGCGACCATCGTAAGCCGCCGGCTGGCGCTGCTCGCGACCTCGGTGGTCACGCTCGCGCTGCTCTTCCAGACCGTCGTGGCGAGCCTCGCGGGCCTGAGCCAGGGCGCGGATTTCCTCATCGCCGGACTCACCGGGGCGAGCCTGTTCGCGATCACCCTGCTGGCGGTCCCGCTTGCCAACCGGCTGCGCGAGAGCGAGGCGCTGGTGCAGCAGCGCGACATCGACCTCGCCAACCTGAACGAGCTGAACGAGTTCATCGTGCAGCACCTGCGCGAGAGCATCCTGGTCGTGGACGAGTCGGACCGCGTGCGACTGGTCAACGAGACGGCCGCCCACCTGCTCACGGGCGGGCCCATCGCGAGCGGCACGCTGCTGGGCGAGGTGTCGCCGCGCCTGCTCTACCAGCTGGAAGCGTGGCGGCGGCAGGCGTCGGACCGGCGGGACTCCACCGGCGAGGTCGTCTCCTCCGACGGCGGCATCGTGATCCGGCCGCACTTCGTGCCACTGTCCGAGACCGGCCCCGGTCCGGTGCTGGTGTTCCTCGAGGACACCAGCGTCGTGGCCGAGCGCGTGCAGCAGTCGAAGCTCGCCTCGCTCGGGCGGTTGAGCGCCAGCATCGCCCACGAGATCCGCAACCCGGTGGGCGCGATGAGCCACGCAGGCCAGCTGCTGCGCGAGTCGCCGGCGCTCGGTGCCGACGACCGGCACCTTACGGACATCATCGAGAAGAACGCGGTGCGCGTGAGCCAGATCATCGAGAGCGTGCTGCAGCTCTCCCGACGCGAGACGACCCGGCAGGAGCGCGTCGGCCTGCAGTCGTGGCTCGACGAGCTTCGTGCAGGAATTCGCGGCGACAGCGCAGGTCGCGCCCTCGAACTTCAGCGCTGAGGAATGACGCCGACGGGATCGAGGTGCATTTCGATCCCACGCACCTGCACCAGGTGCTCTGGAACCTGTGCGACAACGCGCTGAAGCACGCGGCATCGGACCACGACGAGCCGGTGCAGCTGCGCATCGGCCGGATCGCGTCCAGCGGCCGGCCATTCCTCGAGATCGCCGACCGCGGCATGGGCATCGATCCCGCGAATGCCGAGCGCATCTTCGAGCCTTTTTTCACGGACAAGGCCGGCGGCACGGGGCTCGGGCTCTTCATCTCGCGCGAACTCTGCCAGACGAACGGCGCGGTACTGGCCTACGAGACGCGGGCGGGGGGTGGTAGCATGTTCCGCATCATCTTTGCCGATCCGCAGCGTTGGGAGTGAACCGGCGCTTCGCGGCCGAGGCGCGAATAATTGGCCGTACGCAGGCAGATTTCCGCGTGGCATGACGCCGACGCCGCCCGGTATAACCTCGGTTATACTATGGACATGAAGACCGCCATCTCCCTGCCAGACCCGGTGTTCCGATCGGCCGAACGCCTTGCCGCGCGCATGGGCGTATCCCGGAGCGAGCTCTATCGTCGGGCGCTGGTGGAACTGCTCATGCGCCACGATGACGACCAGGTAACCGCGCAGCTCAACGCCGTGTACTCGGATCCAGCCAACAACACCGGCCTGGAGCCCGGCCTCGCGGAACTACAGTTCAGGTCGATTGCGGAAGGAAAGAGACGGTGAACCGCGGCGAGATCTGGTGGGCGCCGCTGCCGGTTCCGAAGGGCTCGGGTCCAGGCTTTCGACGACCGGTGCTCATCGTATCCGCAGACAGCTTCAATCGAAGCCGACTTGCGACCGTCATCGTTGCCGTAATCACCACCAATGAGCACCTGGCGACGGCGCCGGGCAACGTGCGTGTCAGTGGCAGAAGAACCGGCCTGTCGCAGCCATCGGTTGTGAACGTTTCGCAGCTGGTGACGGTGGACAAGCGGCTATTGGAATCACGCGCCGGCAAGTTGGACGCATCGCAGCTCGAGTCGGTCGTCCGCGGACTAAAGCTGGCGCTTGGCCTGCAGTGACTCGCCCAGCGCCACTGCTGCGCGCAGCGCTGAGTTGGACGACAGGCCGGTGCCTTTCGTGAATCGCGCACGAGGAGCAGCGACCCCGTCTCCGGTATAGTTCCGCCCCAGACTCAAGGCACCCTGGCAGACCCAACCGCACGATGCGCCACCCCCGCGCCCTCGTCGTCGACGACGAACCCGACATCCGGGAGCTGCTGTCCATCACGCTCGGCCGCATGGACATCGCGGTCGAGACCGCGGGCGACTACGGCTCGGCCGTGAAGCGCCTCGGTGGCGAGCGCTACGACCTCGTGCTCACCGACATGCGCCTGCCAGACGGCGACGGCCTCGACCTCGTCGCGTGGATCCAGGAGCACCGCCCCGGGGTGCCGGTCGCGGTCATCACGGCACACGGCAACGTCGAGGCCGCGGTCCGGGCGCTCAAGCTCGGGGCATTCGACTTCCTCTCGAAGCCACTCGACCTCGGGGCCCTGCGCAAGCTGATCACGGCCACGCTCAAGCTCGGCGAGGACGCCGAGGAAACCGGCCGCTACTCGGCGATGAAGCTGCACGGGACCTCGAAGCCCATGCAGCAGTTGCGCGAGCTGATCGCCGGGTCGCGCGCTCGCAGGCGCCGGTGCACGTCTCCGGCGACTCCGGCACGGGCAAGGAACTCGTCGCGCGACTCATCCACGAATCGGGCCCGAGGAAGGACGGGCCGTTCGTGCCGGTGAACTGCGGCGCGATTCCGACCGAACTCATGGAGAGCGAGCTCTTCGGGCATCGCAAGGGCAGCTTCACCGGCGCGGTCGCCGACAAGGAGGGCCTGATCCGCAGCGCCGAGGGCGGCACGCTGTTCCTGGACGAGATTGCCGACCTCCCGCTGCACATGCAGGTGAAGCTGCTGCGCGTGATCCAGGAGAAGACCGTGCGTCCCGTGGGCGACACGCGCGAAGTGCCCGTGGACGTGCGGATTCTCTCTGCGACGCACCGGCGGCTCGAGGAACTCGTCAAGGCCGGCAAGTTCCGCGAGGACCTCTACTACCGCATCAACGTGATCGAGCTGCACGTGCCCGCGCTGCGTGAGCGGCTCGACGACGTGCCGCAGCTCGTGGACGTGCTGCTCGACCGGGTGGCGAAGGAAATCGGCGTGCCGCGGCCCGAGATCAGCGACGAGGCCATCGATAAGCTGCTGTCGTATTCGTACCCGGGCAACGTCCGCGAGCTCGAGAACATCCTGGAGCGCGCGGTGACGCTCTGCGCCGGAGCCCGGATCGAGCCCGGCGACATCCAGCTGAGGCAGGGCGCGGGATCCGTGGAGCTGCCGGAGGTCGTGGACGAGATGGCGGCGGACGGGCTCGAGGGCCAGCTCGCCCACATCGAGCGCGACGCGATCGTGAAGGCGCTCGAGCAGACTCGGTACAACAAGACCAAGGCGGCGGAGCTGCTGGGGATGACGTTCAGGCAGTTGAGGTATCGGGTGAAGAAGCTGGGGATTGAGTAGGCGTCTGCGGTCAGCGGCGCAGGGTGTCCTTGAGCCAGTCCCTGAGGTAGTCGACCAGTTCTGTGTTTCGCTTGCGAGGCTGGCGGGACGATGCAGGCTGTGGCCAGTTCGCGCTCGATCAGAGCCGGCAGTTCGGCCTCGCTCCAGGCCACGGTGACCAGACCCATGCGCTCCATCTGCCTGGCCGTCTGGAGCTGGTGATCGTCGCGATGCTCGCCGCGCTTGTCGTCGCGCGGAAATACGATCACCGGGATGCCGCGGTCGAGCGCCGTCAGGATCGAGCCCGTACCGGCATGGGCAACCATCAACCGCGCCCCGGCGATTGCCTGGCATAGCTCTCGCCGTCGAGCGAGCGAACGCACCGCAGATTGGCGTAGTCGGTGCGGCCGGAGCCAACCTGCGCCAGTGCCTCTGGCTTTTCAGTCCTGAGCGCCCGCCCAGTGAATCGACGGCGGCGACAAGGCGCTCGAACGGAAGCTGGGTGCCAACCGTGACAAAAATCACAGCAGCGAGCCCCGGAAGTGCGGACCATCGGGCTTGGCCAGATGCGGCCACTGGACCAGGTACAGGTCGGCGAACGGCTTGACCATCCGGCCGGAGAGTGTCATGCGGTCGACCAGACCAAAGATGTCGAGCCAGACCGCCCGTGCGCCGATCAGCTTGCCGCAGACGATGGCGATCAGACCGGGAGCCGCGCCGGTCGAGATACGATGACTCGCGGACGCAAACTCAAGACGAGCCGACAGACCTGCCAGCTGCAGACCAGCAGTCGCCATGGCGTCCGCTTGTTGGCATCCGTCAGGACGTGGAGGCGGCCGCCCGGTACGTCGATCGCTGCGCCCAGCATCGGTGGTCGCGTACTCGACGGCCAGGCCGTCGAACGCCGGAAACAGGCGCGTCAACTCGACCCAATGGCCGCCCGGTGAGCTGATGGCCAGGACGTCGCAGCGGGGAGTGCGTGCCATGATGCTGCCTGAGGCTGGGGCGGCATGGAGTCTAGCGATGCCGGCAGCCGCGCGGCTAGGTTAGGATCCGCGCTGGACCATGCAAGGAGCCATGGACAACAACAGGCAATTTGCGCGGCGACGACTGATGCTGCTGATGGACGCATTCTCCATCGCGCTGTCCATGCTGCTCGCTGGCGGCCGCGCATGCCGCCCTGCGCAGCCGCTTCGACGATCTTCAAGGACCCGCCGTCCGCCGAGCAGTACCTGCTGATCGCCTACGTGACGATGCCGATGATGCTGGGGCTGGTCGTCCTGTTCGGGCTCCACCGGCAGTTCGAACGGCCATTTCGCCCGTGGCGCGTCCTGTGGGACCAACTCAAGCTGCACGGCACCGGCTTGTATCGGCATCGCCGTGCTGGTGTTCCTGACGCAGATTCGCCTCAACCGCAGCGTGGTTGGACTTTTCTTCGTGTTCACCTTTACGCTGATGCTGATCTCGAGGTTCCTGCTGAACTACTGGCGACGCCGGAACCACGCGACCGGACAGGGCCGGGCGCACCTGCTGCTGATCAGCAACGACCCGTCGCTGGCGTCGCAGATCGTTGCCTCGGCTCGCGCCGAGCCGCTCGCGCCGGAATTCGTCGGCATTCTTGTATGCGACGCCGCGAGCCGCCAGGATGACACGCTCGGAAGTGCCGCACCTCGGCACGCTGGACGACCTGCCGCGCGTCCTGCACGAGCAGACGATCGACGAGGTCGTGCTGGTGACCCGCGGCATCACGCCGCGAGCAGTTCAAGGACGATCCTCGCGGCCTGCGACGACCTGGGCACGCCGATGCGCCAGCTGGTGCTACCGGAGTTCCACGACGGCCGGCGCCTGGGACTCGAACGACAATACGGCCTGCCATTCGTCACGCTCGCCCTGTCGGAACGCAGCACCGAGGAGATGGCGCTCAAGCGCGCGGTGGACCTATTCGGTTCCGTCTGCCCTCCTGCTGTGCTGTCACCCGTGATGCTGCTGATCGCGCTGCTGATACTCATCACCATGGGACGGCCCGTGCTGCACAGCCAGGAACGCATCGGCTACCACGGCCGCCGCTTCCGCATGCACAAGTTCCGCTCGATGGTGCGCGACGCCGAGGCGCAGCGCGACGCGCTCTGAGCCATCACAACGAGATGAGCGGCCCGGTATTCAAGATTGCGGCCGACCCGCGCATTACGCCGCTTGGTCGGCTACTGCGGAAATTCAGCCTGGACGAACTGCCCCAGTTGTTCAACGTACTCGGCGGCTCGATGAGCCTGGTCGGGCCGCGGCCCCTTCCGGTGGCCGAGCAGCAGCAGATCACCGGGCCGTTGCGGCGGCGCCTGTCCATGAAGCCCGGCATCACCGGACTGTGGCAGGTGAGCGGGCGCAGCGACCTGTCATTCGACGAGTGGATGAAGCTCGACCTGGAATACGTCGACAACAGTTCGCTGCGTCGCGACGTGGAACTGCTGTTGAAGACCGTGCCGGCGGTGCTGTCTGGCCGCGGGGCGAAGTAACCCGGCTTCCCTGCCTTCAACGACGCGGGCCGTTGATCAACGGCCAGAGTGGCTCGAGCACCTCGCGGCCAGGCCCCACGGTCATTCGAACCAGGTCGGAGCCGATCAGTCGCGTCGACACCGGCGTCCGCTCCAGTTCGTCCAGGATGTCGGCCATCGAATATCCCATGACCGCCAGGCGAGTCTCGCCGATCCACCTGACATACCGTCGAGCCCAGGACTTGCGCAGCGGGTTGCTGATGATGCGGGACCACTTGTCGAGCGGCGCGGTGCTGATCGCCGCGTAGGCAACGACGTCCGTCGGATCGCCCATGCGGCCCCGCAGCCGGACGTCATTGAAGGCACTCGTGGAAGCGGGGTCGTACGGCAGGTCCAGGTAGGCGAACAGTCGCCGTGCCTGCGCCTCCGGATCGGCAACGAGATCCTCGTAACGCACCCCGCAGCGGCGCCGGCCTGTCCGCGAAATGCCTCCACCAGGTTCGCGAGCCCTTTGTAGAGATCGGGTTCGAAGCGATAGAGGTTCCACTTGCCCTCGGACCACGCCTCCATCATCGACGCCGCCGTGGCCAGCGGATGTCGCCAGAGAAAAATGAACTTGGCGTCCGGAAACGTCTCCATGATCTCGCGGACGATCAGGTGATAGCGTGGTGTCTTATCGAGGAAATAGGTCGCGGAATTGTCCGACGCGCACCCGTAAAGATAGCCGGCATAGCGCCGAACGGCTGCAAGATAGTCAGCTCGGCCGCCAGGCAGTCGCGCACAGAAATCTTCGAGTGCGTGGACGTAACTCGCTGTGCCCGTACTCAGCGTACATTTTCCGGTTGTACGGCGCATAGAGCACCGGGAGTAGCAACCAAGTCTCCGACGCCGTAGAGATCTGCGCGTGGGACCCGAGGATCCGCTGCAGGAGTGTCGACCCCGAACGCGGCAACGAAAACACGAAGACCGGCGTCACCTGCTTCACGGCTTCAGCCTGCTGCCACTCACCAGCCGCCTCGCCTTCCCCAGGACCCGGGACGCGAACGAGCCCCCGAGCATCCTGCTGGAGAACAACACGTCCAATGCCGGTTCCGCGCGGACCTTTTCCGGATGCACGAGAGGGAAGCCGATCGCGTGATGCGGGAGGTTGGCCTTGTCACTGCTCGTGTCTCGAGTGTGCGTCGCGTCCAGGTCGAATCCGATGTTCGTCACCAGGTTCCGCCGCGGCACAGCAGCGAGGCCGTGCCGCCTCATCACCGCAAAATGCCATTGAAAGTCCCAGGTGTCGACCCTATTCGAGTACGCATCCTCCCAGCGTCGCAATTGTCGACCCCTCAGCAATCTCGGGACCGGAAGCTCACCCAGCTCACGGCTGCGTCGAAACGACGGCCACGCGGACATCGCCACGTCGAAATGTCTCCAGGCCCTGCGCCACGTCGCCCAGCCCCACACCTGCGGGAAGCTCGTGAATCCATACGAGCATTCACCGAATGCCTGCGTGTCGACGCCGAAGTTGTTTCCCGCGATGTGCATCACGCGCTCGTCGTGTCGATATCGATCGAGCAGCGCTTCGCAGTACGGAAAGAAACTCGCCTCCGGCAGACAATCGTCCTCGAGGATGATGGCTTCCGTGGCGTTCTGGAATAACCAATCAAGGCCGCTTGCAACACGCCGCTTGCAACCAAGATTGACGTCCGAATAGTTCTTCAAGACCTCGCAACCCCAGTCGATCCCGTCGACGACCGCACGGGCCGCCGCGCACCGCGCAGCCTCGCCGGGCCTTCCGGCGCGCGGGCCATCGGCAACCACCATGAGCAGTGCCGGATTCGCGGCCCTTACAGCCGCGAGAAGCGCGCGCGGCAGCATCCGGGCGATTGAAGATGAAGACGGCAATCGGCGTTCGCATGCGTTGCCCGGTGCTGGAATCAGCGTCGCGCATATAGCACGTCGCGATGTGACAGCTCGTCGACGGCGGAGTATCCGCGTTGCCCGAGGTACGACTCGACTTCGTCGCGCTCGTTGGCCTCGATCAGCACGTAGCTGGGCCGGTGCCTGGTCAGTCAAGCCCGCGAAGCACCTCCACCTCATAGCCTTCCACATCCAGCGACAGCAGGTCGATGCCCGGCAGGCCGGCGTGGTCGAGCAGGCTCGTCAACGTTGCGACCGGCACCGCGACCTGATACGGAATAACGCCCCTTTGAATCGCAACGCCGCGCTCGACGTGGGCCCGGTCCTTCTCCTCCGACTTCATGGCCCCGTCGACCAGCGACATCAGGTTGGCATAGTGCATCATTACCGACCTGCCGCTGAAATCGTCGGCCACCAGGGCAGCGTGGTACACCCGCGATCGATTGCGCACTTTCCGGCACTTTTCGAACAGCTCGGGTATGGCCTCGACCAGCACCCCGGTCCAGCCGCGAAATCTCTCCAGGTAGTAGGTGTTGCTCTGGCTGCAGCCATCGTTGGCGCCGGCTTCGACGAAGATGCCCCCGTCGTAGCCCACGTACCGCTCGAGCTTGCGGTCGATATCGTGCAGGGCCAGTCGCGAATAGCGGCTCGATCCGATGGCCTCGAACGCGTTGCGCCTGAGCTTCGACAAGGCGGGCCGCAGCATGGGTGCCTTCATGTGGCACTGGATTCCGCACCGCGCCTTGCCGCCCGCGCGATCGACCCGATACGCAGGGGCGCCACGAGCGCCCTGGTCATATGGATGGACGCGGACCGCAGCGGACGGAACAGCAGGGTGGTAAGGTAGACAGCAACGGCGTAGGCAACCAGCGTCGCCCAGGCCGCACCCAGCGCCCCGAATGGGGGAATCAGGATCAGATTGAGCACAACGTTGACGATGGCGCCGAGCAATGAAGTCAGTCATGGAGTAGGTCATCAGGTTCTCAGCAACGAACGACCGGGTGCAGACCACTCCCAGCGAGACGAACATCAGCGACCAGATGTGCACTCGCAGGACGGCCGCCGAGTTCTCGTAGGCCGGGCCAAACAAGGCGCTTACGACCAAGGGTGCCGTGGCGATGATGACAAGGATAACCATGTAACTGTACAGGGCAACTCCGTCGTACAGAGACTGCAGCCGTCGATGGTAGGCGTCTGCATCCGGACCCGAACTCATGCGGACGATGTCGGGAAAGACGGATACCGCGAGGCGCGGTCGGAACGAAATACCAGATCTCCGAGACCTTGGCGGCCGCCCCATAGGCCCCGACCGCGTCCAGTCCGGCCAGCTTGCCGAGCATGACCTGATCAATCCGCATGTAGATGGACACGGACACGCCCGCGAGGAGCAGAGGCCATGCGTCGCGAATCATCCCGGTCGCCAGGTGCAGGCTCGGACGCCACTCGAGCACCCGCGGACCGACCCTCCGGAAGCACGCTAGGAGCCCGGCGGCCATGAGGCCAGCCTGCGCGATCACGAGAAGCAGGAACGCCTGCAGCGGCAGGCCGGCGGAAATGCAGGCTGCCTGGACGCCCGCGACTGCCATGGTCACTGCGGTGCGGATCCATACGACATACTTGGAATCGAGCTGGACACTGGAACCACAAATCCAGGACTATCGCCGGGCTGAACAGCAGCTCAACCGACAGGATCCAGACCGCGCCTCGTATCTGGGGATCGTCCTCCGCAACAGCCGCCACGATGAACACCAGGATCGTGGTGAGAATCGCAGCCAGTGCGCGCAGCGCAAGCGCAGTCACTAGGACTTCGTCGCTGCGCTGGAGGCCCCGCGCCAAGTCGCGTACCACAATCTTGTCCAGGCCCAACGCGGCCAAGTCGGCGAACAGTGCCACGAAGCTGATCGCATAACTGTAGACGCCGAACTGGTAGGGTCCCAAGTAGCGTACGAGCCACGCGCCGACAAGGAAGCGGATCGCCAGCTCGACGACACGCTGCAACATCAGCCAGGAGGCGTTATTGGCGATTTTCTGCAAGATACTCGGAGCTCACGTGACGCAACGCCGACCTGGCCCCGGTGCGTCTGTCCTGGACGCGCGCCCTTCCGATTGCGCCAACTGCACCGAATTCTATCGACGACAACAACATGTATCGCGTCAATTGTCACGTTTCCGGCACGCCGCGGAGGGACGCCGCCGCGCACGCGCGCCGGAGTTCCTGCATCAAGACGCTGCGCGCGGCAGGCCTTCATGCGCGGGCTTAATGCAGTTACGATGCGCCATGGAACCTGTTTCAGGCCCGGGCATCTGCACAACCGGACGCTGCCCGAGGATTTCGATCGTACCGTCTGCATGGATGACGTGGCGCGGACTGCGGTCCACTTTCGAATCCGTGCGCATGCAGAGCATGCCACCGCACCAGTGGATCGTCGCCGACGGCAACTCGTCGGACGGAACCCGCGAATGGTTGCAGATCAGTCGTGTGGCCACCCCTGTCATGGACCTCGGAAGCGGACGGTGGCATTTACCAGGGCATGAACCGGGGGCTGCAGGATGGTCGACGCCGAGTACGTCCTCTTCCTGAATTCAGGAGATGTCCTGTCGACGAATGATGTCCTGGACGTCGTGACGGAGTCTCTCTGTTGCACCGGAGAGCCGGCCGTCGCTGCTGTATGGGGACTGCTTTGAAGTGGACGGGCGTGGCGTCAGCCACCTGCGGCGAGCCCGCCCGCCCTGGTGGGCGTGGCTCGGCATGTCGACCACGCATCAGGCCATGTACTTCCGCACCGATGCGCTGGCAGATGGATTCGACACCCGTTACCGCCTGTCGGGAGACTATGCGGCCGTCACGAGGCTGTATGTCGCGAACCGCGGCGCGGACTTCCGCCATCTTCCCAAGCCGCTCTGCCGCTTCCGGCTTGGTGGTCGCGAGTGATCAACAAGGAAGGCATTTCTGCAGGAGAACCTGGAGATCCGCCGGAGGGTCTCGGCATGGGGCCCGTGCCGGCGATGATGCTGCACGCCGCTCACCATGCCCAGGGGTGGATCAAGCGGCACGTTCCTGCACTTCACCGGCTGATGCGTTATGGGTGAGGCTCGAGAACCGGACGCAGGTCTCAGCTTCACCGGCCACCCAACCCCGACACTCCCCGCGCCTATGCGAACCGGCACGAGAGCACCACGATGAAGCGAATACTAGTCACAGGCGGAGCGGGATTCATCGGCAGTCACCTCTGCGAACGCCTTCTGGCGCAGGGTCACGAGGTCATCTGCGTCGACAATTTCTATACCGGCAGCCGCCAGAACATCGTGCCACTGCTGAATCACCCGAACTTCGAGGTGCTCCGGCACGACATCTGCTTCCCCCTTACGTCGAGGTAGACCAGATCTTCAACCTGGCCTGCCCGGCCAGCCCGATTCACTACCAGAACGACCCCGTCCAGACCGTCAAGACCAGTGTACACGGCGCCATAAACATGCTCGGCCTCGCCAAGCGCCTGCACATCAGGATCTTTCAGGCGTCCACGAGCGAGGTCTACGGCAACCCGAGCGTCCACCCGCAGCCGGAGACCTATTGGGGCAATGTGAACCCGATCGGGCCACGGTCCTGCTACGACGAGGGCAAGCGTTGCGCGGAAACACTCTTCTTCGACTATCACCGTCAGCATCGACTGGACATACGCGTTGCACGGATCTTCAACACCTACGGCCCGCGCATGCACCCGAACGACGGGCGCGTAGTTTCGAACTTCATCGTTCAGGCGTTGCGTGGCGAACCGATCACGCTCTATGGCGATGGCTCGCAGACTCGATCGTTCTGCTACGTTGATGACCTCGTCCGTGGCATCGATCTCTTCATGAAGAAGGACGACGGTTTCCCCGGGCCCGTCAACTTCGGTAATCCGGTCGAGGTCACCATTCGTGAACTCGCGGAAGCCGTCGTCAAGCTGACGGGATCTCGCTCCGAAATCGTCTTTAAACCTCTGCCAGCCGATGATCCAGAGCGGCGAAAGCCCGACATTGGCGCGGCACGCGAGCGAATGGGATGGGAGCCGATCACGGATCTTGCCAAGGGGCTGGCGCAGACGATCGATTACTTCTCACATCGACTCGAGCGAGAAGGCTCCTAGAAATTGGCGCGGCCCGTCGTCCCTCGAGCAGGCATGACTAAGGCCGTCCTTTGGGTCGCCGTCCTGCTCCTGTTTCTTTTGCCACGGTTTGCATCCGTCTTCACGGAATCGATCAACTGGGACGAGTTTGTGATGCTGGCGCGTGCCGAACGAACGCTGCAGCTTGGCGAGGTGGTCGGCGGAGGCCGCCCTGGGCTGGTCACGATTGTCCTGACTCCTTTTCTGCGTGGCTGCGTCGATACAATCAGACGGCGGTTCGCGCACGAATGCTTTGGCAGGTGATCGATCTTGCGTACCTAGTTGGTCTGTTCTTCTTTCTGTCGACAATGGTTCCGCTTTTCAAGACGACCGGAAACCGGCACTTTTGAGGGCGCAGCTGCGGTCGCTCTTCTTGCGTTCCTCCCATCTTTTGTTACCTGGTCAGTACAGGTCAGGTCTGACCAGGCTGCGCTTGCGGCGGCTGTATGGGGCGGCGTCTGTCTGCTGTCCGAGCGCCGGCGGCTCGCGGTGGTCTCGGGGATGCTGTTCGGTGTGGCGCTGCTATTTACTCAGAAGGGAATTTACGCAATGTCCCTCTGCGGCCTGCTGTGGACGGCAGCAGTTTCAGCAAGAGTCCGTGACACTTCGCCGATTCAAAGAAACGCGGAACTCATTGCCCGTGCCCAGCAGGTGCTGACGATCGCCTTCTGTGCAGCGCTGGTGTTAGCCTTATATGCTTACATCGTGCCGAGCAGTACCAGCGTCGTCGGCAAGGGTGTCGTAGTGTCCTCGTGGGAGGAGATGCGATGGGCCCGCAGCATAGTCGGCTTTCGTGCCTATGCCCGAGAAAGCGTCCAGGCGCCGTTGCATGTCTTCCTGTTCGCCCTTCTGGCAATTGAGCTCTATTCGGGCATTTCCACGTACGCACTTTCTCCGACCTGCACCTGCTCGGGACGTGCTGGGCCGCCGTATTGCTTGGACTCGCGGTCATCATATTCCATGGTTCTGGGTACCCATACTTCCTGATGACCGCAGGGCTCTTCCCTGCAGTCGCACTCGGGATGGCATCCGGCCATTTCTTGGCAGCTTCCTGGGAAGGACGCGTCAAATCGTTATTGCACTCGCCCTCATCACACTAGCAGTTGGCACCGTCCCGATCACCGTTGAGATGCTGAACGGTTCGCAAGTCGATCAGCGCGACACGATTAACTGGATCGAGAAGAGCGGCCTGACTGCGTACAGCGGATATCAGGTCGACGGAGCACTCCTCTGCCAGACAGATCCGGATCCATTCCACCCATGTGCCGTTCCAAATCAAGACGCTCGCTGAGCTAGGGCGAATCTGCTTTGACGAATTTCTCGACGAAGTTCCGCCGAAAGCCGGTCGCGTACGTTGTGAATGCAGATCGCCTGCGGCTTTTCCCGCAAAACGTCCGCGCCTTCCTGGCAGATCACTATCGCTGGTATTATGGATCGGTATCGATCGCAGGCTTCGAGATCGCACCGAATTCTGACTCGGGTACGATCGATGTGATCGTGCCCGGCACGTACCAATGGCTTCCGATGCCGAGGAAGAGTGCGGCCGCGCTACTGGTTGACGACACCGAGCTCCCGCCGGATGGTCGAGTCGATTCTCTCGGTCGGCATCCACAACGTCGCGACCCGCCGCGGTCGACGCTCGTGGCATTCTGGTCCTCGCACTGAGAGGACGACTCAGGCACGCGGAAATGTACTCATTTGTTGACCTTCGGCAATTGGAGCGCCTTTACAGTGCGGAATAGCCCAAGCCCCGGTCCGCCTATGTGACATAATTCTCAATCGCTGCGAATTGCCAACTGTATTGTTGGCCGCCGGCATGAAGAACGGGTCCCCTTGTCAGGAACTGATGATGAGTAGTCTCTGGCCATCGCGCGGCCGACACAAAGCAGCGAGTTTCACACCGGCAGACACATGCGCTGGCGCACATGCCGCGATTCCTTGCGTACTTGGTAGCAGTGATAGCGGTATGGAGCATCATCGGGCGGTACTGGGGCATGCAGCACGACGCGCTGGGCTATACGCTGCAGGCCGTCGCGAAGCTGAAGCCCAACCCACTGGCTGGTGACATCTTCCTGCGATTCCGCTCGCAGGATGAATTCACCGTTTTCCCGCAACTTTGCGCCTACTTCGTTGCCCGCCTCGGCGTGGATCACGCCGCCTCGCTGCTGACATTCTTTTTCCTGGCCGCGTGGGTCACGATGGCGTGGCTGATCACGCGCAGGCTCGAAGGGCGCCTGCTGGCACTTCTATCGGTCGGCTTGCTGCTTGTAATTCCAGGTTGGTACAGCGCCGGGGAGGTCTTCCGGTACCTGGAGCCCTTCCTGACGGCGCGCGGACTCGCGGAAGCGTTGGTCCTCGGCGCGGTGTACGCGGCCCTCTGCTCGCGAAGACTGGTCGCCGTCGGCTGCCTGGCGGTTGCCCTCGTCGTGCATCCTCTGATGGCGTTCCCGGGCGTGCTGCTGGTCGCAGCTCTCTGGCTGCCCCTCGCCGGCTGGAAGTACTGGGCATTCGGCGCTGTGCTGGTGCTGGGCGCCATCATCGGCAGTTACGTCCTGACGCTGCCCCAGCCGTTGATGGACGCCGACTGGCTTCGAGTTACCCGATCGCGAAGTGGATTCCTTTTCTTCGGCGAATGGATAGCGAGAGACCGGGAAGTGGCAGCCCAGACCCTGTTGACGCTGGCTGCAGCAGCGGTTGTATTGCCGGCCGGCGAGGCGCGGAGACTCGCCGCGGCCGCCTTGTGCGTTGCGGGCGCAGGGATGCTGTTGATGGTCATTGCCAGCGAAATTCTGCCCGCGAAACTGCTGCTGCAGGGACAGCCCTGGCGGTGGATGTGGATCGGCCGCTTCCTTGCCACCGCGTTGCTGCCTCTACTCCTGCTGACACTCTGGCGTTCCGGGGTGGCGGGTCAGGCGACTGCGTTGCTGACGGCGTGTGCATGGTTGCTCACGGATTCCGGCTCCAGTCGCGACGTGCCTCCGGTGGGCGTCGGTGGAATGCTTTGCCTGGCAGGGCTTGCCCTCTGGTCGGCGCGGCAAAAACTGTCGCCAGGCACGGCCTCCGTGCTGCGCGGCTTGGCGTGGTCGCTCACTGCAGTCGTCGTTGCATCGTTTGTCTCGATCATCGTGATTGCGGCCAGAAACAACTTCAGTTTCGGCCACGAGCCGGTGTGGGTGCAGCGCGCCACGGACGTGTATGTACACGCCGGGCATCGCCGCCGCCGTGGATCTTGGCGGCCTGGTACGCATCGCTTCACGGCCAGGCGCAACTGGCAGAGTGCGGCCATTTGTGTCGCGTCATTGGCACTGCTAGTTGGCGCGCTGCCGGAGACGTTCCGCCGCTGGACGGATACGCCGTTCGGCGCTGAACAGCGCGGGAAATTCGCCGCCTGGCGTCAGCGGATTCCGACCGACGCCGAAGTGCTGTGGCACGAGGCGCCCCAGGCTGTGTGGTTGCTGCTCGACCGTCGCAGCTACCTCACGGTTTCACAGGCTGCTGGCACGGTCTTTTCTCGCGAGACCACCGATGAAATCGTGAGACGCGCTCATGCCCTTTCGGCGCTGGTCGCACCTGGAGTCTGGTGGCTGGACCCGTCGACGCGCCAGGAGAAGATGAAGGACCTTACTCCCGAGATCCTCCGCAGCATCTGCCAGGACCCGTCATTGGGTTTCGTCGTATCGCGATTCGACCTTGGTATCTCGGTCGCGCTGGCCGAGTGGCCGGGCAAGGCCGATTTCGTCTATCTGTACGACTGCGCCCCGTACCGCAGAGCGGCGGCCAGTGAGAAACCTGGTGCGCGAAGCCTTCTGGTACAGCGCCGCCTCGGGCGTCGGCCTCGTGGTCGACGTGGGGCTGCTGTGGATCCTGGTGGAGCAATTCCACTGGTACTACCTCGCCGCGGCGACCCTGTCGTTCGTGGCGGGCACGGTGGTCGTCTACGTCCTGTCGGTCGGCCTGATCTTCAAGCACCGCGAGATCACTGACCGGCGCATGGAGTTCGCGGTCTTCGCAACGATCGGCGTGCTGGGAGTCATGGTGAATCTCGCCGTTCTGAAGATGGCCGTCGACCACTTCCACGTGCACTACCTCGTCGGCAAGCTGGCCTCGGTCGCCTTCACGTTCTCGCTCAATTTTGGCTTGCGTCGCGCTGCTGCTGTTCACGCCTCGCGCCGCTTCGGGCTCCACGATTTCACCGAACGCAGGAAGTGTCGAATGACCAGGACTGCCTTGATCGCCGGCGCCGGCCGGCCGGCCTGACGGCCGCGCTCGAATTGCTGCGCCGCTCGGACTGCCTGCCGCTCGTCTTCGAGCCTCGACACGCAGGTCGGCGGCATCTCGAAGACCGTCAACTACCGCGGCAACCGCATGGACCTCGGCGGGCACCGGTTCTTCTCGAAGTCCGACTGGGTCATGAACTGGTGGCAGGACATCCTGCCGGTGGCGGCGACCGCCGAGGATCTGCAGCGGCATGCACCTCGCCTACCAGGGCCAGTCGCGCGAGTTCGCGGCCGACGCGAGTCGCGCGCAGCACGCGACGGGCGCGTCATGCTGGTGCGGCCGCGGCTGTCGCGCATCTACTACCGCCGCAGATTCTTCGACTATCCGCTGAAGCTCAATCCAGCGACGCTCTCCAACCTCGGGCCTGGTCGAGGCCGGCCGGCTCGGCGCGAGCTACGCACGGTCGCGCGTCTTGCCGCGCAACCCGGAGGCGACGCTCGAGGACTTCTTCATCAACCGCTTCGGCGACCGCCTCTACCGCACCTTCTTCAAGGACTACACGGAGAAAGTCTGGGGCGTGCCTGCAGCGAGATCTCGGCCGAGTGGGGCGCACAGCGGGTCAAGGGACTTTCGATCACGAGGCGCTCGCGCACGCCTCCAGTCAGCGCGTTCGGGCGCAACGCGACGTGGCGCAGAAAGACGTCGAGACCAGCCTGATCGAGCGGTTCCTCTATCCGCGGCTCGGACCCGGACAGATGTGGGAGGAAGTCGCGCGACCGGGTCGTCGGCGGCCGGCGGGCAGGTCCACTTGCGGCCATCGCGTCGTCGGCATCGACCGCGACAGGAGCGTGCGATTCGGCGCGTCCAGGTGCAGGACCTCGCGACCGGCGAGGCTCGGTGGATCGACTGCGACGCATTCATCTCGACCATGCCGATCCGGGACTCGTCGAGCAGCTGCAGCCGGAGGACGAGGACTGACGCGCATCGCGCGCGGCCTGCCCTATCGCGACTTCATGACTGCCGGCCTGGTTGTGCGGAGGATGACAGCGACGGCGGCCACGGCCATGTGGACGTGAACGGCATGCCGACGGACAACTGGATCTACATCCAGGAGCCGGACGTGAAGCTCGGCCGCCTGCAGATCTTCAACAACTGGAGCCCGGACCTCGTGGCGGACCCGGACACGGTCTCGCTCGGGCTCGAGTACTTCTGCGAGGAAGGGACGACCTGTGGTCGATGGAGGACCGGCCGTTCCTGGATCTTGCGGCGCGGGAACTCGAGCAGATCGGGCTGATCGACCGCCGGGACGTCCTCGACGGCACGGTCGTGCGCGTGCCCAAGGCCTACCCGGCCTACTTCGGCGAATACCGCGAGATCGGCCGGTCCGCGATTACCTGGACGTTCGAGAACCTGTTCGCGGTCGGCCGCAACGGCATGCACCGCTACAACAACCAGGACCATTCGATGCTGGCGGCGAAGGCCGCCGTCGATTGCCTGATCGAGTGGCACCACGGACAAAGCGCGATCTGGTCCGTCAATACCGAAGACGACTACCACGAGGAGCGGGACTCGGCGAGTCGCCGGAGCCGACGGCAGCCGTAGAGTCGCGGGCCGCATGAGGGCCTTGATGAGGCGCGCTGACGATCGTTGTCACAGACGTGACAACCTTTGTCGGCCATCCTCGGCGCAGTCGGAGAGCCCGCCGGACCTCAGTCGTAAATAATTTTTCAGTATCAATGAGTTAGCGCAGACGCCGGCATTGGCACGCATATTGCTTTCTCGTAACTGCAGGCACTCTGGGCCGCCGTCAGCCTAGTCAACCAACGGAGTAATCCAAATGTTCAGCAAGATTCAGAAGGGCTTTACGCTCATCGAGTTGATGATCGTCATCGCGATCATCGGCATCCTGGCGGCCATCGCCATTCCCGGCGTATCAGGACTACGTGATTCGTTCGCAGGTGTCGGAAGGCCTCGCCATGGCCTCGGCCACCAAGGCCTCGGTCGCCGAGTACTTCGCCGACCGCGGCATCGTGGCCGGCGAGCAACGCCGCCCTCGGCATCACCACGCCGCCCACCGGCAAGTACGTGTCGGCATCGACATCGCTGACGGCACGATCACTATCACCTATGGCAACGATGCCAACCAGGCGATCACGGGTGCTGACAACAAGCTTTCGCTGCGTCCCGCCCTTACACCGAACGGGGACGTCGTCTGGTCGTGCGGCGGTCGTGCGCTGTCGGTTTCCGTCAGCCTGAATACAGCCGGTGCCGACGCGAGCACCATCTTGGGCAAGTACCGCCCCAGCAGCTGCCGTCCGTAAGCGGACGCAAGCTCAGGCTTGGTGCAACGCACAGGGGCCCGCGCGCAAGCGCGGGCCCCTTCTTTTAGAGTGCCGGGCTCCAGCGGGCCGGGTCGGCCGTCGGTGCCCCGGCGGCCCAGGGCGACCTGCGGCACAGGTCTCAGATTTACGAGGTATTTTGTCTCGACTCCACCCAAAGCATTTAACATTTGCTAGCCTTGCCGCACGATTACCGCCTAGACATGACTCACAGACCCGGCCGACATGAGTTGCCGCGTAACCATATGAACGACTTCGCAATTTCCACCTCCGCGGGCTCCCGCAGCGGGCTTCAGGGCCTCCCGCAGCGCCTTGTCTGCCGACGGCCTGGTGGGCGACGGCGCCATGGTGGATGCCATCGCGGCCGCCAAGGAGCGGCGCATCGGGGTCGTCAGCTACCTCGTCGAGCACAACGTCGCCGACGCCCGGGAAATCGCCATCGCGGCCTCCCAGGAGTTCGGGGTACCTCTCCTCGACCTCGACGCCATTAATCCGGATCTCGAGACCGTCCGGGTCGTCAGCGACAAGCTGCTGCGCAAACACCACGTCCTGCCGCTGGTCAAGCGCGGCAAGAAGCTCTTCATCGGGATTTCCGACCCGACCAACCTCCACGCGCTGGACGAGGTCAAGTTCGCCACGGGCCTCTCGATCGAGGCGATCGTGGTCGAGGAGAGCAAGCTCTCGCAGCTGCTCGCCCGCTCGCTCGAGCAGGTGGACACCTCGATGCCCGAACTCGCGGGCGACGACTTCGAGATGGAAAGCCTCGAGACCACGGGCGGCGAGGACGAACCCGAAGTCGGCAGCGTGGACCGGTCAGACGTCGAAGACGCCCCGATCGTCCGCTTCATCAACAAGATCATGCTGGACGCCATCAGGCGAGGCGCGTCGGACATACACTTCGAGCCCTACGAGCGCTCCTACCGCATTCGCTTCCGGCTCGACGGCGTGCTGAAGGAAGTGGCCGCCCCGCCGGTGCAGCTCGCAATCAAGATGGCCGCCCGCCTCAAGGTCATGTCCCGGCTCGACATCGCCGAGCGGCGCGTCCCGCAGGACGGCCGCATCAAGATGAAGATCTCGAAGAACCGGGCCATCGATTTCCGCGTCAGCACCTGCCCGACGCTCTTCGGCGAGAAGATCGTGATGCGTATCCTCGATTCCTCGAGCGCGATGCTCGGCATCGACTCGCTGGGATACGAGGGCTTCCAGAAAGAGCACTACCTGCACGCGCTCTCGCAGCCGCACGGCATGATCCTCGTGACGGGCCCGACCGGCAGCGGCAAGACCGTGTCGCTCTACACCGGGCTCTCGATCCTCAACACCGAGGACACCAACATCTCGACGGCGGAGGATCCCGTCGAAATCATGCTGCCGGGCATCAACCAGGTGCAGATCAACCCGAAGGTGGGGCTCACCTTCGCGGGCGCGCTGCGCGCCTTCCTGCGCCAGGACCCGGACGTCATCATGGTCGGCGAAATCCGCGACCTCGAGACGGCGGAGATCGCCATCAAGGCCGCCCAGACGGGCCACCTGGTGCTCTCGACCCTGCACACCAACGACGCCCCGAAGACGCTGACCCGCCTCGTGGACATGGGCGTGAAGCCCTACGCCATCGCGACCTCCATCAGCCTGATCATCGCCCAACGCCTGGCGCGCCGGCTGTGCGGCAACTGCAAGACGAAAATCGACGTGCCGGAGGAAGCGCTCCTCAAGGAGGGCTTCAGCCGCGAGGAAATCGCGAACGGCATCCAGATTTTCGGACCCGTCGGTTGCACCAATTGCACCGACGGGTATAAGGGCCGGACGGGTATTTACGAAGTGATGCCGGTGTCCGAGGAAATCGGCCGCATCATCATGGAAGGCGGAAACGTGATGCAGATCAAGCAGCAGGCCGTGCGCGAGGGCGTCTGGGGCCTGCGCCAGGCGGGCCTCAAGAAGGTCCGCGACGGCATGACGAGCCTGGACGAAATCAACCGCGTCACCGTCGACTGAGCGGGAGAGGCAGGAAACACATGGCTGAACTGGTCGCAGGCAAACAGGCAACCTTCCTGTGGGAAGGCAAGGACAAGAAGGGCAACCGGGTCAAGGGCCGGGGCCTGGCCAAGTCCGAAATGGAGATGCGCGGGGACCTGCGCCGGCAGGGCATCGCCGCCACGAAGGTCAAGAAGGAAAGCACCCTCTTCAAGAGCGAGGGCAAGGTCAAGGCCGAGGACATCGCGATCTTCAGCCGCCAGCTCGCCACGATGCTGACGGCCGGCATCCCGATGGTGCAGGCCTTCGAGATCATCGGCGTCGGCAACGACAAGCCCGCCGTGCAGAAGCTGGTGCTCGCCATCAAGTCCGACATCGAGACCGGCAACGCGCTGAACCAGGCGCTCGCCAAGCACCCGCTCTACTTCGACGACCTGTTCGTGAACCTGGTCGAGGCGGGCGAGCACGCCGGTGCGCTGGAGACGGTGCTGGAGAAGATCGCCACCTACAAGGAAAAGACCGAGGCCCTCAAGAAGAAGATCAAGAAGGCGCTCTTCTACCCGGCCGCGGTGCTCGCGGTCGCCGTGATCGTGACGGTGATCCTGCTGCTCTTCGTGATTCCGCAGTTCGAGAGCCTGTTCAAGGGCTTCGGCGCGGAACTGCCGGCCTTCACGCAGATGGTCATCAACATGTCGCGCTGGATGCAGGCGAACTGGTGGATGATGTTCATCCTGCTTGGCGGCACTGCGTTCACGTTCGCGTACTTCTACAAGCGCTCACGGCCGATGCGGCAGTTCATCGACCGCATGTCGCTGCAGATCCCGGTGATCGGCCCGATCCTCAAGAAATCGGCGATCGCACGCTTCGCCCGGACGCTCGCCACGATGTTCGGCGCGGGCGTGCCGCTGGTCGAGGCCATGAAGTCGGTGGCAGGCGCCACGGGCAACATCGTCTACCAGGACGGCGTGCTGCGGATGCGCGACGAGATCTCCACCGGCATGCGCATGCAGCGCGCGATGGAGAACACCGGCCTCTTCCCCAACATGGTCGTGCAGATGATCGCGGTGGGCGAGGAATCGGGCTCGCTGGACGAGATGGCCGGCAAGGTGGCCGACTTCTACGAAGCGGACGTGGACGCGGCCGTTGACGGCCTCTCGAGCCTGCTCGAGCCGCTCATCATGGTGATCCTCGGCGTGCTGGTCGGCGGCCTCGTGATTGCGATGTACCTGCCGATCTTCAAGCTGGGCGCGGTCATCTGACGCTGCTCGACGTCCTCGGGTCCAGCCCCGCGCTGCTCGTCGGCGGCGCGTTCCTGCTCTCGCTGCTGGTGGGCAGCTTCCTGAACGTGGTGATCCACCGCCTGCCGGTCATGCTCGACCGGCAGTGGCGCACGCAGGCGGAGGAGATGCTCGCCTCTACAGGGGCCCCGGGACAGGGCGGGCAGCCCTCGGCCCCCGCCGCCGCCGTACCGCTCGACGGCCGGACAGCCCGCGCCTCGCTGCGACGGCTGGACAGCCCTACAACCTCTTCGTCCCCCGCTCCGCCTGCCCGCACTGCGGCGCGGAGATCAAGGCGCACCAGAACATCCCGGTCCTGAGCTACCTGCTCCTCGGGGGCAAGTGCGCGAACTGCAAGGCCCGCATCTCCCCGCGTTACCCGATCGTGGAATTCGGCACGGCGGTGCTCTCGGCGGCGGTGGTCTGGCGCTACGGCTGGGAGTGGCAATCAGCCGCGGCGCTCGTCTTCACCTGGGCGCTCGTGGCGCTCACGGTGATCGACCTGGACCACCAGGTCCTGCCGGACATCATCACGCTGCCGCTCATGTGGCTCGGGCTGCTGCTCAGCCTCGTCTGGCAGCCGGGCCCCGCACTCTCCATTCCGGTGGACCCGTGGTCCGCGATCATCGGCGCGGCGGCTGGATACCTGAGCCTGTGGCTCGTGTACTGGTCGTTCAAGCTGCTCACGGGCAAGGAAGGCATGGGCTACGGCGACTTCAAGCTCTTCGCCGCTTTCGGCGCGTGGATGGGCTGGCAGATGCTGCCGCTGGTGATCCTGCTGTCGGCGTTCACCGGCGCCGTGGTCGGCATCGTGCTCATCGCGCTGCGCGGCCGGGACCGTAACATCCCGATCCCGTTCGGGCCGTATCTCGCGGCAGCCGGCTGGATCGCACTCATGTGGGGACCGCAGATCGTCGGCGGGTACCTGCACTTCTCCGGCCTCGATCGCTGATCGGCCCCGCGGACACCTTGCGATGAGCCCCACCCCCTTCCGAGTCGCGCTGACCGGGGGGATCGCGAGCGGCAAATCCACGGTCGCCGACCTCTTCGCCGCGCTCGGCGTGCCGGTGATCGACACCGACGTGATTGCTCGCCAGGTCGTCGAACCGGGCCAACCCGCGCTCACGCAGGTGGTCGCCGAATTCGGGGCGGAGGTGCTCGACGCCACGGGCCGCATCGACCGTCGCCGCATGCGTGAACGCATCTTCGCCGACCCGGACGCCAAGCGCCGTCTCGAGTCCATCCTGCACCCGGCGATCCGAGCAGAAATGGCCCGCCAGTCGCTGGCCGCCCAGGGCCCCTACCAGGTGCTCGTCATCCCCCTGCTGGCCGAGGGCGGCAGTCGCAACCATGTGGATCGCGTGCTGCTCGTGGACGTGCCCGAGGAACTGCAGATCCAGCGGCTCATGATGCGCGACGGCGTTTCGCACGACCAGGCAAAGGCGTCCCTGAACGCGCAGGCAACCCGCGCCGAGCGCCTGGCCATGGCGGACGACGTCGTCCGGAACACCGGCCGCGTGGACGAACTGCGCGAGGCCGTCGCGGCACTGGACGCGAAATATCGCGGGCTGGCAGGCGCGTGACGCAGTTCACGAAAGAGCAAGGGGCCTTCCCAGGCGAGCAGGGGACATTCTCCTTTTCCCAGCGCCACGCCGAGGAAAAGGCGGGGCCGGGAACAGGTGTACGTTCCCCAGTGCTCGAGGAAAAAGGGGAAGCTCCCCTCGAGCGGTTGTGCCCCTCCGCGGCCGTAGAGCAGAATACCCGCATGAATGCGAACGAGGCCTTCGCGCCCTCGGCGGAGCCGGCTACCCGCAAGGTTTTCTACGAGCAGCCGCTCAACGAGCGGATGCGCAGTTTCCTGCGCCTCGATTTCCTGTACCAGCAGGCGGTCCACCACCACACCAAGGCCGACCCGTGGTCGACGCGCGCGGCAGTGTCGGCGTTGCTCGAGATCCTCACCATCACCCAGCGCGGCGACGTGCGCGGCGAGGTGCTGAAGGAACTCGAACGGCAGATGGCGCAACTCGCGACGTTCAACAGCAAGCCGGGCGTCGACGCGGCGCGGCTGCGGGTACTGATGACGAAGCTGCACCGCATGCGCGAGGACCTCGCCAGCGTCGGCGCGCTCTTCATGCAGAAGCTGCGAGACTCCGAGTTCCTGAACGCGATCAAGCACCGCAGCACGATTCCCGGTGGCACGTGCGAATTCGACCTGCCCAATTACACGCACTGGCTCAACCTGCCGGACGAGATCCGCGGCGCGGACTTCGCGCACTGGCTGGCTGTGATCCGCCCGCTGGGCGACGCGGTCGGCGAACTCCTGTGGATGACCCGCGAGCAGGCGCGCTCGCGCCCGGAGACCGCGGCCGGCGGCGTGTTCCACCTCACGCTCGACCGCGACGTCCCGGCGCAGATGATCCGCATCTCGCTGCCTGCGGGCACGGACATCTATCCCGAGATCAGTGGCAGCCACTATCGCTGCAGCATCCGCTTCCTCTACTGGCAGGACGCGGATAATCGTCCGGTGCAGGCGACCGAGGACGTGCGCTTCACGCTCTCGACCTGCACCTGAGGCGCGTCGAGCGGGACCTCGCGATGGCCATTGTTTCCTGCCCCACCTGCCAGCGCATGGTCGAGTGGTCCGAAGCCTCGCCGTTCAGGCCGTTCTGCAGCGAGCGCTGCAAGATGATCGACCTCGGTGCATGGTTCGCCGAGAAGCACGTGATACCGGGCGAGGAAATCCCGTCGACGGTCGAGGACGACGAGGGCTCGGGCGAGCGGCCGCTGCTGACCTGATCGATCGCTGCTGACCTGACGGGGACCCGCAGCCCGCCGGATGCTCAACGAGCCGGCCCGCCCTGGTCTAGACACCGCGCGGCAAGGTCCCCGCACCGCTCCGCGCCACCAGCGCGTCGATCATCGGCCAGTCGGCCTCGAGGATGTCCTCGAACTCGAGGTGTTCAGGACTCACCCACTTGAGCGCCTGGCCGTCGAGGCCGCGGGGCTCGCCACTCCATGACGTGACCACCCACAGGTCGAGTCGCACGATGCGCTCGGGGTAGGCGTGTGAATACCGGATGAGGCGCTCGGCGGCGTGCACTTCCACGCCCAGTTCTTCCCGCAATTCGCGCGTGAGCCCGACCTGGGCGTCCTCGCCTTCATGCAGCTTGCCGCCGGGAAATTCCCAGCGGCCGGCGAGCGCCTTGCCTGTCGGACGCTCCGCAATGAGCACGCGGCCGTCCGCATCGAACAGGGCGCCGGCGACTACTTCCAGGAAAATGGGGACATTCTCCTTTTCGAGAAAATAGGGGACATTCCCCTGTTCAGGCAGACTTCGAACGCATGCACCCGACGTCTGGCCTGAAACAGGGGAATGTCCCCTATTTTCTCGAAAAGGAGAATGTCCCCTGTTTTCTAAGCTTCGCGCGCGAGCTGGCCGTGGCAGTGCTTGAACTTGCGGCCCGACCCGCAGGGGCAGGGCTCGTTGCGGCCGACCTTGCGGCCCTCGCGCACCACCGGGGCCAGGCCCTCGGGCGCACCCGCATTTCCCATCGCAAAGGGGCCGCCCGGAACCACGCCGGAAGCGCCCGCAGACTCCGGGCCGAGCGGCCCGGCGTCGTTCGAGATCACCGACTGCGGCGCCGCATGCTGCAGCTGGAGCTGTCGCGCCATCTGCCGCTCACGCTCGCGCTCCTGCGCCTCGATGTCCGCCTCGCTGCGCACCTGCAGGCGCGAAAGCAGCGAAACCGTATCGTGCTTGATGCGGTCGAGCAGCGCGCCGAAGAGCTCGAACGCCTCGCGCTTGTACTCCTGCTTCGGGTTCTTCTGCGCGTAGGCGCGCAGGTGGATGCCCTGGCGCAGGTAGTCCATCGCCGCCAGGTGCTCGCGCCAGTGCTTGTCGAGTTCCTGCAGCATGACCGCTTTCTCGAGGTGGGCCATCACGGGCACACCCACCTGCTCGACCTTCTGCTGGTAGGCCGCCTCGACCGCTTTCTGGATGCGTTCGCGGAGCCCCGCTCCGGTGATTTCGTGGTCCTCGGCGAGCCAGGTCTTCGGTTCCACCACGACCAGGAAATCCCGGGCGATCGCCTCGGAGAGGCCGTCGAGGTTCCAGACATCCTCCACGCTCTCGGGCGGGACGTACTGGTCGACGATGCCGTTCACCACTTCCTCACGGATCCCGGAAATGGCATCGGAGATGTCGTCCGCCGCCATGACCTCGGTGCGCTGCTGGTAGATGACCTTGCGCTGGTCGTTGGCGACGTCGTCGTACTCGAGCAGGTTCTTGCGCAGGTCGAAGTTGTAGGCTTCCACCTTGCGCTGGGCGCGCTCGATCTGGCGCGACAGCATCTTGCTCTCGATGACCTCGCCTTCCTTCATGCCGGCAGTGGTGAGCCAGCGCTTGGTGCGCTCGGGGTCGCCGAAAATGCGCATCAAGTTGTCTTCGAGCGACAGGTAGAACCGGCTCGATCCCGGGTCGCCCTGGCGGCCGGAACGGCCACGCAGCTGGTTGTCGATGCGGCGCGACTCGTGCCGCTCGGTGCCGACGATGTGCAGGCCACCGGCGGCGACGACTTCCTCGTGACGCTTCTGCCACTCCTCGCGGACGCGCGCGATCGTCGCCTCGTCGGCATCGGGCATCTGCGCGAGCTCGGACTTGAGGTTGCCGCCGAGCACGATGTCCGTGCCGCGGCCGGCCATGTTGGTGGCGATGGTCACGACGCCCGGGCGCCCGGCCTGCGCGACGATGTGCGCCTCGCGCTCGTGTTGCTTGGCGTTCAGGACCTCGTGCGCGATGCCCTGCTTCGTGAGCATTCCCGACAGCAGCTCCGAGGTCTCGACCGAGGTCGTGCCGACCAGCGCGGGCTGGCGGCGCTTCGAGCACTCGCGGATGTCCTCGATGATGGCGTCGAACTTGTCTTTCTGAGTGAGGTAGACGAGGTCGGCAGCGTCGTCGCGGATCATGTCCTTGTGCGTCGGCACGACGACGACCTCGAGCCCGTAGATCTGCTGGAACTCGAAGGCCTCGGTGTCGGCGGTGCCGGTCATGCCGGCGAGCTTCGAGTACATGCGGAAGAAATTCTGGAACGTGATCGAGGCGACCGTCTGGTTCTCCTCGCGCACGCCCACGCGCTCCTTCGCCTCGATCGCCTGGTGCAGGCCGTCGGACCAGCGGCGACCCGGCATGGTGCGGCCGGTGAACTCGTCGACGATGATCACTTCGCCGTTGCGGACGATGTACTCGACGTCGCGACGGTAGAGCGCGTGCGCCCTGAGCGCCGCGTTCAGGTGATGCATGAGCCGGATGTTGGCCGGGTCGTACAGGCTCTGGCCTTCCTGCAGCAGGCCTGCCTTGAGGAACAGCTCCTCGACGTGCTCGTGGCCGTCGTCGGACAGGTGGACCTGCTTGCCCTTCTCGTCCGCCCAGTAGTCGCCCTCGCCTTCCTCGGACTCCTGGGCCTTCAGGCGCGGCACCAGTTCGTTGATGCGGGTGTAGAGCTCGGTGCTCTCCTCCGCCGGCCCGGAAATGATCAGCGGCGTGCGCGCCTCGTCGATCAGGATCGAGTCGACCTCGTCCACGATCGCGAAGTTGAGCGACCGCTGCATGCGGTCCTCGATCCGGAACGCGAGGTTGTCGCGCAGGTAGTCGAATCCGAGTTCGTTGTTGGTGCTGTAGGTGATGTCCGAAGCGTAAGCCGCGCGCTTTTCGTCCGAGGACTGGCCGGCCCGGACCACGCCGACCGTGAGGCCGAGGAAGCGGTAGATGGGGCCCATCCACTCGGCGTCGCGACTGGCAAGGTACTCGTTCACCGTGACGATGTGGGTGCCGGTGCCCGGCAGCGCGTTCAGGTACGCGGCGAGCGTCGCGACCAGCGTCTTGCCTTCGCCGGTCCGCATTTCCGAAATCTTGCCGTCGTGCAGGACCATGCCGCCGATGAGCTGCACGTCGAAGTGCCTCAAGCCCAGCGTGCGCCGCGACGCCTCGCGGACGGCCGCGAAGGCCTCCGGCAGGATGTCGTCCAGGGTCTTGCCGGCGGCCAGCTGCTCACGGAACTGGCGGGTCTTGTCGGCAAGGTCCGCGTCGCTCAGCGCCTGCAGCGCGGGCTCGAACGTGTTGACCTTGCGGACGATGCCTTCGTACTGGCTGATGAGCCGCTGATTGCGGCTACCAAAGATGCGGGCGAGCCAATTGGCCACTGGGGCTCCAGGATGGAAATATGCGGGGAAAGCGCTGAATTTTACAGGAAAGCGGGCAGTGAATTGCGGATAGTGAGTAGTGAATAGCGGATGGTCGATTGTGGGGGCGCGGACGGCCGCCGCAAGTGTCCCCTCTGACTATCCGTATCCGCTATCCGCTATCCGCGATCGACTATCCGCTGTCCCCTGCCCGCTCTGCGCGGATCAGCCGCCCAGGTACCGCGTCGGGTTGACGGGACTGCCATTGCGCTCGACCTCGAAGTGCACGTGCGTGCCGGTGGAGCGCCCGGTGCTGCCGATGACGGCGACGGCCTGGCCCTTCTGGACCGTTTCGCCTTCGTGCACCAGGTTGCGGGAATTGTGGCCGTAGAGCGTGACGTAGCCGGTCGGATGCGTGATTTCCACCACGTTTCCGTACCCGGTCCTGTATCCGGCGAACGAGACGATTCCCGGGCCCGTTGCGATCACGTGGCTGCCGGGCACCGCCGCGAAGTCGACGCCGGAATGGAACGCGGTGTGCCCGGTGATGGGGTCGGAACGGAAGCCGAAGTGCGATGAAATCCAGCCGCCGATCACCGGCAGCCCGCCCGGCAGGATGCGCTCACCGAGCTGGCGCGTGGACATCAGGCTTTCGAGCACCGTGAGCTGGCGCTCGCGGTCGGCCAGCTGGCTCTCGAGTGCGTCGAGCACGGCGGTCAACTCCGGCACCTGCGCCGACCCCGACACCTGTTCGGCCCCCTCGGGACCTCCGGCGGGTGGCGGCTTGTCGAAGTCGAACTCACCACGGTCCAGGTTGGCGAGGTCGGTGATGCGTCGGCCGAGCGCGTCGAGCCGGATCAGGTGCGCGTTCATCATGCCGACGCGCGAGGCGAGCGCGTCGACGTTGCCCTGCAGCTGCCCGCGCGCGGCCTTGATGTCGAGTCGCTGCTGCTCCACCTTGCGGGCGAGCTGTTCGTTCTTGAGCGGTCCGGCGACGAAGCGCCCAACCTGCAGGCCGGCTCCGAAAACCAGCGAAATGGAAACCAACGCGACCACGGCGACGCCCAGCAGGACTTTCGGTCGCGTCAGGTCGAACTGGCGGACGTTTCCGGTCCGGCTGGAGACGATCTTGAATTTCATCGCGGCTCTTAACCCTGTGGCAGCCGGTGACAAAGCAGTCGCGCGCCCGTAGACGGGGTAGCGATGCTCGGCGATTCGAACCGGGCGTCCCAAGCGGGACGAAAAGACCAGCCGGCCACCAACAGTTTGCTGCTGGCGCACGGGAGGTAGACCCACCCAGTCGAGAGGCCGCAGACTATGAAGGAAGAGGCGGCGACTGGCAATGGATTGCCGCTTTCTATAAAGTTTTTATTGATTATGGCGAACTCGTTGAAACCCCTGTTCGGGGGCCCGCTTCCGGGACTGGAGCAGCTTGCGAAACGAGCGGCGGCGGCCGAGTCGTTGACCGTGATCGTCAGGCGCGAACTGCCCGCGCCGCTCGGTGAGCACGTGGTCTCGGCCTCCCGCCGGGACGAAGACCTCGTCGTCATCGTGGATTCGGCCGCCTGGGCGGCGCGCGTTCGCTACGCCGGTCCGCGCCTCAAGGAGCGGTTGGCGGAGCTGGCTGAACCGGTGACCGGGAAGGTCAGGGTGCGCGTCCGCAGCCCGACGAAGAGAGCGGATGGTGACTAGCGGATAGCGGATAGTCAGGAACCGAAGCGGCGCCCAACGCCGCCTGTTTTTACTATCCGCTATCCCCTGATCACTATCGGCTTCTGACTAGCCGCTGATCCGCTTCCGTCAGGCCGTCGCGGCCGCAGCAGCCACGTAGGAAATCGGCGCGTCCTGCAGCGTTTCGAACGTCACGTCTTCCCAGGCCGTGCTGTCGGCGATGAGCGTACGCAGCAGGCGGTTGTTCAGGCCGTGACCCGACTTGTAGCCGCTGAACTCGCCGATCAGGCTGTGCCCCAGCAGGTACAGGTCGCCGATGGCGTCGAGGATCTTGTGCTTCACGAACTCGTCTTCGTAGCGCAGCCCGTCCTCGTTGAGGATCCGGTAGTCGTCCAGCACGATGGCGTTGTCGAGATTGCCGCCGAGCGCAAGGTTTCGCGAGCGCATGTACTCGAGGTCGCGCATGAAACCGAATGTGCGGGCCCGGCTCACCTCACGCAGGAACGTGGTCGTCGAGAAGTCCATCGAGGCGACCTGCGAGCGGCGCTTGAACACCGGATGGTCGAACTCGATTTCGAAGTTCACCTTGAAACCGTCGTAGGGATCGAATCGGGCCCACTTCTCGCCGTCCTCGACCTTGACGCTTTTCTTGATGCGCACGAACTTCTTGGCCGCGCCCTGTTCCTCGATGCCCGCGGACTGCAGCAGGAACACGAACGGACCGGCGCTGCCGTCCATGATCGGGACTTCGTCGGAGCTCAACTCGATGATCGCGTTGTCGATGCCGAGGCCGGCCAGGGCGGAGAGCAGGTGCTCGATCGTCGAGATTTTGACCCCGTCCTTGACGATGGTCGTGCCGAGCGTCGTCTCGCCCACACTTTCGGCACGCGCGGGGATGTCCACCGGCTGGTCGAGATCGGTGCGACGGAACCAGATGCCGTGGTTGGCCGGGGCCGGCCGCAGCACCATCAGCACCTTCTTGCCCGTGTGCAGGCCGACGCCGGTGGCGCGGATCGAATTCTTGAGTGTTCTTTGTTTCAGCATCTCGGGGTCACAGCCGAGCCAGGGGCGCGCCCCTTGAATAGTTAGCGCGGAAGGATACCACAGCCCCCTCCTTCGTCATAAGTAATTGATTTAAAAGCATAATACTCAATGCAGGAGACCCGGCCCTTGCGGGACACGGGCAGCCAGCGGCCGCATGGCCGCCGGTTGCCGCCGCCTCCTAAGCCCCTCCGGTCGAGGGGCCGGGCCCTGCAGTCACCCTCAATCTGCCTGCCGCCGAAGGAACGCCGGGATGTCCAGATACGACTCGCCCGCCGCGTCGGCGCGGAGGTCATCCCCGACCGCGCGCTGACGACGCCTCAGGTTGGCGGGCGTCTCGTAGTCCGCATAGCTCTCGATACCACTCCGGCGCGGGCCGCGGCTGCCGGCAACCACCTCGATCTTCGGCTGGACCGGGATCCCGCGGATCGCCGCCGGTCGGCCAATGCCGGTCGCGACGACGGTGACGCGGATCTGGTCGGTCATCTCGGGGTCGATGACATAACCCACGACCACCGTCGCGTCCTCGGAGGCGAACTGCTTGATGGTGTCGCCGACGACGTGGAACTCGCTGGTGCGCAGGTCCATGCCGGCCGTCACGTTGATCAGCAGGCCGTGCGCGCCCGAGAGGTTCACGTCCTCGAGCAGCGGGCTCGAGATTGCAGCCTCGGCCGCTACGCGCGCGCGGTTCTCGCCGGTCGCGGAGCCCGAGCCCATCATCGCCATGCCGGTCTCAGCCATCACGGTCTTCACGTCGGCGAAGTCGACATTGATGAGGCCCGGCCGGGTGATGAGCTCGGCGATGCCCTGCACCGCGCCCTGCAGCACCTGGTTCGCGGTCTTGAAGGCGTCGAGCAGCGTCGTGTCGCCCCCGAGCACCGTGAGCAGCTTCTGGTTCGGGATCGTGATCAGCGAGTCCACGTACTTGCCGAGTTCGGCGATTCCCTGGTCGGCAAGCGCGAGGCGCTTGTTGCCTTCCATCTCGAAGGGCTTCGTGACCACGGCGACGGTGAGGATGCCGAGTTCCTTGGCGACCTGCGCCACGACCGGCGCGGCACCCGTGCCCGTGCCACCGCCCATGCCCGCGGTGATGAAGATCATGTCGGAGCCGTCCACCAGCTCGACGATGCGGTCACGATCCTCCATCGCGGCCTGCCGGCCGACCTCCGGGTCGGCGCCTGCGCCGAGGCCCTTGGTGATGTTAGACCCGATCTGCAGGCTCATCTTCACCTTCGAGTGCTTGAGCGCCTGGGCGTCGGTGTTGATGCAGACGAAGTCCACGCCTTCGATCCCCGAGCTGACCATGTGGGTGACCGCGTTGCCACCACCGCCGCCGACGCCGACGACCTTGATGACGGCCCCCTGATTTTCAGTGTCTGCAAGTACGAACATTTTTTGATGCTCCGATAATAAGAAGTGACTAATGACCAGTGATCCGTGATCCGTGAAGGCCGGCCGCTCCGCCAACCTCCCGCAAGAAATCGAAACTCTCCGCCCAGTTTCCGCACCAACCGCTATCCGCTATCCGCTTTCTCCAGCCGCTATCCGCTAACCGCCCTCTTCAGAAATTTCCTTTGAACCAATCCTTCATCCGCTCCACGATGTCGCGTGCGCCTTTTGCGACCGGCGCGCCACGATTCCGGCGCTGGTAGTCCTGGCGCCCGTACAGCAGGAGACCGACGCCCGTCGCGTGGATGGGATTGCGCACCACGTCGACGAGCCCGCTCACGCCCTGCGGGAGGCCGAGCCGCACCGGCGCATGGAAGACTTCTTCCGCGAGGTCGATGACGCCCTCCATCTTCGCGCTGCCCCCGGTGAGCACCACGCCCGCGGCGATCATCTCGGCGAACCCGGAGCGACGAAGCTCTTCCTGCACCAGCGCGAAGAGTTCCTCGTAACGCGGCTCGACGACCTCCGCGAGCGTCTGGCGCGCGAGTCGGCGCGCCGGACGGTCGCCGACGCTCGGCACTTCGATGGTCTCGTCGGGATTTGCGAGCTGCGAGAGCGCGCAGGCGTAGCGGACCTTGAGCTCCTCGGCGTGGTGAGTCGGCGTGCGCAGGCTCACCGCGATGTCGTTCGTGACCTGGTCGCCGGCGATCGGGATCACCGCCGTGTGACGGATCGCACCGCCCGAGAACACGGCGATGTCGGTCGTGCCGCCGCCGATGTCCACCAGGCACACGCCGAGCTCCTTCTCGTCGTCGGCGAGCACGGCATAGCTCGAAGCGAGCTGCTCGAGCACGATGTCCTCGACCTCGAGCCCGCAGCGCTGCACGCACTTGACGATGTTCTGCGCGGCGCTGTCGGCGCCGGTGACGATGTGCACCTTCGCCTCGAGGCGCACGCCGGACATTCCGATCGGCTCGCGGATGCCCTCCTGGGAGTCGATGATGAATTCCTGCGGCAGGATGTGCAGGATCTTCTGGTCGGCCGGGATCGCAACGGCGCGCGCGGCGTCGATCACGCGGTCCACGTCGCCGGGCATGACCTCCTTGTCGCGGATGGCGACGATGCCGTGCGAGTTGAGCGAGCGCACGTGGCTGCCGGCGATGCCAGCGAACACCGAGTGGATCTCGCAGCCCGCCATGAGCTCGGCCTCCTCCACGGCGCGCTGGATCGACTGCACGGTGGAGTCGATGTTGACGACCACGCCCTTCTTGAGCCCTCGCGAGGGATGCGAGCCGAGCCCCACCACCTCGATCGTGCCGTCGAGGTTGAGCTCGCCGACGATCGCCACCACCTTGGAGGTGCCGATGTCGAGCCCCACGATCATGTTGCGTTCAGTCTTCTTAGGCATCGGGTGTCGCCGCCTCCTGCGGTGCGACGGCGAGGGCGGAACGGGCGTTCCAGCCGACGCTGAATCCATTTGTGTAGCGCATGTCCACGTAGTTGATCTCCGCGAGCCGCTTCGCGACGAGCTGGCTCGCAAGGCGGATGAAGCGCTCGAGGCGCTCGTTGACGGCCTGGCGGCCGAGCTTCACGACGACGCCGTTGGCGAGCTCGAGTTGCCACGCCCCGCGATCGTCGAGGCGCACGCCGGTGAGGCGCAGTCCGGCCTCGAGCAGGCGGCCCTGCGCCTCGAGGTAGAGTTGTGCGACGGGGCCCTCGCTGCCCTCCGGTCCCTGGAGCAGCGGCAGCTCGGGGGGCACGTATCGGGCGTTGCGGATGAAGAGTTCGCCGCGCGTGTTCAGGAGGCCCGCCTCGTTCCAGCGCGCCGCCGCCACCTGCTCGGTCACGACGACGCGGATGGCGTCCGGCCAGTGACGCTGCACGACCGCGCGGTCCACCCACTCGATGCGCTCGGTGCGTTCACGGACCTGGTCGAGGTCCACGGACGCGAGACCGCCGTGCACGACCTCGACCACGGCGCTCTCGATCTCCGGCGGCGAGACGCGCTGGAACGCGCCCTCGACCAGCACCCTGCGCACCGGTCGGTCGAGCGCCAGCATCAGGAGCAGCGCGGCCACGCCGAGGCAGGCAGCGACGCCTGCCGCAATCCCGAGCAGCCGCCAGTTCACGACCAGCACCGGGGACGCGTCCCCGCTGCGGGCCTGTCGGCGATTGCGCTTTTTCCAGAACGCCAGCATCACGCACCCTCGACAGGTTGCCGCGGGAGGCTCGTCTCGAGCACCCGCCACACGAGTTCGTCGAATTCGATGCCGCGGCTGCGCGCAGCCTTCGGGACCAGCGAGTGGCTCGTCATGCCCGGGGCCGTGTTCACCTCGAGCAGCCACGACCTGCCGGAGCGGTCGCGCATGAAGTCCACGCGGCCCCAGCCGCTGCAGTCCACGGCGAAGAACGCCGCCAGCGCGAGGCTGCCGAACTCCTGCTCGACGGCACCGGCCGCGCCCGGGCAGAGGTACTGCGTGTCCTCCGCGACGTACTTCGCGTGGTAGTCGTAGTACTCGCCCGCGGGCACGATCCGGATCGAGGGCAGCGCCTCGCAACCCAGGATCGCGACGGTGTACTCCTCGCCCTGGATCAACTGCTCGACCAGCATCGGACCCTGGTAGCGCGCAGCAAGCTCGACGGCCGCCGCGAGATCGGAGTCCTTGAAGCAGCGGCTCACGCCGACGCTCGATCCCTCGCAGGCCGGCTTCACGATCACCGGGAGGCCGAGCTTGTGGGCCGCCGCAACCACGTCGTCGCCGCGCTCGAGGCTCACGTAGCCCGGCGTTGGCAGCCCGAGCGACAGCCACACCTGCTTGGTGCGGATCTTGTCCATCGACAGTGCCGACCCGAGCACGCCCGAGCCGGTGTAGGGGACGCCGAGCGCATCGAGCAGGCCCTGCAGCACGCCGTCTTCGCCACCGCCGCGGTTGCCGTGGAGGATGTTGAAGACGCGGTCGAAGCGCTGGCCACGCGTCGCGGTGAGCTCGCGGACGAGGTCGGGAATGCCGTCGACGGCAACCGCGTCCACGCCCCGGGCAAGGAGCGCCTCGAGCACGTTACGCCCGGAGTCGAGTGACACCTCGCGCTCAGACGAGGTGCCGCCCATCAGCACGGCCACGCGGCCGAAATCGCGCGGATCGGTGATGCGAGCCGGAGGCAGCGTCATGCGCGCCCTCCTGATGCGGCGAGCCGGCCCAGTGCGCCGGGCAGTTCCTGCACGGCTGCACCGATGCTCCCGGCGCCCATTACCAGCACCACGTCGCCGTCGCGCGCGACGTCGGCGAGTGCCTGCGGCAGCTCGTCGAGAGACCGCAGCAGCACGGGCTCGACGCGGCCCCGCGAGCGGATCGCGCGGCAGAGCGACTTGCCGTCGGCGCCGGCGATGGGCGCCTCGCCCGCCGCATACACCTCGGCCACCACCAGCGCGTCGGCGTCCGAGAGCACCTGCGCGAAGTCGTCGAGCAGGTCGCGCGTGCGCGTGTAACGGTGCGGCTGGAACGCGAGCACGATCCTGCGGTCCGGCCAGCCCTGGCGGGCGGCCTCCATGGTGGCTGCAATCTCGGTCGGGTGATGCCCGTAGTCGTCGACCAGCGTGATGCGGCCCGCCGGAACGTCCACGTCGCCCAGACACTGCAGGCGCCGTTCGATTCCCTGGAATCCCGCGAGCGCGCGCTGGATCGCCCCATCGTCGATCTCGAGTTCCGTCGCGACGCAGATCGCGGCGAGCGCGTTCAGCACGTTGTGCCGTCCTGGCAGGTTGAGCGTAACGGCCATCGGATCGCGCCCCGGACGAAGGACGTCGAACACCGACAGCCCGCCACGGCGCGTCACGTTGACTGCGCGCACGTCGGCCGGCTCGTTGAATCCATAGGTGAGGTAGGGCCGTGCGATGTCCGGCACGAGGCTCGCCGCCTGCGGATCGTCGAGGCAGACGATGGCGAGCCCGTAGAAAGGCAGGTTGTGCAGGAATTCGACGAAGCTCGCCTTCAGGCGGCCGAAGTCGCCGCCGTGCGTGCCGAGGTGGTCCGCGTCGACGTTGGTGACGATCGCGATCATCGGCTGCAGGTGCATGAACGACGCGTCGCTCTCGTCCGCCTCGGCGACCAGGTATCGGCCGGCCCCGAGCCGCGCGTTCGAAGCGGCGCTCTTCAGCCGCCCGCCGATCACGAAGGTCGGGTCCTCGCCGCCCTCGGCCAGCACGCTGGCGACCAGGCTGGTGGTGGTGGTCTTGCCGTGCGTGCCGGCCACCGCGATCGAATAACGGAAGCGCATCAGCTCGCCGAGCATCTCGGCGCGCTTGACCACCGGGATGCGCTGCGCCAGCGCCTGCGCGACCTCCGGGTTCTCGTGGTTGATCGCGCTCGAGACCACGACGACGTCGGCGCCCGCGACGTTCTCCGCGCGGTGGCCGATCATCACGCGCGCTCCGAGCTTCTCGAGCCGGCGCGTCGCCTCGCCCGCCTTGAGATCCGAGCCCTGCACCGAGTAGCCGAGGTTGACCAGCACCTCGGCGATGCCGCTCATGCCGCTGCCGCCGATGCCGACGAAGTGGATGGCGTGGATGTGCCGCATCCGGTCCTTCATGGCCTGCCTCCCGCCGCCGCGATACATGCATCGGCGAGACGCTCGTCCGCGTCCGTGATGGCCGTCGCGCGTGCGGCCTGCGCCATGCGCTCGAGCCTCGGCCGCCCTGCCTCGAGGAGTTCGCGCAGCTTCGCCGCGAGCGACACCGGCGTGAGCCCCGATTCGGCCTGCAGCACGGCCGCACCGGCCCGGACCACGTACTGCGCATTCTTCGTCTGGTGGTCATCCACGGCCGCGGGGAACGGCACCAGAACGGCGGGAAGGCCCGCCGCCGCAAGTTCCGCGATCGTGAGCGCACCGGATCGACACACCGCGAAGTCCGCCCAGCCGTAGGCGCCCGCCATGTCGTCGATGAACGGACGCACGTCGGCGACGATGCCTCGCGTGCGATAGGCCTCCGCCGTCTCCTCGACTCCGTGCGCGCCGGTCTGGTGCAGCACCTCGGGACGCAACCAGTCGGGCAGTTCTGAAATCGCCGCGGGGACGACGGTATTCAGGCGCGCGGCGCCCTGGCTGCCGCCGAAGACCAGCAGCCGCACCGCGCCTTCGCGACCCGGGTAGCGACGCTCGGGCGGCGGAACGTCGGCGATCTCGCGGCGCACCGGGTTGCCGACGCGCTCGGCCTTGACGCCCGCACCGAAGCTGCCCGGAAAGCCTTCGAGCACGCGATCGGCGAGCCGGGCCAGCAGGCGATTGGTGAGGCCGGCCACCGCGTTCTGCTCGTGCACGACGAGCGGCGTGCGCGTGAGCCATGCGGCCACGCCGCCGGGGCCCGAGACGAAGCCCCCGGCGCCGAGGACCACGCGGGGACGGTGGCGGCGCACGGCCGACAGTGCCTGCACCAGCGCCGTCGCGAGGCGGAACGGTGCCGCGAGCAGCGTCGCGATGCCCTTGCCGCGCAGTCCGCTCACGCTCAGCCACTCGACGGGGAATCCCGCGGCCGGTACGAGGCGCGCCTCGATGCCTCGTCGCGTGCCGAGCCACACGATGTCGTAGCCGCGCCGTGCGAGCACTCGCGCTGTCGCGAGCGCCGGGAACACGTGTCCTCCCGTGCCGCCCGCCATGATCATTGCCGTCGGGCGCGTCATTCGCGGCGCGCCTCGCGAGACGCCGCCGGCCTCGCGGCCGCCTGCACCTCGTGGTTGATGCGAAGCAGCAGCCCCATCACGCCGAGCGTGACCAGCATGCTGCTGCCACCGTAGGAAAGGAGCGGCAGCGTGAGGCCCTTGGTCGGCAGCAGCCCCATGTTGACGCCGATGTTCACGAACGCCTGCAGGCCGACCCAGATCCCGATCGATGCGGCGAGGTAGGACTGGAACGGCAGCCCCGCGTCCGCGGCCTTGCGCGAGATTTCGAGCGCACGGCCCACGAGCAGCGCAAAGAGCCCCACCACGACGCAGACGCCCACGAAGCCGAGTTCCTCGGCCAGCACGGCGAAGACGAAGTCGGTGTGCGCTTCTGGCAGGTAGAAGAGCTTCTGCACGCTGGAGCCGAGCCCGACACCGAACCACTCGCCGCGACCGATCGCGATCAACGACTGCACGAGCTGGAAGCCGCTGTCGAAGGGGTCGTCCCAGGGATTGCGGAATGCCGTGAGGCGGCGCATGCGGTAGGACGAGGTGACTGCGAGCACCGCCATGGCGGCGACACCCCCGACGACGGGCACGAGCAGGTGATGCAGGCGCACGCCCGCGAGGAAGAGCACCGCGAGCCCCGTGGCCATGAGCACGGTCGCGGCGCCGAAATCGGGCTCGATGAGCAGCAGGACGGCCGCGGCGCCGAGCACCAGGACCGGCTTGATGAACCCGTTGAAGCTCTTGCAGAGTTCTTCCGAGCGTCGCACCGCGTAGCTCGCCACGTAGGTGAGCAACATCACGCGCGCGAGCTCGGAGACCTGGAAATTCATGAACCCGAGCCGCGCCCAGCGCCGGCTGCCGTTGACCTCGTGGCCGATGCCGGGCACGAGCACCAGCACCAGCAGCGCGAAGGCGCCCACCAGCAGCACTTTCGAATGCTTCTCCCAGACGCCGGTCGGGATGGCCATGGCGAGCAGCGCCGCAACCAGGCCCATCGCGACGAAGAGGACCTGCCTTTCGAAGTAGAAGAACGGGTTGCCGGACTCGTGGTCCGACACGCCGATCGAGGCCGACGCCACCATCACGAGGCCGACGAGGAGCAGCGCGGCCACGGTGCCGACCACCCACGGGTCGAAGATGAATCGTCGCGGCTGGCCGGTGGAGCGGGCATAGGACATGGTCGTCGTCGTCATGCGGCGAGGCTCCTCACCGAGGCGGCGAATTCTTCGCCGCGATGCGCGTAGTCGCGGTACATGTCGAGGCTCGCGCAGGCCGGCGAGAGCAGCACGGTGTCGCCCGGGCGCGCGGCAGCGCGCGCGGCGCGTACCGCGGAAGGCATGTCCGACGCGGACTCCGTGCTGCAGACACCCTCGAGCGCGGCCGCGAGTCGCGGCCCGTCGCGGCCGATCACGACCGCGTGACGCACCTTGCCGACGAAGGCCGCGCGCAGCGCATCGAAATCCTGTCCCTTGCCGTCGCCGCCCGCGATCAGCACGATCGGCCCCGCCATGCCGGACACCGCGGCGACCGTGGCGCCGACGTTCGTGCCCTTCGAGTCGTTCACGAAATGAACGCCGGCCACGTCGGCGACCCACTGCGCACGATGCGCAAGCCCGCCGAACGCCGCGAGCGCGTCCAGCACCGGCGCAAGCGGGAGATCGAGTGCCTCGCACATCGCAAGCGCGGCGAGCGCGTTCGCCACGTTGTGCAGCCCCTTGAGGCGCATCGCAGCGACCGGCAGCAGCGGCTCGCCGCGGCAGACCAGCGACGGCTGCGTGCCGCCTGCCAGGCTGTAGTCCGCAGCCAGGTCCTCGAGGCTGAAAGAGAGCACGCGCTGCCCGTGACGCGGCATGTCCCGCACCAGCGGATCGTCGGCGTTCACCACGGCCGTCCCGCAGCCGTCGAAGATGCGCGCCTTGGCGGCCGCGTAGCCTTCGATCGAGTCGTAGCGGTCCATGTGGTCGGGCGTGACGTTCAACACCGCCGCCGTCACGGTGCGCAGCGAATGCGTCGTCTCGAGCTGGAAGCTCGAGAGCTCGAGCACGTAGAGGGCGGGGACCGGACGCTCGAGGAGGTCCAGCGCCGGCTCACCGAGGTTGCCACCCGCGACCGCCGCCTGGCCGGCGGCGTTCGCGAGCTCTGCGAGCAGCGCCGTCACGGTGCTCTTGCCGTTGGTGCCGGTAATGGCGGCCACGGGTGCGGCGACTTCGCGTGCGAAGAGTTCGACGTCGCCCACCACGGGCAGGCCGCGCCTCGCGGCCTCGACCGCGACCGGCTCCCGCAGCGAGAGCCCCGGCGAGATGACCACCTGCGCCACGCCCTCGAGCAGCGCTGGCTCGAAGGCACCGGTGCGGAGTTCGGCCTCGGGCAGCTGCGCTCGCAGGGCCGCGATCTCCGGCGGCTCACTGCGCGTGTCGGCGACGCGCACCTCGAGACCCTTGCGCCGCAGGTAGCGGGCGGCCGACAGCCCCGAGCGGCCAAGTCCGAGCACCAGGGCCCGGGAGCCCGGCTCGAGCGGCGCGAGGTTCTGGACTTGCGCGTTCATCGCAGCTTCAGGGTCGCGAGGCCGACCAGCACGAGGATCACGGTGATGATCCAGAAGCGCACGATCACCTTCGGCTCGGCCCAGCCCTTGAGCTCGTAGTGGTGGTGGATGGGCGCCATGCGGAAGATGCGCTTGCCGCGCAGCTTGAAGGAGCCCACCTGCAGGATGACGGAGACGGTCTCCATCACGAACACGCCGCCCATGATGAAGAGCACGATCTCCTGGCGCACGATCACGGCGATCACGCCGAGTGCGGCGCCGAGCGCAAGCGCACCGATGTCGCCCATGAACACCTGCGCCGGGTAGGTGTTGAACCAGAGGAATCCGAGGCCCGCGCCGAAAATTGCCGAGCAGAACACCAGCACCTCGCCCGCACCCGCCACGTACGGAATTGCGAGGTAGTTTGCGAACACGACGTTGCCCGACGCGTAGGCGAAAACGCCGAGCGCCCCGGCGACCAGCACCGCGGGCATGATCGCGAGGCCGTCGAGCCCATCGGTGAGGTTCACCGCGTTGCTCGAGCCCACGATCACGAAGTAGGACGAGCACGATGAACAGCGGGCCGAGCGGCAGCACGAAATGCTTCACGAACGGCACGATGAGGGTCGTCTCGGCCGGCGTGTGCGCGGTGAGGTACAGCGCGAACGCAGCGCCAAGGCCCGCCACCGACTGCCAGAAATACTTGTAGCGGGCGATGAGCCCGCGCGAGTCACCGACCACGAGCTTCAGGTAGTCATCCCAGAAGCCGATGAGGCCGAAGGCCACCGTCACGCCGAGCGTGATCCACACGAAGCGGTTGGCCAGGTCCGCCCAGAGCAGGGTGCCGGCGACGATCGCGACCAGGATGAGCGCGCCGCCCATCGTCGGCGTGCCCGCCTTCGACAGGTGGCTCTGCGGGCCGTCGGAACGCACGCGCTGACCGACCTGCCGCTCGGCGAGCTTGCGGATCATCCCGGGGCCGACCACGAACGAGATCGTGAGCGCGGTGAGCGCCGCGAGGATCGCCCGCAGCGTCAGGTAGCTGAATACGTTGAAGCCGGAGTAATAGCTGGTCAGCCACTCGGCCACGTGACGCAGCATGCTAGTGACCTCCCCCGCCCGCGGCACCGCCGTCCGCAGCGAGTGCGTCCGCGACGCGCTCGAGGCGGTTCGACCTCGACCCCTTGACCAGCACCGTCACGCCCTCGTCGAGGCCGCTTCGCGCGGCCGCGATCAGGTCGTCAACGCCCGCGAACCACTGGCCCCCCGCGCCGTATGCCTCGACCGCGTACCGGGACTCGTCGCCGAACGCGAGCAGGCGGCTGACCCCGCACTCGCGGGCCAGCGCGCCCATCTCCGCGTGCAGGCGGCCCGAGTCGGCGCCGAGTTCGCGCATCTCGCCCAGCACCAGCCAGTGCTCGCCCGGCAGCGCAGCGAGAGACACGAGGCTCGTGCGCACCGATCCCGGGTTTGCGTTGTAGGAGTCGTCGATGAGTCGGGCGCCGTTCAGCGCGGCCCGGAGCCGCAGGCGGCCCGCGACCGGGCGCACCGACGCAAGTCCGCTCGCGATCGCCTCGAGGCCGGCGCCCGCCTCGGCTGAGGCAGCCGCCGCCGCGAGGGCGTTCATGACGTTGTGCTCGCCGTGCAGCGCGATCGAGACGCGTCGATCACCCATCGGGGTGTGGAGGTCGAACTCGGTGACGAATCCGTGGTCGGTCATGCGGCTGGCCAGGCCGGATGCCATGAAATCCGCCTGCTCGCGCATGCCGAAGGTCGCCACGCGGCCGGCGGCCCGCGCGAGGCCATGCCAGAACGCTGCGTAGCGGTCGTCGGCGTTGATCACCGCGGCGCCCTGCGCACCGAGCGCCTCGAACATCTCGCCCTTGCCGCGCGCCACGCCTTCCATGTCGCCGAACCCCTCGAGGTGCGCCGGGCCGGCGTTGATCACCAGCCCGACGTCGGGCTGCGCGATCGAAGCGAGCGCGGCGATCTCGCCGCGGTGGTTCGCGCCCATCTCGATCACGGCGTAGCGGTGTCGCGCCTCGAGGCGGGCAAGCGTGAGCGGCACGCCGATGTGGTTGTTCAGGTTCCCCTGCGTGACGAGGCAGGGGCCGCAGGCGCCGAGGATCGCGCCGGTCATCTCCTTGACCGTGGTCTTGCCATTGCTGCCGGTGACGCCCACCACCTTGCCCCGGTAGTCGCGCCGCCAGGCCCGTGCGAACGCGGTGAGCCCGGCCAGCGTGTCGGCCACGACGACCTGCGGTATGGCCGCATCGACGACGCGACTCACGAGCGCGCCGCTGCAGCCGCGCTCCGCGGCCTGCCGGACGAAGTCGTGCGCGTCGAAGCGCTCGCCGGAGAGCGCCACGAAGAGCGAGCCGGGCTCGAGCGTGCGGCTGTCGGTCGACACGGTGCCGAACGCGGCATTGGCGCCTTCGAGCCTGCCGCCGGTCACGCGGGCGAGTTCTGCGAGGTCGCGGTTCATGCCTCGCTCCCGAGCGCGTCCTGCACGACCTTGCGGTCGCTGAAGGGCCGCACGTCACGACCGACGATCTGGTAGTCCTCGTGGCCCTTGCCCGCGATCAGCACGACGTCGCCCGCGTCCGCCTCGGAGAGCGCGTGATGGATGGCCTCGGCCCGGTCCGCGATCACGTGCGCAGCGCCGGGCTCGCGCATGCCGGCGAGGATCTGCTCGATGATCGCTTTCGAATCCTCTGTGCGCGGGTTGTCGTCGGTGACGACGACGACGTCGGCGCGGTCCTCGGCGATCGCACCCATCATCGGCCGCTTGCCGGGGTCACGGTCGCCGCCGCAGCCGAACACGCAGTGAACGCGACCTCGTGCATGCGCGCGCGCCGCGTCCAGTGCCTTGGCGAGCGCATCGGGGGAGTGCGCGTAGTCCACCAGCGCGAGCGGCTGGACCCCGCCGCCGAATGCCTCCATTCGCCCGGGCGGGGGCGCACAGTTTGCCAGCGCCGCGAGCGCCCGCTGCAGCGGCACCTTCCAGCCGAGCAGCACGCCGAGCACGGCGAGCAGGTTCTCGGCGTTGAACTCGCCGACGAGTCGTGAGCGCAGCGTGCCCGCGCCCCAGCTGCTCTCGACGTGCAGCGTGAGTCCCGCAGTGGTCGCGCGCAGTTCCGGAAGGCGGATCCAGCGGCTGCCTGCCGGCGCCCAGATTTCATTCGATGTCGAGAAGTGGACCCGCTCGATCGAGGGGTCAATGGCGTCCGCGATCTGGAGACCGTAGGCGTCGCGCACGTTCACGACCGCTCTGCGCAGCCCGGGCGCGCGGAACAACCGTGCCTTCGCATCGAAGTAGGCCTCGATCGTGCCGTGGTAGTCGAGGTGGTCGCGCGTCAGGTTGGTGTACACGGCGGTGTCGAAGCGCACGGCGTCCACGCGACCCTGGTCGAGTGCGTGGGAGGACACCTCGAGCGCCATGGCCTTCGCGCCCGAGTCGCGCGCCTCCGCCAGGCGCCGGTGCACGCTCACGCAGTCGGGCGTCGTGAGGCCGCCGGCAACGAGCGCACCGGGCCGGCCGAAGCCGATGGTGCCGAGGTAGGCACCCTTGCGGCCCACCGCGTCCGCGGCCTGCGCGAGCAGGTAGGCCGCGGTGGTCTTGCCGTTGGTTCCCGTGACGCCCGCGACCTCCAGCTCCGACGACGGCTCGCGGAAGAAGCGATCGGCGATCGCGCCGACGTGCCGGGCGAGATCTGGAATCGCCTGGACCACCACGTTCGGGGGAAACGCGGGAGGCTCGAGCCCCGGCACGGGCTCGAATAGCACGGCCACGGCGCCGCGCTCGACCGCGACAGCGGCGTACTCGAGACCGTGCGCGCTGCGGCCCTGGCAGGCGAGGAACGCGCTGCCCGGCACCGCCTGTCGGCTGTCCTGCGTCAGGTCGGTCACGGTCACGTCGCTCACCGGGCGCGCGACGCCGTCGAGCAGCGACGCGAGCGACGCACGATAGTCCGGCGCGTGGCTTTCTTCGGCCACGACGCTCATGTCTCCTGGATGTCCACGGCTCACCACGGGTCCTGGGCCTGGACGAGCGTCGTCGCGGGCATGCGCTGCAGGTCGTCGGGTGGGATGGCGAGCAGGCGCAGCGCGCCCGACATCACCGACGAGAAGACGGGGGCCGCGACGTCGCCGCCGTAGTACGCACCCGCCGTCGGCTCGTCGATGATGACGACGGCCGCGAGCCGCGGGTTGCTGGCCGGCACCACGCCGCCGAAGATCGCGAGGTACTTGTTGGTCGAATAGCCGCCGGTCTCCGACGCCTTCCACGCGGTGCCGGTCTTGCCCGATACGCGATATCCCATGATCGCGGCGCGACGCGCAGTGCCTACGTCGCTCACGACGCTCTCGAGCATCCGTACCAGTTCCTTCGCCACGGCTTCCGGCAGCACGCGCTCACCCGCCGGCGGCGTTTCCACCTTGCGCAGGCTGATCGGGCGGCGCACGCCGTTCGCGCCCAGCACCGCGTAGGCCTGCGCGAGCTGCAGCGGCGTGACCGACAGGCCGTAGCCGTAGGACATGGTCGCCTGCGAAATCGCGCGCCAGTGCTCGTAGCCGGTGAGGATCCCGGCGGACTCGCCGGGGAAACCCGATCCCGTCACGCGGCCGAAGCCGAGCGCGTCGAGCGTGCTCCACATCTCCTGCGGCCGCAGGGACAGCGCGATCTTGGCCGCGCCGACGTTGCTCGACTTGGCGAGCACGGTGGTGACGTCGATCGTGCCGAGGTTGCTGTGGTCCTTCACCGTCTTGATGCCGACCCGCATCATCCCGGGCGATGTGTCGATCAGCGTATCGCCGTGGTAGCGGCCCGTCTCCATCGCAGCCGCGACGATGAACGGCTTCATGCTCGAGCCCGGCTCGAGGAAGTCGTTGGTCGTGCGGTTACGGTAGCGGGACGCCGCGTACTGCTCGCGGTCGTTGGGATTGAAGGCCGGCTGGTTGACCATGGCCAGCACTTCGCCGGTCGCGATGTCGAGCACCACGATCGAGCCGGCGCGCGCCTTGTTGGCCTGCACCGCAGCCTTGAGCTCGCGGTACGCGAGGTACTGCACGCGCAGGTCGATGCTGGTGTGCAGGTCCTGTCCCGGGCGCGGCGCGCTCAGGCGCTCGATGTCCTCGATGGTGCGGCCGAGGCTGTCGCGCATGACGATCTTCTCGCCCGGGACGCCGCCCAGCCACTGGTCGTATGCGAGTTCCAGGCCCTCCTGTCCCACGTCGTCGACGTTCGTGAAGCCGAGCAGGTGGCCGGTGACCTCGCCTGCCGGGTAGTAGCGCCGGTACTCGCGCAGCGTATCCACGCCCGGGATGCCGAGCGCCTTGACCCGCGCGGCGTCCTGAGGACGCATGTGGCGCACGAGATAGACGAACTCGCGGTCGAGGCTGCTCGTCACGCGGCGCGCGAGCCACTGCGGGTCGCGGTCCAGTGCCTTCGCGAGGCGCGGGAACTCCTGCGGCGCCTCCGCCAGCTTGCGCGGATCGGCCCAGACCGTGTCCACCGGCGTGCTCACGGCAAGCGCCTCGCCGTTGCGGTCGAGGATCATGCCGCGGTTCGCCGAGAGCCGCGCCTTGCGCAGGATGCGCGCGTCGCCCTGCTTCTCGAGGAAAGCCTGGTCGATCACCTGCAGGTACACCGAGCGGGCGAGCAGCGTCGCGCCTGCCAGGCCGAGCGCGCCGAGGACCAGCCAGTGGCGCCAGCGCTGGAGCCCGGGGCCGCGGTCTTTTTTCGCGCTGCGGATCACGGCTGCACGATGCGCAGGTCGCTCGCCTGCGGGATGACCATGTGAAGGTCGTCGCGGGCGACGCTTTCCACGCGCCCGTTCGTCGCCCACGTGCTCTGCTCGAGCTGCAACTGCCCCCACTCGATGTCGAGTTCGTCCCGCTCCCGCGTGAGGCGCTGCAGCTCGCTGAAACGGTTGCGCGCCTGGTGCTTGCCGTAGATCACTCCCAGCGACGACGCCAGCAATGCGAACCCGAGCAGGGCGGTGGCGATGCGCCAGCCGACCGTGCTCATGCCGCGAGCCTCTCGGCCACGCGCAGCACGGCGCTGCGCGATCGCGGGTTGCCGGCCACTTCCGCCTCCGACGCCATCACCGCGCCGCCGACGCGGGCGAGCCGGGGACGCGCATGCGGCGGAACCTGGGGCAGGCCGGCATAGACAGGATCACCCTGCTCCTCGCGGCGGATGTAGCGCTTGACGATGCGGTCCTCGAGCGAGTGAAAACTGATGACGCAGAGCCGACCGCCCGGTACCAGCAGTCGCACCGCCTGCGGCAGCGCAGACTCGAGCGCCTCGAGCTCGCCGTTCACGTGGATGCGGATCGCCTGGAAGGTGCGCGTCGCCGGGTGCTTGCCGGGCTCGCGTGTCGGCACTGCCGCGGCGACGATCGCGGCGAGCTGCCCAGTGCGCTCGATCGACTGAGCGGCACGCGCAGCGACGATTGCGCGTGCGATACGGTTCGCGAAACGCTCCTCGCCCAGGGTGCGCAGGACGGCAGCGATGTCGCGCTCCCCAGCACGCGCCAGCCACTGTGCCGCGCTCTGTCCCGCCTCGTTGTCCATGCGCATGTCCAGCGGCCCGTCCTGCATGAAACTGAAGCCGCGCCTGGCCTCATCGAGCTGCGGCGAGGAGACCCCGAGGTCCATCAGCACGCCGTCCAGCCCCCCTTCCAATCCCGCCGCCCGGACCAGCTCCTCGAGCCTGCCGAACGACCCCTTCACCAGCGTGAGACGTGGTTCCCCCGTGAACCGCAGCCGGCCAGCCCGGATCGCGTCCGGGTCCCGGTCGATGGCGAAAACTCGCCCCTGCGGGCCGAGCGCACCCAGGATCGCCGCCGTGTGCCCGCCACGCCCGAACGTCGCGTCGCAGTACCGACCGTCGGCCCGCACCGCGAGCCCGGCCAGCACTTCGTCGGGAAGTACCGGCGTGTGGTCTGTCACGGCCGCGCCTAGAGCGAGAGCTGCTCGAGCTCAGGAGACAGGTCGCCCGTCTCCTCGCCCGCCTGCAGCCACGACTCGCGGCGCTCGTTCCAGTGCTGCTCGTCCCAGAGTTCGAAACGGCTGCCCTGGCCTATCAGCGTTGCCTGGCGCGTCAGCCCCGCGTACTCGCGCAGCTTCGGCGGCACCAGCACCCGGCCGTGGGAGTCGAGCTCGAGATCGGTCGCGTGGCCGACCATGAGCCTCTGCAACCGGCGCGCCTGAGGATTCAGGCTCGGCAGCCGCATGAGCTTGCGCTCGATCTCTTCCCAGTCCGGGAGCGGGTAGATCAGCAGGCACCGGTCCGCACGATCTACGGTCGCGACGAGACGGCCCTCGCTGCGCTCCACCAGGGTGTCCCGGTAGCGCGCAGGCATGGCCATGCGTCCCTTGGCATCGAGCGTGACTTTGTTGGCGCCGCGAAACATTTTCAGGTCACTGACGGGCCGACGGCCCATTTCATCCCACTTTGTCCCACCGGGGCGGAATATAGGTCGCGCGCGCGTAGTGAGTCAACGCCTGCAGAAAAGATTTTTCCATGGGACACAGCGACTTAGCAGCTATACCGTCGCCCTGGACGAGGTTATCTCGAAACTATCTTTATCTTAATCAATTGGTTACTGATGCTTCCTGAAAACAATATTAGGAAGCGGCTTTCGTGGGAAACGGTGATCGGCCCGCAGGACGCGGGCAAGCGCGGGTGCCCGATTGCGTTTCGCCAATCGAATCAAAGGAAGTACGGGTGGGATGCCCTGGCGCGAATCGGGGCCGCGGGACGCCATTCTCGACACGGGCGGCCGGTGGGCCAGGGTGGGAGGGGCTGCCGCGGATTCGCGAACGAGACCACGTGCCGGCCCGGCGTGGCCAGGCCTATTGACAGCCGGCCGTTTTCGTGATCCGAGAAACAGGTGGGAGTCGGCCGATAAGCCGGGTTCTGTCGAGGGCAACCATCCATCTGGGACGCGCGTCGCCGCGCGCCTCGAGCGACCTACCCGGAAGCCCCCGCGAGCCGCGGGTGCGGATCCTGCGACCCGCACGCTTCCCTATTTGGCCTTGCTCCAGGTGGGGTTTGCCGTGCCGCCGAATGTTGCCACCGGCGCGGTGCGCTCTTACCGCACCGTTTCACCCTTACCTGCCGGCTTGCGCCGACATAGGCGGTTTGCTTTCTGTTGCACTGTCCGTGGGCTCGCGCCCCCCAGGCGTTACCTGGCACCTTGCTCTGTGGAGCCCGGACTTTCCTCCGCGAAATTTCGCAGCGGTTGCCTGGCCGACTCCCGCGCGCAGTATAGCGCCCGCAGCGTGCGCCCCGCCTTCAATCCTTGGGCGCGAGTGCGAGCGCCCGGTCGTAGAGTTCCTTGCGCGGGCGGCCGGTGAGCCTGGCCGCGAGCCGCGCCGCCTGCGAGACCGGCATTTCCTCCAGCAGCGCGCGGAGCACCCGGTCGGCATCGCTTCCATCCTGCGCCTGCGCTTCCGGCGCGCCCTGCACGACGATCACGATCTCACCGCGATTCATGTCGGCATCCTGCGCGGCGCGCAGCGCGAGATCCGACAGCGTGCCTCGATAGGCGCTTTCGAATCGCTTGGTGATCTCGCGCGCGACCGAGGCTTGCCGGTCGCCGCCAAGTATCCGCGCGAGGTCGCCCAGGGTCTCCTGGAGACGGTGCGGCGCCTCGTAGAACACGAGGGTGCGCGGCTCGCATGCGAGCGGCTCGAGCGCCTTGCGCCGCGCCGAGGGCCGGGCGGGCAGGAATCCCTCGAACGCGAATCGGCCGGACGGCAGGCCGGACGTCGAGAGCGCCGCGATGATTGCGCAGGGCCCGGGCACCGCGACGACCTCGATGCCTGCCTCGATCGCGGCGCGCACCAGCGGCGCCCCCGGATCGCTCACGAGTGGTGTCCCGGCGTCGCTCACGAGCGCCACGCTTGCACCCGCCCGCAGGCGTTCGAGCACGCGCGGCACGCGCTCGCGCTCATTGTGCTCGTGGAAGGACTCCAGGGCGCCCGCCGGCCGCGTAATGCCGCAGGCGTGCAGCAGGTGCGACGTGTGCCGCGTGTCCTCCGCCAGCAGCAGGGCCGCATCGCGCAACAGGTCCCGCGCACGCGGGCTGAGGTCGCCGAGGTTGCCGATCGGTGTGGCGACGAGGAACAGTACGCCGGGCCGCGGGCCCGCTATAGAATCCATCGTTTCCTTCGTCACGCATTTCCTCCGGGGCCCCATGCTGCACGCAAGACTTCGCACCCGGCAAGTTCGAGGGCTGGCTCTGGTCGCCGCGCTGGCGATCGGGACGGCCATCCTGCCGCCGCCGGTCGCGGCAGGCCCGTACGACGACGCCGCGTCCGCGGAGAGCCTTGCGCGCAGCGGGAAGCACGTGGATGCCGCGCGCATCTACGAGCAGCAGGCAAAGCGGGTGTTCCGCGACTGGGATACGCGCCTTTCGCTGCTGGCCGCGCGCGAGTACCTCGAGGCCGGCCTCGACGGGGACGCCGAGCGCATGCTGTCGAAAGTCGACGGTCGTGCGCGCGGCGACGACGCGGTGCTGCTCGCCCGGATCCAGGCCGAACTCGCGCTCAAGAAGGGCGACGGGGCCGCAGCGCTGGCGGCCCTCGCCACGATTCCGCAGCCCTGGCCGGCGCCGCTCGCGAGCGAGCTCCTCCTGTTGCAGGCTCGTGCGGACTTCCTGGCAGGGAAGACGCTGGACGGTATCCGCGCGTTCGAGGAGCGCGGCCGCCTGCTCGGTGCGGCCGACGCACGCGCCGAGAACTATCGCCTGCTGGTCCTGGAGCTGCAGAAGCCCGGCATCTCATCCGCCGTGCCTGCCGGTGCTTCGGAAGACGAGCGCGCGTGGCTCGAACTCGCGCAGATCCTCGCCGCGACAGGACCCGCGGACGAGTCGACTGCACGGCGCTCGGCTGAATGGCAGGTGCGACACCCGCATCATCCCGGATCGGAGCTCCTGCCTCGCTCCGGGGACACCGCAGCGCCGACGTCCATGGCGATGGCGCCGCCGGCACAGGGCGCCCACTCGGTCGCGCTGCTGCTGCCGCTGAGCGGCAGGCAGCGATCCGCCGGGATCGCGGTCCGGGACGGCTTCATCGCGGCGATCCTGGGGCAGCACGAGAACGTGCAGAAGGTCCTGGTGTATGACACGGCGGCGCTGGGCGCTGCCGAGGCTTACCAGCAGGCCGTCGCAGGCGGCGCAGGCATCGTGGTCGGTCCGTTGACCCGGGACGACGTGGCCGCGGTCGTGGCGGCGAATCCGATGCCCGTGCCGACCCTTGCGCTCAACTCTCTTGCGGGCACGGGCACGGCCCCGGCCTTCATGTACCAGTTCACGCTGGACCCGGAGCAGGAAGCACGCGCCGTGGCCCGCCACATCGCTGCCGACGGGCACGCCCGCGGCATCGCCCTCTTTCCCCGCAACCCGTGGGGGGAGCGCGTTTACGCAGCGTTCACCTCGGAGCTGCAGGCGACGGGAGTCACGCTCATGTCGGCCGCGTACTACGAGCCCGGCTCGCGGGATTTCTCCGCCCCGCTGCGCGCGGCGCTCGGCCGCTACGCCGGGGCCGGCGATCGAAGTGGCAATCACCCCGCGCCGCAGCGCGATTCCGCCGCCGAGGCGCGCGACGGCCCTCAATTCGCCTTCGTCGCAGCGAACGCCGCGAGTGCACGCGCACTCATTCCACAGCTGCGCTTCCAGATGACCTACGCGTTGCCGGTCTATGCGACCTCGGACGCGTGGGACCCGAGCGTGCGGTCGGCATCAGACATGGACGGCCTCGAATACCCTGAGTTCCCGTGGGTGCTCCACGGTGGCGAGGGCGCGCGACAGCTGTGGGAAGTGCTGCAGCGCGAGTGGGCCGCCGAGGCGCGCGGGCGAACACGCCTCTACGCTTTCGGCCACGATGCCGCCACGGTCGCGGACAGCATCGCATCGGGCCGCAAGGGCTCGTCCATCGACGGCCTGACCGGCCGGCTGGTGGTCGGTGGCGACGGGCACGTGCAGCGCGAACTCGACTGGGCCGAGATCGTGAACGGACGACCGCAGAGCGCCGCTCCCGGCGTGGTCGCGCCTGCCGGTGTGCCCTGAGACGACGACCCTCATCGGCCGTCGCGGCGAGGACGCGGCGCTGCGTCATCTCGAGACCGCGGGCCTGAAGCTGCTCGAGCGGAATTACCGCTGCCGCGGCGGCGAGATCGACCTCGTGATGCAGGAAGGCGAGACACTGGTGCTGGTCGAGGTGCGACTGCGCAGCTCCGACGAGTTCGGCGGCGCCGCGGCGAGCGTCGGCCGCGGCAAGCAGCGCCGAGTCGCACTCGCGGCACGGCACTTGCTGCTGACGCGGCCGGCATACCGCAGGATGCCGGCTCGCTTCGACGTCGTCGCGATCGACCGCGGCGCAGCCGAGATCAGCTGGATCCGGGACGCGTTCCGGCTCTGAAGCGGAACCGGAGACTTTTCTCGTATCCGCTATCCGCTGGTCACTACCCGCTTTCCTACTTGACCACCTTCAGCTTCGCCCGGCCCGCGGTCGGCTTCGGCGGCGGCTCCGTCGGCGCACCCTCCGGCGGCGCTCCTTCGGGTGGTTTCGGCGCAGGGCCGCCCTCGTCGTCGGCGAAGATCATGCCCTGGCCGGTCTCGCGGGCGTAGACCGCGAGCACCGCGTCGATCGGGACTCGCACCACCATGCTGGCGCCGCCGAAACGGCCGTTGAAGCTGAGCTCGTCGTTGCCGATCTTGAGCTGCGCCGTGGCGTTCCAGCTGACGTTCAGGATGATCTTGCCGTCGCGGACGTACTGCCGGGGCACGTCCACGCCTTTCATGCCTGCATCCACGACGATGTGGGGCGTGCAGTCACTGTCGCAGATCCACTCGTGAATGGCGCGCAACAGGTAGGGCCTGCGCGACTTCACGCCCGCATCTCCCGTTCCGTGCGGCTCAGGCTCGCAACGAATGCCGGGTGTGAAAAGACGCGCCGCGCGTAGCGCTCCACCGACTGCGCGGCAGCCGGCAGGTCCACGCCCCATCGCGGCAGGCGCCAGAGCATTGGCGCGACGGCCGCGTCGAGCTGCGAGAACTGGTCGGACAGGAACCACGTCCGCATGCGAAAGAGCGGCTCGGAGGCCACGATGCTCTCGAGCAGCAGGCGCCGGGCCTTCTGCTGCTCGCGGCGTTCGGCGGACTCGAGCGCCGGGACGAGCGCATACCAGTCGAGCTCGATCCGGTGCAGCGCGACCCTCGCCTGCGCCCGCCCTGCCGGGTCAACCGGAAACAGCGCCGGCGCAGGAAAGCGCTCGTCCAGGTACTCGCAGACGATGCCGGCCTCGTAGACGACCAGTTCACGGTCCACGAGGGTCGGGACGGTCTGGTAGGGATTGAGGTCGATCAGGTCTTCCGCCGGCCGGGCGGGGTCGACCTCGACGATCCGGATCTCGAGGCCCTTGGACGCCGCAACGATCCGCACGCGATGGCAGCGCGAATCGTCCCCGCGGGAGAAGAGCGTCATCACGGCGGGAGTCTCCGGGGAAAAACAGGGGACAGTCCCCTATTTCCCATTTCCAGAAATAGGGGACAGTCCCCTACTTCACGTCCTTCCAGTATTCCTTCTTGAGCGCCCAGGCGAGCAGCGTGAAGAAGATGAGGAACGCGATGACCGGGAAGCCGAGCGATTCGCGCTGCAGCCGCGCGGGCTCGCCGATGTACTCCAGGAACGTGACCGTGTCGCGCACGAACGAATCGAACTCTTCGGGTGTCATCGTGCCCGGCGTGCCGGGCTTGAATTCCTTGAAGTGCTTCTGCACGTTGCCCTGCGCGTCCGGGTGCCCTTCCCAGACCGCTTCCTGCACGCCCTGCAGCTGCCACAGCACGTGCGGCATCGCGGTGCCGGGCAGCACGAGGTTGTTTACGCCGGACGGCCTCGACGGGTCGGCGTAGAACGAGCGCAGGAACGTGTAGAGGTAGTCCGTGCCGCGGGCCCGCGCGATCAGCGAGAGGTCCGGCGGCACGACGCCGAACCAGCGCTTGGCCTGCTCCGGGTCGATGCCGATGCGCATCGTGTCGTGCGGCCGCTCGCCGGTGAACATCAGGTTGTCGATCAGCTGCTGCTCGGAGATGCCGATGTCCGCGGCCATGCGGTTGTAGCGCACGTACTTGGCCGAGTGGCAGCCGAGGCAGTAGTTGACGAAGTTGCGCGCGCCGCGCTGCAGGGCCGGCTTGTTCGACGCGTCGAGGTTGACGTGGTCGAGGGGCGCCTCTCCGCCCGCAGCGAACGCCGCGGCCGGTGCCAGCGCGGCGAGGAGGACGAGAAGCTTAGTGCGCATGGTAGGTGACCCTCGTGGGCACGGGCTTGGTCCGGTCGACGCTCGTGTACCACGGCATCAGCAGGAAGAAGGCGAAGTAGACGATCGCGAAGACCCGCGCGGCCATCGTGTAGGCCGGCGTCACCGGCTGCATGCCGAGGTAGCCGAGCGCGAGGAAGCTGATGGCGAAGGCGGTGATGAAGAACTTGAACAGGGGCCCGCGGTAGCGGATGGACTTCACCTTGCTGCGGTCGAGCCACGGCAGGAACACGAACAACACCACGGCAACGCCCATCAGCGCGGCGCCGAGCGGCTTGTTCGGCACCGAGCGCAGGATTGCGTAGAACGGCGTGTAGTACCAGACCGGCGCGATGTGTGGCGGCGTCTGCAGCGCATTCGCCGGGTCGAAGTTGGCGTGCTCGAGGAAATAGCCGCCCATGGTCGGCGCAAAGAAGATGACCAGGCAGAACAGGATCAGGAACACGCCGACGCCGACCATGTCCTTGACCGTGTAGTACGGGTGGAAGGCGATGCCGTCGAGCGGGATGCCGTCCGGACCCTTCACCTTCTTGATCTCGACGCCGTCCGGGTTGTTCGAGCCCACCTCGTGCAGCGCCATGAGGTGCGCGATCACCAGGAACACGAGCGCAAAGGGAATCGCAATCACGTGCAGCGCGAAGAAGCGGTTCAGCGTGACGTCGGAGATGTAGAAGTCGCCGCGGATCCACTCGGTCAGCGAATCGCCGACGTACGGGATCGCGCCGAACAGCGAGACGATGACCTGCGCGCCCCAGTAGGACATGTTGCCCCATGGCAGCAGGTAGCCGAAGAAACCCTCGGCCATCAGCGCGAAGTAGATCAGCATCCCGAAGATCCACAGCAGTTCGCGCGGCTTCTGGTACGACCCGTAGAGCAGCGCGCGGAACATGTGCAGGTAGACGACGATGAAGAAAGCCGAGGCGCCGGTCGAATGCATGTACCGGATGAGCCAGCCCCACTCGACGTCCCGCATGATGTACTCGACGGAACCGAAGGCCTCGGCCGCCGAGGGCTTGTAGTTCATCGTCAGGAAGATGCCGGTCAGGATCTGGATGACCAGTACCAGCATCGCGAGCGAGCCGAAGTAGTACCAGAAGTTCATGTTCTTCGGCGCGTAGTACTCCGAGACCTGCTCCTTCCAGAGCTTGGTCATCGGAAACCGGTCGTCGATCCAGTTGACGAGCGCTTTGATGCGGCCGCCGTCGGTGCGGGCGGTCTGGTTCGTGCTGGCCATCATCCGTTCCCCGTTTCAGCGCCGATGAGGATGCGCGTGTCGCTCAGGAAGCGGTACGGCGGCACCGCCAGGTTGGTCGGCGCCGGAACGTCCTTGAAGACGCGGCCCGACAGGTCGAACTTCGAGCCGTGGCAGGGGCAGAAAAACCCGCCCGGCCAGTCGGCGGAAACCGTCACGTCGCCCGGCGTGAACTTGTCGAGCGGCGCGCAGCCGAGGTGCGTGCACACGCCGGCCACCACCAGGTACTCGGGCTTGAGGGCGCGTGCGGGGTTCTTGGCGAACGCCGGCTGCTCGGACTCATTGGAACCCGGGTCGCGCAGTCGCTCGTCGTGGCCCTTGATCTCCTCGAGCATCGGCGGCGTGCGATTGACGACGTAGATCGCCTTGCCGCGCCACTCGACCTTGAGCATGGCGCCCGGCTCGAGCTTGCTCACGTCCACCTCGACCGGCGCGCCCATGGCCTTGGCGCGGGCGCTGGGCTTCCAGGAGGCCAGGAAGGGTACGGCGACGAATGCGGCGCCTACGGCGCCCGTCGCGACGGTGGCCACGGTCAGGAAGTGACGCCTGCCCGTATCGACTTCTTCGGTCATCCTGCGCTCTCCTCGGCAGATTCTGTTGCTTGCCGGGGCGGGCCGCGGAAGACCGCCGTGGGCAGCAAGGAATTATAGCGGATCGGAGCGGTCCGGCAGTGGCGGACGGGCGGCATGCGGAACAAGGGGGGTGCGGAGCACGGATCAGGCGGTTCGTGACTGGCATTAGCGGTCCGTGCGGGCCGGCAGCCCTGCGCTCCGCTTCCGCTATCCGCTATCCGCTGATCATCAACCGCTCTCCGCGCCGCTAACCACTCGGCCACTGCTCACTATTTCCTGCCCCGGCCCAGGCGCCGGATCTGCGCGCCCAGACCCTGCAGTTTCTCCTCGATGCACTCGTAGCCGCGGTCGATGTGGTAGATGCGCTCCACGTCCGTGGTGCCCTCTGCGACCAGTCCTGCGAGCACCAGGCTGGCCGAAGCCCTGAGGTCGGTCGCCATGACCGGTGCCGCGGTGAGCTTCGGGACGCCGCGGATGATGGCCGTGTTGCCCTCGAGCCGGATCTCGGCGCCCATGCGGCGCATCTCCAGCATGTGCATGAAGCGGTTCTCGAAGATCGTCTCGACGATGGTCCCGACGCCCTCGGCGACCGTATTGAGGGCGGCGAACTGCGCCTGCATGTCGGTCGGGAACCCCGGGTGCGGCGCGGTGCGGATGTCCACGGAGCGGGGCCGCCGCCCCTTCATGTCCACCTCGACGAACGTGTCGCCCCGGACGACGTCGGCGCCGGCCTCCGCAAGCTTGGCGAGCACCGCGTCGAGGTGCTCCGCGCGCGCGCCGCGCGCGCGGACCCGCCCGCCGGTGATCGCGGCTGCCACGAGGTAGGTGCCGGCCTCGATGCGGTCCGGCAGCACGTCGTAGCTGCCGCCGTGCAGCGATTCGACCCCGTCGATACAGATGGTATCCGTGCCGTACCCCGACACCTTCGCGCCCATCGTGTTGAGAAAGAGCGCGAGGTCGACGATTTCCGGCTCACGCGCGGCGTTCTCCAGGATCGTGCGCCCCTCGGCGAGGCAGGCCGCCATCATCAGGTTTTCCGTGCCGGTGACGGTCACGGTCTCGAGCACGATGCGCGCGCCCTTGAGCCGCCCGGAACGGGCCTTGATGTAGCCGTTCTCGATGTGGACCTCGGCCCCCATCGCCTGCAGTCCGGCGACGTGGATGTTCACGGGCCTTGCCCCGATCGCGCATCCCCCCGGCAGGGACACGTCGGCCGAGCCATGCCGCGCCACCAGCGGCCCCAGCACCAGGATCGCGGCGCGCATGGTCTTCACGAGTTCGTAGGGCGCGAACGTCTCCCGCAACGTTCGCGGGTCGACCTCGATGCGCATGCGCTCGTCCACCGTGACGCTGGCGCCCATGCGGCCGAGGAGTTCGATCATGGTCGTAACGTCCTGCAGGTGCGGGACGTTTCCGATCGTCACCGGTCCATCCGCGAGCAGGGCGCCGGCGAGAATGGGCAGCGTGGCGTTCTTGGCGCCGGAGATGCGCACTTCGCCGTCGAGGGGCACGCCGCCCCGTATCTGAAGCTTGTCCAAGGATCGCTCCCGTCAGCCCGGGCCTTGCCCGCCGGCGGTGGCCTGCCACTCCGCCGGCGTGAATGCCTGGATGGAAAGTGCATGGATCTCGCGGCCCATCAGGGCCCCGAGCGCCGCATAGACGAGCTGGTGCCGCTGCAGCGGCCGCCTGCCGTCGAACTGCTCGGCGATCACGACCGCCTCGAAGTGCGTGTCGTCGTCCGTCAGCACGCGAACCCGCGCCGCGGGCAAGCCCGCCTCGATCAACCGGGTTACCTCGTCTGCAGTCATGGCTGTGAAGCTCGTTCGGGAAAACGCCAGTCTAACCCGGCGAACGGGCGGCCGGGCCGGCGCCAAACGGGGATCCGGCGGCCGGGGATAGTACACTGGGCGACATGCAGCCTTCCGACCCCTCCATCGCCCGAGGACGCCGGGTGCTCGCGACCGAAGCTGAGGCCGTCGCGGCGCTTGGCGAGCGGCTCGGCGAGGAATTCGCCGCGGCCTGCCGTCTCATTCTCGGCTGCCGCGGCCGGACAGTCGTCACCGGCATGGGCAAGTCCGGGCACGTCGGCCACAAGATCGCCGCGACCCTGGCGAGCACCGGCAGTCCCTCGTTCTTCCTGCACCCGGCCGAGGCGAGCCACGGCGACATCGGCATGATCACCGGCGCTGACGTGGTGATCGCGCTGTCGAATTCCGGCGAGACCGCGGAACTCCTGGCCATTCTGCCGCTGATCAAGCGACTCGGCGTGCCGCTGGTCGCGCTCACCGGCAACCGCAGCTCGACGCTCGCGCGCTACGCAACGGTCACGCTCGACGTGAGCGTCCCGGCCGAAGCCTGCCCGCTCAACCTCGCGCCCACTGCCAGCACCACCGCCGCACTCGCCATGGGCGATGCGCTCGCAGTGGCGGCACTCGAGGCGCGCGGGTTCACCGAGGAGGATTTCGCGCGTTCCCACCCGGCGGGCAGCCTCGGCCGCCGGCTGCTGATGCACGTCGACGAAGTCATGCGGCGCGGCGCGGAACTGCCCTCGGTCGGCCCCGACACGCTGCTCAGCGCCGGCCTGCTGGAGATGAGCCGCAAGGGCCTCGGCATGACCACAGTCCTCGACGAGCGCGGCCGGGTGCTCGGAATCTTTACCGACGGCGACTTGCGCCGTGCGCTCGACCGCCAGATCGACGTCCACGCGACCGCGATGCGCGAGGTCATGAAGACGGGCTGCAAGGTCGCCAGACCGCGCATGCTGGCCGCCGAGGCGGTGCGACTGATGCAGGAACACAGCATCACCGCACTGCCGGTGGTGGATGACGAGGGCCGGCTCGTCGGTGCGCTGAACGTGCACGACCTGCTTCGCGCCGGGGTGATGTAGCCGTGGACGCACTACTGGAGCGGGCGCGGCGCATCCGGCTCCTGGTGCTGGACGTGGACGGCGTGCTCACCGACGGCCGGATCTACATGTCGCCCGCAGGCGAGGAACTCAAGGTCTTCCACGTGCGCGACGGCTCCGGGCTCGTGGCCCTGCAACGCTCGGGAGTGGCGGTCGCGATCATCTCGGGACGCGATTCGGCGGCGGTGACGCGTCGTGCGGCGGAACTCGGCATCCGGCATGTCCGGCAGGGCGTGGCCGACAAGGCCACGGAGCTCGCCGGGCTCATGAGAGAACTGGGCGTCGCCCCGGGTGAGACCGCATGCGTCGGCGACGACACTCCGGACCTGCCGATGCTGCAGGCCGCCGGCCTCGCCGTCGCGGTGGCAGACGCCCACGCGGCGCTCGGACCCGTGGTTCATCTGGTCACGTCCGCCCCGGGCGGCCGTGGCGCGGTGCGCGAAGTATGCGACCTGCTGATCAGCGCACGCGCGCCCTGATCGACCGCCTCGTCGCGCTGGCCGCCGGCGCCGCGGGACTTTCGCTCGTGTATGGCCTGTTCGGCGGATGGGACGAATCGGACGTCCAGCACGGGCCGGCCGCCCCTGAGCGCGGCTACTTCGCGACCGACGCGACGCTGACCGAGATGGGTTCGAACGGGCGGCCGCGATTCACCGTGCACGCGCGCGAGATCGAGCAGCAACTCGACGACCAGAGCGTGCTGTTCACCGACATCGCACTCGATTACATGGCGAAGGACCTCGGCAACTGGCACGTCACCGCACTGAACGGCCGCATGCCGCAGGACCGCAAGTCGATCTTCCTCAGCGGCGACGTCACGATCACCGGGGCCGCGGACCGCGGCGGAGCGATCGTTCGCACCGACAAGGTCGACTACGACATCGACGACGGCATCGTGCAGACCGCGGAGCCCGTCGCAATTCGCTTCGGCGCCCACGATCTCAAGGCCCGCGGACTGCACGCGGTGTTGAACACCGGGACCCTCAGGCTAGAATCCGACGTCAATGGCCGCTTCATTCCCTGATCTCGTGCGTGCGTGCGTCGCGGTGACGCTCACCTGCTGCGTCGCCGCGGGCGCAGCGTCCGCTGCGGCGCCGTTGCTGCCGAGCCCGACCAAGGAACCGATCGACCTGGTCGCCGCGTCCTCGGATTTCGACTACAAGCAGAACCGCCTGCATTTCCAGCAGGTGCGGATCACGCAGGGCCCCATGCAGGTCGAGGCCCGCGAGGCGAGTGCCACGGGGCTCAACTTCGAGAACACCGAGTGGACGTTCAGCGGCGACGTCCGCGTCACCGTGCCGGACGGAAAGCTCACGGCGTCGAGCGCCGTGGTGACGTTCCGCGACAAGGAGATCTCGACCGCCGTGATCCGTGGTTCGCCGGCCGAATTCGAGCAGAAGCTCAAGGACAGCCCGCAGATCGCGCGAGGCCGCGCCAAGACCATCGAGTACGACGTGAAGGGCGGCACGGTGAAACTCACGGACGCCGCGTGGCTCACCGACGGCGACAACGTGATCGAGGGCGACACGCTGATCTACGACGTGGCCCGGCAGCGGGTCGCGGCCAATCCGGGCGGCACGGTCCCGGGCGGCGTGCACATCACCATCAACCCGAAGGCCCAGGACAAGGCCGGCGACAAGGGCAAGGTCAAGGCGCCGGCGCCGAAGCCGGACGTGCCTCAATGAGCGTGCTGCGCGCCGAGTCGCTGGGCAAGCGCTACCGGTCCCGCAAGGTCGTGTCCGACCTGTCCCTCGAGGTCGCTTCCGGCGAGGTCGTCGGCCTGCTCGGGCCCAACGGAGCGGGCAAGACGACCGCCTTCTACATGATCGTCGGGCTCGTGCCCTGCGACGAGGGGCGGATCTTCCTCGACGACCGCGAGCTCACACGCCTGCCGATGTACCGTCGCGCGCGGCTCGGCGTCGGGTACCTGCCGCAGGAAGCGTCCGTGTTCCGCAAGCTCTCGGTCGAGGACAACATCCGCGCGATCCTCGAGGTCCGCGAGGACCTCGGCGACGACGCCTCGCGCGAGGCGGCGCTCGATTCGCTGCTCGAGGAACTCCACATCGGGCACATCCGCGGCAACGTCGGCATGAGCCTGTCGGGCGGCGAGCGCCGGCGCGTCGAGATCGCGCGCGCACTCGCGGCGGAACCGCGCTTCATCCTGCTCGACGAGCCCTTCGCAGGCGTGGACCCGATCTCGGTCGACGACATCCAGCGCATCATCCGTCACCTCGCCGCGCGCAACATCGGCGTGCTGATCACGGACCACAACGTCCGCGAGACACTGGGCATCTGCAATCGCGCTTACATCGTGAGCGCCGGCAGCGTGATCGCCTCGGGCTCGGCCGAGGTGATCCTTGCCGATTCCCAGGTACGCGAGGTCTACCTGGGGCAGGATTTCAGGCTGTAGCGCAGATGTTGAAGCCATCCCTGCAGCTCAGGCTTGGTCAGCAGCTGACGATGACGCCGCAGTTGCAGCAGGCGATCCGGCTGCTGCAGCTTCCCGTGCTCGAACTCCAGGCGCAGGTGCAGGACGCGCTCGAGAGCAACGTCATGCTCGAGGCGGAGGAAGAGGACCAGATCGACCTCGCCTCCCTCGACCAGCCGGCGCCCTCCGGCGAGGACGCCGACGACGGCGAGCCCGAAGGCCCGCAGCCCGACGAGGTCGTGGTCGAGATGGAGGACCCATGGTCCGAGTCCTCGACGCCGTCGGGCGACGGCCGCGCCCAGGACGACGACGACCGCCCGCTCGAGTTCGCGGACGACCAGGAGCGCAACCTGCACCAGCACCTCATCTGGCAGCTCGAGGTGAGCAGGCTCGACCCGCGCGAGGTGTGGATCGGCGAGGCGCTCGTGGATGCGCTGAACGACGATGGCTACCTCACCGAGTCCCCGGCCGACATCGCGCGCAGCCTGAGCGCCGACCTGCCGGTCGCGGAGGAGGACGTCGAGCGGGTGCTCGCGTTCCTGCAGACGCTGGACCCCGCCGGCGTCGGTGCACGCTCGCTCGCCGAGTGCATCGGGCTGCAGCTGCAGCAGCTCGAGCCGTCCACGCCCGGCCGCGAGATCGCGCTCCTTATCGCGCACGAGCACCTGCAGGAAGTGGCGGATCGCGACCTCGCGGGGTTGAGGCAGCGGCTCGGCGTGGACGAAGACGCGCTGCAGGACGCGCTTGCGCTGATCCGCGGCTGTAATCCGCGACCGGGCGCGGGCTTCGAGAGCGCGCCACCCGAATACATCGTCCCCGACGTGTTCGTCAGGCGCAGCGCGCAGGGCTGGATCGTCGAGATCAACCCGGCATCGGTCCCGCGCCTGAGGGTCAACCAGGGCTATGCCAGCCTGGTGACCCGGTCACAGGACTACGCCGTCCTGCGCACGCAGCTGCAGGAGGCGCGCTGGCTGATCCGCAGCCTCGAGATCCGTGGAGAAACGCTGCTCAAGGTCGCGCGCACGATCGTGCAGCGACAGGTGGCGTTCCTCGAGAAGGGCGAGGAAGCCATGCAACCGATGATCCTGCGTGACGTCGCGGAGTCCGTCGGGCTGCACGAGTCCACGGTGTCGCGGGTGACCACCAACAAGTACATGCACACGCCGCGCGGTATCTTCGAGTTCCGGTTCTTCTTCTCGAGCCACGTCTCGGGCGCGGGCGGCGAGGACGTCTCGTCGGTCGCGATCCGCGCGCGCATCCGCAAGCTGATCGCGGAGGAGCAGCCCGGCAAGCCCTTGAGCGATGCGCAGCTCGCCGAGGTCCTGTCCGGGGAGGGCGTGAAGGTCGCGCGCCGCACGGTCGCCAAGTACCGGGAGGCGCTCGGCCTCGCCACCTCCAGCGAACGCCGCCACGCGAGCGCCGGCTGAACCATGCGCCTCGTCATCGTCAGCGGCCTGTCCGGATCCGGGAAGAGCGTGGCCCTCAACATGCTCGCGGACCTCGACTTCTACTGCGTCGACAACATCCCCGCCGGCCTGCTGCCGGGGTTCATCGCCTACACGGTGCGGACCAGCGAACCCTCGTACCGGCTGACGGCGGTGGGCGTGGACGCCCGCAACCGGCCCGAGGACCTCGCGGACGTGCCGAGGCTGGTCGCGGAACTGAGGCGCAGCGGCATCGGCTGCGAGGTCGTGTTCCTGCGCGCAGGCAACGACGTGCTGCTCAAGCGCTTCAGCGAGACGCGGCGCCGGCACCCCCTCAGCCGCGACGGCATCGGGCTGCAGGAAGCTCTCGAGCAGGAACAGCGGCTGCTGGCCCCGGTCGCGACGGCCGCCGACCTCACGATCGACACGTCTCACCTGTCAGTGCACGAGCTGCGGGAGATGGTGAAGGCCCGGGTGGTCGACCGCCCGGGCGCCGGGCCGTCGCTGCTGTTCGAATCGTTCGCCTACCGTCACGGGGTTCCCGACGACGCGGATTTCGTATTCGACGCGCGTTCGCTGCCGAATCCCTACTGGGAGCCGTCATTGCGGGACCAGACAGGACGCGACGCACCCGTTGTCCGGTTCCTCGACGGCCAGGAGGAGGTCGCGCAATACCTCGCCGACGTGACGGGATTCCTCGAGCGCTGGATGCCGTCGCTGGTGCGGTCCAACCGCAGCTACCTCACGGTCGCCGTCGGCTGCACCGGCGGACAGCATCGCTCCGTCTATCTCGCGGAAAAGCTGGCTGCCCGATTCAACGCCAGTTTCGGACAGGCTCTGGTGCGCCACCGGGACCTTGAGAGCCGGCGCCACGAATAGCGAATAGGCGACATCCCCCTGTTTGCAGCGACAAAGGGGAACGTCCGCTGGGAGCCGCCTTTGGAACACGAAGCCATCTCGTCCAACAGCCGCCGTATCCTGGTGAACGGCGTCGAACTCAACGTGATCGTCGAGGGCGAAGGTCCTGACGTCCTGCTGGTCCACGGCTTTCCCGACGACCACACGGTGTGGCGCAAACAGATCCCGGCGCTGGTCGCCGCGGGCTACCGCGTGATCGCACCCGACACGCGCGGCTGCGGCGAGAGTGCGATTGCATCGAAGGTCGGCGACTATTCGATCGACCGGCTCGTCGAAGACCTCGTCGCGCTGCTCGACGCGCTCGGCATCCGCAAGGTGCGGCTGGTCGGGCACGACTGGGGAGCGGTGCAGGGCTGGTACCTCGCGATGCGGCACCCGGAGCGCGTGGAGCGCTACATCGCGCTCTCGGTCGGCCATCCCTCCGCCTACGCCCGCGGCGGGATCGAGCAGAAGCTCCGCGGTTACTACGTGCTCCTCATCCAGTTCCGTGGCTTGATCGAATTCCTGATCAAGCGATTCGACTGGCTGCTCTTCCGCCTCTTCTACCGCTACCCGCAGGAGTTCACGGACACGATGTCGCGCCTCTCCAGGCCCGGGCGCCTCACGGCCGGCTTCAACTACTACCGCGCCAACCTGCGCCTGCTCTTCCCGGGACACCTGCCGCAGATGACGGTACCCGTGGTCGGCATCTGGAGCGACGGCGATTTCTATCTCACCGAGCGGCAGATGCTCGGGTCCGAAAAGTTCTGCGACGCCGGATGGCAGTACCGTCGTCTCGAAGGATGCAATCACTGGATGCAGCTCGACGCGCCCGAGGCGCTGAACCCGCTGCTGCTCGGGCACCTGCGCTGACCAGGGATCCGGACTACCGAGAGCTCGCGCGCGGTATCAGGTATGCCTCGATCTCTTGACGACGCGCCTGCGCATCCGCGCGGCCGAGACGCATGAGTTCCGTCGTGTATGAGGACTCGAACAGCAGGTAGCTCGCGAGCAGGCCGCCGCGAGCCTCGAGCGCCCCGATGGTGCGCAGCAGGTTCCGAAGGCTGCGCGGCATCGCGCGCAGGTGGCGCCGCGCGAGCGCCGTCGTGTCGTCGCTGGGCTCGATGACCAGCGCCTCGATCGGCCGCCGCTGCGGAAAGCTGCCCGCCCCGTCCGACTGCAGGATCGCATTGATCTGCCGCAGCCGCTCGAGGTCGATCGACAGTCCGTCGGTGAACAGCGAGTCGAGCACGAAGCCGAGCAGGTTTCCGGGGCTGGGCGGGCGGTCGGTCGACACGTCGGCGGGCGAGGCTGCGGCTTCCGCGCGGGTGCCGACGACCAGCAGGCGGTTCGCGCCCATGTGCACCGCAGGGCTCAGCGGCGCGAGCTGGCGCATCGCGCCGTCGCCGTAATAGTCGCCGTCCACGCGGCCCGCCGGGAAGATGAAGGGAATCGCGGCGCTCGCCATCAGCACGTCGATGTCGATGCGGCGACGGACGCCCGTGCGCCTGACCCTCGACCACTCCTCGACCGAGGGAGCGCCCTCGAAGAACGCCACGGCCTTGCCGGTCGAGTAGCTGGTGGTCGCGACCGCCAGCGCCCGCACGAGCCCGGCCTCGACGCTGGCCCGGATGCCATCCATCGGAATCGTACGCAGCAGGAGCTCGCGCAGTGGCGAGGTGTCGAGCAGGGAGCGCGGCGGCGCCAGGAGCCAGCCACCGGAAACCACCGACAGGCCCCAGTGCAGCCCCGCCCTGAGCGTCGTGGCAGTGTCGGCCCGCACGACCTGCTCCACGCGGAACCCGGACCAGACTTCCTCCAGCACGCCAACGGCGTCACGGAATCTCGCGGCGCGAGCGACCAGCGCCGCGGCATTGAGCGCGCCTGCAGAAGTGCCTACCAGGACCTCGAAGGGACAGGGCGCGTCTTCCGGCAGCCAGTCCGCGATCGCGCCCAGGACGCCCACCTGGTAGGCCGCACGCGCGCCCTCCGCCCGCGAGCACGAGCGCCTCGCGATTCTCGAGGAACAGGTAGTTGGTCTCTGAGCTGGAGGCTGCCAATCGCCGCCCTCGCTGACAGGGTCCCGGCCGGGGACTAGTATGGCATGCTCGTGGCGACCTTCCGCCCATGCAAGAGAGCCCCATGACACACGCCGCACCGACCCGCCTCGCGATCCTGTTCGCTGCCCTCCTCGCGCTCGCGATTCCCGCGTTCGCGGACGCGCCGGCCGTCGGCAGCGCGGCGCCGCCGTTCAAGCTTCAGGACCAGAACGGCAAGTGGCACAGCCTCTCCGACTACAAGGGCAAGTGGGTGGTGCTCTACTTCTACCCGAAGGACGACACGCCGGGCTGCACGACGGAAGCCTGCGCCTTCCGCGACAACATCTTCGCCTTCGACAAGGAAGGCGCCGTGGTCCTCGGCATCAGCGTCGACGACGTGGGCGACCACAAGGCATTCGCGGAGAAGCACAGCCTGCCGTTCACGCTGCTCGCCGACCCGACCAAGGCGGTGACGAAAGAATACGGCGTGCTCAAGACGTACATGGGCATGATGGAGATGGCGCGCCGCGAGACGTTCATCATCGACCCGCAAGGCCGCATCGCGAAGCGCTACGAGACCGTGGATCCGGACGGCCACTCCAAGGTCGTTCTCGACGACCTGAAGGCACTCAAGGCGGCACAGAAGACCGGCTAGCAGGAACGTGCGGCAGGGGACATTCACTGTTTCGCTCGGCGCGGAAAAGCAGAATGTCCCCTAGTTCTTCAGCGCCTTGATCCCGCGGTCGAGCCCGCCCAGGGTCAGCGGGAACATGCGGTCGTCGAGCAACTGCCGCACGATCCCGATCGATGCGGTGTAGTCCCAGCGCTCCTCCGGCTCGGGATTCAGCCATGCGTGGCGATGGAAGCGCTGCGTGAGGCGCTGCATCCACACGGCGCCCGCCTCGTCGTTCCAGTGTTCGATGCTGCCCCCGGGCTGCATGATCTCGTAGGGGCTCATGCTCGCGTCGCCGACGAAGATCACCCGGTAGTCGGGCGGGTAGGTCCGCAGGATCTCCGCGAGCGGCGTGCGCTCGGAATGCCGGCGACGACCGTCCTTCCACACCGACTCGTACAGGAAGTTGTGGAAGTAGAAGTATTCGAGGTGCTTGAACTCGCTGCGCGTCGCCGAGAACAGCTCCTCGCAGACCCGCACGTGGCTTTCCATCGAACCGCCGACGTCGAGGAACAGCAGAACCTTGAGCGCATTGTGCCGCTCGGGCACGAACTTGAGGTCGAGCAGCCCGGCATTGCGCGCCGTCGCGTCGATGGTGCCGCCCAGGTCGAACTCGTCCGCGGCGCCCTCGCGCGCGAAGCGGCGCAGCTTGCGGAGCGCGATCTTGATGTTGCGCGTGCCGAGCTCGACGGTGTCGTCCAGGTTGCGGTAATCGCGCCGTTCCCAGACCTTGACCGCGCTCTTCTGCCCGCCGGGGCCGCCGATGCGGACGCCTTCGGGATTGTAGCCGCCGTGGCCGAACGGCGAGGTGCCGCCCGTGCCGATCCACTTGTTGCCGCCCTCGTGCCTCCCCTTCTGCTCCTTCAACCGCTCCTCGAGCGTCTGCATGAGCTTTTCCCAGCCGCCGAGGGCCTCGATCTGCGCCTTCTCCTCCTCGGTGAAGTTGCGCTCCACGAGCTTGCGCAGCCAGTCGGCCGGAAGCGCGGCGTCCAGCGACCCGAACGCCCGCTCGACGCCGCGGAAATGCGCGGCGAACGCGCGGTCGAAGCGGTCGAAGTGCTTTTCGTCCTTGACCAGCGCCGTGCGCGCGAGCCAGTAGAAGTCGTCCACCTTCAGGCTCGCGACGCGCGCCTCGAGCGCCTCGAGCAGCGTCAGGTGCTCGGTCAGCGACACCGGGATCCCGGCCTCGCGCAGCGTGAAGAAGAATCGCGTCAGCATGGCTCGCGCCCCGCCGCGCGCCGCCAGCGTCGGCTGGCTGCCGGAATGTCCCGGCCGGGCCGCGCGAGCCCATCCATGCCGAGCTCCGGAGCCCGGCATCCATGCCTCCACGGCCCGCCCGGGACATCCCGGCAGCCATCCGCGGCTCGGTGCGCGGCGCGAGTCATGGCGGCACTCAGCTGCGGTTCTGCTGCCGCCGCTGCAGGAACACGAGCTGCTCGAAGAGGTGCACGTCCTGCTCGTTCTTGAGCAGCGCGCCGTACATCGGCGGCAGGCTCTTGCGCGGGTCGTCGGTGCGCAGCGCCTCGGGCGGCACATCCTCGGCGAGCAGCAGCTTCAGCCAGTCGAGCAGCTCCGACGTGGAGGGCTTCTTCTTGAGCCCGGGCACCTCGCGCAGCTTGTAGAAGGCGTTCAGCGCCTCCGACAGCAGCTCGCGCTTGAGCTGCGGGTAGTGCACAGCGACGATTCGCGTCATCGTCTCGGCGTCCGGGAACCGGATGAAATGGAAGAAGCAGCGGCGCAGGAACGCGTCGGGCAGCTCCTTCTCGTTGTTGCTGGTGATCACCACGATCGGCCGCTTACGTGCCTTCACGAGCTCGCGCGTCTCGTAGACGAAGAACTCCATGCGGTCGAGCTCGAGCAGCAGGTCGTTCGGGAACTCGATGTCGGCCTTGTCGATCTCGTCGATCAGGAGCACCGCCTGCTCCGCGCTGTCGAACGCCTCCCAGAGGCGGCCCTTGACGATGTAATTGCCGATGTCGTGGACCTTCGCTTCGCCGAGCTGCGAATCGCGCAGGCGCGAGACCGCGTCGTACTCGTAGAGCCCGTGCTGGGCCTTGGTCGTTGACTTGATGTGCCAGCGGTAGAGCGGCTTGCCGAGCGCCAGCGCGATCTCCTCGGCGAGCTGCGTCTTGCCGGTGCCCGGCTCGCCCTTGACCAGCAGCGGGCGAGTCAGCGTCACGGCGGCATTGACCGCCATCATCAGGTCCTCGGTCGCGACGTAGCGCTCCGTGCCTTCGAATTTTCCTGACAACTCGACTCCTCCGGCCGCAGCGGCCGCTATTGCTCGACCGTGAGCAGCTTCATGGTATTGGTCCTGCCCGAGACGCCAGACAGCTCGCCGAGCGTCAGGATCAGTTCGTCGCCCGGCTGCACGTGCCCGCGGTCGAGCAGCTCCTTCGAGATCGCGCGGTAGAGCTCTGCCGGCTCGGTATGCGTGATGTCGAACGGGATGGGATAGACCCCGCGGTAGAGCGCGACGCGGCGACGCGTGCGCTCGTGACGGGTGAAGGCGAAGATCGGGATGTCCGAGCGGATGCGCGACATCCACAGCGGCGTGGAGCCGGACTCGGTCAGCGCCACGATCGCCTCGACGTCCATGTGGTTCGCGGTGAACATCACCGCGTGCGCGATGGCCTGGGCGAACTCCGTGACGCGACCCTCGATGCGATCCCGGCCCCGCTCGCGCGCGAGCTGGTATTTCTCCGCGCCTTCGATCACCTCCGCCATGGCCTCGACGGCGCGGCTCGGGTATTTGCCCACCGCCGACTCTCCCGACAGCATCACCGCATCGCTGCCGTCGAGCACTGCGTTCGCGACGTCGGATACCTCGGCGCGCGTCGGCACCGGGCTGTGGATCATCGATTCCATCATCTGCGTCGCGGTGATCGTCACGCGGTCGAGGCTGCGCGCCATGTACAGGATCTGCTTCTGCAGCCCGGTGAGCTGCGCATAGCCGACCTCGACGCCCAGGTCCCCCCGGGCGACCATCACGGCATCGCTGGCCTTGATGATCTCCTCGAGCCGCGGGATCGCTTCGCTGCGCTCGATCTTCGCGACGATGAAGGCGTCGCTGCCCGCCGCCCTCAACAGCGTCCGCGCTTCCTCGACGTCCGAGGCCTGGCGAACGAACGATACCGCCAGGTAGTCCACGTCGAGCGACGCCGCGAGCCGCACGTCCTCCCGGTCCTTGTCGGTGAGCGCCTGTGCGGAGAGGCCGCCGCCGCGCCGGTTGATGCCCTTGTGGTCGGAAAGCTCGCCGCCGGTCAGCACCCGGCACTCGACCCTCGAACCCTCGACACCGACGACGCGCAGCTCGATCTGCCCGTCACCGAGGATCAGTTCGTCGCCCGGGGCGACGTCGGTCGCGAGATCGGGGTAGGTCATGCCGACGGCCCGGTCCGTGCCATCGTGGGCGCCGATCGCGGGGTCGAGCACGAAGGAATCGCCCTCCGTGAGCACTGCCGGGCCCATGGCGAAGGCCTCGATGCGGATCTTGGGACCCTGCAGGTCGCCCAGCACGGCGACGTGCTTGCCCACGGCCGCGGCCGCGCGGCGCACGCCTTCAACGCGCGCGCGATGGTCCTCCGCCTTGCCGTGCGAGAAATTGACCCGCACGACGTCCGCGCCACGGCGAATGACGTCCTCGAGCACGCCGGGCGCGTCGGTGGCCGGTCCGAGGGTGGCGACGATCTTGGTGCGGCGGAGCATTCCGGAAGCGGTTAGTGACTAGCGGTTAGCGGATAGTGACGAAGAGACGGAGGCGTGACTAGGGGCCGGCGGCGGGACAGCGCCTGGTGAGCAGCGGTCGAGCGGTCAGCCGGGCCAGCGGACAGCGAGCAGCGGACAGGGGATAACCAGTGCCGGGACTGCCCGGCTATCCCGCTATCCGCTATCCGCTATCCCCTATCCGCCATTCCTTCTAACCGCCGGTCGCCAACCGCGCTCCGCCTCCGGCGGCCCTGGCCTCCAGCACTTCCACCGCCGGCAGCTTCTTGCCCTCGAGGAACTCGAGGAACGCCCCGCCCGCCGTCGAAATGTAGGAAATGTCCGCGCCGACGCCGTATTTCTCGATCGCGGCGATCGTGTCGCCGCCGCCGGCGATGGAGAACGCCGGACTGCGCGCGATGGCCTGCGCAAGGACGCGCGTCCCCTCGCCGAACTGGTCGAATTCGAACACGCCGACCGGCCCGTTCCAGACGATGGTGCCCGCGCCTTTCAGCGAACCTGCAAACCGCTCGGCGGTGTCCGGCCCGATGTCGAGGATCATCTCGTCGGCCGCGACGCCCGCGACGGGTTTCACGTCCGCTTCCGCGGTGGCCGAGAACTCGTCGGCCACCACGACGTCCGTCGGCAGCGGAATCTCGACGCCGGCCGCCTTCGAGCGCTCGAGCAGCCCGCGCGCGATGTCGATCATGTCGGCTTCGTGCAGCGACTTGCCGATGGGCAGGCCCGCCGCAGCCAGGAACGTGTTGGCGATTCCGCCGCCGACGATCAGCCGGTCCACCTTGCCGAGCAGGTGTTCGAGCACCGTGAGCTTGGTGGAAACCTTCGACCCGCCGACGATCGCGACCAGCGGACGCTTCGGGCTGCCGAGTGCCTTCTCGAGCGCCTCGAGTTCGCCCGTGAGCAGCGGACCCGCGCAGGCCACCGGCGCGAATTTCGCCACGCCGTGGGTGCTCGCCTCGGCGCGGTGCGCCGTGGCGAAGGCGTCCATGACGTAGACGTCGCAGAGCGCGGCCATCCTCTGCGCGAGGTCGTCGCGGTTCTTCTTCTCGCCCTTGTTGAATCGCACGTTCTCGACCAGCACGATCTCGCCCGGCTCGCAGGCGACGCCGTCCAGCCACTCCCGTTCGAAGCGCACCTTGAGGCCGAGCAGCTCCGAAATCCGGGCCGCGACCGGCGCGAGCGAGAACTCCTCCGCGGGCACGCCCTCCTCGGGCCGGCCGAGGTGCGACATGACGATCACGCGCCCGCCCGCATCGTGCGCCGCCCGGATCGTCGGCAGCGAAGCGCGGATGCGCGCGTCGCTGGTGACGACGCCATTCTTCACCGGCACGTTGAGGTCCTCGCGGATCAACACGCGCTTGCCCTTGAGGTCGACGTCGCTCATGCGTAGGACGGACACCATGGTTTTCTCCACCTGTTATGCGTTGTACCTGCCGATCGATCCCGATGCCGCGACCTACTTCGAGATCACCCGGGCCATCTCCAGGACCTTGCAGGAATAGCCCCACTCGTTGTCGTACCAGGCCACGACCTTGACGAACGTGTCGTCGAGCGCGATGCCGGCGTCGGCATCGAACACCGACGTGCAGCTTTCGCCACGGAAGTCGGTCGCGACCACCTTCTCCTTCGTGTAGCCGAGCACGCCCTTCATCGCGCCCTCGGAGGCCGCCTTCATCGCCGCGCAGATCTCTTCGTACTTCGCCGGCTTCGAGAGCTCGACCGTGAGGTCCACCACCGACACGTCGGAGGTCGGCACGCGGAACGCCATGCCCGTGAGCTTCTTGTTGAGCTCCGGGATGACCTTGCCCACGGCCTTCGCGGCTCCGGTCGACGACGGGATGATGTTCTCGAGGATGCCGCGGCCGCCGCGCCAGTCCTTGTTCGACGGGCCGTCCACGGTCTTCTGCGTGGCCGTGGCCGCGTGCACGGTCGTCATCAGGCCGCGCTTGATGCCCCAGGTGTCGTTCAGCACCTTGGCCACCGGCGCGAGGCAGTTCGTCGTGCAGGAAGCATTCGAGATGATCGCCTGGCCTGCGTAGGTCTTGTCGTTCACGCCGAACACGAACATGGGCGTGTCGTCCTTCGACGGCGCCGACATGATCACTTTCTTTGCGCCCGCCGCGACGTGCTTCTCGCCGGTTTCCTTGGTCAGGAACAGGCCCGTGGACTCGATGATGACGTCCGCGCCAATCTCGCCCCACTTGAGCTCGGCCGGGTCCTTGACCGCCGTGAGGCGGATCTTCCTGCCGTTCACCACCAGCGTGCTGCCCTCGACCGACACGTCGCCCTTGAAGCGGCCGTGCACCGAGTCGTACTTGAGCATGTAGGCGAGGTACTCGGGCTCGAGCAGGTCGTTGATGCCGACGATCTCGATGTCCTTGAAGTCGCGCGCAGCCGCGCGGAAAACCATGCGACCGATGCGCCCGAACCCGTTGATGCCGACCTTGATAGTCATGTCTCGACCTCCCAGAAGATGAAATTGCTTCGCTCAGGACCTGAGCAGTGCTTCCACAGTCTTGATCACGTTGTCACGCGTGAAGCCGTAGTGTTCGAACAGCTTCGAAGCGGGCGCGGATGCGCCGAATACGTCCATGCCGACGACCGCCCCGCCGCCGGAGACGTAGCGCCACCAGCCCGCGCTGACGCCGGCCTCGATGGCCACGCGCGGCACTCCGTGGGGCAATACGCTGTCACGGTACTGTTGCGGCTGCGTGTCGAAGACGCTGGTGCAGGGCATCGAGACGATGCGCACCTTGCGACCGCCCGCGGCCAGGCCCTTGGCCGCGTCCGCGGCCAGCCCGACCTCCGAACCTGTCGCGATCAGCACACAGTCGGGCGTGCCGTTGCAGTCCACGAGCACGTAGCCGCCCCGCGCGATGTCCGCGGTCTGCGCTGCGCTGCGCGCCATGGCCGGCAGGGCCTGTCGGCTCAGGATCAGGCTCGTCGGGCCGTCGCGCCGCTCGAGCGCGTCGGCCCAGGCCGCCGCGGTCTCCACCGTATCGCAGGGGCGCCACACTCGCATGTTCGGGATCAGGCGCAGGCTCGCGACGTGCTCCACGGGCTGGTGCGTCGGACCGTCCTCGCCCAGGCCGATCGAGTCGTGGGTGTAGACGAGGATCACGCCCTGCTGCATGAGCGCCGCCATGCGCGCGGCGTTCCGCGCGTAGTCGGAGAACACCAGGAACGTGCCGCCGTAAGGAACGAACCCGCCGTGCAGCGCAACGCCGTTCATGATGGCGGTCATGCCGAACTCGCGCACGCCGTAATGCAGGTAGTTTCCGCTGAAGTCGTCGTGGGTGACCGCCTTCGATCCCTTGTGGTTCGTGTTGTTCGACCCGGTGAGGTCGGCGGATCCACCGAGGAGTTCCGGCACCGAGGCGCCGAGCACGTTCAGCACCTGCTGCGACGAGGATCGGGTCGCCACGGCCGCGGGCTTCTCCTGCGCGGCCCGCACGAAGTCCGCGAGCGACTGGCGCCAGCCCTCCGGCAGGCGACCCGCGAGACGGCGTTCGAGTTCGGCCGCGAGCTCCGGGTGGGCCTTGCGATAGGCCGCAAGCCGCCCGGTCCAGTCGCGTTCGGCCGCCGCGCCGCGCTCGCGCGCGTCCCAGGCGCGCTTCAGTTCGTCGGGAATCACGAAGGGCTCGTACGGCCAGCCGAGGTTCTGCCGTGCCGCGGCCACCTCCGCCTCGCCGAGCGCCGCACCGTGCGTGGCCTCGGTGCCCTGCTTGTTCGGGGCGCCCCAGCCGATGATGGTCTTGCAGCAGATGAGCGTGGGACGTGCGGTTTCCGCGGTTGCCGCGGCGATCGCGCGCGCCACGGCGTCCGCGTCGTGACCGTCCACGCCGGGAATCACCTGCCAGCCGTAGGCCTCGAAACGCTTCGGCGTGTCGTCGGTGAACCAGCCGTGCACCTCGCCATCGATCGAGATTCCGTTGTCGTCGTAGAAGCAGATGAGCTTGCCGAGCCCGAGGGTGCCCGCGAGCGAGCAGGCTTCGTGCGACACGCCTTCCATGAGGCAGCCGTCGCCGAGGAATACCCAGGTACGGTGATCGACGATGTCGTGGCCGGGGCGGTTGAAGGTTGCGGCAAGGATCCTCTCCGCAAGCGCCATGCCGACCGCGTTGGCCAGGCCCTGGCCGAGCGGGCCCGTCGTCGTCTCGATGCCGAGATGCAGGTCCCGCTCCGGGTGCCCGGCCGTGTGCGAGCCGAACTGCCGGAAATTCTGCAGGTCTTCGATGGCGAGCGGATATCCGGTGAGGTGCAGGAGCGAATAGAGCAGCATCGAGCCGTGGCCGTTCGACAGTACGAAGCGGTCGCGGTCCGGCCATGCCGGGTTCGACGGGTTGTGCTTGAGGTGGTCGCCCCACAGGACCTGCGCGATGTCCGCCATGCCCATCGGCATGCCCGGGTGGCCGGAGTTGGCTTTCTGAACGGCGTCCATGCTCAAGGCACGGATGGCGTTGGCGAGTTGCCTGCGGGTCGGCATATTGATGAGCCCTCGAGGTAGTCGGGTATTTTCGCGCCCCGGGCGGGGCGTTTGCAAAGTCGTGAATAACCGCAGAAGGGGGACATCCTCCTTTCCAAGAAATAGGGGACATTCCCCTATTTGCGGCAGACCAGGTAGCTCCCGTAGTCGGCCACAGGGGAATGTCCCCTATTTCTTGGAAAGGAGAATGTCCCCGCCGGGTTTGCCAACGGGGTGCCCGGCGGCAGATACTTCGCGACCCGTCAGCGCGCCCGGAATACCAGAGATGTCAGACAGTTACCTCTTCACGTCGGAGTCCGTCTCGGAAGGCCACCCGGACAAGGTCGCCGACCAGATCTCCGATGCCGTCCTCGACGCCATGCTCGCGCAGGACAAGAAGGCGCGCGTGGCCTGCGAAACGCTGGTCAAGACCGGCGTCGCCATCGTCGCCGGAGAGGTGACCACCGAGGCCTGGATCGACCTCGAGGACCTGGTGCGTGGCGTGATCACCGACATCGGCTACACGTCGTCGCACGTCGGATTCGACGGCCGCACCTGCGGCGTGCTCAACATCATCGGCAAGCAGTCGCCCGACATCGCCATGGGCGTGGACCGCGCGAACCCCGAGGAACAGGGCGCCGGCGACCAGGGCCTCATGTTCGGCTACGCGTCGAACGAAACCGACTCGCTCATGCCCGCGCCGATCCTGTACGCGCACCGCCTCGTCGAGCGACAGGCCGAAGTCCGCAAGAGCAACCTGCTGCCGTGGCTGCGCCCCGACGCGAAGTCGCAGGTGACCTGCCGCTACGAGAAGGGCAAGGTCGTGGGCCTCGATGCCGTCGTGCTCTCGACGCAGCACGACCCGGACGTGAAGCTCGGGGACCTGCGCGAGGCGGTGATGGAACTCATCATCAAGCACGTGCTGCCGCGTGAATGGCTCGGAAAGCAGACGCGCTTCCACATCAATCCGACCGGCAACTTCGTGATCGGCGGTCCGGTGGGCGACTGCGGCCTCACGGGACGCAAGATCATCGTGGACAGCTATGGCGGCATGGCCCGCCACGGCGGCGGCGCGTTCTCGGGCAAGGACCCGTCGAAGGTCGATCGTTCAGCCGCCTACGCGGCGCGCTACGTCGCCAAGAACCTGGTCGCCGCGGGCCTCGCGGACCGCTGCGAGATCCAGGTGTCCTACGCGATCGGCGTGGCCGAGCCGACCTCGATCACCGTCGAGACGTTCGGCACTGCAAAGGTGGACGAGGCGCGCCTCGAGAAACTGGTGCGCGCGCACTTCGACCTGCGTCCCTACGGCATCGTTAAGATGCTCGACCTCGTGCATCCGATGTACCGCCCGACCGCCGCCTATGGCCACTTCGGCCGCGAGCCCGTCCACATGACCTACAAGTGGAAGGAATTCATCGGCGGGAAGAAAGTCGAGAAGAGCGAGGCCTTTACGGCCTTCACGTGGGAGAAGACCGACAAGGCCGAGGCGCTCAGGAAGGACGCAGGCGTCTAGCCGGCACAGGACGCCGCCCGCATCCTGTTCCCGCTCGCGAGGAAACATGCTCGCGGAACAGGATGCGGCCTGCGCCTCACGTCGGTCGCTGCGGATGGCGCGAGGTCGCGGCCGGGCGTGGGGTCTGTTCCGGCGAGCATATTTCCGGGCGAAGCCGCGACAGACCCCAGGTCCGGTCGCGCAGCGTGCCGGCCAGGTGCCGCGCCATTCTTGCCCCGCGAGGCTGGCCGGGGCACAATCGCGCCCTCGCCTGAGGAGCGCTGCAACGGGCACCCAGCCCGCCAGGCTCAGGCACTTGGGACCATCCCAACCGCGCTCGCTGACCTCCGTGCAGGTCGGGCGAGCGAATCCACACCGATTCCTGGCCCGGGCCATCACGGTCAACGAGAGGACCGAATGATGAACGCCGTCGCTACTCCCCCCGAAGAACCAGGATTTCGTGGTGGCCGACCTGTCGCTGGCCGACTGGGGCCGCAAGGAAATGGCCATCGCCGAGACCGAGATGCCCGGTCTCATGTCGACCCGCCGCGAGTTCGAGGCCTCGAAGCCGCTCGCCGGCGCCCGCATCGCGGGCTCGCTGCACATGACCATCCAGACCGCGATGCTGATCGAGACGCTGAAGGCGCTCGGCGCGGACGTGCGCTGGGCATCCTGCAACATCTACTCGACCCAGGACCACGCCGCGGCAGCGATCGCGGCAGGCGGCACGCCGGTGTTCGCCTACAAGGGCGAATCGCTCGAGGAGTACTGGGAGTTCACCCACCGCATCTTCGAGTGGCCCGGCGGCAAGCAGGCCAACATGATCCTCGACGACGGCGGCGACGCGACGCTGCTGCTCATGCTCGGCGCGCGCGCGGAGCAGGACCGCTCGCTGGTCGCCAAGCCGACCAACGAGGAGGAGACCTTCCTGTACGCCTCGATCCGCAAGCGGCTCGAGACGCAGCCCGGCTGGTACTCGGCGCGGCTCGCCGAGATCAAGGGCGTCACCGAGGAGACCACCACCGGCGTGAAGCGCCTGTACGAGGCCGCGAAGCGCGGCGCGCTGCCGTTCCCCGCGATCAACGTCAACGACTCGGTGACGAAGTCCAAGTTCGACAACCTCTACGGCTGCCGCGAGTCGCTGGTGGACGCCATCAAGCGCGCCACCGACGTGATGGTGGCGGGCAAGGTGGCGGTCGTGTGCGGTTACGGCGACGTGGGCAAGGGCTCGGCCGAGTCGCTGCGCGCGCTTTCGGCCCAGGTCTGGGTCACCGAGATCGACCCGATCTGCGCGCTGCAGGCCGCGATGGAGGGCTACAAGGTCGTCACGATGGAAGATGCCTGCGACAAGGCCGACATCTTCGTCACCGCGACCGGCAACCTGAACGTGATCACGCACGATCACATGCGCCGCATGAGGCACCAGGCGATCGTGTGCAACATCGGCCACTTCGACAGCGAGATCGACATCGCCTCGCTGCGCCAGTACCAGTGGGAGAACATCAAGCCGCAGGTCGACCACGTGGTCTTCCCCGACGGCCGCCGCCTGATCATCCTGGCCGAGGGCCGGCTCGTGAACCTCGGGTGTGGCACGGGCCACCCGTCGTTCGTGATGTCCAACTCGTTCACGAACCAGGTGCTGGCGCAGATCGAGCTCTTCCAGCACGGGGCGAAATACCAGAAGCAGGTCTACGTGCTGCCGAAGCACCTCGACGAGAAGGTCGCGCGACTGCACCTCGGGCGCATCGGCGCGGCACTCACCGAGCTCACTGCGGAGCAGGCGGCGTACATCGGCGTCGCGGCGCAGGGGCCGTACAAGCCGGATCACTACAAATACTGAGTTCGGTGCCGGGTTGCAGGCGATCGACCGGGTCGACGCCTGCAACCCGACGCGGAAAAGGGGACATTCTCCGTTTCCGCCCCGGAAACGGAGAATGTCCCCTTTTCCCTATTTCTTGCGGGCGAGGGTGAGGCCGTCTCCGACCGGCAGCATCGACAGGTCGATGCGTTCGTCGCGATGCAGGCGCTCGTTGAAGTGCCGCAGCGCCACCGTGTCGGCATCCGCGACCTCCGGATCGGCAACGCGCCCGCTCCACAGCGTGTTGTCGACGAGGATGAGGCCACCCGGCCGCAGCAACGCGAGCACGCGCTCGTAGTAGCCGAGATAATTCGTCTTGTCGGCGTCGATGAACGCCAGGTCGAACGTGCCGCCGTCACCGGCCGCGAGCATTGCGTCCAGCGTCTCGAGCGCCGGCGCGAGCCGCAGGTCGATGCGGTCTGCCACCCCGGCCTCCGCCCAGTAGCGGCGCGCGACCGAGGTCCACTGCTCGCTCACGTCGCACGCGACGATGCGGCCGTCGGCGGGCAGCGCGAGTGCCACCGCCAGCGACGAGTAGCCCGTGAACACGCCGACTTCGATGCAGCGCCGGGCATCCATCAGGCGCGCGAGCAGCGCCATGAACTGCCCCTGCTCCGGCGAGATCTGCATGCGCGACATCGGGTCCCCTGCCGTTTCCTCCCGCAGCCGGCGCTGCAGCTCCGACTCGCGCAGGGACACGGAATGCAGGTAGTCGTACAGCGTATCGGTGAGCGAAATCGAATGGCTGGACATGTCTTTCCCCTTGCGGTCCACCGGGTGCGACGGGGCCTGCTGGCCGGTCGGCGCTATCGTAATGCGCGCCCACGTCGCGAGTCGGCACTTTCGGTTCGCGGCGCGGCCCGGAACGTGGACAATGCCTCCATGTCGCCACGCCCGACCACGCACACGACCGGACGCGCAACGGGTTTCGTCGCGAAACTGGCCCTCGCCGCGGTCGCGCTCGCCCTGCCGATGGCCGGGCTGGCCGACGGCCGGAACATCCTGTGGGCCGTAAAGGGCAAGCAGAACACGGTCTACCTGCTCGGATCCGTTCACGTGCTGCGGGCCGGCGACGCGGCCCTGCCCGCCGCCGCCGAGCACGCGTTCGACGACGCGGAGCGCCTGGTCATGGAAATCGACCTGGACGACGTCGGCGCCGACCCGCTCGCGATGGCGACGGAAATGCAGCAGGCCGCACTCCTGCCCGAAGGCCAGACGCTGCGCGGCGTGCTCGGCAGCGACTACGCCTCGATCGACGAGCGGGTCCGCAAGGCGGGCCTCGACCTCGAGGCACTCGACGCCTTCGCGCCCTGGTTCGTCGCGATCGCACTTCTCGACGTCGAGCTCGCGAGCCGCGGTTTCTCCCCGGAGTACGGCATCGAGCAGACGCTCACCACCCGCGCGATCGAGGCGCACAAGCCCATCGAGGGGCTGGAGACCGCGGCGCAGCAGTTCCAGATGCTGGCAGGCATGCCGCTGGCGCAGCAGAAGCGATTCCTGGTGATGACGCTGGACGAGTCGGCGCACCTCGACCGCGAACTCGACCAACTCATGCGCGCCTGGCGGGCGGGCGACACGGCAGCGCTGGCCCGGCTCCTGTCGGCGGAATACGGGCAATTCCCCGACCTTTACCGGCGCCTGACCGTGGACCGCAACCGCGCGTGGGTCGGCCGCCTCGCCGGGCTCCTGGACGAGCGGGACGACTACCTCGTGGTCGTCGGCGCGTTGCATCTCGTCGGCCCCGAGAGCGTCGTCGACCTGCTGCGACAGCGCGGCTACGCGGTTACGCAGCAATAGCAGCTCGACGCAAGGCACCGTCCGCGATCGACGCCCATGGGGTGATCGCTTGCTAGACTACGCAACCGACACCCAGCGCTGGAGCCCGAAATCGTGAGTCTGTACACCGAAGCCTGCAAGGTCATTCCGGGAGGCGTCAATTCGCCGGTTCGAGCGTTCCGGGGCGTCGGCGGCGAGCCGATCTTCTTCAAGAAGGCGAAGGGGCCGCACGTCTGGTCGGCCGACGGCCGGCAGTTCATCGACTACGTCGGCTCCTGGGGGCCGATGATCCTCGGGCACGCGGACCCGGCGGTGATCCGCGCGGTGCAGGAGACCGCGGAGAACGGCCTGTCATTCGGCGCGCCGACCGCACTCGAGACCGTCGTCGCCCGCCGCATCATCGAAATCGTCCCGTCGATCGAGCTCGTGCGCATGGTGAGCTCGGGCACCGAGGCGACCATGAGCGCGATCCGGCTGGCGCGTGGCTACACCGGCCGCAACAAGATCATCAAGTTCGAGGGCTGCTACCACGGCCACTCCGACTCGCTGCTGGTGAAGGCAGGATCCGGCGCGCTCACGCTCGGCGTGCCCACCTCGCCCGGCGTCCCGCCCGAGCTCGCTGCGCACACCGTCACGCTCACCTACAACGACGCGGCGCAGGTGCGCGCGGCGTTCGCCGAACTCGGTGGCGAGGTGGCCTGCGTCATCGTCGAGCCGATCGCAGGCAACATGAACTGCATCCCGCCCGTGCCCGGCTTCCTCGAGACGCTGCGCGAGGAGTGCACGCGCCACGGCGCAGTGCTGATCTTCGACGAGGTGATGACCGGCTTTCGCGTCGCGCGCGGGGGCGCGCAGGAGCTCTACGGCATCCGCCCGGACCTGACGACACTCGGCAAGATCGTCGGCGGCGGCATGCCGGTCGGCGCCTTCGGCGGCCGCCGCGAGATCATGGAGCACATCGCGCCTCTCGGGCCCGTGTACCAGGCCGGCACGCTGTCGGGCAACCCTGTCGCCATGGCCGCGGGGCTCGCAACGCTCGACGGACTGTCGGTTCCCGGCTTCCACGCGAAGCTCGCCGTGACGACCGAACGGCTGGTGACCGGCCTCGGCGAGGCGGCGCGCTCCGCCGGCGTCCCGCTCGCGACCAATCACGTCTGCGGCATGTTCGGCCTGTTCTTCACGGACGCCCCGCAGGTCACGTCCTACGCGCAAGCGACCGCCTGCAACGTCGAGCGCTTCAAGCGCTTCTTCCACGGCATGCTGGACCAGGGCGTGTACCTCGCGCCCTCGGCCTTCGAAGCCGGGTTCGTCTCGGCCGCGCACACCGACCGCGAGATCGACGCGACGATCGCCGCTGCGCAGCGGGTCTTCGCGAAAATCCGCGACTAGCTGCGCCGGGAGGCGTCCCGGGACAGCAGCCGCTCGATCGCATCGACCGCGAGCTCGAGCCCGTTGGCGAGGGCGAGTTCGTCGAGACGCGAGCGCAGCCGCTCCCGTTCGCCGTCGGCGAGGAGCGCTGTCGCCTCGTGGACCAGCGATGCGACCTCGAGTGCTGCAGGCCGCAGCAGCCCGCGGGCCGCGCAGGCCGCGAGCCGCGGCGGCTGGTCCTCCGAAATTGGAGCCGCGACACACGGCGCGCGCAGCTCGAGCGCCTGCATCAACAGGCTTCCGCCGTTGATCACGCCGATCCTCGCGTCGCGCAGCATCCCCATGAGCTGCGAGTTCGGCAGGCCCGCGAGGACATGCACGCCGGGCGGCGCCGACCGCGGCATGGCGAATCGTGGACCCAGCACCGCGACGACCGGCATCCCTGTCCTGCTCGCGAGTTCGCAGCTCGCATCGTAAAAGACCTGCGCGGCATCGGGCCCGCCGCCGAAAACGCCTCCTCCCCCCGGGCACGCGAGCACATAGCGTCCGGGCTCGACGCCCAGCCGTCGCTGCAGGTCTCCGGTCCCCGCCTCGTCCACGGGCTCGTGCAGCACGTCGAGGAACACGACTTCGCACCGCGGCAGCAGGCTCACGCGCAGGCGCTCCAGTGCACCGAGTCCGCCACCGAGGAAGCGCGGTACCACGACCCAATGCTGGTCCATCCATCGCATGCGGCGGAACCTGAAGCCCTTGCGGCGCGTCGTGGCGCGGGAACTCACGAACACGACCCGCGCGCCGAGCTTCTTCGCGCAGCGGTACTGCGCGGCGCGACCCGCGCTGTCGAACACGACGACGTCGGGCCGCTCGCGCTCGAGGATCGCCATGACCTCGCCGGTCTCGTAGGTCGGCGAACGATCGACGTGGAGCAGCGGATACGGCGCGTCGCCCCCGTAACGCGCGTCGCGGCTCAGGACGAACCGTATCTCGCAACCGGGCCAGCGACGCTCGACCGCGCTCGCGACCGCGAGCGAGCGGTAGTACTCGCCCGCGCCGCCCGGACCGGAGACCGGCACGAACAGGAACTTGCGTGCCCCGCTCACGCGCCTCGCGCCCGCAGCGCCGCCAGCAGGCGCTCGTGCAGGCCGCCGAAGGAACCGTTGCTCATGAGCACGAAGTGGTCGCCCGGGCGTGCCTCGGAGACCAGCGCCGACACCAGCGCATCGATTCCGTCGTGCACGGCAGCGAGACTGCCGAGCGGCCGCATCGCATCCGCGACGTCCCACTTCACGTCGGGCGACTTGTAGACGAATACGCGATCCGCGTCGCGCAGCGATTCGGCGAGCGCCGCCTTGTGCGTCCCGAGCTTCATGGTGTTCGAGCGCGGCTCGAGCACCGCGATCACGCGCCCGGTGCCCGCCTTCTGACGCACGCCCTCGAGCGTGCTCGAAATCGCCGTGGGGTGATGCGCGAAGTCGTCGTACACCACGACGCCGTCCACGGTGCCGCGCACCTCGAGCCTCCGGCGCACGCCGCGGAAGCGACTGAGCGCCTCGATCCCGGAGCGCACCTCCACGCCGGCGTGGTGCGCCGCGGCAAGTGCCGCAAGACCATTCTCGGCGTTGTGGCGGCCGAGCAGGCCCCACTCGACGTCGCCAACGTGTCGCCCGGCGTGGTGCACCGAGAACCGCGCCCAGGCCGTGGCCGGGTCAGCGTCGATGCGCCACTCGGCAGCCGATGCCGAAGTCGAGGCGAAGCGCTCGACCGGCGTCCAGCAACCCATCTCGAGCACCTGCTCGAGGTTCTTGTCGGCGCCGTTCATCACGATGCGGCCGTTTCCCGGCATCGTGCGAAGCAGCAGGTGGAACTGCCGCTGTATGGAGGGCACGTCCGGGTAGATGTCGGCGTGGTCGTGCTCGAGGTTGTTCAGGATCGCGGTCCGCGGCCGGTAGTGCACGAACTTGGCGCGCTTGTCGAAGAACGCCGTGTCGTACTCGTCGGCCTCGACCACGAAGTGCCGGCCCGCGCCAAGCCGTGCGCTCACGTCGAAGTCGAGCGGCACGCCGCCGACGAGGAATCCGGGCTGGAGACCCGCATGCTCGAGGATAGAGGTGAGCAGGCTCGAGGTCGTGGTCTTGCCGTGCGTTCCAGCGACGCCGAGCACCCAGCGCCCGGCGAGCACGTTGCGCGCGAGCCATTCGGGGCCGGACTCGTACGGACGGCCGCTGTTCAGGATCTCCTCGATGAGCGGGTTGCCGCGGCTCATCACGTTGCCGATCACGAACACGTCGGGATTCAACGCGACCTGGTCCGGCCCGTAGCCCTCGATCACCTCGATGCCGAGCGAGGCGAGCTGCGTGCTCATCGGCGGATAGACGGAGCGGTCCGAACCCGTGACCCGGTGGCCGCTCGCGCGTGCGAGCGCGGCAATGCCGCCCATGAACGTGCCGCAGATACCGATGATGTGCAGGTGCATGATCAGCTGCCCGTGCCCTGCACCGCGCCCACCAGCGCGTTGATGGCCACGAAGTATGTGAGCGAGGCGGCGATGCCGGTGAAGAGACTCGAGCCCGTCGCGAGCTTGAGGATGCGCCCCGTGACGAGCGCAAAGACGACGACGAGCAGGAGCGCCGACGCCTGGGCGAGCGGCGAGGCCGGGTCGAACCCGAGGCCCGTCACGATGATCTGCAGCGGCAGGTAGACCGCAAAGCCGAGCAGCGCGCCGGTGCCGAGCACGGCGGATGCCGCCTGCTGGAAGCGCTCCGTGTGGCCGTAGAGCCTGAGCAGCAGCCACACCGACGCGGTGAGCAGCGCAGGATCCGCGACCAGGAACACGAGCCACGTCGCGGCCGACTCGTCGAGCAGCGCAAGCTGCACCGCGCCGACCAGGACGTAGGCCGCGAGCGTGATCACGACCAGCAGGCCCGACGCCGGCAGGTCCTGCGGGCCCCGCCGCCAGAGTACGATGTCGAGGAAGATCCTGAGGAACTGCTGCACGATGTGAATGCGGCGGCCTGGGAGCCGCAATTCTACACGCAGGTATCACGACGCATGCGCGACGCCACGCTTGTCACCACCCAGCCCCAGCTCGATGCGGCGCTGTTCCGCCTCGAGGCGGCCACTCGCCTTGCGATCGACACGGAGTTCATGCGCGAGAGCACCTACTACCCCCTCCTCTGCCTGGTGCAGGTGGCGACCGACAGCGACTGCTTCCTCGTGGATCCGCTGGCCGGGCTCGACCTCGGCGCGCTCCATGGGCTGCTCTCCGACCGCTCGAAGCTCAAGATCCTGCACGCGGCGCGGCAGGACCTCGAGGTGCTGCAACTCGGCGGCCGGCCGGTGCCCGCGCCGGTCTTCGACACCCAGGTGGCCGCGGCCATGCTCGGCTTCCCGCCGCAAGCCGGTTATGCCGAGCTGGTGGCGCGGCAGCTCGGTCACTCGATCGACAAGGGGCAGACGCGAACGGACTGGTCGCGCCGTCCGCTCACGCCGGAGCAGCTCGCGTACGCCGCGGACGACGTGCATCACCTGCTGACCCTGCACACGGAGCTTTCGAACGCGCTCGAAACACGCGGCCGCGCGGCGTGGCTCGCGGAGGATGCGGCGGCGCTCGAGGACGTCGCCCTGTACACCACCGACCCGGGCGACGCCTGGCGCCGGCTCAAGGGCCTGGGGCGCCTGAAGCCCCGCGAGCAGGCCGCCGCGCGGGCGCTCGCCAAGTGGCGCGAGCAGCGCGCGATCGAATCCGACAAGCCCCGCGGATGGATCGTGACCGACGAGGCGATCTATGCAGTGGCCACGATGGCACCGCGCACGCTCGCCGACCTCGAGGCCATCAAGGCGCTGCCGCCCGCGGTGACCCGGAAGCGCGGCGAGGAATTGCTGACGCTGGTCGCGACAGCGATCGCGTCCGCGGGCACGACCGGCATCGAGGCCAACGGCCGGCGCCCGACGCCGCAGGAGAACGCCCTGGTCTCGAAACTCCAGCAGGTGGTGCGGGACGAAGCGGCTGCGCTGGGCGTGAGCCCGGAGGTGCTCGCCACGCGGCGCGACGTCGAGGCGCTGGTGTTCGAGGACCGCGGCGAGTCGGCCGCGCTGCGTGGCTGGCGGCGCGCGGTCATCGGCGAGAAGCTGCTCGCCGCGAAATAGGGGACATTCCCCTGATTCCGCCGAAACAGGGGAATGTCCCCTTTCTGCCTATTTTTCGGCGGCGCGAAGGAATTCGGCGTAGACCTTCTCGACCGGCTGGTCGGCATTGACGACCTTGAGCAGTCCGCGCGACCGGTAGTGCAGGACGAGCGGCTGCGTCTGGGCCTCGTAGACCTTGAGCCGGTTGGCGATCACGTCTTCCCTGTCGTCGGCGCGCTGGACCAGCAGCGGCGCTTCGCCGTCGTGTGCATTGTCGCAGCGGTCTCCGGCCGTGGAAGGCGAGGAATAGATATTGAATACCTTGCCGCACGCCGGGCAGGTACGCCGCCCGGTAAGCCGGCGCACCAGCGCCGTCTGGTCCACGTCCATCAGCACCACGGCGTCGATCGGCTGGCCGATCTCGGCGAGCAGCTTGTCGAGTGCGCCCGCCTGGGCGACGTTGCGCGGATAGCCATCCAGGATGAATCCCTTCGCCGCGTCGGGGCGCGCAAGCCGCTCGCGGATCAGGCCGAGCACGATCTCGTCGGAGACCAGTTCGCCGGCGTCCATCGCCGCCTTTGCGCGCTTGCCGAGGTCCGTGCCGCGGGCGACCGCATCGCGCAACAGGTCCCCGGACGAAACCTGGGGAATGCCGCGGTCGTCACGCAGGCGCTGCGCCTGGGTGCCCTTGCCTGAACCGGGTGCTCCGAGCAGTACGAGTCTCATTTTCGTCGTCCACGGTCCGAATCGGGAGGCGGCACCCTACCGAAATCGGCCCCGCCCGCCAACTAGGGAACATCTTTCCCGGACGCGGCGGCAGGGCATCATGCTGTATGCTACGAAGATCCTAGAATCCCGTAAGTCACAGATAACAAAGCGCTTTTGGAGTCCGCATGAAGACGAAGAGCCCCCCGCGCAATGCCTTCTACGCTCAGTCGGGCGGCGTCACCGCCGTGATCAACGCCTCGGCCTGCGGAGTAATCGAGGCCTGCCGCAAGCACAAGGACCGCATCGGCAAGGTTTACGCGGGCCGCAACGGCATCATCGGGGCGCTCACCGAGGACCTGGTCGACACGGGACTCGAGAGCCCGGCCGCCATCCGTGCGCTGCGCCACACCCCGTCCGGAGCGTTCGGCTCGGCGCGCTACAAGCTCAAGAAGTTCGATGACAGTCCGGTGCAGTACGAGCGGCTGATCGAAGTCTTCAAGGCACACGACATCGGGTACTTCTTCTACAACGGTGGCGGCGATTCCGCCGACACGTGCCTGAAGGTTTCGCAGCTGGCCGAGAGACTCGGCTACCCGCTCACCGCCATCCACGTGCCGAAGACCGTGGACAACGACCTGCCCATCACCGACTGCTGCCCGGGCTTCGGCTCCGTCGCCAAGTACGTCGCGGTGTCGATCCGCGAGGCGGGCTTCGACGTCGCGTCCATGGCCCGCACCTCCACCAAGGTGTTCGTGCTCGAGGTGATGGGCCGCCACGCGGGCTGGATCGCCGCGGCCGGAGGACTCGCCGCCGAAAAAGCCGGCGATTCCCCGCACATCATCCTGTTCCCCGAGATCACGTTCGACGAGGAGAAGTTCCTCGCGCGCGTGAAGGAGTGCGTGGAAAGATACGGCTACTGCGCCATCGTGGTCTCCGAGGGCGTCAGGAATTCCGAGGGCAAGTTCCTCGCCGACGCCGGCACGCGCGACGCGTTCGGCCACGCGCAACTCGGCGGCGTGGCCCCGGTCGTGGCGCAGTTCGTCAAGGAGAAGCTCGGCTACAAGTACCACTGGGCAGTGGCCGACTACCTGCAGCGCGCCGCCCGGCACATCGCTTCGAAGGTGGACGTGGACCAGGCCTACGCGGTCGGCAAGGCCGCGGTCGAGCTCGCGCTCGAGGGACACAACGCCGTGATGCCGACCATCGTCCGCACCTCCCAGAAGCCATACCGCTGGAAGATCGGCGTCGCCCCGCTCGAGAAGGTCGCGAACGTGGAGAAGATGCTGCCCCGGGACTACATCACGCCGGACGGTTTCCACATCACTGCCAAGGGCCGCCGTTATCTCGCGCCCCTCATCAGGGGCGAGGATTACCCCCCTTACAAGGACGGCCTGCCCCAGTACGTGGTGCTGCGGAACAAACCCGTCCGGAAGAGGCTGAAATCAGGCTTTGTGGTATAGTCCCGCGCCTTTTTTGGCGGCCGGGCAAGGGACCTGAGAGCCCGGACCGGCCGTCGATCGATTCCAAGGGAAACCCTCGTCTGGAGGTTCGAAATGACCACTAACTTCGCGCTGTTGCTCGCGATGGGCGCAGGCGTGCTTGCGATCCTGTACGGCATCCTGTCCGCTCGCTGGATCGTGGCTCAGCCCGCCGGCAACGCCCGCATGCAGGAAATCGCTGCGGCCATCCAGGCGGGCGCCAAGGCCTACCTGAACCGCCAGTACAGCACCATCGCCATGGTCGGCGCCGTGCTGTTCTTCGTCCTCGGCGTTGCGCTCGGCTGGCACACCGCCGGCGGATTCGCCGTGGGTGCCATCCTCTCCGGTGCCGCGGGCTACATCGGCATGAACGTGTCGGTGCGCGCCAACGTGCGAACCGCGCACGCGGCGAGCGTCGGCCTCGATCCGGCACTGCAGGTCGCGTTCCGCGGCGGCGCCATCACCGGCATGCTGGTCGTGGGCCTCGGCCTCCTCGGCGTCGCGGCCTACTACATGCTGATGCTGAACCTGACCGGCGGCGACACCGACAAGTCGCTGCACGCGCTCGTCGGCCTCGCCTTCGGCGGCTCGCTGATCTCGATCTTCGCGCGACTCGGCGGCGGCATCTTCACGAAGGGCGCCGACGTGGGCGCCGACCTCGTGGGCAAGGTGGAAGCCGGCATCCCCGAGGACGACCCGCGCAACCCCGCCGTGATCGCCGACAACGTGGGCGACAACGTGGGCGACTGCGCCGGCATGGCCGCGGACCTCTTCGAGACCTACGCGGTCACGGTGGTCGCCACGATGCTGCTCGCGGGCCTCACGATGCAGTCGCTCGGCCCCAACGCGGTGCTCTACCCGCTGGTGCTCGGCGCGGTGTCCATCGTCGCCTCCATCGTCGGCACCTTCTTCGTGAAGGCGCGTGACGGCGGCAAGATCATGAACGCGCTGTACCGCGGGCTGATCGTGTCGGGCGTCATCGCGGCGGTCGCGTTCTACTTCGTGACGAAGGCGATGCTGGGCCCCGACAGCATGAACCTCTTCTACTGCTCGCTCATCGGCCTGGCGCTGACGGCGGCGATGATCGTGATCACCGAGTACTACACCGCGACCGAATACGCGCCGGTGCGCTACGTGGCGGCGGCCTCGCAGACCGGCCACGGCACGAACGTGATCGCGGGCCTCGCGGTCTCGATGAAGTCGACCGCCCTGCCCGTTCTCGCGATCTGTCTGTCGATCTGGGGCGCCTTCCAGCTCGACGGCCTCTACGGCATCGCGATCGCCGCGACGGCCATGCTGTCGATGACCGGCGTGATCGTCGCCCTCGACGCCTACGGCCCGATCACCGACAACGGCGGCGGCATCGCCGAGATGGCCGGCCTGCCGAAGGAAGTGCGCAAGATCACCGACGCGCTCGACGCGGTCGGCAACACCACGAAGGCCGTCACCAAGGGCTATGCGATCGGCTCCGCCGGTCTCGCGGCGCTGGTGCTGTTCGCCGACTACACCAACAACCTGCAGAGTCACCTGCTCGCCACGGGTCGTGAAATGGTCGCGTTCTCGCTGTCCGACCCGGCCGTGATCATCGGACTCTTCATCGGCGGCCTGGTGCCTTATCTCTTCGGCGCCATGGCCATGGAAGCCGTGGGCCGTGCCGCGGCCTCAGTGGTCGTGGAAGTGCGCCGCCAGTTCAAGGAGATCAAGGGCATCATGGAGGGCACGGGCAAGCCCGACTACTCCAGGGCCGTGGACATGCTCACGCGCGCGGCGATCAAGGAAATGATCGTGCCGTCGCTGTTGCCGATCCTCGTGCCGGTCGTCGTCGTGTTCGGCATGAACTTCCTGATGGGCCCCGGCGCCGGCATGCGCGCTACTGGCGGGCTGCTGATCGGCACGATCGTCACGGGCCTCTTCGTCGCCATCTCGATGTGCACGGGCGGCGGCGCCTGGGACAACGCGAAGAAGTACGTCGAGGAAGGCAACTTCGGCGGCAAGGGCTCCGAGACGCACAAGGCGGCCGTGACCGGCGACACCGTGGGCGATCCGTACAAGGACACCGCGGGCCCGGCCATCAACCCGCTGATCAAGATCATCAACATCGTGGCGCTGCTGCTGGTGCCGCTGCTGTAACGGGACTGTCCCCTCTCAGCTGACAAGAAGAAAGGCCCCGGAAACGGGGCCTTTCCTTTCTGCACGATCGCAGCCGGATCCTGCAACGATCGACAACTCGTAAGCGACTACGCTTCGCTGACCCGGAGGCCATGGCCCGACCCGGATGTCAGCCGTTTCAGCGCCGCGCCGGCGGCGCGAGCGTGATGCCGAAGGTGTGCCGATCCCACGCCACGTCGAGCGCGAGATGCGCGCCTACCTCGAGTGCGACATCGTGGCCTGCGCCTTCACGCGCGCCCGCTGCGCTTCCACCCGGCTGCTGGTCTTACTGAAGCGGCGGTCTCATCCAGCACCTCCCGCGGGGGCCCGGCTCTCGGTACCCAGCACGTTATCCTTGGCGGGCCGCGGGCTATCCGCACCGGATGAGCCTGAGGCTACTCCCCCTGGTGGTGCTGCCGTCTGCATGCGCCAACCCGAGCGCCAGACCCATAGCGTGAAATCGCGGGTCGGCGTGCAGTCTGTCAAGAGCCGGCGTGACGAACATGAACGGCAGGGAACTGGAGCGTTCCCTGGCTGCGGTTTCGAGCCAGACAAGAGATTCGTCGCACTGGGCGGCCGCTGCCGCTGCCCGCGCCATCGCCCAGGCCGGCACTCGCTGAACGGCAGCCAGGCCCACCAGCGCCCGGTAGTGCGCGAGCGCGGACCTGTCGTCGCCGATCGCGCCGTCGACGAGCGCCGCGTACTCGTGCCATTGAGGATCGGCGTCCGACGCCGGCTCGAGCTCCTTCAGCAGCATCAGCGCTGCTGCACGATGTCCGCCGAGCGCGAGCGCCCAACACAGCCGGAACTGGCTGGGCCTGTGCCCGAGCGCCATTTCCAGCGCCTTCTGCAGCGCCTGCACGGCGGCGTCGTAGCGACGCTGCAGGATCATGTGGTCGCCGACATTCATGTTGATACCGACGTCCAGCGGATCCACGAGCAAGGCATGGTCCATCCAGGCCGACGCGTCCGCGAAACGTCGGCGCACTGCCGACACGTTGGCCAGCGACAGCATGGCGAGCGCGTAACTCGGCAGCAGGTGGAGGGCGCGCTCGAGGTCGGTCACCGCGCCGTCAAGGTCGCGCCTGAAGAAGAACCGGATAGCACCGCGGGTCGACAATGCAATGGCAAGGTCCGGTTCGAGCGCGAGCGCGCGGTCGAGATGTGACTCGCAGTTCGCGACCAGTTGCACGAGGTCGGGCGCGCCGTAGTGCGCCAGCAGCATCTCGCTCTCCGCCATGGAGGCCCAGCCATAGGGGTAGCCTGGAAACTCAGACGTCACTGCCTGGAAATGCGTCAATGCTTCGCGCAAGGTCGTAACGGAGCGCTGGCTGACCAGCTGCCGACCGCGAAGGTATTCGCGCATGACGGCCGGCGGCAACGATTGAGCGTCGCTAGCCGCATCCTGTCCTTTGCCGAGTTGCTGCCGGATCGCCGATGCAATCCGGCGAACGATCTCGTTCTCCAGCAGCAACAGGTCCTTCAGGTCGCGGACGTAGTCTGCGGCCCAGATGTGCGCGTCCGTTCGCGCATCGATCAGCTGCGCGACCACTTGGATCCGGTCGCCCGATTGCAGGACTGAGCCTTCGACGATCCATGCGACGCCGGTCTTGGCGCAGATTTCGGCCAGCGGGGTTGATTTCCCCTTGAACTGCATCGAGCTGGTCCGCGAGATCACCCTCATGCCCGGCAGTGCGGCCAGGCGCGCGATCAGTAGCTCGGTGACACCGTCGGCGACATAGTCCTCGACGCGGCCGAGAGATTCTGGAACGGCAGGACGAGCAGCGACTCGGTCTGCGGCGCGGCCTCGGCGGCCCGGGCATCGAGCGCCGTGACTCTCGTCAGCAACCGATAGCCCCGCTTCGGATCGTTTCCAGGCAGACCGGCGATTTGGGGTCGTCGCCCAGGGCCCGGCGCAGCTGGCCGATGCACCGGGTCAGCACGTCGTCGCCGACGTAGCCGCGTGGCCACACGACCTGGGTGATCTGTTCGCGAGAGCGGATCCCCGGCGCATGCCTCGCGAGCTCGACCAGCACCGCCATGAACTTGGGTTCGACGCGGAGATCTCCGCCCGGGCCTGAGATCCGGCCTTCAAGCGGGAACACGCAGCGGTCGCCGATCATGAAGCCGTCTTCGATTGCCACGGACCGCTACTCTGCCCCCAGTTACCGGCAAGTTAGCACTCCACTGGGGGTGTAGGAAGGCAGCCTGCCGCGATAAAGCCTCGGCAAACCCTCGGCAGAACCTCGGAACATCCGGCGCCGGCTCACGGGAACATCCACACGGGCTATCGGCAGGTAGACACCCATTCACCGCAGAGGGCCTATGTATAACCAAGACCGAGTCATTTCGCCGGCGTTGCTGATCGCGATCTTCGCGCTGGTTCTGTCGGCTTGCGGCGGCGGCGCTGGTGGCGGCGGTGCCGTCGCTCCCCAGGGAACGCCCTGTTGAAAGGCAGTGATAGCACGGTCGCCGGATCCGCCGTGGTCCGCGTCGAGGATACCCGTGCGGTGACCACCGACATCAGCAACGAGTTCTTGCTGCGGCGCCTGTTGGTCACGTTGCAGGCGACGGCAACGATCGGCCAGGTCAATGCGGCGGCCGCGCAGTGGGCGCACTGGCATTGCCTCCGCAGAACCAGGTTCACTGGTCGTCTTGTTCGAGGTGCCCCGCCAGCCCGACGTTGCGGCGTTGCAGGCGCTCGCGAAGAAGCTGCGGTCGCAGCCGGGCATCGCCTTCGCCTGGCCCAGCCAGACGGCCAGGACTGCCGTGCTGCCGGAATTCTCTCCCGGCGTTCCCGTGGCGACGGAAGGGCTCAGTCACTTGCTTGCCAATCGCTTCCCGCAGGCCTGGAATGCCCGCGCCGTTGCGCCCGCAGACTGCCTGCCACGGTCCGTGAGCGTCTACGTGTGGGACAAATTCGGCGACCTCAATGCGCGCCCGAATTTCTTCCTGCAGGTAGACGCGTCATCGTTCATTGGCGATCCCAGCGGACCGAGCCCGAGTCTCGCGGGGCACGGCTACGACGTCGTCTCGGTGCTCGTGGGCCGCTTCGACGGGAACACCCCAACGGGGGTCAACGGCTTCAAGGATTGCGTGCTGGTCCACGAGGAGGACGAGGATGGACTCGAATACCTGGAGTCGATCCGACGCGTCGTCAGGCAGCTCGCAGCCGAAGCGGAGCCGAGGGTCGTCCTGACGACTTCGCTGAATTTCGACGCCGACGGGTTCTGCGGTCCGCAGTCAGACCAGGCATGTGACGCCGTGTCACTCCGCGCCACCCCGGCCGAGACCCTGCGCGGCGCAATCGTTTCGCGCGCAACGCTGGCTGGTGAGTGGGCGAAGCTCTTCAACTCGGCCGAACTCGCAACCAAGGTGTTGATCACGCAAGCGGCAGGAAACGTCGACCCACCACCCGCAGAGTTCCTGCCGGCCAACTATCTGGGGTTCCGGACGGCGGGTCTTGCCTCGCCCGCAGCATTGGCGACCCGACTATCGTCCCTCTCGGGCCTACTGACCAACGCGGCACTGTGGACCCCGTCGTCGGACCTGACGCTGCCGACCTTCACCTTCGATGCCGTGACCGCCGCCCAGGTCATCCAGAGTTCGCCCGATCTCGAACCAGCGAATGCGACCAGCCTGGCCAACCTGCTCATCGTCGACAGCGGCACCGACGGGGAAGTGCCGGAGGACATCAAGCAGTCCGATTTCAGCTTCCTCGGCGCGGACGTGCGCGCGGTCGGGGAAGACATCATCCTCGACGGCCGAAAAGAGGAAGGCACGAGTTTCTCGACTCCGCAGGTGGCGGAGCTCGTTGCCTACCTCTGGAACCTCTCGCCGGCGCTGCTGGCGCAGCCGATTACGGCCACCACGAACCTGGTTCGCCGCACCAGCCGCACCACTGCGAACAGCCCGACCGTACCGGTCGTGGATGCCTATGGGGCGGTCCTGCAACTCAACAACGTGATGGGATCTCCTGCGGCCGGCGCACCGGGGTCCATTCGCCGCGGTTTGCTCGACGCCAATGCCGACGATCTCTTCGACGCCAAAAACCTGCAACTGTTCGCCGCGGCCTACGGGCTCGACAACCCGGATACGCCGACGATTCCGGCGAGTCGGGACTACAGCCGCTTCGACCTCAACGGAACGGCTTCACGAGCGGCATCGTGATCGCAGCCTTCGACCTCGACGTCGATGGCCTGGACGACGCGGGTCAGGCGCGCATCAACACCGTCGAGGAACTCGTCGAAGGCTTCGACGTCGGCTTCAACGAAGCCGCGCTGTCCGACATCCAGGTGCTATGCTTTTACGCGTACTCGTCGGCATATGCGACGGACGGTGGCAACCGCAACGATCAACAGCGCACGACGTTGCTCGGAGCCGATCATTGCGTTGGGCGCGCATGAATGCCCAGTTCCCGGCGCAGATCAGCGCTGCCTCAACGCTGAACGTCGGCGTGGAAGTCCCGTCGCCCGGTGGGCAATTCGTGCCCGCCGGGAACGTGCTGGTGGATTTCACGCCCACCTGTGCGACCGTCAGTCCGTCCAGCGGCGCACCAATGCGGGCGGATCGATCGCCACGTCGGTGACGCCGCTCGCCGGATGCACGGCAGTGTCCGTGACGTCCACCGGCGCAGACGCCGGCACGCCGGTGCTGGCTCAGCAGATCGTGCAGGCCGCGGTCGTCACGAGTGGCGGCACCGACTTGAGCGGCAGGCTCGAGCAAAGCGGCTCCGAAACCAACCTGAACGGCTCGTTCACGACCACCTGGTCGTTTTCCGCCGACGTATCCGTGACGCCGACGACCCGCGGATCAACATCCTGCCTCTGTCCGGCAGCGTGACCGGCACTTTCCACCAAGTCACAGTAGGTGTCACGGTGCTCCCCGACTCGCAGCGATGCACGCTGATCGAGACCGTCGACGGACGTATAAGTCCGTCTCAGGCTTCGTCGACACCTCGGATAACACGGTCGTCCTGGATCTGAGCGGGCGAGGAACCTCGACGTTCAGCGGGACCAAATCCGTCGGCGGAACATGCGTCAACGGCGACGAACCGCCGCGCGTCGTCATCGTGTCGGCCGGCGTCGGTCGACTCTGGGCGGCACGACGGCTCTGGTGGGTCGGGCCATCCGGTCGGCGACATAGTCATCGCGCTGGATTTCGAGCGCTCCGAGGTGATCGACCAGGTGGGGCCCCATGACAGCCCCGACCATTTCGACGTGACGACCACGGGGATTCTCCAATAAGCCAGGAGGTTGGGGCCCAGCCAGGGGTTGTCGCCTCCGGTGTCAAGGGTCGCGGGGAAAGCGCTGCGTCCAGCGCTTTCCCCGCAGCAGCTTGCCGTTCTCGCAGACCCGGCGCTCGTACTCGTAGAGGTAGCCGTCGGCGTCGCTGCGGAACACGATTTCGATTCCCAGCGCGACTGCGGCCGGCAGGTCGACGTTCGTGTTGTGTGTGCCGGTCATCGAGGTCCGCTCCGGGTGCGCGTCCGATGTAGCGTGTTCGATGCGTTCCGTGAAGTGCTCGATGCCCCAGGGTGGCGCGCGCCGTTCTGGTTCGACGCGACGGCCGTCACGTCGCCCGTCCGCGGATTGCGGAGAACTGCCGAGATTCGCAATACCCGGAAGAAGTGCCGTATCGAGGTCTGCGAAGCCCGCGAGTGTGGGGCCGAGGAAGGCAACTTCGGCGGCAAGGGCTCCGAGACGCACAAGGCGGCCGTGACCGGCGACACCGTGGGCGACCCGTACAAGGACACCGCGGGCCCGGCCATCAACCCGCTGATCAAGATCATCAACATCGTGGCGCTGCTGCTGGTGCCGCTGCTGTAACGGGACTGTCCCCGAAGGGGACTGTCCCCTCTCCGCAGACGACAGAAAGGCCCCGGAAACGGGGCCTTTCCTTTTCCGGCTGATCAGTCTCGTTTGCTGATGCTCGTGCTGGAGGGCGACCCGATGCACGTCGCCGCAGTCCAGTTCGCCGAGCCGTCGGTGACGATCCAGTTCGACATCGATTCGACGCCGCCGCGATGCAACGCAGGAAGGCGTGTGCGGACGCCGCCAGACGCGGCTACTGGATCGCCGCCGCTCCCGCAGCGGCAGGCGACTCCGCGATGGCGCACAATAGCCCTTTCGCGCGTGAATTCGACCGGAGGCGATCCGATGCGCAAGGTCATCATCATGGGCGCCGGTGGGCGCGACTTTCACAACTTCAACGTCGTTTACCGGGGCGACGCCGGCAGCAAGGTCGTCGCGTTCACCGCGGCGCAGATTCCCGGGATCGACGACCGACGGTATCCTCCGGAACTCGCGGGTCCCGGGTATCCGCAGGGCATTCCCATCCGGCCTGAGGCCGAGCTCACGGATCTGATACGCACCCACGGCGTCGACGAGGTCGTCTTCTCCTACAGCGACCTGTCGTATGCGGAGGTGATGCAGAAGGCAGCGGTAGCGATGGCGGCCGGAGCCTCGTTCACGCTGCTCGGACCCGGCGCCACGATGCTCCGCTCGAGCAAGCCCGTCGTGTCCGTCTGCGCGGCACGCACCGGGTGCGGCAAGAGCCAGACCAGCAGGCGGATTGCCCGGCTGCTCAAGGATGCGGGATTGAAGGTCGTCCTGGTGCGTCACCCGATGCCCTATGGCGACCTGGTGAAGATGCGGGTGCAGCGCTTCGCCACCCAGGCCGACATCGACGCCTACGACCCGACGATCGAGGAGCGCGAGGAATACGAGCTGCCGGTGCGGGAAGGGCTCGTCATGTACGCCGGAGTGGATTACGAGGCGATCCTGCGCCAGGCCGAGCAGGAGGCCGACGTGGTGCTGTGGGACGGGGGCAACAACGACTTTCCGTTCTTCCGGCCCGATCTCGCCGTGACGGTCGTGGACCCGCTGCGCCCCGGCCACGAGCTCGCGTATCACCCGGGCGAGGTGAACGTGCGCCTCGCCGACGTGGTCGTGGTGAACAAGATCGACTCGGCCACGACGGATGCGGTGGCGCAGGTGATTGCCAACGTGCACGCCGCCAATCCCCGAGCCACGATCGTTCGTGCCACGTCGCCGGTGAAGCTTGCGGACGCTGCTGGCGGGGACGGCTCGCTGGTCGGGAAACGGGTGCTGGTGGTGGAGGACGGTCCCACGATCACCCACGGCGGCATGCCCTTCGGTGCGGGCACCGTCGCGGCGCACCACGCGGGCGTGGTCGATTTCGTGGATCCGCGCCCGGTCGCGGTGGGCAGCATTGCGGAGGTCTATGCGAAGTACCCGCACATCGGGCCGGTACTGCCCGCGATGGGCTACGGCGCCCAGCAGGTGGCCGACCTCGAGGCCACGATTCGCGCGTCGAAGTGTGATGTCGTCGTGAACGGGAGCCCGTTCCAGCTCTCCCGCCTGTTCGACGCCGGCGTGCCGATCCGCGACGTGAGCTATGTACTGGCGGAAATCGGCTCGCCCGACCTTGCCACCGTGCTCGCGCCCTGGATCGAACGCTGGCGCCCGAAGTGAGTACGGCCCGACGACCGGCCCTTCCTGCGCGCAGGGGACTGTCCACTTCGGTCACCGACACCTGATGCAGAAAGGCCCCGCGAGGGGCCTTTCTTTTTCGAGGTGGTCCAGCTCGACTTGCGCCGCAGTGTCGGTTCCGAAGGCGGTGGCTGGGCAAGAGCCAGTCAGCCGTCCGACCCGGGCCGCAACTCCTGCTGGCGCACCACCATCGCCACCAGGGTGACGACGGTGATGGGCAGCACGAAGCTCACCATCACGTTCGAGAATTCGTCGAGCGCGTCGTGCTGTTGCGCACCGAGGATCAGGTAGACGACGTAGGCAGCGTAATAGGCGAGGAACATCAGGCCGCGCTTGCGGCCGATCTGCCGGCCGAGGAGAAGCACCGGCAGGCAGGCGATCGCCACGGCGATCATGACCCAGATGTCGAAGTTGAGCACCGCAGGGGCAATGCCGAGACCGGCCGGGCTGACGACTCCCGACATTCCGAGGCAGCCCAGTATGTTGAAGGTGTTGCTGCCGATCACGTTGCCAACCGCAATGTCCCGCTCGCCACGGATCGCCGCCATGATCGAGGTGGCCACCTCCGGCATGGACGTGCCCGCGGCGATGATCGTGAGGCCGATGACGAGGTCGCTTACCCCGAGGGCCCGCGCGAAGGCCACCGCCGAGTCGACCAGCCAGCCGGACCCGAGCACCAGCAGGCCGAGGCCGACCGCGATCAGCAGCACCTGGACGGCCCAGTGGCTGTCCCACTCACCCGCGTGGCGGATGCCGCCGGCGTACTCGTCGCGGACCTCGGCGGTCTCGGCGCGCGACTGGCGCAGCAGGAAGAGAACGTAGACGACCAGCAGCAGGAGCAGGAGGGCCGCCTCCGACCGCCCGAGCGTGCCGTCGAGGATCATGATCCCGAGCACCACCGAAGCGCCGATCATGATCGGCACCTCCTGGCGGATGATCTGCGAGTGCACGACCAGTGGCGTGATCACGGCGCTGATGCCGAGGATGAACAGCACGTTGAAGATGTTGCTGCCCACCACATTGCCGACGGCAATGTCGGTGTTGCCGCTCAGGGCGGCGCCAACTGACACGGCCACCTCGGGAGAACTCGTGCCCATCGCGACGATGGTGAGGCCCACGACGAGGGGCGAGATGCCGAGCGACAACGCGATCCTGGAGGCTCCGCGTACCAGCGACTCTGCGCCGGCGATCAAGGCTGCGAGTCCAAGAAGGAAGAACAGCACGTGGGTCAGCATGACGGCGGCCGGTTCGGTCGGGTAACGGAATCCGTAGTCTACTTCACGATCGGACCGGCCGGACTCTGGCGCTTGAACCCGCGCTGGGCGTCAGCGCAGCGACCTCAGGCTGCGAGTCGCAAGGTAGGGGTCGAGACGCGCCAGCAGCTGGTACGCAAGATACGATCGCAGCGACTGCCACCAGCGACGCCCGCGCCGCCAGCGCACCGGGTCCAGCGTGTCGGCATGCCGGCGGTCAGCCTCGAACTCGGCGCGCATGCGGGCCGCGAGCGCAGCGGACGGCAGGCGCAGCAGCATCTCGTAGTTGATGAGCAGGCTGCGCACGTCGAGGTTGCTCGAGCCCACGTACACGACGTCGTCGAGCACCATCGCCTTCGCGTGGACGATCTGCGGCCGGTAACAGTGGATTCTCAGTCCGGCCCGCAGGAAACGCGTAAACAGTCGCTCGCTGGCCCAGCGCGAGACCGGCACGTCGCTGCGTTCGCCGAGCATGATGTCGGCCTCGCCACGGCGGGCAGCGTCCCGGATCGCAGCGCCGATGCGCCGCGACGGCAGGAAGTACGCGGCCCAGGCCTGGATCCGCCGCGCGGCACGGATGTCGAGCAGCAGCCGCCGGCGCAGCTCGGCCGTGGGACAGCCCGGCCCGGAGAGCAGTAACTCAGGCTGCTCGCATGTGCCGGCGGCAAGCCGCGGGGCCCGGCGCCAGAAATGGCGGAACTCACGGCGGCCGAACGCGGACAGATCCCACATCCGGGCGAAGCTCGCGGCGAGCGCGTCCACCACAGGCCCGTCTACGCGCACGGCGAAGTCGCGCCAGCCGGCCTCGAGGCCGTCGCCGTCGTACTCGTCGGCAATGTTGAGGCCGCCGATCACGGCCTCGTCGTCTGCACGCAGCAGCTTGCGGTGATTGCGGAAGTTGAGGAGCAGGAGTCGCTTTGGGTTGAACCAGCGCAGTTCACCGCCGGCGGCGATCAGCGGCGCGAAATAATCCTGGCGCAGCGTGTCCGAACCGTACGCGTCCAGCAGCACCCGCACGTGGACCCCGCGTCGCGCCGCGCTGGTCAGTTCGGCCAGGAACCGGTCGCCGACCGCACCCGCCTCGTAGATGTACGTCTCGAGTTCGACCGCGGTCCGCGCCTGACGCACCAGGCGCCACATGCAGGCGTAGGCGGCGCTGCCGCCCGCGAGCAGTTCCGGCGCAGGTTCTGCCGGCGCCTGATCGTTTTCGCGGTGTTCAACGTCGCTCATCGGCCGATGGTGCCTGCCGTCGGCCATGGCGCGCCAGCGGCCGCGCCGCCTCGACCTCACACGCCGACACGCCCTCGATGCACCCGCCTGCAGCGCGCGCTGCGCTACAGAGAGACCGGTTGGATTTCCTGTCCCTCGATGCCTTATTCGTGCTGACTCGCGATTTCCGGCATGGCAAGATGCGGGCCGCCGGAGACAAAGGAGCACCAATCATGATCTCGCGTCGCGTCGCCAGCCTGCTGATGGCTTGTACGCTTGCCCTCGCTGCCTGCAGCAAACCTCCTGCAGTCGCGGAAGCTGGCGCCGGCGCCGATCTCATCATCACCGGCGGCCCCATCCTCACCATGGAGGGCGCCGAGCCCGCCACCGCCGAGGCCCTCGTGGTCGACGACGGCAGGATCGTCTTCGTCGGTTCGAAGGTCGATGCCCTCAAGCGGAAGGGCGACGGAACCGTCGTCAAGGACCTTGCCGGCAAGACACTGATGCCCGGCTTCATCGACGGGCACGCCCATGCCATGCAGTTCGGCGCACAGGCCGTGGGCGCCAACCTGCTCGCTCCGCCCGACGGCAACGTCAACACCATCGACGACGTGGTCGAAAAGCTGAAGGCCTTCGCGCAGGGCCCCGACGTGAAGCGCACCGGCTGGATCTTCGGCGTCGGCTACGACGACGCGCTGCTCGGCCGCCACCCCACCCGCGAAGATCTCGACAAGGTGTCGACCACGGTGCCGGTCATGGCGACGCACATCTCCGGCCACTTCGCGGCCGTGAACAGCCTCGGCCTGAAGATGATCGGCTACGACGCTGCGACGCCCAATCCCGAAGGTGGCGTCATCCGCCGCGAGGCCGACGGCAAGACGCCGAACGGAGTTCTCGAAGAACTGGCCGCCATTCCCCACATGCTGACGGCGCTCACGCCCGCCACGCAGGAGGGGAAAGACTATTTCCTCAAGCGCGGCCTCGAGATGGCGAAGAGCTTCGGCTACACCACCGCGAACGAGGGCCGCATGTTCGGTCCCATGCACGCCGTCATGGCGGACGCCGCCGAACGCGGGCTGGTCGACATCGATCTGATCGGCTGGATGGATTACACCGGCCGGGCCGAGCTCGACAAGGCGTTCAGCACCCGTTATTCGAATCACTATCGACTCGGCGGCCTCAAGATCACGCTCGACGGTTCCCCGCAGGGCCGCACCGCCTGGCGCACCGTCCCCTATCTGATCCCGCCCGATGGCCAGAAGCCGGGCTACTCAGGCTATCCCGCCATCCCCGACACCAAGCAGGTCCAGGCCTATCTGGACGAAGCCTATGCCAAGGGCTGGCCGGTCAAGGTCCACGCCAATGGCGATGCCGCCATCGATCAGCTTTTCGCGGCACTGCGCCCGGTGGTCGCAAAATATGGCGTCAAGCCCGGGCAGACGATCCTGGTCCACGGCCAGTTCATCCGCCCGGACCAGGTGAAGGAGCTGAAGTCGCTCGGCATCTTCCCTTCGATGTTCCCGATGCACACCTTCTACTGGGGCGACTGGTACGAGCAGATCGTCGGCCCGGAACAGGCCGCCCGCATCTCGCCCATGCGCTCGATCCTGAACACGGGCCTGCACGCCACCAGCCACACCGACGCGCCGGTTGCGCTGCCGAACCTCATGCAGGTCGCCTGGGCGACGGTGAACCGCACGTCGCGTTCGGGCAAGGTCATCGGCCCCGACGAGCGCGTCACGCCCTACGAGGCGATGCAGATGATCACCATCTGGGGCGCCGAGCAGTTCGGCGAACAGGCCACCAAGGGTTCGATCAAGGAAGGAAAGCTCGCGGACTTCGTCATCCTCTCCGACAACCCGGTCACGATCGATCCGAAGGACATCAACAGGATCCAGGTCCTCGAAACCATCAAGGAAGGCAAGTCGGTCTGGGTACGGAACTGAAACCCTTCGCCTCGCGGCTGTGGTTCTCTGCGTCGCCGTCGGCGATCCGTACAGGGGCCTTCTCGCTGCGCGCCTTCCGCTGCGCAGGACCAGCCGCCCGCGTTCCCGGTCGAGGACTACGGGCATTCCCCGGAGTCTGGAGAGGAGCACGAAAAAAATGGCCCCGCCACTGGCGGGGCCGAAGCGGGGGGCATGAGTCGCGGGAGTTACAGGGAAAAATCGTCCATCAGGATGAGTCCGAGCGGCGCACCGCCGCCGGCTGCATCGCGTGCAACGGCCGTGTAGACACCGCCGTTGGCAACCGTGATCGTGGCAGGACCGATGGCGGCATTCTTGGTGCCGGCCGGCGTGACGGTCACGTCATAGGACCCTGCTGCCAGCGCGAGGAAGCCGGTGTTGGCCTTGAACGGCACGGCCGCGAGCGTCGGCGAGACCGTGTTGATGTTCGTGCCCGGCGCGGTGACGTAGATGTCGACGTTCTGGGCGGTCGGCGAGGCGTGGATGATGCGCACCTTCGCCTGGGTCGCGATGGGGCGCGGATCGTCGGTGGCGATGAGCGGTTCGAGCGTGGCGAGGGTTCCGACCGCGAGTACCGTGTAGCGGACGCCCGCCTCGAGGTCCAGGTCTGCGTTGATCGGCACCACGCCCTGGGTCGCAGCGTCGGTCACCTTGACGTTGTAGGTGGCCGGCGGGACGCCGAGGAAAGGCGTGAAGTCCGGAAAGGCCAGGTCCGACACCAGCGGGTTGGCGAAGTTGTCGTTCACGACCACGTCGACCGGGGGCGCGTCCGGCGAAGCATGCACGACCCGCAGGTCGGCGGGGGTCGCGGCATCGAGGATTTCAGACGAACCGCTGCCGTCCTGCACCACCAGGCTGATCGGTGCCGCGCCTGTCGCCGTATTCTCCACGGCCGTGAGCAGCAGGTTGCCGCCGGCGGCCAGCGTAATGGCTGCCGGTGTCATAGACCACCGACGCGGGCTCACCGGCCAGCGTCACCCGGACCTGATAGGCGCCCGCGGGTACTTCGACCGGGCCGAGGTTCCCCTTGAAGGCAAATGTTCCCGCCGGTGCCGACGCCGCGAGGTTGGCACCGGGCGCCGTGAGGTAGACATCGACCTGCGGCGCCATCGGGGCGGCGTGCAGCACGCGCAGGCGCACAGAGCCGGCAGGGACCGGCGTGTCGGGCTGCTGGAGGACCAGCGCCTCGATATCGGCGACGCCACCGACGGCGACGATGCTGTACAGGGTGTTGGCGGCAAAGGCCACGTCGACAGGGCCAATGACGGTCGCCGTACCGCTGGGCAGGATGCCGTCGACTTTCACGGTATAGGTTCCAACGTTCTTCTCCAGCGCGCCCGTGCCGGCCTTGTAGTCGACGCTGGAGATCGTGCTGGTGCCGATGGTCAGGTTGACCTTCGGCGCATCGGGTGACGCGTGCAGCGCCTGCACCCTGAAGGTTGCGGGGAGGCGGCTGGTCAGGCTTGTTGTTGTCCGAATCGCTGCAGCCGACGAGGATCATCGCCATTGCTGCCGCGGGGATAAGTTTGAGTCTGCTGAACATTGACGGGTCCTTCGTTGGTCGGAGTGGGGATATTTCTGCGGGCTCAAGCGTCCCGCATCCCGGTGTTGAAGTGGTCTCCGCCCGGTAACCATTTGTAACGATTTGCAACATGCGCGCCGCCGCCGGCGACCGCTCGCCGGTGACGCGGTAACATGGCGGCGTGACAAGGGTTCTTCTCATCGACGACGACAAGCGGCATTCCGAATTGCTGAAAACCTACCTCGGCAGGTTCGGCATCGACCTGGTGTGCGCACCGGACGCGGACACGGGCCTCGCCCGCCTGGAAACGGTCGACCCGGACCTGCTGCTGCTGGACGTGATGTTGCCGAAGCGGGACGGCTTCGAGATCTGCCGCGAGGTCCGCAGGACGAGCAAGATACCGATCGTGATGCTGACCGCGCGGGACGACGTCATCGACCGGGTCTCGGGGCTCGAACTGGGCGCCGACGACTACATCTGCAAGCCATTCGAACCCAGGGAACTGGTGGCTCGCATCCAGTCGGTCCTGCGCCGGGTGGAAACGCGTGGCGGTCGCCCTCCGCTGAGCTTCAACGGTATGCACATAGAACTCGATGCCCGCACGGTCACGGTCGACGGCGAGCCAGTCGAATTGACCTCGATGGAATTCGAACTGCTGAGCGTGCTGGCGCGAAATGCAGGCAGGAAGATGTCGCGCGACGAGATCCAGGTGGAGCTGCGCGGCATAGATGCGGCGATCCTCACCCGCGCGGTCGACATCGCGGTCAGCCGCCTGCGCCAGAAGATCGGCGACACCGGCAGGCCCGCGCGCTTCATCCAGACCGTCTGGGGACGTGGCTACGCGTTCGTCGGCCGTCCGGCCGGTAACGATGTTTAGGACCCTGTCGCGGTCGCTGTCGTTTCGACTGCTCGCGATCTACCTCGTGATGGGCGCGCTGTTTGCCTACGGTTCGCTGCTTGCGATCCGCTGGGTCTACGCCAGCGACCAGCTGCGTGAACTCGTCAGCGGTCACCTGTCCCTGCACGTCGATTACGTCCGCAAGGACCTCGGCAATCCACCACGGATCGCCAACGCGCTGGCGATCACGAAGAAGGTGCCGATCGACATCCGGATCACGGGACCCGACCTCGAGTGGGCGTCAAGTCCCGGCTTCCCGCCGCTCACCGACCTCGAGTTCGGCGACAGCGACGTGTTCCAGCCCGCCACCGCCGAATGGCTGCGCGGGGTCGAGGGCATCCAGTTCGCCGAATACCGGGGCCATGGCTTCCTGAAGTTCGAACAGGGCCCCTACACCGTCATCGTCGCCTCACCGAGGATCGCCGACCAGGTCGTCGAACGTCACCTGACGCCGGTCATCGTCGGCTTCGCGCTGGTCCTGGTGATGTTGACGTACCTGGCCGTGCGCTGGCTGTTCAGGCCGATCGGCGCCATCCAGCGTGGCGCGAGGCAGATTGGCCAGGGCCACTTCGATCATCGCATCACCGCGGTTCGCAACGACCAGCTCGGCGACCTCGCGGCCGACATCAACAGGATGGCCGACGACGTGCAACGCATGCTCGATGCCAAGCGACAGTTGCTGCTCGGCATCAGTCACGAGCTGCGCTCGCCGCTGTCGCGCATCCGGCTTGCCCTTGCGCTCGACGAAGACTCGCCCCACAACCGAGGCGTGCGCGACGATGTCGGCGAGATGGAGAAGATCATCGCGACGCTGCTCGAGGCCGAACGCCTCAATACGCGTCATGCGCCCCTGCGTATCACCAGCGTATTCGCCAGGCAGCTCGTCGATCGGCTGGTCAGCGACTATTTCTCCGCTGAACGCGAACGGATCCGTGTCAGCGGTCCGGACGACCTGCGAGTGCTGGTCGACGAAGCGCGCATTACGCTCATGCTGAAGAACCTGGTCAGCAATGCGCTGCGATACACCCCGGCCGACCATGGCACGGTCGACGTCGATTTCGAATCCCGGGCCGGACACTGGCAGATCAGCGTGTCGGACCAGGGGCCGGGGATCGCGCCGGATCAGGCCGGGCAGATCGGCGAGCCGTTCTATCGCGGTGACCCGTCGCGCACGCGCGACACGGGCGGGAGCGGTCTCGGGCTGTACCTGGCGCGACTGGTGGCCAGGGCGCACGGTGGCTCGCTCGAACTCGACCGGTCGTTCCTCGGCGGCGCCCGCTTCGTCGTCATTTTGCCGCTCAGTCCCGACGCACAGTTCGAGGTATCGACGGCCGATTCCCGGTCGAGTGCCTGACCGGCGACACCGTCGGCGATCCGTACGAGGAGACCGCACGCCGAGGGCCGCATTCGCGGGCGTCGGCCCGGGCCGGTGAGGACGCCCCTGCGATGTCGGTATGGGGTATGGCAGGAGCTGCCGCCCTGGTCACACTCCTGCTCAACCGTCGAAGAGTCCCGACTCCGGAATCCCCACCTCGATGCGCGCGATCCCGCCGCGCCGCGCGAGCAACGCGTGGCTGTCGGCAGCGTCGAGCCGGCAGCCGCCTCTTTCGTTCGCGACTTCGTCGTCCGTCGTGACCCGGATCCAGCCTTCGTCGCGGGTGAGCACGTACACGACCGGCACCTGGCAGTAGGAGAACGCGAGCGCGCCCGCAGGCACATCGAGCGATCGCGGAGCACCGCCGAGATCGAAGTACCGATACGTGCCGGGCTCATGCAGAAATTCGCCCCGCTTCAGCAACAGGGGGCGGAATTCCACGACGCCATCCTGCACGTGCACCCCCAGCTCGCCGAAGCGGGTGAGGATCTCCTCCTTGACCTGCCCGGTCATGCCCGGCTGCTGTGCCCCCGCGTGCCGGGGCGTGTGGGAGTACGGATCGGTCGGGAACGCGCCGTACTCGCGCACCGATTTCTCGACGCCCAGGCCACCACGAATCCGATAGTAGTCGCGCGCGAGTGCCGCACAGACGGCCGGGTCCTCGCCCCTCCGGTACGCGCCCAGCGCCACTTCCTGCACGGCAAGCAGCAGCTTGGAGACCATGTGCCAGTAGATGCTGCCGAGTCCTTCGTACGCGTACATCGTTCCGGAGCGCCCGGTGAACGTTCGATGATCGAAGACCTCGGCGAACAGGTCGATGAGCGCCCGCCGGTCGCGCGCCGCGGAACGGGGCCACGGCTCACGCAGTTGCAGGCGGTCGAGGGCCACCTCCAGGTCGCGGGCGTTGCTGAAATCCCCATGAAAGCGCAGCGTGCCGTCGGCGTCGCGCTCGACGATCGAGGAGTCCCCCGCGGCGAGGAGCTCGCCCACCAGCGGCACGCCGAGGGCCTTCGCTTCCGGGATGACATTGCGTTCGAGAAACGTCGGCAGCGTTTTCTCGCGGTACAACAGGAAGCTGTCCTGGTCCGGGCGGTACAGGGGGCTCGCGTACAGGCTCGCCAGCAGATCCGACGCTTCCGACGGGCCCACGAGCCCCGAGCTCAGCGCCGCCACCTGTCCCTCGAGCATCACCCCGAGCGGCTGCACCGCGGCCCGGGCGCCGTCCGCGCCGATCTCGAGCAGGTTGTAGGAGTGGTACAGCCCGTCGCTGCGGCGGTTGGCCTTGATCGCGTGATCGACGTGGTCGCGGGCGCTTCGGCACCAGGCGAGCACTTCGCCCGCTTCGAGCGTCGTCTTCGCGGAGAAGCCGTTCGCGTAGACGCGCTCGCGGTAGGAATCAAACGCGACGCCCAACTCGTCCATCATCCGCTTGCGCGTTGCGTCGTCGACGCGCTCCGCCGCGAGCGTCGCATGGTATCGCTCCAGGATGCCCGCCACCTGTCGCAACCAGTCCGCGACCTCGACCGAAACGGGCGACCGCGCGCCGGGAGTGCCGGCGAGCAGTTCGTCGACGAACTGGAGATAGCGCCGGAGATAGCACAGGGTAACGACCGAGAGGCCGTTGCCGACGAGGGCGTTGTTCGCGTCGTTCCACTCGGGCCTCTCGGTGTTCATCCAGACACCGCCGTCGGGCACGAAGCTGGACAACTTGGAGAGCGGCGGGACGATGAGCTTCTCGAGCAGGCTCACGTGGTAGACGGTTCCGTCGGTCGCTCGCACCAGCTTGCCGTCGTCGCCAGTCGCAGCCACGCGCTCCGCGACGCGCGCGGCCCGGACCTCGTCGAACGAAATCGTGGCCCGGGGATTCGCCAGCATTTCGGCGTAGGGCTTCAGGCGGTACGGAACGTCCGCATAGCTGAAGATCTCCTCCGCGAGCAGTTCCTGGAGGCGGCCCGGGGAATGGCGCCGCAGGGATTCGAGAAACTTGAGCAGGTAGACGATCTGGTGATCGCCCCAGTACCCGATTCCGCTCCAGGGATCGTGCGGGTCGGGCACTTCCCAGTCCACGCCGTCGCGGGTGATCCGGTAGGGATTGAAGCCGTCGACGGTCGAGGCGTTCAGGAACTTCGCGATCACGCTCGGGATGAAGCCGGGGAAGCCGAGGAGCAGCGCCTCCCAGTTCTGAAACACGTCGCGCCAGTTCCCCTCGTAGTGCAGCGACTGCGTGCCATCCGGATTCCGCGCGCTGATCGAGAAGCGGTTCCACGGACGACTCGGGTCCCCGTGCCGGCGGCCGAAGCAGAGCGGCAGGTACTCGAAGCACAGCCGCCGCAGATCGGCGTCGCCCGTTGCCTCGGCCGCGCGAAGCAGGTCCGTCACGGTGGGCGCGGCGGGCAAAGAGTCCACGAGTCCGGCGTGCCGCACCGCGACTTCCCGGTTGCGCGCCCGCAGGAACGCGGCGAAGTCGGCGCTGGGGAAGGAATAGTTCTCGACGAACACGCCACCCCGAAGGTCGTTGAACAGCACGTTGGCGAAGTGATGAACGGAATCGCCGGTGCGTCCGGTGAGCTGGATGCCATCGGTGCTGCCCACGATGCGCCGCAGGCCATCACTCGCCGCCTGAAGTGATTCTTCGACCCAGGCGCTCACGCCCTCGGGCTGTCGCAGGCGGGCGCGCAGGCGCGCGATCTGGACGTGGCTGCGTTCCGTATCGGCGGCGATGTGCCAGTCGATCCGGGCTCCCGGTTCCAGCGTCAGCGTCGAGGTGACGAGGTAGTTCCCGCGCCGCCCGGTCAGCACGCGCTCGCCGTGCACCGCAGCCCCGCGGCGAAACGCCCGGAGCGCATCCAGCGACAGTGCCACCTGGAAGTCGGGCAGCCCGCAGCACCAGACGGTGCTGGCGCGCAGCTCCTCGGCGGGCTCCGGTCGATCGCTGATCCTGGCGGTCAGCGAGAAGATCCCGAGCCGGGACTCCGGATCGACGTCCACGCGCTTGTACGCGTCCACGAGGCAGCTCGACCTCTGGTAGAGGGCGAGCGGCGCGCCGCTCGGCAGGACGTTTCGCAGCCCATCGAGCAGCGTGATGGCAACCGGCTCGCGTCCCGTGTTCGTCAGCGTGGCCGTACGCACCCAGCCCGTCTCGTCGCTGCCGGCCCAGCGGTAACGGAACGCGAGCCCCGCCTCATGGTTGATCTCTTCGAACACCAGCCGATTTCCCAGCGTGCTCTTGCTGAGTGATCTCTCCACCGCGCGACCCGCGATCTCAACCGGGGCCAGCGGCTCCCAGACGAGCGGCGCAGACCCCCTGCGCTGCCACTGGACGAGCGTGATCGGCCCCGTGTGACTGGGGGCGTCGTGCAACCGGTCAACCGTTTCGTACGGGAAGAGAGCGCCGTCCGGGTCGCGGCGGCCGGCCGTGAGCCCGCCCGTCGAGGAGATGAACATCCACAGATCCGTGTCGGTGGGGAGGTTCATCAGGAACGGCGGCAGCGATTCGACGGCGGTGATGCGGCAGTAGTCTTCGCCGTCCAGCGATACGAACTCGCACGCGGGAACGAGCCGGTCCTTCGTGGTCGCCGGTGGCGCGCCGGGCAGCGGCTCGATCCCCGAATCGCGCGGCGGTCGGGCGTCTGCCGGCACTCGATGCAGGGATTCTTCTTTCACGGCCAACTCCACGCGGCGGCGCGAAGCTCGCCGCGAACCCGGACTATTCGATGACAACCACTCGCTTCATCCTGGCGATTCCCGGCGCACACAGCCGACACAGGTATACACCGGGCGCCACGCGCCGGCCGACACCGTCGCGCCCGTACCATGCACGGGGTGCTCGGTCGGGCGGAAAAACGGGCGACTGGCCCGCCTGACCCGGCCCGCCTCCCCTTATTGAAAGCGCTTTCATCGTGCCGATCCCGAAATCCTCTGTCAAGAAATCAGGCATTGGAGCCAGGCATCTACCGTATGCACCGGCTTTGGGGAAGCGCCCTCGGCGTCGACCGGAGCCGCATCACCATCCCGACGATCATCTTCGGACCGCGGCGCGATCCGATGCTCGTCAACGCCGAACAGATGGCGGGCGATCTGTTTGAGCACTGCGAACTCTCCATCACGGACGAGATACGGCCTTTCGCAAATCACGCGCTCCGATTCCGAGCGATGCGGCATCGACCCCGGCTCCCGGAAGCGCGAAATCGGTGTCTTATTTTCCCGTCTTGCGCGGGGCAGTGATCGATCGAGTCCTTCAGGTGGAGAGCAGGCGCGCGAAATTCTGGTAGACGACGTTCAGCCTGACCAGGTCCTCATTCTCGGGGTCACGCTCGCGCAACCGCCCGACGGCCTGACGCATGTCGAATAGCAGTTCGCGGTGCTCCGCCTTGGGTATCAGGCTCTGGATCCAGGTCAGCGCGACCCGGCGCGTACCCGCCGTGACGGGCTCGACACGGTGCATGGTCGTTGCCGGGTAGACGATGGCGTCGCCGGCCGGAAACTTGACCCGCAGCTCGCCCACCGGCATCCGGATGGCCAGCTCGCCGCCCTGGTAGGTGTCCGGGTTCGCGAGGAAGACGGTGCACGCGACATCGGCGCGCACGATCATTTCGTCGAAACGCATGTGGGCGAGGTCCGCGTGCCAGCCGTAGGTCATGCCCGGGCGGTAGGCGGCGAAGCGTATCGGCGCCACCCGATCGGGGAACGCCGCGGCGACGAAGACTTCGTTGCGCAGGAGCGCGGCCTCGACCATCTCGCCCAGTTCGCGCGACAACGGGTCCTTGGCACCCAGCTGGAGATTGTTCTTGATCTGGCGCGTGGGTCCGCTGGCCGTCTCGCGGCCATCGACCCAAGCCGCGGCATCCAGCTTCGCGTTGATGGTGGCGAGTTCCTCTCGCGTCAGCACCGATTTCAGACTGAGCATGGAGACCATGTAGCGCGCAGGGCCAATATCGTCAAGCGATGGAATCGGGCTCGACCAGGGCGCCCGGAAGAGGCATTGCCGCCACCTGCACAGTCGTCTGTGCGGTGCCATTGCGGCCGTGCCCGGCTACGAGCGCGACGATTCGCGCCGCGCTCCGCAACTAACTATCATCGGCAAACGCAAGGCTCGCGGGGATCATGGGCGAAATGGAACGAATTGCCTCGGAAAGCGCGACGACGACCGCGGTCGGTGGCCGAGAATGCCGCCCTGGGGTCGCTGGCGATCTATACGCTGGCCTGCTTCGCGATATTCGCCGCCCTCAAGCACCTGCTCGTTTCCCTCGAGGACGGGTCGACAGCCACGCGGGAGTTTTCCCTCTGGGCCTGCGGGGTCGGGCTGCTGGCCGCCACGGCTCGCGTCCGCATGCGCGACCTGCCGCGCCCGCCGGTCGTGATCCTCTGTTTCTTTTTCGCGACTTTCGCGCTGTACGCGGCATTCCCCCTCACGCTGCCACCCGACACTGGCCTGCCCGGCCTCGCGGGGCTGCGCCTCGGGTATCGTCACCTGTTCATTCCGCTGCTCTGCGTCCTCGGATTCTGGCGGCCGGGATTCGGCGCGCTGGCCCTTTTCGCGATGCTCGCCGAACGGCGCACGCTGAGCGCCTGGTTCGGCGACAACCTCTCGGCCACCGAGTTCTATCCGCTGGCGGAAATCGGGCTGTTCCTGGTGATCGCCGCGGCGCTCGAGGGCCCGGCACGTCGCATCCCATTCCTGGCGCGCGCCAGAGAGCCGCTGGCCGAGTCCGATCGCCTGCCGCTCATGACAAAAATGGCGCTGGCTGGCGTTTCACTGCACCTCGCCAACTATTTTTACTCCGCGTTGGCGAAGGCGCTCGTTGGTGACCACCCCCTCAGCTGGGTGCTGTACAACCACACCGAGAACATGATCCCGGCCCACCTCGAGTTCGGTCAGCTGCCGCTGGCCATGGTCGACGGCCTGCCCGGGATCGCCTATGCGACCTTCGGCCATGTATTCATCCTGATCAATGCCCTGACGTTTTTCGGCCAGGGATTTGCCATTGCGGCGCCGCTGCGAATTCGCTGGATCATCGCGATCACGGCCTTCTATGACCTGACCCACCTCGCGATCTTCCTGGTGTCAGGAATCTTCTTCTACAAGTGGATCCTGCTGAATCTCTCGATCATCGTCGCTTTCGCCGCACTCAGGCACACGCCCGTGCCGCGGCGCCTGCAGGTCTACCTGATCGCGGTGGAACTGCTCGCGCCCGCGCTTTTCTACGTCGCGCATCTTGCCTGGTGGGACACCCGGTCCGTGAACCATGAGCGCGTCTTCGCCGTGCTGGACGACGGTCGCGAAGTCGAGGTGCCCACGAACTACTGGGGTACGTTCTCCGTCAACTACGCGCAGCAGCGGCGATCACCGGAACTCGCGGCGCTCCTGTTCCCCACGCGCTATGGCAAGCCCAAGGATCAACGCCAGGCAGAGCTCGCGAACCAGTGCCGCCTGCCCCTGCCGGCGGACCAGGGCGGGTCCGAGGTGCCCCCCGACGTCGGCGACCCGGACGGCTCCATCGCATCGCACGTGCGCGGGCATCACACGTACCTGCTTGCCGAAGCCGACGGCAGCGGGCACATTGAATTCGACCACTATCCCCACCACATCTGGTCCGTGCCCCGGTTGTATCCTGAAATCTACGGGGTCGACGTGCGCCGCATCAGGGCCTATCGATTCGTCGACCAGGCCGTCTGTGTCGATTTCCGGGGCGAGTCGTTCGAACGCAAGGTCGTCAGGGAGAAGAGCTTTGTCATCCCCGTCTCCCGATAACTACATCCTCTACGACGGCGACTGCCCGTTCTGCCGCAACTACGTGCTCATGCAGCGCCTGAGCAGCGCCATCGGCCCGGTGCGCCTGCTGGACGCACGCGACGGCGGCCCCGAAGTGACGGCCGCTGCTGAGGCCGGCCTCGACCTCGACGAAGGGATGCTGCTCTGCTACGAGGGCCGTCTGTACCACGGCGATGCATGCATGAACATGCTGGCGCTGCTCTCCGATGACCGCCGGCTCGTCGCCCGCCTCCTGAACTGGCTGTTCGCCTCGCGAAACCGGGCGTCGGCTTTCTACCCGCTGCTGCGTGCCGGACGCAATTTCACGCTGCGGATGCTTTCCCGCCGCAGACTCGACGGCAGGCCGTTCTAGCCTCAGACACACGTCGGGGACGGCGATCCGCGCAAGGACCACGCGGGCTCAGGCCATGACCTGACGATCAAGACCATCGACATCGTGGCGCCGCTGTCGGTGGCGCTGCCTGTTGCAGCCGGATCGCATCAACCACACGGATGCCCCAACAAGGCTCTGCCTGAAGGGTGAGTGGTGCCATGTCATTCCTGGGGGAACTGCAGCGACGCAATGTAGTCCGTGTGGCTGCCCTGTATGTTGCGGCCAGCTGGTTGATCCTGCAGATCATCGAGACGATCGGCTCGCTGCTCAATCTCCCGCACTGGGTCGGCCGGCTGGCGCTGCTTGGCCTCGGGCTGGGATTGCCGGTGGCGCTCGGCATTTCCTGGACCTATGAGCTGACGGCTGACGGCCTGAAACGCGACTCCGCCGTCCCGCGCGAACAATCGACACGCGAGGCCACGGCACATCGCCTGAATGTGGTCACCCTGATCGTCGCGTCTCTTGCGATCCTCGTCATAGTCCTCGATCGATTCATGCCAGCGGAGCGCGCCAGCCGACCCGCTGCGCCGGTCACGGCTGCGGCCAGTGAGCGAGCCGTCGCCTCGACGACCGGCATCGCGGTCCTGCCGTTCACCAACATGAGCTCTGATCCCGAGCGGACTTTCTTCTCCGACGGCGTCACTGAGGAAATACTGATCCTGATCGGCAACGTCGACGGCCTCAGGGTCATTTCCCGCACCTCTCCCCGCAATCCGCCGCGGCCGGCGTCAGCCTGGCGGCGCTGCCGGGCGCGGGAAACTGCCGGCCTTCACCAGCATGCCGGGGACTGCGCGACCGAGCTGCTCCTGCAGCCAGTGGCCGGTCGCGATCGCAGCGTCCAGCGACACGCCGGTCTCGTATCCGGATCGCTGCAGCATGTAGAGCAGGTCCTCGGTCGGGATGTTGCCGGTCGCGGCCGGCGCGAAAGGACAGCCGCCGATCCCTCCAAGGCTCGCATCGAGTGTCGCCACTCCCGCCTGCACCGCGGCGTAGGCGTTTGCGAGTCCGGTGTTTCGCGTGTTGTGGAAATGGCAGCGCAGGCTCATTCCCGGGAGCGCCTCGCGTACCCGTCCGACGATCTCGGTTACCTGCGCAGGGACGCCCACTCCGATCGTGTCGGCCAGCGCGATCTCGTGCGGACCCGCCTCGGCAACGCCTGAGCGCGATCTCCACCACCCGCGCAATGGGGACCTCGCCCTCGAACGGGCAGCCGAAGGCGGCCGACACCGTGACCTGGGGACGGATGCCGACCGCGCGCGCTGCGGCGGCGATCTCGAGCCATGCGGCAATGGACTCGTCCGTGGACACGCCCTGGTTGCGGCGGTTGAAGGTATCGCTGGCCATCACTGCCATCCCGATCTCGTTGCAGCCCGCGGCAGCGGCTCGCTCGAAGCCCTTCCGGTTCAGCACGAGTCCGACGTAATAGACACCGTCTCCGGGACGAGGCAACGCCTTCAGAACCTCCTCGGCGTCCGCCATCTGCGGCACTTTCTTCGGGTTGACGAAGCTCGTGACCTCGACGCGCCGCAGCCCCGCCGCGATCGCCCGCAGGATGAATTCGACTTTCGTCGCGGTTGGAAGGACGCCCGGCTCGCTCTGCAGCCCGTCGCGCGGGCCGACCTCGACGATCTCGACGTGACGGTTCACAGGCATGGGCTCGCACTCCGCGCCGGCCGGGCTTCCGGGTCGGGGGACATGCCCCGGCGGGCCGAGCGGGATTCTTGATCCCCCGCCTTCGCCAGTTACAAGGCCGGCTCCCCTCAATCATCGGGCATTTGGCATGAGCAGCGCACCCAACGTCAAATCCGGCACGACACCACGGAGAAGCGGGGCCCCGGCCGGGAACAGCTCCCGGCGATCAACCCGCGGCTGATCGTGATCCGCGTACCTGGGTTCGGGCAGACCAGGCCCTACTCCCGCCAGGCGGGTTTCGGCGCGATCGGTGAGGCGATGGGCGGCCTGCGTTACAGTATGCCGCCCGAGAACAGGAGATGCGGTCCGTGACCCGAGGAGAGAAGACCATGATCAAGTCACCAATCCGCCTGGCGTCGGTGCTGGCGATTGCAGTGCTGCTGGTTGCCTGCGGCTCGAGAGTCAGCCAGGAGAACTACAACAAGATCAGCAACGGCATGCCCTACGCCGAGGTGGTGAAGATCCTCGGCGAACCGCAATCGTCTGAAGGCCGCGGCGCACTTGGCATCACTGCCGGTACTTCGACGTGGAAAGATGGCAAGCACGAGATCATGGTCGTCTTCGTCAACGAAAAAGTGGCGACCAAGATGTTTCACGAGGTCCAGGCGGCGCCTGCAAAGTAGCGCAATCGCGTCGATCACCGGCAGCGCATGAGCGCCGATGGACTATCCTCGCCCGACGACCATCGCCCTTCCCCGTCGTCGCGGCTAACCGCGGGAGTGACCCTGATGCGCAGACTTCTGCTGATTGCCGCGAGCTGCTGGCCGCTGCTTGCATTTGCGCACCCGGCCAACGACCCCGATACCGCGGCGAACCTGAGCGACCCGGGCCTCGGCACGGTGAACTTCCCGACGTCCACGCGCTCCGCGCAGGCGCAGCAGGAATTCCTGCGCGGCATGCTGCTGCTGCACCTGTTCGAGTACCCGGCCGCGGAGCAGGCGTTCGTCGAGGCGCGAACCGTCGATCCCGCGTTCGCCATGGCCTACTGGGGCGAGGCCATGACGTTCACCCATCCCCTGTGGAACCAGCAGGACGTGGCGCGCGGGCGGGCGGCCCTCGACCGGCTCGGCGCAACGGCGGCGGAACGGGCCGCCAAGGCCGGCACGCCACTCGAGCGTGACTGGCTCGCGGTCGCCGACACGCTGTACGGGCCGGGCGACAAGGTCGAGCGCGACCGCCGTGTCCTGGCGCAGCTCGAGGCGATGAACGCGCGATACCCGCGGAACGACGAAGTCGAGCTCTTCCTGTCGCTGTGGCTGATGGGTGTCACGCAGGGCGAGCGAAACGTGCCGAATTACCTGCGCGCCGCGGCGATCGCCCGCGAGGTGTACGCGCGCAACCCGGCGCACCCCGGCGCCACGCATTACTGGATCCATGGAATGGACTCGCCGGAATCCGCGAGCGGCGCACTGGAAGCCGCGCGGGTGCTGGCGCGGATTGCGCCTGCGGCCGGTCATGGCCAGCACATGACGTCGCACATCTTCAGCGCGCTCGGCATGTGGGACGATCTGGTGGCCGCGAACGAGCGGGCCATCGCCGTCGTGAATGAAGGCCGCGCCAGGCGTGGCCAGCCCGCCGTCTACTGCGGGCATTACGCCGAATGGCTGATCTACGGCTATTACCAGCAGGGACGCATGCGCGATGGGGACGCGCTGCTCGTGGCCTGCAACGACAGCCGCGCGGCCGCCGTCGACTGGGCGGCCCGCAACTACGATCCGAAGCTCGGCTCGTCCCGCACCGGCGAGCAGGTCGCCAGCAGTCTCGCAGAGTCGCTGGCGTTCATGCGCGCCACGGCGGTCGTCGAGTCACCGCCCGCGCGCGCGCAGGCACTGGCCATCAACATCGACACCAGTGGCCTGCACCGATCGGCCGCATGGGTGTGGTTCCCTGAAGGGTTTGCGGCGGCCGAGCAAGCTGACTACGCGGCGTCCCGGTCGGCGAGCGAACGCATCGTCGGCCTGGTCCTGCAGCCGAGCGAGGCGGAGGAATCGTCGAACGCAGATGCGTACTTCGAGATCATGTCGCAGACGCTGGCGGGCCTGACCACGTTCCGCCAGGGTAACCGGGAGGGTGGGCTCGGCATCGTCGAGCGCGCCTCGACGCGGTATGAATCGGTGCCCTTCGACTACGGGCCCCCGGTCCCGGTGAAGCCGCCCCAGGAACTCGCCGGCGAACAGCTGCTGGAACTCGGCCGGCCTGCGGAGGCACGTGCTTACTTCGAGCGATCGCTCAAGCTCGCGCCGCGCCGCGTCATGTCGCTGCTCGGCCTCGCCCGCGCTGCGGCCGCTGCGGGCGACGAGGCTGCAGCGAAGTCCGCGTACACTGAACTCGTGTCCATCTGGCATTCGGCAGACGCCGGCCTGCCCGGCAAGGACGAGGCGACGCGATGGCTTGCCTCGCACGCTGACGGCAGCCGCTAGCGCGGTCGACAAGGAGACGCCATGAGCCTTTTTCCGGGAAAATGTGCCCGCTGTGGCCAGTCCACCAGGGAGCTCTACGACGGCAGGCACGTCTGCGCGCCATGCCGACAGGTCTTCGAACTCAAGCTGGCCGCTGCCGAGGAACGCCGACATGCCTGCCCCGTCGACGGGTCGCTGATGACCAAGAGTGTCGCCCACCTCATGATCATCGACCGCTGCCCGACCTGCAACGGCGTGTGGCTCGACGCCGGGGAACTGGAGTCGCTCACCGCAGACGTGGCGCGTGAAGCCATGATGGCGATTGCCCGCGGCGCCTGGGCCGCGTCCTGACCGGATCGCGCGCCCCGCGCGCGTGCCGGGGTATCGGGCTCGCCTACGGACCGCTACCCATCAGCATCCTTGCGAAGTAGGTGTATTCGAGCGCGATGCGGAACGCGAGCTGGTCCTGGTTCGACGTGCCGCCGTGACCGCCTTCCATGTTTTCGTAATAGAAGTAGTCGCGGCCGAACGCTTTCATTTTCGCCGCCGCCTTGCGTGCGTGGCCGGGGTGAACGCGATCGTCCTTGGTCGAGGTGTAGTAGAAGACCGGGGGATAGGCCACGTCCTCCCGCATGTTCTGATACGGCGACCATTTCGACATGTAGGCCCAGTCGTCGGTCTCGGGATCGCCGTATTCCGCGACCCAGGACGCGCCGGCGCCGAGCTTCGTGTAACGCTGCATGTCGAGCAGGGGAACCCCGATGACCGCGGCCGCATAGAGATCCGGCCGCTGGTTCACGACGACCCCCATCAGCAGGCCGCCGTTCGATCGGCCGATGGCGCCGAGCTTTGCAGGCGTCGTCACGCCCGTGCGGACGAGGTCCTGTGAGATGGCGATGAAATCGTCGAATACCTGCTGGCGCTTTTCCCGCAGGCCGGCCTGGTGCCAGCGCGGTCCGTACTCCGATCCGCCGCGGATGTTGGAGAGCACCAGCACGCCTCCGCGCGACACCCAGAGCTTGCCGGCGAGCGCGCCGTGCTGCGGCCGCGACGGGTCTTCGTAGTAGACCGGCAGCGTTGCGGCAAGGAAGCCGCCATAGCCGTACTGGACCGTCGGCGCGTTTCCTTTCGCGAGGATCGCCTTCCTGCCCATCACGAAATATGGAATCTTCGTGCCGTCGGTGGACGTGGCAAAGCGCTGCTCGACGACGACGTCCGACGCGTCGTAGGCCGCGGGAGCCTCGAATATCCTGTCGGCCCTGTTCTTCAGGGTCACGTAGTACAGCGAGGGCGGCGACGTCAGGCTCTCGAAACTGAGCAGCGCTTCGTCCGTGCCGCCCCCCGCCGAGGCGATCTTCAAGACACCGTTCGGGGGCAACGGGATCTGGGTCGCCCGCCACGCGCCTTTCTTCGTACGCTCGACGCGCGCAGCCTTGCCGGACACGTTCTCGAGATACTGGACCACGAGGCCGGACTTGCCGACGCCCACGGACTCGACGGACTGCGCATCGTTGGCGGCAAAGACGAGTTCCGCGGCGCCGCTCTTCAAGTCGTAGGCGATGACGGAACCCTGCGGATAGTCCCTGTCACGGTGGTGCCATGCTTCGCGGAGGAAGAAGATCGCGCGGCCGCCGAGGACGCCCTCGATGTCGGCATTCTTCGGCAGCGGAAGCTTCGATGGCGTGACGAGGCCGGGCGCGTAGAAGTACTCGGTCTCGAAGAACGACACTCCGCGCAGCACGAAGGGCTGCGCGCCGCCGTCCTGGTCGACAAAGGACCGAACTGCGACGTCTTCCTTCCTGCCTTCGAACAACACCGACGCCGTGGCGAGCGCGGTTCCACGCCGCCAGGCTTTCACGACGCGCGGATATCCGGAGTCCGTGAGCGAGCCCGGGCCCCAGTTGGTCCCGACGACGAGCGTATCGGCGTCGACCCAGGAAACGTCGGATTTCGCCTCCGGCAGCGCGAAGCCGTCCTTGACGAACGCCTTCGCCGACGTGTCGAACTCGCGCCAGGTCGACGCGTCGCTGCCGCCGCGCGACATCTCGACCATGCACCGGCGGTACTCCGGCGACAGGCAGACGAAACTGCCGCTGACCCAGTTCTCGCCTTCGTCCCTGGCGAGCCTGTCGAAGTCGATCAGGGTCTCCCACGCCGGCGCTCCTTTGCGGTAACTCGCGACGCTGGCCCGTCGCCAGAGTCCGCGCACGTGGACCTCGTCCTGCCAGAAGTTGTAGACGGCGCCGTGATGGATCGAACCGACCGGGATCCGCGCGGGCGAGGTCAGGATCGCGCGGGCTTCATCGCGCATCGCCGCAAACCGCGGATCGCTTTCGAGGATGGGCAGCGAGCGCGCGTCTTCGGCGCGCGCCCAGTCGAGGGCCCGCGCTCCTTCTATTTCCTCGAGCCACGCGTAGGGATCATCGGCTACTTCCGCCATGACCGGGAAGGCGAGGACGACGGCCGTCGACGCGGCCAATGCGAACTTCTTGAACAAGGCGCTCTCCTCTACATCAGCGGCGCTACAGGCCCCGGCGAAGCCTTAACGATCCAGGGTGCCATGTCAAAAGAAGCGGGCCTCGCTGATCGCGCTCGCGGCGGTCGGCGGCAATGCTGCCGGCGGGTTTCGGTGGACGGCCGAATGGACGAGAATATGCGGCATACCAGCCCCCCACGGCCGACCCAAGGACGCACATCGCACATGAAGACCCGCATCACCGAACTCTTCGGCATCCAGCACCCGATCATCCAGGGCGGCATGCATTTCGTGGGGCTTCCCGAACTGGCGTCGGCCGTTTCCAATGCCGGCGGGCTCGGGATGATCACGGCGCTTACGCTCGGTACGCCGGAAAAGCTCGCGGCGGCGATCAAGCGTTGCCGCGAAATGACCGACAAGCCGTTCGGGGTCAACCTGACCTTCCTGCCGTCGTTTATGAACCCCCCGTACGCCGAACTGATCCAGGCCATCGTCGAGGGCGGCGTGCGTATCGTGGAGACTGCCGGCCGCAGCCCCGAACAATACATGCCGGTGCTGAAGCAGCACGGCGTCAAGGTCATCCACAAATGCACGTCGGTGCGGCATTCGCTCAAGGCCGAGCGCATCGGTTGCGACGCAGTGAGCGTGGACGGTTTCGAGTGCGGTGGACACCCGGGCGAAGACGACGTGCCGAACTTCATCCTGCTGCCGCTTGCGGCCGAGGTGCTCAAGATCCCGTTCGTCGCCTCGGGCGGCATGGCGGATGGCCGCAGCCTCGTCGCGGCACTCGCACTCGGGGCGGACGGCATGAACATGGGCACGCGCTTCATCGCCACGCAGGAAGCGCCCGTGCACGAGAACGTCAAGCAGGCCCTGGTACGCGCGACCGAGCTCGATACGCGCCTGATCATGCGGACGCTGCGCAACACCGAACGCGTGCTGCGCAACACAGCGGTCGACAAGGTCGTTGAGATCGAGAAATCCAAGGGTGCGGCGACGACCATCGACGACATCCGCGAGTACGTCGCCGGAGCCTACGTGAAGGTCATGCAGCAGGGCGACATGGAATCGGGCGCGTGGTCCTGCGGCATGGTGGCCGGCCTGATCCACGACGTGCCGACCTGCCGCGAGTTGATCGACAGGATCATGGGTCGAGGCCGAGGCGATCATCACGACCCGGTTGTCGGGCATGCGCGCCGCCTGACGCCGCCTTGTCGCCAGGCCGGCAGGATGCTCCCGCCCGGTTGTCTCCAAGCTGCGACAGTTCCGGCCGCTCCCCGTGCGGACCCGGGAGTTATCGTGGGCCGAGTCAACCGACCGAGATGTGCCCGCCATGACAATTCGACGCCTGTTCCTGCTCGCCGTTGCCGCGCTCGCGTTGAGCGGCTGCGCGAGCATGCCGCACAGCGATCCGCTGCAGGTCACGGTGGCCGGCGTGGAGGGACTGCCCGGCGAAGGCATGGAATTGCGCATGCTCGTCAAGCTGCGGGTGCAGAACCCCAACCAGGCGCCGATCGACTTCAGCGGTGTCTATGTGCAACTCGACGTGCTCGACAAGACCTTCGCGAGCGGCGTCAGCAGCGAGAGCGGCACCGTGCCGGGCTTCGGTGAAACGTTGGTCGCCGTCCCGGTGACGGTCTCGGCGCTGCGGATGGTGCGGCAGGTCATCGGCATGCTCGATGGCCAGCCGGTGGACCAGGTCCGCTACGAGATGAGCGGCAAGCTGGACGGCGGGTTGTTCAATACCCACCGCTTCGAGTCGAAGGGCGAATTCGCGCTGCCGAAGCCCGCGTCGGCGCCTGCGGGCTGACGTTCACTCGCGGCCCGCGTGGCCGTTGCCCTGACGCGCCATCTGGTCCATCGTCACTCCCCTTCGCGCACCGAGGGGAGCCCATGACACTCACAGGCCAGGTCGCCGTACTTCTCGCCGCCACGGTCATCGCCGTGCCCTTGTTCCGGCGATTCAAACTCAGCGCGGTGCTTGGGTACCTCGCCGCCGGCGTGGTGATCGGGCCCTGGGGGCTCGCTCTTTTCCAGGACGTCGAGAACATCCTGCACTTCGCCGAGTTCGGCGTCGTGCTGCTGCTGTTCGTGATCGGGCTCGAGTTGCAGCCGTCACGACTCTGGGTGATGCGTCACGCCGTCTTCGGCGCCGGCGGCGTGCAGGTTGCGCTCACGACCGCAGTGCTTGCGGCGGCGGCGTTCTCGCTCGGACTGCCGTGGCCCACGGCATTCGTCACCGCATTCGCGCTGTCGCTCTCGTCTACGGCGCTGGTCCTGCAGGTTCTGGCCGAGCGCGGCGAGCTGACCGCGCGCCATGGCCGCTCCGCGTTTGCGATCCTGCTGTTCCAGGACCTGGCGATCATGCCTGCCCTCGTCGTCCTGCCCATGCTCGGCGGCGCGGGTTCTGCGACGCTCGACTGGAAGGCGATCGCGATTCCGCTGGTTGCCGCCGCGGCCGTGGTCATCGCCGGGCGCTACGCGCTGCGCCCCGCACTGCGCATCATCGCGGGTACCCGCGCGCAGGAAGCCTTCACCGCAGCGGCGCTGCTGGTCGTCGTCGGCACTGCGCTGCTCTTCGAGTCGGTCGGCCTCTCGATGGCACTCGGTGCATTCATGGCCGGCGTGCTGCTCGCCGACAGCGAATACCGCCACGAGCTCGAGGCGGACATCGAGCCCTTCAAGGGACTGCTGCTCGGACTCTTCTTCATGGCCGTCGGCATGTCCGCCAACCTCGGTGTGCTGCTCCAGTCCCCGTTCACGGTGCTCGCGCTGACTCTCGGCTACCTCACCGTCAAGATGCTCGCCGTCGGCTGCGCGGCGCGGATTGCGCGGCAGGACCGCGCGACTGCCTGGCGTCTCGCTGTCGCGCTGGCGGGCGGCGGTGAATTCGCGTTCGTGCTGCTGGCCCTGGCGGCGGGCGGCGGGCTGCTGCCCCGCGCGACCGCCGACCTGCTCGTCATCGTGGTCACGCTGTCGATGGTCGCTGCGCCGCTGCTGATCGCTGGCGCCGACAGGCTCGCACGACGCTTGAAGCCTGCCGCGGCCGCGCCGGCCTTCGACACCTTCGAGCCCGAGGAACCGCGGGTCCTCGTCGCCGGGTTCGGCCGGTTCGGCCAGATCGTGGCGCGCGTGCTCCGCGCGCGGCGGATCCGCTTCACGGCGCTCGAGATCAGCCAGGCACAGGTTGATTTCGTGCGCAGATTCGGCAACCGGCTGTATTACGGCGACGCATCGCGCCTCGAAATGCTGCGCTCTGCAGGCGCCGCGCAAGCAACGGTGCTGGTGATCGCGATCGACGACGTCGAGGCCTCGGTGCGCACGGCGGAGGTCGCGCGCAGGCACTTCCCGAACCTGCGCGTCCTTGCACGGGCGCGAAATCGGCAGCACGCATTCCGGCTGATGGAGGCGGGTGTCACCGAGATCTGGCGCGAGACGTTCGCCTCGAGCCTGGAACTCGCCGAGGCCGTGCTGGTGGCGCTCGGCACCTCGCGCGATGCGGCCGCATCGCAGGTGCGTCGGTTCCGCGAAATCGACGAGGAGACCTTGCGGGCCCAGGCCTCGGTGCGCGACGACGAGACCAAGCTCATCGCCACGGCCGTGGCATCGGCACGCCAGCTCGAGAGCCTGTTCGAGGCGGACGAGAACCCGTGAGGGTGCCTTGCTGGAGCCGCGGGGCTCTGTCAGTCTTCCGCCTCGCCCCCTGCGGAGCACGTACGATGAATCGCCTCAGCCTGCTCACCATAGGCGCACTGTTCGCGGTCGCCGCGACGGCGCAGACACCCACCGCCGAACTTGCGAAGCCGCCGGCAGACGCGCGCCACTTCGTCATCATCTCGACCGGCGGCAAGCACGGCGACTCCTGGGGCTGGACGCTTCCCGACGGCACCCGCATGAGCCGCGAGAGCCTCAACCTGCGCGGCCAGGTCTGGGAGATCGACACCGCGGTCATTCCCGGCGCCGACGGCATGCCGGCTCGCGTCGTGGTGCGCGGCGTCACGCCGCAGGGCGATGCGACGGAAACGTTCGAGATCGTTGCAGGCCAGGCGACCTGGCGAAGCCCGGTCGACAAGGGTGCAGCGGCATATTCCGCGCCCCGCTATTACTCGACCTTCGGCGGCACCATGGACACCAGTGCCGCATTCATCGAACGGCTGATCAGCACGCCCGGCCGCACGCTCGAGCTGCTGCCCGGCGGCAAGGCCCACGCGGAAAAGCTGACGACCATCGAGGTGGGTGACGCCGCGAATCGCCAGACAATCACGTGCTGGTCGGTAACGGGGATCAGCAATTCGCCGATCCCGGTGTGGACCGACTCGAAGGGCAGGTTCTTCGGCGTCAACTTCGGACTCGCGTGGCTGCCCGCCGGCTACGAGGATTCGCTGAAGCCTACCGAGAAGGCACAGGACGACGCCCTCGCCGCCGAGGTCGCCAGGATCAGCCGGACGCTGCCGCGAGTTCCCAAGGCCCCGGTCGCCTTCACCAACGTTCGCCTCTACGACGCCGACGCCCAGCGATTCCTGGCCGACCAGACCGTCGTGGTGGAAGGCGGCCGCATCGTCGCCGTCGGACCGGCCGCATCGACCGCGGTGCCCGCAGGCGCCGAGCGCATCGACGGGCGCGGCAAGACGCTGGTGCCCGGGCTCTGGGACGTCCACATGCACGTCGGCGGCGACTACACCGGTCTCCAGGAACTCTCGATGGGCGTCACTTCGGTGCGCGACCCCGGCAACAGCGACACCGCGACGATGTCGCGCGCCGCGCGCCGTGCCAAGGGCGAGCTGCTGTTTCCGAATGTCTATCCGTCCGCGCTGATCGACGGCAAGGGCCCCTACACGGCGCAGGTCGCGAACGTCGCGACCAGCGAAGCGGAGGCCATCGCCCTGGTCCGCACGGCGAAAGCCAATGGCTTCACGGGCGTCAAGTTCTACGGCACCTTCAACCCGCAGTGGCTTCCCGCCACCATCGCCGAGGCCCACAAGCTCGGCCTGCACGTCCACGGTCACATTCCCGCGGGCATCCGGCCGCTGGACGCCGTCAACGACGGCTACGACGAGATCACGCACATCAACTGGATCATGATGCAGGCGATGCCCGACAGCGTCATCCAGGCCTCGAACGGCATCGCGCGTTTCGAGGGGCCGGGTCGCTACGCGAAGGACGTCGACCTGGACGCCGAGCCGATGAAATCCTTCGTCGCGACGCTCGCGGCGAAGAAGATCGCGAGCGACCCGACGATGGTGGCGTTCGAATCGCTGTACGTTCCCGAGAACGGCGATCTCTCGCCCTCCTACTCGCCTTTCGTCGGCACGCTGCCGCCGACGGTCGAGCGCGGCTTCCGCTCGGGAGGATTCGCGGTGCCCAAGGACCTGACCCGCGCCGACTACCGCGCGAGCTGGGCGAAGATGGTCGAGCTCCTGAAGCGCATGCACCAGGCCGGCGTCCCGATCGTCGCAGGCACCGACGGCGGCGGCATCGAACTCGTCCACGAGCTCGAGATCTATACCGAAGCCGGCATGACGCCTGCCGAAGCGCTTGCTGCGGCGACCATCGCCCCGGCGCGCCTCGTCGGCGCGGACAAGACCACGGGCTCGATCGCCGTCGGCAAGACGGCCGACCTGTTCCTCGTCGAAGGCGACCCCTCGACTCGCATCGGAGACCTTCGACAGACCCGCGTCGTCATGATGGGCGACAAGCTGATGGATGCCGACGCGCTGCGGACGGCGGCCGGCTTTGCGGGGCGCCCGAAGTAGGCGGTCACCCCCTACCCGGGTTCACCGAAGCATCCAGGCCGCGACGGCGCCGAGGGCCAGCAGCAGCGCGATGACCGCGGTCACCCGCAGGACGGTCCCCCGCGGCCCGCCGTCGCGACGCTGCTCCGCTCGCGCGCCCCGGCTGGCGGCGGCCTCCTCTGCCTCGACTTCCAGCCGCGCGTCCATGGCCTGTCGCCGCGCGTCGAATGGCAGCGCCGCTTCGACCGCTCGATGCACTTCCCGGTACTCCTCCGGCGTGATCTTTCCGTCCGCGAGCACCTTCGCGATGATCACGCGCAGGTGTTCCGCCGCCGGCATGGCGGCGGTCTCTGCATCGCTGAGCCACTGCCTCAATGCCGCGAGCTCTGCCGGGCTCAGGCGACCGTCCGCCGTCACCGACTTGCAGAGCAAGAGGAGTTCTTTGCCCAGCTCCGTGCAGAGTTCCGCATGGGTCAGCGAAAGCCCCCGGTTCAGGTACGTCGGTAGGCCGGCGTTGGTCATGCACCGCTTCGCGGCTGGGCGGTCGGCATATGGGCGCCCTCAGGGTATCGGCGGGACGCCGAACAACCGCACGTGGGCCCAAACGACAAAGAGTCGCGTAGATCAGCAGCCCACCGACCACCGCGATCGCATCGTTGTATTTTCCGGGAGGCGCCCCCTGCGCTTTGGGCACGGGGCGCCTGCCGACCGAGATGCGATCGAGGACGGCCCAGGCGAGGAATCCACCGAACATGAGCACGTCCGCCAGCATGCCGTTCGCCATCAGGTGGGCGAGCGCCCAGGTCTTGGTCGCGGTGAGCATCGGGTGCTTCACCGCGCCCTTGATGCGCCCGGGCAGATAGGCGGAGAGCAGCAACGGAAACGTCGGCAGCATCACGAGCACCGCGAGGTGGCGCATCCAGGTGGCCGGCTGGTAGAGCACCACTGGCTCCTGTCGCGCCACGCTGCAGCCGTGCACCAGCAGCACGAACGCCAGGAGCGAGGCGACCGAATACAGCCGCTTCCAGTTGAGCGCGCCGAGGCGCGTCACCATCGCGTCGCGCCAGCCAGGCGCAAAGATGGAAATGGAGTGGATGCCGAGAAATGTCACCAGTCCGAGGACGAGTTGTGTCAAGGGCGCGCTCCGTTGAACCAAGGGGGCGATTCTAGCGGGTTCGTGGCCCGTGACCGCGGGTCGAAGCCCGCTGCCGCCGGCCGTCGCCGGGGCGCCGGACAGACCATTGTCACAACTGTCTGTACATACTATTCTTTGCCTATATTGACCTCCTCATGCGCTGTGTATAGTATTTGCATCACTTTAATCGCGCGATCTTGTACAACCCCATGACGCTCGCCGGCGGAGAAAAGCTCCCGATCCGCACCATCTCCGCGCTGACGGGCGTCAATCCCGTCACGCTGCGCGCATGGGAGCGGCGATACGGGCTCATCCGACCGCTGCGCACCCCCAAGGGGCACCGTCTCTACACGCATCAGCACGTCGAACTCATCCGCAGGGTGCTCGTGCTCGTCGAACGCGGCGTGCCGATCAGCCAGGTGAACGAGTTGCTCGAGGCCGAGCCGGCATCGCGAGGCCCGGCAGCGCGCGGGCGCGGGCCCTGGTCGGCGTACGTCGACTCGATGGCCGCGGCCATATCGCGCTTCGATGAGCTGGAACTCGACCGGATCTACGACGGCGCGCTGTCCGTGCACTCGGTGGAAACCGTCACCAGCCAGGTGATCGTGCCGCTGCTCGTCCGCCTCGGCGAACGCTGGCAGCGCATGGCCGGCGCGATCGCCGAGGAGCACTTCCTCTCGACCTACCTGCGCAGCAAGCTCGGCGCGAGGTTGCAGCACCGCATGCGCTACTCGAGCGGCCCGCGGATCCTCGCCGCCTGCGCACCCGGCGAGCAGCACGAGATCGGCCTGCTGATGTTCGCGCTGGAGGCCCAGGATGCCGGCCTGCGACCGGTCCTGCTCGGGGCGGACACGCCGCTCGAGGACGTCGCCGAGGCGCGCGCGCGCTCCGGCTGCGACGCGGTGGTCCTCTCCTCGTCGAGTCGATCCCCCGGCTGGGCTGCTGGAGCGCGAATTGCCGAAGCTGGTGCGCCAGGTGAAGGTCCCCGTCTTCGTCGGCGGTTCGACGGCCATGCGGCATCGCGCTGCCGTCGCCGCGGCCGGAGCCGTCGCGCTCGGCTCCGCGCCCGAGGACGGCGTGCGCTTCATCGCGGCGGCGCTCGCGCGCCAGGGGACAGCGACATGAACCACGCCACCCGCTTCGCCATCAACTGGGTCGAGCAGGGGTACGTCCCCGACGCGGTCATCCGCGCGGGAATCCGCCGCCTGTGCGAGCAACGGCTGTCGGAAATCGGGGCGAGCGACTGCGAAATCGCATCGGTCGCAACGGAGGCATTCGCGCGCTCGATGGCGGAGTCCGAGATCGCCCCGTTGCCTCACCTCGCGAACACCCAGCACTACGAGGTGCCGGCCGACTTCTTCGCCCTCGCGCTCGGCCCGCACCGCAAGTACAGCAGCGCCTGGTGGCCCGACGGCGCGCAGACCCTCGCGCAGGCCGAGGCCGAAGCACTCGCCGCGACCTGCGAGCACGCGGGGCTCGAGGACGGCCAGTCGATCCTGGAACTGGGATGCGGCTGGGGCTCGCTCACGCTGTGGATGGCCACGCGTTACCCGCGGAGCAGCATCACCGCGGTATCGAACTCTCGCTCGCAACGTACGTGGATCCTCGAGGAGGCCGCGCGGCGGGGTCTCGGCAACGTGGAAGTGCTCACTGCCGACATGAACCACTTCTCGACCGGGCAGCGCTTCGACCGCGTGGTATCGGTAGAGATGTTCGAGCACATGCGCAACTGGCCCGCGCTCTTCGCCCGCGTGCACGACTGGCTGAACCCGGGCGGACGCTTCTTCATGCACGTCTTCTGTCACCGCGCCACGCCGTACGCGTTCGTGGACCAGGGGCCGGCCGACTGGATGAGTCGCCATTTCTTCTCGGGCGGCATCATGCCGAGCGACGAACTCGCGCTGCGATTCCAGGACCAGCTGCGCTTCGTGAGCCGCTGGCGCTGGGACGGCAGGCATTACGAAAGAACGGCCAACGCCTGGCTCGCGAACGTGGACGCCCGCCGGGCCGAGGTGCTGGCCGTGATGGGGCGCACCTACGGCCAGTCGAGCGCCGCCATGTGGCTGCAGCGCTGGCGGATCTTCTTCATGGCCTGCGCCGAGATGTTCGGCTATCGCGGCGGGCAGGAGTGGTGGGTCAGTCATTACCTGTTCGAGCGACCCATGGCTTTCCCGCGCCTCGTCGCGGATCGCCCTGAGGGCAACGCCCCCGCGCCCGAAGCGCCCGGACGCAGATGATGCGCGCCCTCCTCCTGCTCGCCGCGACTCTCGCCCCGACGCTGGCCGTCGCGCAGCCCGACGCGTGGAATTTCCGCGTGCTGCTCGACGGACGGGAGATCGGACAGCACCGCTACACGCTGAGCGTGAAGGACGGCGAGCGCGAATTGCGCAGCGAGGCACGGTTCGACGTGCGCCTGCTGTTCCTGAGCGCCTATCGCTACGACCACCAGGCCGTCGAGCGCTGGGATGGCGACTGCCTTCGTACGCTGGTCGCGCGCACCAACGACAACGGCCGCCGCGAGTCCGTCGACGCCGCCGAGCGCGATGGCCGGCTGGTGGTCAATCGCCCGAAACAACGCAGCGAGCACCCGGGCTGCGTCATGAGCTTCGCCTACTGGAACCCGCGCATCCTCGATGAGCGGCAGCTGCTGAACTCGCAGACCGGTGAGCTGCTGCCCGTAACGGTCACGGCGCTCGGCGAGGAGACCGTGGCCGTCAGGGGCCAGCGGCTCGCCGCGCAACGCCATCGCATCATCGGGAAGGAACTGCAGATCGATCTCTGGTACGCGGGCGGACGCTGGGTGGCGCTCGAAGCGCCGGCCGCGGGCGGCCGGAACCTCCGCTATGAGTTGATGTGACCGGGAGTATCGCGATGACCGCCCGTATCCTGCTTGCCGCGGCGTTCCTGCTCGCGGGCTGCCAGAGCGCCCCGCAGCAGCCGCTCGCGCAGGCGCCGAAGGTGGACCTCGCGCGGTTCATGGGTGACTGGTACGTGATCGCGTCCATACCGACCTTCATCGAGCGCGACGCCTACAACGCCGTCGAGTCGTACCGTCTCGCGCCCGACGGCACGATCGAGACCACCTTCACCTTCCGCGAGGGCGGATTCGACGGCAAGCCCCGCCGCTACACCCCGCGCGGGTTCGTGTTCGACCACGAGTCGAACGCCGTGTGGGGAATGCGATTCGTCTGGCCGGTGAAGGCGGACTACCGCATCGCGTACGTGTCGCCGGACTACGGACAGACCGTGATCGCCCGGGTCGCGCGCGACTACGTCTGGATCATGGCGCGCACTGCATCGATTCCGGACGCAGACTACGAGCGCCTGGTGCAGTTCGTCGCCGCCCAGGGCTACGACGTATCGCTGCTGCGCAAGGTGCCGCAGCGCTGGGACTCGAGCGCCAGCCCTTCCCGGGACCCGGCGCCATGACACGCCGCCTCGCACTCTCGCTGCGTCGCTGGATCGACAGCAGCGCGGCAGAGCCACCGACGGCGGCGGACGCCGCCCGCCGCATCGACTGGCCGCGAGTGCTGCCGTTCGTGCTGCTGCACGCGGGCTGCCTCGGCGTGCTCTGGACAGGCGCGAGCACGATCGCAGTCGCGATCGCGGTGGCGCTGTACGTCGTGCGCATGTTCGCGGTGACCGCGTTTTATCACCGCTACTTCTCGCACCGCAGCTTCAGCACCTCGCGGCCGGCGCAGTTCGTGTTCGCGCTCGTCGGTGCCTCGGCCGTGCAGCGCGGGCCGATCTGGTGGGCGTCGCATCACCGTCATCATCACCGGCACTCCGACCGCCCGGCCGACTGCCACTCGCCACGCGAACACGGCTTCCTCTGGAGCCACGTGGGCTGGGTCCTCGCAACCGAGAATTTCACCGGGCGGCCGTCCCTGGTTCCGGACCTCGTCCGTTACCCGGAGCTTCGCTGGCTGGACCGTTACGACGCCGCGGCGCCTGCGGCGCTGGCGGTGGCGCTCTACGCGCTCGGCGCGTGGCTCGAGCGCACGGCCCCGGGCCTCGGCACGAGCGGCGGGCAGCTCCTGGTGTGGGGCTTCTGCATCTCCACGGTGGCGCTGTATCACGCGACCTTCACCATCAACTCCCTCGCCCACCGCTACGGGACCCGCCGTTACGCCACTCGCGACGAGTCGCGCAACAACCCCTGGCTCGCGCTGATAACGCTCGGAGAGGGCTGGCACAACAACCACCACCACTACCCGAGCGCCGCGCGGCAGGGCTTCTACTGGTGGGAAATCGACTTGAGCTACTACGGCCTGCGGCTGCTGGCCGCGCTCGGGGTGGTGTGGGACCTGCGCCCGGTGCCGGTCGCCATACGCGAGCGGCACGGCGCCCGCGTCGAGGCAACACCGGCATGAAAGTCGCCATCGTCGGCGGCGGCATCGCCGGCAACGTCGTCGCGCACCGCCTGCACCGCGAGCACGACATCACGCTCTACGAGGCGGCGAGCCACCTTGGAGGCCACACGCACACGCACGCCGTCCTGCAGGCCGGGCGCGCCTGGCAGGTCGACACGGGCTTCATCGTCTTCAACGAGCGCACCTACCCGAACTTCATCCGGCTGCTCGCGGAACTCGGCGTCGAGAGCCAGGAAAGCAGCATGAGCTTCTCGGTGCGCGACGAGGCGAGCGGCCTCGAGTACAACGGCACGAACCTGAACTCGCTCTTTGCGCAGCGGCGCAACCTGCTCAGCCCCCGCTTCCTCGGCATGGTCCGCGACATCCTGCGCTTCAACCGCGAGGCGCCTGCGCTGCTGGCCGAATCCGGCGCCGAGATGCCGCTCCGCGAGCTGCTCGAGCGGGGCCGTTACGGCCGCGCATTCGTCGAGCACTACATCGTGCCGATGGGCGCGGCGATCTGGTCCACGGACCCCGCCTCCATGCTCGCCTTCCCGGCCAGGTTCTTCGTGCGCTTCCTGCACAACCACGGCATGCTCACCGTGAACGACCGTCCCGTGTGGCGCACCATCCGCGGCGGGTCGGCTCGTTACGTGGAAAAGCTCGCCGCGCCGTTCCGCGACCGTGTCCGGCTCGCGACCCCGGTGGAATCCGTGCGGCGCGTGCCGGGCGGCGTGATCGTCAAGGCGCGCGGCCTCGAGGCGACGCACTACGACGCAGCCTTCCTCGCCTGCCACAGCGACCAGGCGCTCGCGATGCTCGCCGACCCGACTCGGCCGGAGCGCGAGGTCCTGGGCGCGATCCCCTACCAGCGCAACGAGGCGGTGCTGCACACGGACACGCGGCTGATGCCGAAGCGCCGGCTCGCCTGGGCTGCGTGGAACTACCACGTGCCCGTGGGCGGCGGCGGGCCCGCGGCGCTCACCTACGACATGAGCTGCCTGCAGCGCCTGGACTCGCCGGAGCCGTTCCTGGTGACGCTGAACCGCAGCGACGAGATCGATCCCGCGCGCATCATCAAGCGCGTCGCGTATCACCACCCGCTCTACACGCCGGCCTCGGTCGCGGCACAGGCCCGGCAGCGCGAGCTCAACGGCCCGCAGCGCACCTACTACTGCGGAGCGTGGTGGCGCAACGGCTTCCACGAGGACGGGGTCGTGAGCGCGCTCGACGCCGTTGCCCACTTCGAGCAGGACCATGCAGAGCGCACTCTATACCGGTCGGCTTAGCCACCACCGGTACGTGCCGACGCCGCACGCATTCACGTACCGGCTGTGCATGGCGTGGATCGACCTCGCCGAACTCGACGAGGTGTTCCGCGGCCGCTGGTTCTGGTCCACGCGGCGTCCGGCGCTCGCCTGGCTGCGGCGCTCGGACTACCTCGGCGACGCCGACGTGACGCTCGACCAGGCCGTGCGTGACCGCGTCGAACGGGAGACCGGGCGACGGCCCGCGGGCCCGGTGCGGCTGCTCACGCACCTGCGAACCTTCGGGCACTGCTTCAACCCGGTCAGTTTCTATTACTGCTACGACGCCGCGGGGACGCGCGTCGAGACGATCGTCGCGGAGATCACCAATACCCCGTGGAAGGAGCGCCATGCCTACGTGCTCCCGGTGGACCCGGCGCAGCCGCCCGGCGGCCCGATGCGCTTCCAGGTCGGCAAGGTCTTCCACGTGTCGCCGTTCATGCCGATGGACCTGGACTATGACTGGCGCTTCACGCAGCCGGGCGCGCGACTCGCCGTGCACATGATCAACCGGCGCGCGGGCGAGACGCTCTTCGATGCCACGCTTGCGCTCGAGCGCCGCGAGATCAACGGCGCGCAGCCTCGCCCGCGCACTCGCGCGCCATCCCTTCGCCACGCTGAACGTGGTCATCGCCATCCACTGGCAGGCGCTGCGCCTGTGGCTGAAGCGCGTGCCATTTCACGTACACCCCTCCAAGCGGATCGAAGAGAACCCGACATGACCGACACCACCCTCATCGAGTTGTCACGTCGCGAGCAGCGCTCCAGTCCCCTGGGAAACCTCGCGCGCCGGTCGGTACTCGCGCGGCTGGCGACGATCCGCGACGGGTGCCTGCGCGTGCGCGAGGGCAGCGAGAGCTGGACCTTCGGCACGGCCGGCAGCGGCCCGTCGGCCACGCTCACGGTGCTGGACCCGGCGTTCTACGCCGAAATTGCCTTCGGCGGATCGGTCGGCGCCGGCGAGTCCTACATGCTCGGCCACTGGCGCGCCGACGACCTCACCTCGCTCATGCGCCTGATGCTGCGCAACCGCCGGGCGCTGGATGCGATGGAGACCGGCCTCGCGCGCGCCTCGGCGCCGCTGCGCACCGCCGCCCACTGGCTGCACCGCAACACGCGCGCCGGCAGCCGGCGCAACATCTCGGCTCACTACGACCTCGGCAACGAGTTCTTCCGCCTGATGCTCGACGAGACGATGATGTACTCGTGCGCGCTGTTCGAGCGCCCGGACATGACCCTCGCCGAGGCCTCGGCCGCGAAGCTCGAAGCCGTCTGCCGCAAGCTCGATCTCGGTCCGGACGACCACGTGCTCGAAATCGGAACCGGCTGGGGCGGGTTCGCGCTGCACGCCGCCGGGCGGCACGGCTGCCGGGTCACGACAACCACGATTTCGCGCGGCCAGTTCGAACTGGCCCGGGAGCGCGTCCGTGCGGCCGGACTCGAGGACCGCATCACGATCCTGCTCGAGGACTATCGCGACCTCGGTGGAACCTACGACAAGCTCGTCTCGATCGAGATGATCGAGGCCATCGGCCACCAGCAGTTCGGCGAATTCTTCCGGCAGTGCGCTGCGCGCCTCGCGCCGGGCGGGCGAATGCTGCTGCAGTCCATCACCATCGCCGACCGGAATTACGCGCGCGCGCGCGACGAGGTGGACTTCATCAAGCGCTACATATTCCCGGGCAGCTGCATCCCGGCGGTGAGCGCTCTCGCACAGGCGATGGCCGAATCGAGCGACCTGCGCATCGTCCATCTCGAGGACATCGGACCGCACTACGCCACGACCCTGTCGTGCTGGCGCCGGAATTTCTTTGCCAACATCGCGGGCGTCCGCGCCCTGGGGTACCCGGAGAGCTTCATCCGGATGTGGGAGTTCTACCTCTGCTACTGCGAGGCCGGATTCGCCGAGCACGCGCTCGGGGACGTTCAGGTCCTGCTGGCGCGCGACTGAGGAGAGACCAGCCGGCCGAGGCGGCTGCCGAGCGCAATCAAAGGCGCCGGGCGGAGCGGCGGGTCGATCTGCGCCATGGTGACCTGGAACACCAGTTCCTTGGCGGCCGCGAGCGTCGGTGAGGCGATCACCGAACGTCCGGACACGAGGAACGTGTCCAGGTCGCCGAATGCCACCAGCATCGGCTTCTGCACCGGAACGAACTCGTGCAACCTCCGGCCGGCCACGGCGCGCATGGCGTTCTCGGCCGCGAATTGACCCATCTGCATCGCGTAATAGGCCTGCTTGGCGAGGCGCCGCGGCAGGGTCGCGGCATCGCCCGCGACGAACACGTTGTCGAAGCGGCGGCTGCGCAGCGCCCGGGTCACCGGCGCCCAGTGGTTGGGCTTGTCCGCGAGCCGCGATTCCCTGATCAGTGCCGGCGCCGTTGCACCGACGGTCCAGAGCGTGAGGTCCGAGCGGATCGATTTCCCCGATCGCAGGTGAACGCGACCGCGGGTCACCGACTTCGCCGACGAACCGGTCAGGAACTCCACGTCCAGGTCGGCGCAGTGCGCGCGCACGGCCGCATCGAGTGCCGGAGGGCTGCCCGGCATCAACCGCGGTCCAGCCTCGATGACGCTGATGCCGAGCGACTTGCGATCACGGTATCGGCGCAGGATCTCGCCCAGGGCCTCGATGCCCTCGAGCCCGCCTCCCACGATCACCACCGATCGCGCGCCGCGCCCGCGCGCCAGCGCCGCCAGCCTGCGCCGGATCGCAACGCCGTCGTCGACCGACTTGAGCGGCAGGGCGTACCGGTCGGCGCCTTTGACGCCGAAGGTCTGGGTGACGCCGCCGACCGCAACGATGCAGGCGTCGAACTCGACCTGCCGGTCGTTCGACATCGTGAGCCGGCCGAGCCGTGCGTCGATGTCCGTGACCGTGGCGCGCAGGAATCGATGACCCGCCTGCGCCACGAGGCGCGCACGCGAGAGCCGCAGGTCCGCGGGTCGCTTGATACCGGAGACGAGCTCGTGGATGTTCGGCCGCCACTCGAACCACGGCGAGTGGTCGATCACGGTGACGTCGTATTTCGAGCCGAGGCGCTGCGCCGCCGACAAGCCGGCGAAGTTGGCCCCGACGATCGCAATGCGCGAACGACTCACTTGCGCCCCGTGCAAGGCCTTCCACTCCATCGCCCGCAGGACCCGCCGCTCGACCGAGGGGTGGTCGTAGAAGACCCACTCCTCCAGCGAGCTCGGGCGCGGATTGCGGTACTCCGCCGTCTTCACCAGCGCCGTGGCCAGCGCGTCCGGCAGGTTGACCGTCTCGAGCGAATACAGGTCGGCCTCGTTCTCGGCGGCGCGACTGAATGCGTTGGACACCGGCTCGGCCAGCAGGCCGAAGAGCGAAGCCATGAAGATCACGACCGGCAGGCCCGCCGGCTGCGACAGCGTGGCCCGGCTGCCGAACGCGCGAGCAAAGCGCGGGAACAGTCGATCGGCGAGGAAGAAGAACAGTACCGCGAGCACCGAGAGCATCGCGACCGCGCGCCAGGTGTGATGGAGAACGTAGTGGCCGATCTCGTGTCCCGTCACTGCCTTCACCTCGTCGAGCGACGCGCCCTTGAAGGCGACGTCGGAGATCGCGACGCGCGCCGTGCTGCCGACGCCGCCCGCGTTCGCGGTGAAGTTGTTCGACTGCCTCGAACCGTCGTAGACGAAGATGTGGTCCTCCGGGACGCCCGCCCGCCTGGCCATCACCACCACCGCGTCGCGCACCTCGCCCGCCGGCACCGGCTTGTAGTCGTTGAACAGCGGCTCGATCACCACCGGCGCCGCCAGCAGCAGCGCGGAAACCGCCACCGCCGTCAGTCCGGCCGACCAGATCCACCAGGCGCGGCCGGCTCGCCGGATGAGCGCATAGACGCCGACGAAGAAGAGCGCGCCCAGCAGCGATGAGATCAGGATCGAGAGCAGGCCCTGCCCGAGGAAGTCCCCGAGCGGCTGGCTGGTGCGGCCGTAGGCTTTCTCGCGCCACCACTGCTCGTACACCGACCACGGGGCCGCGATCAGGGCGGACACCAGGAAGTAGACGATGCCGACCACGAAGGCGCGGGCATTCGGGCCGCGCCGTGCCAAGCCTCGCCTCCACGCGGTCCAGCACGCCCCAGCGCACGATCACCAGCGTGACCACCGCGCTGACCACCAGACCCCACAGGAGCAGCCAGTGGTTGCCGGTGGTGTAGGCCGCGGCCTTCGCCAGCGTGTCTGCCCCGAGCCCGTCGATGTACGCCGCGGTCGCGGCTGTTGCTTCGATTGTCATGAGCCGGATGATTCGGCCTTGCCGCCCTGCGGTCAAGCACCGAAGGCGTGGGCAGGCGCCAATCCGCGCACGCGCCCGCGCACGCGCCAATGAACGTGTAATCTATGCATTCGCGGGGCAATAGCCGGTGGAGCCCGACAGGAGTCCATGAGTCTCTACGACGAACTGAAGCGCCGCCACGTCTTCCGCGTCGCCGTCCTGTACGGCGGTATCGCCTGGATCACGCTGCAGGCGGCCAGCATGGTCCTGCCGGCGTTCCACGCGCCGGACTGGGTCTTCCAGGCGCTCATCGTCATCGGCGTGATCGGCTTCGTGGTCGCGATGATCGTGGCCTGGTTGTACGAACTGACCGCGCAGGGACTGAAGCGCGACGAAGAAGTCCTCAAGGACAAGAAGCTCAAGCCCCTGGTCGGCGGGCGCAAGATGAATGCGCTGGTCATCAGCGTGCTGGTCATCGCCCTCGGCATCTCGCTTTACGCCAATTTCCGGACGAAGCCCCTTGCGCCTGCCGCAATGCAGCCCGTGTCGGTGCTGATTGCCGATTTTTCGAATCGCACCGGTGACCCGGTGTTTGACGGCACCCTCGAAGAAGCCCTCGGTGTGGGCCTCGAAGGCGCGGCCTTCATCACGGACTACGGGCGCGAGCAGGCGCGGCGACTGGCCGAAGAAATCCGACCGGGCAGCCGGCTCGACGAGGAGGTCGCGAGGCTGGTGGCGGTGCGCGAAGGCATCAAGGTCGTGCTCACCGGCACGATCGAGTCGGCCGGCGACGGCTACACACTGTCCATTCGTGCGGTCAATCCCGCGGACGGCAAGGTCGTGAAGGATGCAACGGTCGCCGCGGCCGGCCGCGACGACGTGCTGTCGGCGGTCGGTTCGATCGCCGCCCAGGTTCGTGAAGCGCTCGGCGACAAGTCGCTCAAGGGCGGCAAGCTGGCCGAAGGCGAGACCTTCACCGCAGCATCGCTCGAGGCAGCGAGCTATTACAGCCGCGCCCAGGGGCTGGCGGCCCGCAACAAGGACGACGAAGCGGTGCCGCTCTACGAGAAGGCCGTCGAGGCCGACCCGAAGTTCGCGCGGGCGTACTCCGGCTGGGGGCTTTCGGCATTCAAGCTGGGGCAACGCTCCGAGGCCGAAGCCAAGTGGACGCAGGCATTGAAGCTGCTGGACCGGATGACGGAGCGCGAGCGCTATCGAACGCTCGGGCTGTACTACTCCGTCGTGTCACTCGACTACGACAAGGCCATCGACAACTACAAGCAGCTCGTCCAGCTGTACCCGGCGGACGGCGCCGCACACAACAACCTGGCGATCTCCTATTTCATGACGCTGAACTTTCCGCAGGCCCTGGCGGAAGGCAAACGAGTGCTCGACATCTACCCGGAGGACATCCAGTACCGTGCGAACTACGCGCTGTACGCGATGTACGCCAGCGACCTGAAGACCGCCGTCGAGGAAGCCGGGAAGGTCGTCAAGGCGGATCCCTCCTATTACCTCGCTTACCTTCCGCTCGCGATGCAGGCAATGACCATTCCCGACCTGGCAGCGGCTCGCCAGGTGTACGAGAACGCGGCCACACGCGGGGAGTCCGGCGCATCGCTCGCAGCGATCGGCCTGGCAGACATCGCGCTGTTCGACGGCAAGCCTGCCGACGCGGAGAAGATCCTCGTCGATGCGATCCCGAAGGACCAGGCGAGCGGCAACGAGCAGGGGCTCGCGTCGAAGCGCTCCGCGCTCGCAATGGCTTACGTGATGCAGGGCAAGCGCACGGAAGCCCTCGCAACGCTGAAAGAACTCACCACCATTGCCGGCACGAACGCCGAATGGGTTCCGGCGGGAATGCTGTACGTGGAGCTCGGCGAGGTGGCCGAGGCCCAGAAGGTCGTGGCCGAACTGGCGCGCCAGCTGCAGCCGCAGAGCCGGGCCTACGCGAAAGTAATCAGTGGCCTGATTGCACTGCGGGACAAGCGCGCGGTGGATGCCGTGGACGCGCTCAAGGCCGCCATCGAATTGTCGGACCTCTGGCTCGTGCGATACACGCTAGGCCAGGCTTACCTCGCCGCAGGCTATCCCGCCGAGGCCAAGTCCGAATTCGAAGCCTGCGTCAAGCGACGCGGCGAAGTGATGGCGCTGTTCCTCGACGACACACCGACCTATCGCTACTACTCACCGGTTCCAGGAAGGCTGGCATCGGCAAACGCCCAGCTCATTCGCAAGCTGTCCGGCACGCCCGACCGGAAAGAATAGGCCCCACGCTCGATCGAACGCGGGGCCTGGATTGCGGGCAACTTCTCGGAAAGAAAGGCGCCGCCGTACTACTTGGTCAGGGTGATGGGGCCCTTGGTGCTGTTGAATTCCTGGCCGGTCTGGTCGGATTTCACGGCAACGTAGTAGCAGCCCGCGCCCAGCCTGTTGACGCTGGGCTTCCAGTTGAACTGCCAATTGAACCCGGACGCCGAGTAACGGTAGTCGCTGCTGCCCGACGGATAGGTAAAGGTCGGCGACGCCGGCCTCACGCCAGGACATTTGCTTCCGGCGTAGTAGACCTTCACCGACGGTGCGGCGAGGGAGCTGTTCACGCGCGCACTGCTGCCCAAGCCGATGAACCCGAAGTCGAGCGGGACTGCACTCGCGGCGCTCTTCGAGCCGTTCGCGTAGACGCCGTCGAGCCCGCCGTATCCGGCCTTGTTCACGGTCACCGTGAAGGACTTCGAGGCGCTGTTTCCGGCCGCGTCGGTCGCCGTGCAGTTGACGGTCGAGGTGCCCACCGGGAACGTGCCGCCGGTGGGCGAGACATTGCTGGCGCCTGCCGCCGAACACGTCAGCGTCTTTACGCCCACCGCATCGGTCGCAGTGACTGAGTAGGTGACGGCCGCCGTCGTGCCCGTGGTCGTGGCCGTAATCGGGGCCGGCACGGTCACCACCGGCTTGGTGGTATCCCTCACGGTGACCGTGAAGGTCGCACTGCCGATGTTGCCCACCGCGTCCGTGGCCGTGCAGGTAACCAAGGTATCGCCAATCGAAAACAGCGTACCCGAGGCGGGTGTGCAGACGATCGCGACCGGCGGCGACGCACTGTCCGCGGCCACCGGTGTGGTGTAGGTGACGATCGCGCCTGACAGGCTGGTGGCCTCCTGCGTGACCGACGGCAACGGGTTGCTGCCTGAAACAGGCTGGCCATTGACGATGAAAGGCGGCGGGGTCGTGTCGTTGACCGTCACCCGGAACGTCGCGCTGCCGGTGTTACCCGCGGTATCCGTTGCCGAACAGATAACCTGCGTCGCACCGATCGAGAACGTGCTGCCAGACGCCGGCGTGCAGACCGGGACGATCGTGCCATTCACGATGTCTATCGCAGACGCGCTGAACGTGACCACGCTGCCGGCCTGGCTGACCGCTTCGACCGCGATGTCGGCCGGCACCGTCACGACCGGCGCCGTCGAGTCCCTCACCGTCACGGTAAATACCGCGGTGCCCACCTCGTCGTTCGTGTACTCCAGCGGGTCGTTCGGGTTCTTGCTTGGTACCAGGATCGGTGGTGAATCAGAGGCACTGCAGGTCACCGTCGTCGTGCCGATCGCGAAGGTGCTGCCCGACGGGGGGTCGCAGGTCACGTCGCGTGGGCCCGTTCACGTCGTCGAATGCAGTCGCCCCGAAAGTCACGACCTCGCCAGCCGGGTTGGTCGCTTCCAGTCCTGCCTCGAGGCCGGGGGCAGATCCAGCGTCACCTGCGGCGGGACATCGTCGAGGACGATGAACTCGTATTCGACCGGCACCGAGACGTTGCCCGCGGCGTCGGTGGCCGTGCAGACGACGACCGCAGGCCCGACCGGGATCGGGCTCGTGAGCTGCAGGACATCGATGCCCGTGGCCTCGTCGACACAAACGACCTCGACCGACGATTCGTCCTCGACTGCCGGCGGCGCGAAATCGGCCGGGGGCTTCCATCCGCCCGGCGCATTCGCCTCGATGTACAGCACGTTGGCCGGCTGCGGATTGTTGAGAATGAAATCGGGATCCGGGCTCGGCTCGAATTTCGGCGCCGTGACATCGGGCTCCGCGCAATTCTCGGTTCCGGTGCCGCACGCGACGTCGAACGCCACGCCCGTACCGCCCGTGGTGTTCGCGGCCTGCGCGTAGACTTTCATCCACACCCGGTTGCGAAATCCGGGGTCTTCACCGACCGCATCGATGCCCCATACCCGCAACGTGACCTGGGCCCTGCCGCCCGGTTCGACGAAGAAGGTGCCGTGCCTCGCTCCCGCGGCAAGGCCGGGATCGGCGAGTGGATCGTAGCCCTCCTGGTCCTGGCTCGGATTTTCCGGGGTCGACGGGTTATTGTCCTGGTCCCCCGGGGGCGCAGCCGCGACGTCCGGGTCGCCGATGTCGGCGATCACCTGCTGGCGACCGATGGCAACGGTCTCGCAATTCTGCGCGGTCTCTTCCTGGTAGATACGCGACACGATCAATTCCGGGCTGAGCGGATTGCCGTCGGCGTCCGTCAGCGGGCCGGTGATCAGCGGCTTCAAGGTGTATGCGGACGTCGTGTTGCCCGTATTGGCGACGTCGTAGACGAAATCCGTGTAGGTCTGCCCCTGCGCCGCGGTGTCAGTGAGCGGGCTGTTGCGAAGGCTCGGGTTGCGCAGGCTCGGGAACTCCACCGTCTGGTTGCGCAGCGACGGGGCCTCGTACACCGAGTTGCGAAGGCTCGGATTGCGCAGGCTGGGATTGCGGTAGGAAGGGAACTGTACGGAATACGCCTGCGCAATGAGGTCCGGGTTGTGCCCTTCGTAGGCGACGACGCTCGTCCCGTCGCAGGATTTTCCGCTGCAGTCCGGATTGCTGAGCACGCCGGCGCCCGGATTGCCGTTCAGCACGACGCTGGCAAGCAATTGGCTGCCTTCGAAGACTTTGACAAGCGCCTGGGTGGCCGAGGTGACGAACACCGTGCGCGCGGCGGTCGATCCCGCGGGCACCTGCACCGTCAAGGAAGGCGCCGGCGGCGCGTCGAGCGACTGCGTAAACGACACGATGCCCGCAGCGCCGAGCGGGTACGTCGACGCGTCGAGCGTGAGCGTCTGCGCGACAGACTTGTCGTTCCGCACGAACACCACGAACGCACGCTGGATGTCGGTCGGCTTGGTCGCCGAGGCGGTCCCGAAGACCACGCCCGGCTTGATGACCGACGAGTAGACGTTCTGGTTGCGCGACAGCGCCTTGAGAGATTCCTGTTTGACGCCAGACCATTTCAGGCCCGCCAGGTACACCTCGTAGTCGGCCACGTACCGTGCGTAACACTTGTCCAGCGCCTCTTCTGGTGTCTCGCTCTCATCTTGCGGAGTGTTGGGGTCATCCGCTTGAGGCGGAGGGCAGGACGTCGGATCGAAGGCCGGGAAGCTGCCGAAGTCACGCACGCACTGTCCGGTGGAATTCGACCCCGTCTCACCGAGGAATACGGGCTCGTCGGCATTGGCCGGCGTGTACTCCGACGATCCAGGACACCCCGGCGACCCGGGCGCTGCGCCGGCTGCGCACGCCGTCTGAGTGAAGACGTTGCTGCGCACGTCGCGGTTGTCGGCCCAGAACGTCTGGAACGTCGGGTCCTTGGGACCCGGATCGCTGCCAAGCGCGCCCTGGTTCGACACCCAGGCCCCGCGCTGGCTCAGGCGGAACGCCGGCGCGGCAACCGCGTTGTAGTCACCGAGGAACGGCTTGGTCGCCTGCTTGAACAAGCGGCCGTTGACGTAATTGAACTCGAGCTGCTGGCCGTCATTTGCTCCGCTCGCGGGGAAATCGTCGCCACCGTTACCGACGGCGTACTGCGAGACCTTCACGGAGCCCTGCGGCGAGCCGGGGCCCGAGGCCGTGCCGCCGGTGATCTGCGCGTGATACACGTCCGCGGTGTGGCGGCGGTTGACCGCGCCGCCGCTCGGCTCATCCACGATGTATGGGCTGTAAAGGGGCGAGCCGTCCTTGTAGAACTGGTCATCGCGCGTGTCGTACCACGACACCTCGACCACCCCGCCCGCCGAGAACGCCGCGGGCATGAACTGGTGCGAAAGCACATCGGTCGCATCGGTCGACTGTTTAGGGTCGACGAGGCCGATCGTCGTATCCCAGGTCGTGCCGTCCGTGGTCAGGTACGCGATGCGGGACCGGCCGCGCGTGCAGCTCGGATTGCCGAACTCGTCGAGCGTGCGGCGAGCCCAGATCAGGTAGAAACGCCGGCCGTCACTGACCAGGCTCGGCAGCGCCTTGGTGCGGAACGCGTAGTTGCCCTCCGGCAATTGCGTCGGCTGGTCGAAGGTGCAGATCTGGCTCGCCGGCAGCGGCACGGTCGCGGGCTTGGACCAGTTGTCGCCACCGTTCGTCGATAGCGAGTACGCAAAGCTGTCGGCCTGGTTGTTGTTCTTGTCGAACTGCCGCCAGACGGCAAGCACGGTATCCGCATTCGCGGCAAGGGCGACGCCCTGGTTGAGCGCGACGCTCTCGCTCAGCTTGTTCTTGTTGCTCCAGGTCTTACCGTAGTCCGTGGACTTGACGTAGTAGATCGACGCGGAGTCGTTCGAGTCGTTGCCGGAAAAGTTCGCGTAAGCGACGTGGATGACCGCCGGGGCGAGATTGAGGGTCGTTCCGCCCGGCAACGTCGTCGGCGCGACAGCGCCGCCGCTCAGCGTCACCAGCATTGCCGGCTTGTCCACGAACTGGCCGGACGTGCCACCGAACACCGGCACCGTGGTGAGATAGGACCACGGCGCACCGTCTTCCTTGTTTTCCTCGGGCCAGAGCTGCAGGTACATGCCGCCGGGGCTGTTCGAGTCGCGGCCCGCGGCGATGAAGCCGAGCAGCGCCATGCCGGGCACTGCGGCCACTGTTGCGTCGGCGGCGAATGCCTCGTTCAGGGTGCCCGGGCTGCCGGGGAAGCCGGGCACGAGCCGGCTGATCCACGTCTCGCCGCCGTTGCGCGACATGCTGGCGCCGATCCACGCATCGCCGATGGTGGAGATGTCCACGCCGCGATAGTCGTTGTAGCCGCAGAAGACGTTCTGCGGGTTCGAGGGCTGTACCGCGCAGGACGGCTCGTTCTGCTGCTTGAACGTCTTGTCCGGAATCTCGTCCGGGCTGGCCGTCGGCCCGATGATGTTGACGTTGGGCCCGGGAATCCCAGAGGCAGTCTGCGCGACAGCGGTCACGCAGGTGAAGGCGCAGAAACTCGCGCCCAGGATAGCAATCCGTAACTTCCGAGGAGGCGATCGCATCGAGTTCCCTTCCCAATTCAGACTTGTTGGTATTCCCCCGCGAAACCTGCGCCGGGCTCTGTTACCCGATTATCGCGATTACGTCTTATTTGTCTTTGCGGACGCGAGTTTACAACGTTCGGCGCAGGTCCATCCATTTACCTTGGAAACCAACCGCAGGCAGTAGGCGTACAGCCGCGCGACTGTAATTATTTTATTGACAATTTGTGACGGCTGGATGACATGATTCGGGCCGACCGTCGATATTTCCGGGCCCTGCTACGATGCCGGCCCGAGCCCACGCGACCGCTTCCGAGGACACACCGTGACGAAACCTACGAATCCCGGCCACCATCGCCTGCACGGCCCTGCTGACCGCCGCCGCAATGCCGGCCACCGCTGCCGACGCGCTTCGCCCGGACCAGGTCGCCTACCGCGAACTCTTCCGCGAGCTCGTCGAGACCAACACCACGCTCTCCGCCGGCAGCTGCACCGAGGCCGCCGGGAAGATGGCCGCGCGGCTGCGCAAGGCGGGGATGCCGGAGCAGGACATACATCTGTTCGCGGTGCCCGAGCACCCGAAGGAAGGCGGCCTGGTCGCCGTGCTCCCGGGCAGTGATCCGGCGGCGAAGCCGATGCTGCTGCTCGCGCACATCGACGTCGTGGAAGCGAAGCGCGAGGACTGGACCCGGGACCCGTTCACGCTGGTGGAAGAGAACGGCTACTTCTACGCACGCGGCGTCGCTGACGACAAGGCCATGGCCTCGATCTGGACCGACACGCTGGTGCGCTTCCTGCAGGACGGCTACAAGCCGCGGCGCACCGTGAAGATGGCGCTCACCTGCGGCGAAGAGACGAGCGGCGCCTTCAACGGTGCCGAGTACCTCACGACGCACCAGCGCGAGCTGATCGACGCGGCCTTCGCGCTGAACGAAGGCGCCTGGGGCACGCTCGACGACCAGGGCCGGCGCATCATGATCACGGTGCAGGCCGGTGAGAAGGCGAGCCAGAACTACCGGCTGGAAGTACGCAACCCGGGCGGCCACAGCTCGCGCCCCGTCAAGGACAACGCGATCTATCGTCTCGCGGCGGGCCTGACGCGTCTCAGCCAGTACGAGTTCCCGATCCACCTGAACGACGCGACCCGCGAGTACTTCACGCGCATGGCGGACCTCAAGGGCGGCGACACGGGCACCGCGATGCGCGCACTGGTGAAGGACCCCACCGACGCCAAGGCAGTCGCGGCCGTCACGCAGGACCCGACCTGGAACGCGATGCTGCGCACGACCTGCGTCGCGACGATGATGGAGGCCGGCCACGCGACGAATGCGCTTCCGCAACGCGCCCGCGCCAACGTCAACTGCCGCATCTACCCGGTCGAGACCTTCGAGGACGTGAGGCAGACGCTCTCGCGCGTGGTCGCCGACCCGGCGATCGAAGTCACGACGCTCGAGACCCGCGGGCCGCAGGCGAAGGCGCCCCCGCTCACGCCGGAGATCATGAAGCCGATCGAGCAGGTCGCGGCCCGCATCTACCCCGGCGTACCGCTGTTGCCGCTCTTCCAGGCCGGCGCGACGGACGGCCAGTTCCTCGGCGCGGCCGGGATTCCCACCTACGGCATCGGCGTGCTGTTCTTCGACCCGGACCTCGGCGGCATCCATGGCCTGAACGAGCGGATCCGGGTGCAGTCGCTCTACGACGGGCGCGACTTCCTGTACGACCTCGTGAAGGTCTACGCTGCACAATCACAATGAGGCGTCGAGACCTCGCGCCCGGCGTCCGCCCGCCCGGGCGAGATCCCGGACCCGGGCGGCCCGTGACTGGTGCGCGGCCCCGGCCCGGATGTAACCTCTCGGACTGTTCGCGGGGCTGACAGACCCACCAATGCTGGATTTCATCGCGCACTGGCTGGAAACGCACGAGTCGTTGTTCTCGTCGATGACGGCGTTGGTCGCTCTGCTGGGCGTCTGCTACGGCGTGGTGCGCACTGTCCTGTCATCCGGCCGCGTCTCAGGCGCCGCCGCGCGCAAGGCCTCCGGCGCGGCATCGGCCGAGCCCGAGTCCAAGGCGGCCACCACCACCGCCCCGGCGGGCCCGAGGCGCCACCTTTCCATCCACGACGATCACGTCTCGCTCGTGGTGCTGCGCTTCGAGACGCTCTCGAAGAACGAGGACGACCAGTTCCTCGCCTCCGGCATCGCGTCGGAGATCATCGGGCTGCTGGCCCCGGTCCCGGACATCCGGGTCAGCTCGCGCAACACCACCTTCCAGTGGGGCAGCGACGACAAGGCCGTGCACCAGGCGGCGGAGCAGTTCAACTCGAGCTTCGCGCTCGCCGGCAGCCTCATGCGGTCGAACGACCGGATCAGGGTCATCGCCCGCCTGATCGACACCCGCAGCGAGTCGGACATCTGGACGCACACCTACGACCGGAAGCTGGAGGACCTCTTCGAGGTTCAGCACGAGATCGCCCGCTCGATCGTCGGCGCGACGCTCGGGCAGGTCCGGCTTGCGGAGACGATCATCGCCCGCAAGACCCCCGACGAATACCTGGACGCCTGGGGCCTGCTGCAGAAGGCCTACCACTTCTGGCTCGCGAACTTCACGATCGAGGGCATGATGCAGGCGACCGCGTGCCTGCACCGCGCCATCGAGCTCGCGCCGGAGTACGCGGCCCCGCGGGCCGCGCTCGCGATGCTGCTCGCCCAGCAGCTCACGACGCGCATCTGCGCCGACTACGATGCGGTCGCGGCCGAGGCGGCCGCGATGATAGACACGGCCTACCGCCTGGCGCCCAACGACATCGACGTGCTGGAGAACGCGGGGGTCGTGTGGCAGAACCTCGGCGAGAGCGAACGGGCCATCGCGGCGCTGCGCCACGCCATCGAGCTCGCGCCGCTGAACCTCATCAGCCGCGGTTACCTCGCCATGACGCTGGCGTTCATGCGTGGCGCGGCCGGTGCATGCGAGGCGAAGCAACTGCTCGAGGAGAACTTCGCCATCGCGCCGAAGCACCCCTCGGTGCCCTACTGGTGCTTCTTCATGGCCATCGCCGAGCAGTGCCTCGGCAACTATGCGGCCTCCGTCGAGCTCTGCAACCGCAGCCTGCGCGGGCAGCCGGGCTGGGTGCACAACCACTACATGCTGGCCAATGCCCACTGCATGCTCGGCGATCTCGAGGCCGCGCGTCGCGACGTCGCGGCGGCCGCGGCCGGGAATCCGTATCTCAATACCGCACTCTTCGTGGACAACGTCAACCGCATCACGCGCAGCCCGGTGCTGTCGGCACCTTTCGTGCGCGGGCTGCTCGAGTCGGGCCTCGCCGCCGCGCCGGCCCACCCCCCTTCGTAGGCATCCGCGCCTTGCGGGCGCCATTTCGCAGCACAAGAACAACAGGGAGAAGAAGATTGGCCTACCTCGACAACAGGAACACCCGCGTGATCGCGACGGGCCTCGGTTATCCGGAGGGCCCGGTCTGGTGCAGCGACGGCAGCGTGCTGCTGGTCGAGATCAAGGCGCAGTGCCTGAGCCGGATTGCGAGCGACGGCTCGCGCAAGGTCGTGGCCTCCATCCCGGGCGGCCCGAACGGTACCGCCATCGGCCCGGGCGGCGCGGCCTACATCTGCAACGACGGCGGCTTCGACTGGATAACGATTCCACGGGCGAACGACTCGCCGCTCGTGATCAGCAGCACGCAGCCCGCGGACTACACGGGCGGCAAGCTGCAGAAGGTCGACCTGAAGAGCGGCCAGGTCACGGACCTCTTTGCGGGAACCGCGATCCCGCCCGCCTTCCCGCCGGGGTTTCCGAAGAGCTACGACCCGCCCTTCCCGCTCCGCGGCCCGGACGACCTGGTGTTCGACAAGGACGGTGGCTGCTGGTTTACGGACTGGGGAAAGCAGCGGCCGACGGATCGAGACATCACCGGCGTGTATTACGTGTCGCCCGACGGGAGCACGATGCGCCAGGCCATCTTCCCGCTCAACGCACCGAACGGCATCGCGCTGTCGCCCGACGGAAAGTGGCTGTACGTGGCGCTCAGCTTCGAGCGCCGCGTGCTCAAGTACGAGGTCGGCCCCGGTGGCACCTTCAAGCCGAACCCGAGGACGCTCGACGGCTCTTACCTCGTGACGGGCGCGTTTGCCGGCTGCAGCGTGCTCGACTCGATGGCCGTGGACGAACAGGGAAACCTCTACGTGGCCACGATGATCCCGCAGGGCGCCGACCCGACGGTCAACGGCGGGATCACGGTGGTCTCCCCGGAGGGGGAGATCCTCGACTGGATCGAGATCCCGCTCGATCATTCGCCGGTGCCGCTGCCTTCGAACATCTGTTTCGGCGGCAAGGACCTGAAGACGGCTTACATCACCTGCGGCGGCACGGGCCAGCTGATCAGCATGCCGTCGCGGATTCCCGGGCTCCGGCTCAACTACAACTGCTGAGGCAAGCCCATGTACCTGCTGAACCGGATCCTGCACCTGCTCCACCGGATCAGGGATGCACTGCGCGCGGTGCCGTGGAGAAAGGTATTCCTCGGCCTCTGCATCGTCGTGCTGCTCCTGCCCCTGCTGGGATTCGGATTCCTCTGGTACGTGTCGGTCAAGCCCGACATTCCGCCGTACCGCCCCATCGACCGCGTCGTGTACCTGGATCCTGAACCCGGCGCCTGCAAGGACCGCCCCCCGGTCGACGCGACCATCCGCTCCACCATGCCGGCGGCAGCCTTCGACAAGAACAAGACGCGCGACCCCGACACGTCCTACCAGGGCTGGTGCGAGGACTACCGGCAGGTCTACTACCGCATGCCGCAGGGAACGACCTTCTTCGGCCTGCGTTACGACTGGGTTGCGAACCTCGAACGCCCGGTCGGCCGGAAGAAGCTGCTGACCCGCGACTACATGGAAAGCATCGGCTACATCTACGACGGCGCGTTGCTGCCCAACGCGAACAACCCCGCAGACCTGCCGATCGGGCTCACCTGGCACTGGGACCAGTCGGGCCAGAAAGTCCTGGACGTGAGCTGTGCGGCCTGCCATTCCTCGCAACTCACCTATCGAGGCACGGCGCTGCAGATCGACGGCGGTTCGGGCGGGCACGCGCTCACCTCGAGCTCACCCTCGCAGTTCATCACGATGTCCGTCGCGAGCCTGTTCACGACCTGGATCAACCCGTTCAAGTTCCAGCGCTTCGCCGACAAGGTGCTGGCCGCAGTGCCTGCAGCAAAGCGCAGTGCGGCCCGCGCCGAATTGCGCTCTGCGATACGGCAGAGCCTGCACGAGGCCGTGGTCTACGCCTGGTACAACAGGCCCTCGATCTACCCCACCGAAGAAGGCTACGGCCGCACCGACGGGCTGGGTCGCATCGCCAACACGGTGTTTGCGGACTACCTCGACCACTCCAACTACCGCAAGGGCAATGCGCCGGTGAACTACCCGCACCTCTGGGACATCTGGCAGTTCGACTGGGTGCAGTGGACCGGCTCGGTGAAGCAGGCCATGGCGCGCAACGTCAACGAGTCGCTGGGCGTAAGGGCGCGTCTCGAGCTCAAGGACAAGGCACACCTGTTCGAGTCTTCGGCCATGCTGTCCGACATGCACTGCATCGAGACGGTGCTGCAGCACCTGAAGGCCCCGCGCTGGCCCGAGGAATTGTTCGGCGCGCCGGACCCGGCGCTCGCTGCCGAAGGCGAGGCGCTGTTCGACAAGACCTGCCGGACCTGCCATGGCCCGTTCCGCTTCGACTGGGAGAAAGCCGACCAGCTGATCGCGGCGGGCACGAAGAAGGAGGACATCGTTCCGGCACGCCCATCCACGTGCACCACCTGCCACGGTCCCTGGATGGGCCGGCCGGGGCAGACCAGTCTTCCTGAGAACGCTGTGAGCATCGCGAAGTACTCGGCCGACCAGGGCGAGCAGCACGGCGAGTATCGGGACCAGATCAAGCGCGACGAGGTGTGGCAGGTCGCTCACATCTACCTCGGTTACGTCGGCACCGACCCGACCTCGATCATGAACTTCATCAACAACACCTATGACCTGAGTGCGTTGAAAGACACGCCGGAGGGCCGCGCCGTCACGGTCCTCGAGGGTGAACCGGCCTGCGATCCGCTCAAGGTGGACTGCCTTCGCTACATCAGCGACTGGCAGCACGTTCCGGGCGCTCTGGGGTTGCGCTTCATCGGCGGAGAGGTGCGTTACAGGAACTACGCCAGTTACAAGGATGCGTCCGGCAGGCCCATCTGGGACCTCAAGACTCGCACCGCGCTCAATCCCGATGCGGTCGCCGACCTGAACGGCTTCGGCGAGCACGACCGCCCGATGGCACTGAAGAATTACCGGCCTCGGCCGCTGGAAGGCGTCTGGGCGACCGCGCCGTTCCTGCACAACGGCTCGGTACCGACGCTATACCAGCTGCTGCTGCCGCCGGACGAGCGCGACACCGTGTTCTATCTCGGGCGCAAGGAGTACGACCCCGTGCACCTCGGCCTCGTCACGCAGCCGTTCCCGGGCGCCTTTCGCTACGACACGCGCATCACCGGCAACTCGAACCGCGGCCACGCCTTCGACGATGGCCTATGCGGCAACGGCGTGATCGGCCTGCAGCGCGAGGACAGGCCTGGATACTGCCGGCGCTTCACCGAGCACGAGCGCCTCGCGCTGATCGAGTACCTCAAGGTGCTGAGCGACGAACCCCGCATAAAGCCGGAGACCGAGGCGCACTGCATGTTCATCAACTGGCCGGAGCGCAAGCCATGATCCATCGAATCGTGACCCTGCTCCGCGTGCTCGGGTTCGTCGCCCTCGCCTGCCTGCTGGTCGTGCTGCTGGTCTTCGCCGGGCAGATGGTGAAGGGCGCCTTCGGCGACGCGGACGCGGATCTCGTCGGCCAGTCCCTCGAACCCGCGCTCACCGCGACCATCGAGTCGGTGCGCACGATCGTGGCCGCGAACCGCACGCCCGTCTACCAGCGCGACGCCCACGCCAAGCCGCACGGCTGCGTGCGCGCGGTGTTCGAGGTGCCCGAGGCGCAGGCGGGCTTCCGGTACGGCGTGTTCGCACGGCCGGGCAGCTACGAGGCCTGGGTGCGCTTCTCGAATGGCACCGTGCCCTCGCTCGCGGACACCGAGAAGGACGCCCGCGGCATGGCGATCAAGGTGATGGGCGTCAGCGGGCCGCAACTGCTCGATCCGCGGCTGTCGGGCAGCACGCAGGACTTCGTGATGATCAACTCGCCGAACTTCTTCGTGCGGCGTCTCGACGACTACGCCGAACTGGAGCGCCAGTCCGCGAAGAACACCCCGTTCCGGTACTTCTTTGCCGACGGCTCGCCGAACCCGTTCCGCTGGAAACTGCGCGAGCTCTATCTCGGGCTCAGCACGCGCAAGGCCGCCCCGGCCAGCCCGCTGTCGGACCAGTACTACAGCATGTCGGCGTACGGCCTCGGCCCGCAGACGGTGAAATTCAGCGCGCGTGCCTGCGAGAACACGCCGGACGGCAGGGTCGATCGCAGCAACCCCAACTTCCTGCGCGACGCGATGCAGGACGTGCTGCGATACCAGGACGCCTGTTTCCAGTTCATGATCCAGGTCCGCGACGAGGACTCTCGCATGCCGGTCGAGGACGCCACCGTGCGCTGGTCGGAAAGGGATTCACCGTTCGTGCCCGTGGCGCGTGTGTTCATCCCCCGCCAGGTATTCGATACTCCGGCGCAGAACGAAATGTGCGAGAACCTCTCCTTCAATCCGTGGCACGGCCTCACGGACCAGAAGCCGCTCGGCAAGATCAACGAGATGCGCCGCGAGCTTTACCTGGCCACGGCCGCATTCCGTCGTGGGCGCAACGGGTCCGCGATGCAGGAACCGGCCAGCTGGTGCGACGCGCTGCCCTCGCACTGCCAGGACGGCAAGTGGATCGAGTGAGGACGCCCCGATGATCCGTGGCCTTCATCACAGCGCTTACCGATGCCGCGACTCAGAGGAGACGCGGCGGTTCTACGAGGACTTCCTGGGGCTGCCGCTCGCGAACGCATTCGAGATCACCGAGACCAAGACCGGACGCGCGACCCACGTCCTGCATTCGTTCTATGCGATGGACGACGGGTCGTGCCTCGCGTTTTTCGAGGTGCCGGGCGATCCGTTCGAGTTCAGGGAACAGCGCGATTACGACCTGCACATCGCGCTCGAAGTGCCGTTCGAGGCTCTTGCACAGGTGCAGGCCAGGGCGCACGCGCTCGGCATGGAGTGCCGCGGCATCGCCGACCACGGGTTCATCGACTCCATCTACCTGCGCGACCCGAACGGCTACGTGATCGAGCTGACCGCAAAGCGCGCGGGCCACGATGCCGAGATGCTGACCGCCAGGCGGACGGCACGCGCCCACCTCGACGAGTGGCAACGCGACAAGGTCAATTTCGCAGTGAAGTGAGGCGGGCCGCCGGTCGCCGCCCACGGTCGCCGCACGGCGGCGGCGACCGGCCGCGTTTCGGCTATTTCAGCTCTTCGTACAGGCTGTCCGAGACGATCTTGCGCATCTTGCTCATCTCCTTGAGCGTCCCCTGATATTCAGCGTCGCCGGCGATCCTGGCGTCGTCCGCCGCAAAGGTCGCCATGTCTGCGTATTCGACCGCAACGACGATGGAGCCCGCGTTCGGGCCCGCGAAGCGCGCGCGCCAGACCCGCACCGTGGACTTGATGCCCAAGCGCTGCATGTCGGCCCGGAGCGCGCTCATCTTGCCCATGTACGCAGTCACATCGTCGGTTTCGACCACGACGACCCGCAGGACGGTCGCTTCGGCCGACGCCGCCATCACGAACAAGCCCACCAGGGCCGTCAACACCACTGCCAGACGTTTCATAGCATCTCCCCTTCAATTCTTGGAATCGGGCCAGCGCATCGTCGCGCGCGTCGGGACAGCGTCAACTCGACCGGCGGTGGAAGACGACAGCAGGCTGGGTTCGCGGGACCGGCGTCACGCCCCGTACCGATTCGCGGATCTGCACTGGACGGTGGCCGCCGTGGCGTACGAAATCGCGCCCGACGCGTGAAAACGCCCTGCCCGTCACGTATTTGCGAAACGCCGGGTGGGCGCATCGCGGTTCGCGTATACTGCGCGTCGCTGTTCAGCCGTGACGGTCATCCTGCACCGTCCCGCAGTCGGGCCCTGACGCCCGCCACCTGAATCCCGGCCATGCGCGCACCGAAGCCAGGTGCAGCGCACGGGCTTTCACTTGATCAACCCCCAGCTGTCCAGCGCCGCCTGGCGCGGGCCCGCCGCCGTCGGCACGCATCGTGTCGACAGCGCCGTCTGTTTTCGGGAGAGAAATTCATGCTTTCAATCGTCATTGGATTCGGCGGCGCGACCCTGCTCGCGACCGGGATCCTGTTCGGCATGCAGATATTCGAGGATTTCCGCGATGCTTGACTGGAAACTGGTCACGCGCTGTTGCTGGGGCATCAACCTCGCGGTCGGCGTGGCTTCACCCCACCGGACGAGCGCGCAACCCACGCAGGCTGTCGGCCTGCTCGCCTCGCTCGATCCGGGATCGTCTTCACTTCGGCATCATCTTGGCGGCGACGAGTTCGACTTCGACGAGCGCGCCAGGAACCGGCAACGCGACGACCTGCACCGTCGTGCGCGCCGGCAGGTTCGGTTGCGCGGACGTACCGAAGTGCCGCGCATAAGCCTTCATGAGCCCCTCGAAATCCATCGCGCCGCCCTTGGCCGGGTCGCCGACTAGGAATACGTTCATCTTCACGACGTCGGACATCGTGAGCCCCGACGCCGCGAGTTCCTTCTCGAGCTTGCCGAATACGCTCACAGCCTGAGCCTCGGTGTCGCCGAGGCGCTCGGCACTGCCGGCCGGAGCGTCGGGCTTCGCGGGATCGGGGAGCGTGCCGCTCAGGAACACGATCTCGGAACCCGGCGGCACCAGCACGCTGCTTGAAATCGGGAAGCTGCCGGCAGGGCGCCGCAGGATTTCCCGCGCGTGCGCAGGAACGACCGCAGTCACGGCCAGCAGCAGACCAAGACAAGCGATTCTCTTCATCGCGGGCTCCTCAGGATCCACAGGGTCGGGGGCCCGATGGTCGCAGAGCCGGCCCGGTCCTTCTCCCCGTAGCGCAACGCTATCCGCTGGTCACCCCCGACCTCCGCACCATGGGCAGCTCATGCGCCAGGATCAATAGACCGGAGGGCACCGGATACTTGATGCCGTAAACGACCGGCGTCAAGCCGCGCGCACGATCGCGCGCAGCGGCTGGCGCTCGCGGATGTAGTCGGCGATCGGCGGCGACACCCGGTAATACCAGTGAACGAATGCTCGGCCAGCGGCATTGGTCAGGAGGAGTGATCCCGAAGTGCCGAGCACGACCACCTCCGGATCGAGGTAGGAACCGAAAGCGGCCGTGGCGATGAAGCAGCCACTACCGCTGCTGCCGCCGCCCCCGCCGCCGCCGCCCCCGGAGCCCGCTGACGGGGTGCCGTCGATCGTTACCGTCCGGGAGACACCACCGGCGCTGAAAGTGAAGCTGTCGTTGAAGGTGCCGCTCGCGGCCGGCCTGAATTGCACGGTCAGCGTGCAACTCTGCCCCGGAGCGAGCGTCACGCCGGCGCAGTCGCTGCGTTCGCGAAGCTGTAGGGTGCAGCCAGCGGGTCCGTGATCTGGACGGTCACATCGACGGTATTGGGGTTGGTGATCTTGACGGTCGCCGTGCCGGTCGCCCCCACCGCGACCGTGCTGCCGAACAACAGCTTCAGATCGTCGGCGGGATTGATCGAGTCCGTCACGTCCATCGCGGGCGCCACACCGGTGCCGCTCAGGCTGACATCCTGCGCGTGCCGGCGAGGTCCAGCGTGAACGTGTCGTTCGAGGTGACTGCGGCCGACGGCTGGAAGGTGACGGTCAGCGTGCATTCGCCGTTGACCGGCACGCTGATGGTGCAGTTGGCGGGGTCCGCGATGCCGAAGGGCGGCGCGGGCGACTCGGTGATGCCGATTGCAGCCGCGCTTCCGCTGAAGTTCTTCACCGTGACGGTGTGCGTGGCGAGTCCGCCGGTCGTCGCATTGCCGAAGGCCACCGTGTGATCGGTCGCGCTCCCCTGCGAGTCTGTCACCTCGATTCCGCCGACGACGTTGCTGGCCACGTAGACCTGGATGCCCTCGACCTCCTGGTTGTCGAAACCTGCCGAGATGCGAATGTAGCTCGTGCCGGCTGGCAGGTTCGAGAAGGTGGTGAGGCTGGTGTGGCTGTAGGTGCCGCCGGCGTCGTGGATGTTGTCGACGGTCAGCTTGCCGGGTGCGGTCGTAATGTTCAGCAGCGAGTTCAGGTCCGCGACCAGGCCGCCCGTATAGGTCACGTTGTACGGTGTGACCACGATGCCGGATACCGGCAGCCCCGCGCCTGTGTCATCGCGAAATTCCAACACGTAGTACACGCCGCCCTGCTTGAGGTCGCCAAGACCGATGATCGTGCTGCTGTTGACGGTGATGCCGCTGAGGTCGATGGTCGCCACCGGCGTGCCTGCGGCGAGGAACGTGCCGGGCACTCCGGTCATCAACCGCTGGAACGACGGATTGGTGTTGTCCGGCCGACCGGGCAACTGCGGGCTGGAAGTGAACTCGCCGCCGGGCAACACGCCGGCCGAGATGTCGGTGAAGTTGGCGTTGAGCACGACCTGCTGGCCGTTGCTGAATACACCCGTGGTGGTGCCGACGCTCGTGGGCCCCCAGAACGCCCACTCGAGGTCCGCCGAGGCCGGCATGGCGGCCAACATGAACAACGCGCCGACGAAGACCGTGGCTTTACGGACGTGCATGGCGAAGCCCCCCTGTTTTTTTTGGCTCGCGAACGCGTTGTTAATATCCCCCTCCAAAATACCGCTTGCAAGCGACAAGGAATTTTGCATTGCGTGTATCAGCCCTGGCCCGCTCCCAAAACCCTTTTGTACGGTTCGGGGCCTGCGCCATACTCGCCGCGGGGAGACGCCCCGGGGGAGGATGACGCCGTGAAGAACAACGACACGTCGCGCAGGGATTTCCTGCGCGCTTCAGGCGGCGCGCTCGGCGCGGCCTGGCTCGGGATCCAGTGGTCCGACCTCGCGGTTGCCGCGGGACATGCCCACGAGGCCGCCGCCGGCAGGATCGACCACGAGTTCAAGGTACTCACGCCCGCGCAGGCGCGCGACGTCGAGGCGATCGCCGCGCAGATCGTGCCGAGCGGAGACACGCCGGGGGCGCGCGAAGCCGGTGCCGTGTACTTCATCGACCACGTGAACGCCGGGATCTATTCGCAGAACGCTCCCGAGTTCCTCGCAGGGCTCACTGCGTTCCAGCAGGAGTTCGCAAAGAGCCACCCGGGGCCGGGCCAGTTCGCCGACCTCGAGGGGCCCGCGCAGATCGCGTACCTCAAGAGCGTCGAGAAGACGCCGTTCTTCGGGGCCATGCGCTTCCTGACCGTCGCCGGCCTGCTCGCCCTGCCCTCCTACGGCGGCAACGAGCAGAAGCTCGGCTGGAAGCTGGTCGGATTCGTGGACCAGCACGTCTGGTCGCCGCCTTTCGGCTACTACGACAAGGACTATGCGGGCTTCGAGCCGTACCCGAAGGCGGCACGGTCATGAGCACGCGCAAGTTCGGGCCGAACGATACGGTCGACTTCATCGTCGTGGGATCCGGCGCCGCGGGAGGCGTCATCGCCCGCGAGCTCTCGCAGGCCGGCAACACGGTGCTGGTGCTCGAGCAGGGCCCTCGCTACACGGCGGCGGATTTCAAGCACGACGAACTCGACTACTGGTTCAACAACGCAATCACCAACAGCCCCCAGGCGAACCCGCAGACCTTCCGCAAGACCGCCGCCGACACGGCCAGGCGCACCGAAGGGATACCGGCCCTCATCTACGCGCGCCTGGTCGGGGGCAGCAGCAACCACTTTACCGCCAACTTCTGGCGCTTCCATGAAGTGGACTTCAAGGAACGCAGCCTGCTCGGGCCGATCGAGGGCACCAGCTTCGCAGACTGGCCGATCGACTACGCCGAGCTCGAGCCCTACTACACCAAGGTCGAGTGGGAGGTCGGCGTCTCCGGCCTCGCTGGCGCGAGTCCGTTCGACCCGCCGCGGTCGAAGCCCTATCCGATGCCCCCGCTGCCGGTGAAGTCGTCCGGCGTGCTGCTCGAACGCGGCGCACGCAAGCTCGGCCTGCACCCGTTCCCGGCGCCGATGGCCATCGCCTCCGAGCCGTATCGCGGCCGCGCCGCCTGCGCGCATTGCGGCTTCTGCATCGGCTTCGGCTGCGAGATGCAGGCGAAGTCTTCCACGCTCTACACGATGATCCCCGAAGCGGAGGCCACCGGCCGCTGCGAGGTGCGCAGCGAAAGTTACGTCTCCCGCATCGAGGTCAACGAGCGCAACCGGGTCACCGGTGTTGCGTACTTCGACAAGGACAAGCGGGAGCACTTCCAGAAGGCGCGCGCAGTGGTGGTGAGCGCGAACGGCGCAGAGTCGGCGCGCCTGCTGCTCATGTCGGCCGACGCGCGGCACCCCGACGGGCTCGCGAACTCGAGCGGCCTCGTGGGACGCAACCTGATGTTCAACACCTACGCCCAGTCCAACGCGATCTTCGAGCACGAGCTGAACGAGTACAAGAGCGTGCAGGTGACGCGCATCGTGCACGATTTCTACCAGTCGGACCCGAAGCGCGGCTTCTACGGCGGCGGCGGATTCGACGGGCGCATCGGCCCCAACCCGATCGGCTGGGCGATGTTCGAGCCGCCTCCGGACCGCGCGTGGGGCGCTGAGTTCAAGTCGCTGATCGAGAAGATGCCGCGCGCGATGATCTCCGCGACGCACGGGACGTCGTTGCCGCTCGAGTCGAATCGCGTGGATCTCGACCCGGAACTCAAGGACGCATGGGGCCTGCCCGCGATGCGCGTGACCTACAAGGATCATCCCGACGACCTCGCGAACGCACGGTTCCTGCAGGACCGCGCGACGGAGGTGCTGCAGGCGGCCGGCGCACAGGAGGTCTGGAAAGACCCGGTCGAGGAATCCACGATCGGCGTGCACCTGCTCGGCACCTGCCGCATGGGCAACGACCCGAAGACGTCCGTCGTCGATCGTTACCATCGCACGCACGACATCCGGAACCTGTTCGTCTGCGACGGCTCGAGCCTGGTGACCTCGGGCCGCGGCCAGCCGACCATGACGATCCAGGCGCTGGCGTTCCGCGCGGGCGATCACATCGCACGTTTCGCGAAGCGCGGCGACATCTAGCCCGACAGGACACGGCCGACGCCGACAGGAGCTGGACATGCAGACGAACACTCACGAGATCGCCGATCGAATCTACCGCTTCTCGACCTGCGTCCCTGATGCGGCGCCGGGCGGCTTCACGTTCAACCAGTTCCTCGTCGACGCCGACGAGCCGCTGCTGTTCCACACTGGCGCGCGCGGGATGTTCCCGCTGGTGTCGCAGGCGGTGGCGCGGATCATTCCGATCGAGCGGCTGCGTTGGATCACCTTCGGCCACGTGGAATCCGACGAGTGCGGGGCCATGAACCAGTTCCTCGCCGCCGCGCCCCGGGCCCAGGTGGCGCACGGCGCGGTCGGCTGCATGGTCTCGCTCGACGATCTCTGCGACCGCCCGCCCCGCAAGCTCGCCGACGGCGAGGTCATCGACCTTGGCGGCCGGCGCGTGCGCCACATCGACACGCCCCACGTCCCGCACAACTGGGAGGCCCGCGTGCTGTTCGAGGAGACCACCGCGACGCTGTTCTGCGGCGACCTGTTCACCCACGCGGGCGACGGACCGGCGCTCACCGAGGGCGACATCGTCGGGCCCGCGCTCGAGGCGGAAGCGCTGTTCCACGCCACGGCGCTGTCCCCGGTCACCGCCACCACGATCCGCCGCCTCGCCGCGCTCGAGCCACGGACGCTGGCACTGATGCACGGCTCGTCGACGCGGACGCGTTGCGGCGAGTCCCTGCTCGCACTCGCCGACGCCTACGACCTGATGACCCGGCAACTCTGAGCAGAGGAGACCACGGGCAGGCCGAGCCCGCAGCGACCCGGTGTTCGCCGCCTGCCTCATCGCCTCCTCACTCCGCCACCGACCCTCGCCCGCTTCATCACCAGACGGGGGTCAGCACGAACGCGACCGGCGTGCCGTCGGCGCGATAGCCATGGCCCGTCATCTGCCCGATGTCGTTGATGCCCTGCACCACACCAAGCGTCAGGTCCAGGCCGGGGTCGATCAGTCCGTTGAGGTCCTGCAGCCCGTTCGTCTGGTCCCATATGAACGCATGCCCATCGACGCCGAAGATCGCGTAGCCGGCGACCACGCCCGCGTTGTTGATGTCGCTGGGCTCGGCCATGCCTTCAGCCAGCGGCCCCATCACGCCGGCGCGGTACAGGAACCCCGTATACCCCGCGTAGCCGCCGTACGCCCACATCCCGATCACGTCGTCATCGTTGTTCATGCCTGTGACCCAGACGCTCATTCCGGGCGTCTGGCTGCCGCCAATGTCCGTCATCGTGCCGTTCTGGTAGACGAACACGTGCTGCTCGCCGGTGGGAGTGATCGAGAAGCCGGCGACGTGCCCCTGGTCGTTGACCGCGTTGGCGTCGCAGTACGGCAGACCCAGCGTGGGCATGGCGTTCATCTGCCCAAAGGACTGCACGAAGCACAGGCTGTCACCGTCCTGGTTCGACGACTGGCCGACCACGGTGCCCGCGGCGTTGATCGCATTCGCGTTGCTGAACGTACCGCCGAGCGTCCCCAGCGCCTGCATGCTGCCGCTGCGATAGAGGAAGCCGCGCTCCTGCCCGGACGCGTTGTCATAGGTGCCCGTCACCTCGGTCGAATCGTTGAGGTCCCGCGCGCCGCTGTAGGTGCCGTCCAGCGCCCCGAGGTCGCGGGTCGTACCCGCGCTGTACAGGAAGGCATGCTCAACCTCGTCGGCATTGATGTCGGCATACCCCACGACTTCGCCCTTGTTGTTGATGGCCTGCGGCTCGAGGAACGGCCCCCCCAGTTTCGGAATCTCGGTGACCAGGTAATGCCCGGCCGCCACGGGCGACATCGCGACGATGGCACGGAGCGCCTTGCCCACTGCGCCGCGGTTGTCGGTGACCGAGAGCCTGACCTCGAAGCGCGCAGACTTGAGGTAGGTGTGCTGGACGGTCGCCCCGGTGGCCGCCGTGCCGTCACCGAAGTCCCATTGGTAGCTTGCAATCGAGCCGTCCGTATCGCGCGACGCGCTCGCGTCGAGCGATACCGCGAGCGGCAGGAGACCGGTACCCGGCGTCACCGTGAAGGACGCAGTCGGTGCCCGTTCGCATGGGAGTGTCCACCGCCACCGCCACCGCCGCATGCCACCAGCAACAGGCCCGCCGTCGCGAGCGTTGCAACGCAGTAGATCGCATTCCTGGGCTTCATGGTCCGCCTCCTTGTGTCCGCCGGCCGGGAACCGGGAACCTCGGGGCCTCGCATGAACGTTCCGACCCGGGGCCCCGTGGCGCGGCGTGGTCGTCGATAATGCGAACATCATCGCTTGCGCGGCGAACCGCGCAATTCGTACTTTAGGAACCTTGCTTCAGGAACCGCGCGGACCCGGGGGCGGGAACCGGCCAGCGCCCGGCGAGAATTCAGGTGACGGCCCGGGACCGTCAGCCCCCCGAGCCGCGCAGCCGCCGCTCGACCGCTTCCAGGGCGTCGATGACCTCGAGCGTGCCCTGCCTCGCCAGGGCCGCGGCGCCGCCGTCCTCGAGCCAGGTCTCGAAGTCCCGCGGGCCCAGTGGCGGCGAAACGTAGTTTCCCTGGATCTCGTCGCAGCCGAGCGCTCGCAGCATTTCGAGCGTGTCGGCATCCTCGATGCCCTCGGCGATCGAGCGCATGCGCATGCTGCGTGCCATCGAGATCACTGCCGTCGTGACGCCCTGCGCGCCCAGGTCGGTGTACAGGTCGGCCATCAGCGACCGGTCGAGCTTCATGCTGTCGAACTGGACTCTCCGAACCTGGCTCAGCGAGGAGTAGCCCGTGCCGAAGTCGTCAATCGCAATCCGCACGCCCATGCTCCGCAGCTTCTCGAGCATCTTGCGGGACTCGGCTGGGGCATCGACGACACTCGACTCCGTGATCTCGAGTTCGAGCGCCGAGGCCGGCAGGCCGTGCGTCTCGAGCGCGTCGCGGACGATATCCACGAGGCGCGGGTCGCGGAGCTGTCGCACGGAGAGGTTCACCGACACGAAGAATTCGCGGGCGAAGTCCTTGCGCCACACGGCGAGCTGACGGCACGCCTCGCCGAGCACCCAGCGACCGATGCCCTCGATGAGCCCGGCGCTTTCCGCGATCGGGATGAACTCCGAGGGTTCCACCTGGCCCAGCTCGGGATTGTGCAGGCGCGCGAGGCACTCGACGCCCATGAGTTCGTAGCTGTCGATTGCGACCCGCGGCTGGTAGACAAGCGAAAGCTCGCCGCGCTCGACCGCACTGCGCAGGACCGACTCCACCTTCAGTCGCCGGCGCGAACGCGCCTGCGGCACCGGCGAGAACGTCTCGCAGGACCACGGCGACGTCGCCTGCTCGGCGCCCGCATGGGCCCGCTGCAGCAGCAGTTCGGCGTCCGGCTTGTCGGCGCCGACGAACGCGATTCCGGCGCTGATGCCCGGCACGTACGCCGCCTCGTCGCCCGGCGGGCGCGCTGCGAGCGACTGCAGCATGGTGTACGCGAGTTCGGCGAGGTGCTCCGCCGAGACACGGCTCCTGAGGAACATCGCGAGCTCCGCCTCGGCGGTACGGCAGACCGCGGCCGAGGACGCGCGCCAGGGAACGGTTGCGCCGTCGCTCAGGCCCGCGAGCTCCCCCTCGAGGTGCCTCGCGACGCTCGCCAGCACTTCGTTCGCGGCATCGGGGCCCTGCGCCTGGGCCACGTGGTCGAGATTGTGGATGCGGAACGCCACGACGCCCGACGCCACCACATCCGCCGAGTCCTGGAGCGCAGCGGCGATCTGCTCGGACAGGTGGCGCCGGTTCGGCAGGCCGGTCGCGGCGTCGGAATAGGACAGCAGGCGGACGGCCTCCTCGGCACGGTGCAGCCGCGTCAGGTCCTGCAGTGTCACGATGACTGTGCCGTCCTGCGACGCGCCGGCGTCACCGACGAGTTCCGCCTCGAGGTGCACGCAGATCGCGGCGCCCGCGGCCGTGCGCAGGTTGTGGTCGAAACTGCAGCGGCCCTCGCCGGTCGCGCAGGCGAGGAACGCCTGCCTGAGCGGGAAGTGCTCCGACTTGTCGAGCATGCGTACGAAGTCCTCGAAGCTCTTGAGGCACGCCGGATCGATGCCCAGGATCTCGCCCAGCATCGGCGAGACGTGCAGCGTTCGGCCGTCGGTGCCGAGTTCCCAGTGACCGACGCGCGCGATGCGCTGCGCGAGCAGCAGCTTCGAGCGGCTGGTGCGAAGCTCCTCCTGCCGGTCGCGATCGCGCAGCAGGAAGCGCACGCGCTCCACGAGCAGGCGCGGGTTGATGCCCTTCTGCGCGAAATCGCTGGCGCCCGCCGCGAACGCGTCGCTGATGGAAGGCAGGTCGTTGCGGCCGGTGAGCATCAGGATCGGCAGTGGCCGCCCACGCGCCTGCTCACGGATGGCACGGCAGGCGTCGATGCCCGACATGCGCGGCATGTTGACGTCGAGGATCACGATGTCGGGCCTCACCTGCTCGAACTGCTCGACGGCGTCCGCGCCGTCGCCCACCGAGTGCACTACGAAACCGGCACCGGCCAGCGCGGCTTCCGAGAGCATGATCTGGGCCGGATCATCGTCGGCCATCAGGATCATGGTGTTGCGCGTATCGCTCATTGATTGAAGCCTCATGTACCGGTGGCGCGGGCGGTCTCGGCCCTCAGGGCCGCTTCCAGGTCCGCGTAAGTCTGTTTCATGCCGCGGGCCGCCCTGCGGGCTGCCTTGATGTCACCCTGGTCGCGGGCGGCCATCTCGCATCGCTCGAGCTGTTCCGCCAGGCGACGTCCGCCCAGGCTGTTCACCGGCGACTTGAGCGAGTGCGCCGTGGCGCCGATTGCATCGAGGTCGCCCGCGTCGAGCGCGGCACCGAGCCGTTGCAGCGATTCCGGCGCCGTGGCGAAGAGCAGCTGGCACAAGCCGCTCGAAGACCTGCGGCTTGCCGAGGCCGCGGATGGCCGCCACCTGCTCTGGGTCGAGCAGTGGCACGGAGTTCAGTTCGTGGCCGTCGCCGATAGGGACCTCGAGCATGTCGAGCACGATCGTGTCGGAGAGAAGCGGTCCCTCCTCCTCCAGGACAGGATCCTCGGCCGCGACCAGCACGGGCGCAGGAGCCGGCATCTCGGCCTCGGGACGGACCGGCTTCAGGCCCGACGCTGTCCGTACGGGTGTCATGCCCGACGCCGTTCGGACGGACCTCGGTTCCGGCGCTGGACGAACGACCGGCGGCGGGACGACGAGCGTTCCGCGCTCCAATGCGATCGGCCTCAGGACAGCGATCAGCTGGTCCTGTGTGAATGGCTTGGCCAGGAAATGATTCATGCCTGCCTCGAGGCAGCGGGTCCGGTCGCGCGCCAGCACGTTGGCCGTGAGCGCGATGATCGGCGTCGCCTGCGAGCGGCGCTCGGTCTCGGTACGACGAATGGCCGCAGTGGCCGCGTAGCCGTCCATGCCGGGCATCTGGCAGTCCATCAGGATGGCGTCGAACCGGCGGCGGTGCGCATGATCGAGGGCCGCGTTGCCATCCTCCGCGGCCGTGACGCGGCAGCCGACACGCTCGAGCATCGCCTGCGCGACCTCGCGGTTGATCACGTTGTCGTCCGCGACCAGCACGTCGAGGCCGAGCGACAGCAGGCCCTCCGGCTCGGATACGGCTTCGCGCACCTCGGCCTCGGGCGCTTCCTCGATCGCGTCGGGCTCGCGCGGTTCACGGGCCGCCTGCAGCGCACTGCGGAGAAGCTGCTGCCGCACCGGCTTCGCAATGCATGCGTCCGGCTTGATGACGCGGTTGCCTTCGCGCGGCGGGTCGAAGTCGAATGCGCTCATCAGGACCACCCAGGTGTCCGCGAGCGCGGGATCGAGCCGGATGGTGCGCAGGAGTTCCGCCGTCGTCGCGTCGGGCAGCGCATGGTCGAGCAGCACGGCCGAGAATGGCCGGCGCCGGGCAGCCGCCTCGCGCAGCCGGTCGCCGAGCATCCGGCCCTGGTTAAGCACGGTCACGTCGACGGACCAGTTCGCGAGCGTCTCCTCGAGGTACATGTAGCTCGTCGCGCTGTCGTCCACGACCAGCACGCGCATCCCGGCGAACTCGTCGGTCGTGCCGTTCGGGGCGGGCGCCGCGGCCTCTACCTTGAACGGCAGCACGAAGGAGAACGAGCTGCCCTTGCCGGGCTCGCTGCGCAGGTCGATCTTCTCGCCGCCCATGAGCTGCACCAGGCGCGTGGCGATGGACAGGCCGAGCCCCGTGCCGCCGACGCGCTGCGCGTTGCCGAGCTGGCTGAAGGCCTCGAACACCATGGCCTGGTCGGGCTCCGCAATGCCCGGCCCGGTGTCCGAGACGCTGAAATGCAGCCGGCACTTGTCCTCGTCCAGGTCGTCGAGCCCGATGCGGATCTGGACTTCGCCCTGCTCGGTGTACTTGACCGCGTTCGACACGAGGTTGCCGATGACCTGGCGCAGGCGCAGCGCGTCGCCCACGACGGCCGCCGGAACCACGGGCTCGACGCGGCAGATGAGCTCGAGCTTCTTGCTTTCGGCACGACCCGCGAAGATCTCGCCCACCTGCTCCGCGAACTCACGCACGTCGAAGACCTCGCGGACCAGCTCCATCTTGCCGGCCTCGATCTTCGAGTCGTCGAGGATGTCGTTGATGATCTGCATCATCGTGTCGGCGGCAGACCGCATCGAGTCCACGTAGCGCCGCTGTCGCTTGTCGAGATCGGTGCCCGCGAGCAGTTCCGCCATGCCCAGCACGCCGTTCATCGGTGTGCGGATCTCGTGGCTCATGTTGGCCAGGAATTCGTCTTTCGACCGTGTGAGGGCCTCGGTCTCGCGCAGGCGCTGCTCCAGTTCCCGGGTACGCTCGATGATCTGCTCGCGCGAAGAAACGCGCAGCGTCGTGAGGTCGCGTTCGTACTCGAGGAGCCGGTCGGCGAGCGCATCGAAGTTGGTCGCAAGCTGCGTAAGCTCGTTCCTGCCCCGCGCCCCGCTTTGCACCGGCGTCGCGCCCGCGTCGCTGCGGACACGTGTCGCGTTCGCCAGTTGCTCGAGAGGCTCGACGACCTGCCGCTTCAGCGAGTTCGCGGCGAGCAGGCCCAGCAGGATGCCGAGCGCGAGGATGAAGGGCATCTGGTAGAGGCGCCCGGTGGCCGCATCCCACGCCGGCCGGTGGTCGATGAGAAGCGCGAGCACCCCCGCACCCTGCGGGTTGATCTCGACGGGGTATTCGACATAGTCGGGTTCGAACCCGAGAAAACGCATCACGCGATGCGGCACGCTCATGCCGTGTGGCACCGCGGTTGCGGATTCGGGAGAACCCACGCCGCGCACGTCTCCGCTGACGCGATTCCTGTCGTAGCTCTCCAGCACCTCGCCGCTCTCGAGGTGCAGGTCGGCAGCGAGGAAGACGCGGTGGTTTTCGAGCCTGTCGAGCGCGTCGAGCGCCCCGAACTTCCCGACATCCGCGGAGATCGAGCTTGCCACGTCGGCCGCGAGGTGCAGGCCGTCCCTGCGCGCCGCCCACGCGTCCCAGACGGTGACGAAGAACTGCACGCCGATCAGCGTCACCGTGATCGCGGCGACCGCGGTCACGCGGAACTGGTCCGTCAGCGACAGCGACTCGAAGAACTCATGCAGGGAATAGCGCGACAACCAGCCCATTCGGCCGCGGCGATGCGAGCCTGTCCCGGCCGCCGACACCGGCGGCTTGCCGATGCCCGGTTTGGACGCGTCTTTTCGCTGCGCTCGAAGCATTGCCGCAATGACCCTCTTCGCGGACGGCGTGGTCCGCGCACGAGACTAAGTGGGCAGGTGACATAAGGGGAACTGGCGGGCTACGATTCTGTGACGGGGCGCAAGGTCTGCGCCCCGGACCGACGGTCTTTCATCATGTTTCGCTTGCCGTTTCGGCGTTTCGGGCGCCCTGACCCGACTCATTGAGCGCGGGACGCGTCAAGGTCGCCGGCGGGATCTATCGCCTGGGGACCGGGCAGGTGGATCTCATCGGCTGAGCCTTCATCGGCCGGACGGTTCCGCCGGGCTCGTCGCTACGCTGTCGCAGCGGAACCACTGCTGTTCGACTACGCCGGGAACTCACCCTCAGGATTGAATCCCGCCCGCTCCCTGCCGATATCGCCGCGCCAGGATCCGACCGGCCCGGTGAGCAGGAACGGACAGGGCATGCGGCGCTGGGCGTCGGTGAAGCCGAAGGTTCCGATGCCGAGGTAGCGCCCCGCCTCGAGGCGCCGGACCTCGTCCACCATGTGCATGGCGCCGAACAGCGAGTGGTACGCACGGTAGACGAGTTGGAAGGCCGGCCGACCGTCGTAACGCGAGGGCGCGATGAGCGTCGCCATCGGGAACCGATCCACCACGCGACCAAAGTGCCTGAACGAGTTGTATCCACGCCCGTGGTGCTCACTCACCGGCCGGAACGACTTCGACAGCCACCTGCCCGGATACAACGGATCATTGAGGCCGAAGCGACCGGCCAGCGTGGCCACGACGTTGGGCTGCTGCAGTGTCTGCGCCGAGTACTCGCCTTGCATCTCCCCGACGCCCGGCGCTTCGAGTGTCCGGAAAAGCGTGAGCAGCTCGGCCGTGCTCAAGCGCTGGATGTCGCGCCCGGCGCGGTCACTCATTTCTTCTCTACGACGACCCGGCCTTCCGCGTTCACGAACACCCGGTACTGGTGGCCGTCCTCGCACGAGGCGACGTAGTCGTTGTCTCCCTTCTGGCTGACGTCGACGACCTGTCCGCACGGAAGGCCCTGCAGGGCAATCACCGCGGTCAGGTCCTTTGCGACCGGGACTTCGCTGGTGACCGGCTCGGCGGCCTGCGACGACATGGCGTACAGGGCCGTCGTCACGAGCATCAGGGCCAGGCGATTTGCATGTGTGTTCACGGCGTGACTCCCGCCATCAAGTTGGATTCGGTGAATTTCTTCGGGTCGGAGAGGATGCCCCAGATCGCATCCCGCGAGGCGACGATGTCGTGGGCGAGCGTGGGATCGCTGTCCTGAAGCAGCGAGAGCACCTTGAGCATCAGCAGGTTGTACGACTGGCGAAGTTCCGCAAGCGTCAGCGCAGCCTGGTGCTTGTGGTAGGCACGGAACTGGCCGAGCAGGTCGTCGACCTGGTTCTTGAGCGAAAGCTTCGTGAACACGCCGATGGCCGGGGTCCCGCGGAGCCTCGTTTCGAGGGACTTGAGGTCCAGCGTCGGGGCCGGCGGCTTCGCCGCAACCGGCGCCGGGGCGGCTTTCGGTGGCGACGCGGGCACAGGCGCCGCGGCAACCGCCGGCGCAGCAACAGAAGGCGCAGCGGCGACCGTCGGCGGCCGGGCTGGCGCAGCACGAGGAGCCGGCGCGGTGGCGCCCGTAACCTTCGGGGCCGCGGGTGATGGCGCCGCAGCAGTGACCGCCGCTTGCGGCGCGGCAGCAGGCGCCGCCGGTGGCGATGGCCTGGCGGCTACTGGCGGAACCGGTGCCGCGGGAGTCGCGGGTGGCCGCGGCTCGACGGGTGCGGGCGCGGGTGCGGGTGCGGGCGAGATTGCCGGAGTCGCGGCCGGCGCGGGAACCGCCGTCGACGCCGCCTGGGTCGCCGGCGAGGACGGCTCGGCGTGCTTCAAGCACGCGCATCCCGCCACCAGGCAGGACAAGACGCCGCCGACCAGGACCAGCCGCTTCACTGCCGACACCTCACTTGCGGGGTTTCCTTCCCTTCATACATCGGACCCGATCATCCTGTATTCGTTCCCCCCGCCTCAATGCCCGCCCCGTACCAGCAGTCCCTCGGCCCGGAGCGCCTCGGCCAATCCCTCCTCGATCTCCTCGGCCTGCGCCCGCTTCAATCCCTGCAGGTGCAGCACGGGTCCGGTCAGCACCTCGAGCCCGCGCTTCAGCACGCTTCCCGCGGCACGGATGCCCGCCTTGTGCTGGTCGAACCGCTCGGCGGGCGAATACTGCGTCGCGCCCACGTACACGCCATAGGGCCCACCCTCCCTGTCCGCGTACTCGAGCAGCACGAGGTAGATGTTCGACCGCCCCCGGCCCTGGCGTTCGAATCGGGCCGCCACCTCGTAGGCCATCGGCAACCACTCCACGTAGCGCATCGGCAGCCAGTCCGGCACCGACTCCGCAGCCGCCCGCCACAGCAAGCCCAGCATACGCTCGATGTTGAGCGACGGCTCGTTGCGCATCCACAGCTCGTGGATGCAGTGCGCGCCCGAAATTCCTTCACGTTCGACGAGCGCCGCCTCGAGTCGTGCGACCACTTCGTCGCGACCGAGCGCCCTCAGCGGCCGACTGCCCGGCGTTGCCTTGCGCGTACGACGCGCCCGACCTTCCCCGCTCATGCGCGCTCCCGCAGTCCCAGTACGTAGATCTGGAACTTTCGCCATTCGACCACGCGGCGTACAAGGAAAGTAAGCCCCGTCGTTGATGCCGGCTGGCGGTCGGCGACACGGGGATCGAGCGGGCGCAGACCGCAGGGTTCCTCCCTGCTGGAGGTTGGCCCCTCGGGCCCACGCGCAATGTCGCGTCGGGCGCCTCGGCTGGCTGATGGATCGCGACACCGTCGCCATCGGCACCGGGGCCTGGCAGGCCGGAGCCAGCAGGGCCGGGCGCGCTCAGACGACGCCCGGCCTTTTCTTTTCAACGGCTGGCAAGCGGGGTTGCGGAATTCCCGGGCTGCCTCTCAGAAATCGCGGCGCCGCAGTACTAGCCTCCGCGCATGCGCCTGGTGACCTGGAACCTTGGTCAGCGGCTGAACGGCGGTCACGCCCCGGATGATGTAATCACGGCGTTAGCCACCCTCGAGCCGGACATCGTCATCCTGACGGAGCGCCTGCCCGGCCCCGCCCGCAAGTCGTTCCTCGCCTCCCTTGCGGGCCTCGGCCTGACACACCAGCTGGCGCCAACCCCGGTGCAGCGCGGCGATCACGTGCTGATTGCCAGTCGTCTCGAGCTGGTGCCCGGTTCGCTGAGGGCGGACGCGGCGTGCGACGACCTGCCGTCCAACATGCTTCACGCCTACGCGCCGACCGGCGTCCTCGACGTCGTCGGCCTCCGCAGCGCCGGTCCCGGCAGTCGGCCCGCGATGCGGCGCGCGCGCTGGGAATCGCTGTTCCGCACCGCGAGGACCCTGCGACATCGGCGCGCCATCCTGATCGGCGACTTCGATGTCGACGCCAACGACGCCGAAGCCGACGGCGTCGATCACCTGCGACAACTCACGGACGCGGGCTGGAGGCACGCCGTGCCGACTGGCGGTTCGGGCTACCCGACGTCCAGAGCCGACGAAGGCAAGCTCGATCACGCGTTCCTGAGCCCGTCCATGCAGCAGATCGACGCTCGGTACACCCTCGCGGCCGCCGGATTCAGGCTCACCGGCACGGACAAGTCATTGTCGGCGCAGCCGGTGCTGGTCGTCGACCTGCAGTAATCCTCGCGGCTCGTCAAGCGTGTTGAGCCGTCACGCCCGACGTGTCGCTCGGCGACGGCCTCTGCCAGCCGCGCTTCGGATTGCTCGCGATCCACTGCCGCGCCTCGGCGACGGTCGCAAAATGACCCAGGCAATACGGCGAGACACGCAGCGATTCGTAGTACTTGACGTATTCGACGGTCTTCGGGTCCGTGGCGACCATCGCCTGCACGGTATCCGGGCTGTCGTAGAACCGCAGTCTCTCGAGTTTCGCCTGCGCCCTCAGTTCGCGCTCGGTGATGTCCGGACCCGGCTGGCCTTCGAGGTAATCGGAAATGATGTAGCGGATTCCTTCATAGCGAATGTCGCTGCACATCTCCGCGTAGGCTTCGCGGAACTCCGCCTGCGTGATGATGCCGAAGAAGCGCCGGTAGACCCCGTGTCCTTCCCACCTGATTCGATACGGCATGACGGTTGTCTCCCGCGACCAGACCGCACTCGGCCGTTACTAGGCTGGTCCAAGCGCACGCGGTGTCAATCCGTATTTGTGGCAATCAGGCGCGCCGCGAGGCAGGCGGCCTAGATCAATGTGTAAACGAACCAGCCGGCCAGCAGGAAACTGGTGTTGATCGTCCAGTCGAAGCCCGGCGCGCGCCAGTGCGGTGCAACATGGTAGCCAATCCAGAACATCAAGCGGCCGAGGCACCATGCGGTCACCGCAATGGGCAGGAGCTTGACCTGCCCGACCGGCAACCGGGGAGCGAGGGCAAGCACCAGCGGTACGAAGACCAGGAACTGCTCGATCGTGTTCGAAAGCACTCGCTGGTTGATCCTGAATCGCTGGCTCTCGCTGCCGAGAAACGGGTCCTCTGCACTGGGCGTGTCGAAGAGACGGAAACAGGCGCAGACCATCATCAGACAGCAGGATCGCCGGCGCCGCTGCGAGCTGCAGCGCGTATGAAACCCGATCCGCTGGCAGGACCGGCGGCGTAGTGGGCCAGGCGAACCACGCGACGACAAACAAGACGGCCCAGCTGAGCGAGCCGACATGCGATCACCCTCAAGGGCCACGCGCCGTTCCTGCATCCAGGTCGCGAGGGGAGATGCGGATCTGTCAGCGGTCATTGTGGCCTCCCGTTCCTGCTGCAGGACGTAGATGATGCCGCAACGAGTCAACGCAGGGCGTCGAGCCCGAATATCTTCGAGAGCTTGGCGTCGAACATCGCCCCCGGCAGCAATCGCTTCAGCAGTGGCAACCGCACGCTGTTCTCACCGCCGCGGATGACCCGCGGCGGCGGACTGCCGAGCAGCGATTCCACGACAGGCACGACGAAGACCTCGGCCGGAGTCGCGTCCTGCTGCCCCGCCTGCGCGCGGGCACGAATCCCTCGTTCCACGGGCCTGTAGATCGAGTCCTCGGGCAACCGGATCGCCGCCTCCGCACTGTCGCCGAAGCTCGAGCGCACGCCGCCCGGCTGGATCGAGACCACGTGAATGCCGAAGGGCTTGAGTTCCATGCGCAAGGCGTCGGTGATCGAGTGCACGGCCGCCTTGCTCGAGCAGTACGCGGCCGCGAACGGCGTGGTGAAGAGCCCCACGATGCTGCCGACATTGGCAACGACCGCACTGCCGTGGCTCGCCACCGCCGCGCGCAGCAGCGGAATCGCCTGGCTCGTGACGATCGCCGGCGCGATGACGTTGGTCTCGTACTGGCGACGCAGGTCCTCACGTGTGAGGTCCACGACGGCGCCGACCTGCGAGAAGCCGGCGTTATTGACGAGCACGTCGAGCTGCCCCGCCTCGCGCTTGACGGTCGCGAAGGCCGCGGCGATGGATGAATCGTCGTTGACGTCCATCGCGAGACCGTGGATGCCCGCCGCTTCGAGCGGAGCCAGCGCCTCGCGGCGCCGGGCCGTCGCGTAGACGCGATGGCCGCGCTTCGCGAACTCGCGCGCGAGCGCCGCCCCGATGCCGCTCGAGCAGCCGGTGATGAGGATGGTCTTCTGCATTTGCACTCCCCGACAGGGTGATGGGCAGACCCGCAGTCAATTCCTGGCCGCCGCGGGCCCGCATTCGAAATCGTCGGCGCCGAGCGGCCGGCAGAGCGCCGGCCAGCCCTTCTCGCGCCAATAGGCCTCGAAACCGTACTTTCTCAGCAGAGCCTTGGAGCGCGGATCGGCGAGCAGCGGGCGGCCGGGCACCGCAGCCAGTGCCTCGTAGAACTGCATGCGCCAATACCTGGCAACCGGGTTGTCGCGGAAGTAATTGAACACCCAGTCCGCGTCACCGCGCACGAGTGCGTAGGCTACGACGTAGTCATCGTTGGCCCGGGCGATCGTGCGCTGAACGACGGCCTCATCCGCGCCCGGAGCGTGGGTGGCCCAGGCAAACAGAACGACATCGTCGGCCATCACGTCGGGGTTCCGCTTCGACGCCGCGGACAGCGCCGCACGCGCCTCGTCGATCCGACCCCAGTACAGTTCCAGGTTGAACTCCGACGCAATGCCGTCGTAGTAGCCGGGGTCGATTACGCGGATGCGGGAGGCCGCATCCTCGACCACCGCCCGCTGGTCCAGCCGCTGGGCGGCGTAGAGCAACTGGCTCCAGAACACCCTGACGAAGGGTTCCATCGTCACCAGCTGCCTTGCTGCCGCCACGGCGTCGGCATCCCGACCGACGTAGCCGAGCATTTCCGCGTAGTCCTCGCGCACGTCGGCATAGGTCGGGTCTGACTGCATCGAGCGCAGGTACAGGCCGCTCAGCGTCGGCGAAGCGGTACTCCAGTCGCGGGCCACGTTGCCCAGCGCATGCAGTGTCATGGCCGAATCGCGGATCGAGCGCCTTTGCCCGAAGCGCCGCGTCCCGGCAAGGTCCGTCAGTGTGATCGCCGAGCGCGCGCGCGACTCGTCCGGCGTCAGGTAGCCCTTGATCATTTCATAGGTCAGCGACAGCGACGCCCAGCCCGCCGCGAAAACGTCGGTGCCCGCGCGACCGCCGCCTTCGAACATGCGCGACCGCCTGCGCCATGCTCCTTGCGCTGCCGGTACAGCGCCCGGCCCTTGAGGTATTCCTCGTAGGCTTCGGGCGGAATTTCGGCGCGCGCCGGTTGTCGCGGTCGGCGCCGCCGAGCGAACGCTGACCAGCTGCTCGCCGATGCGCTGCGCGATCTCGTCCTGCAGCGCGAACACGCTCTCGAGCTTGCGGTCGTAGGTTTCCGACCAGACGTGGAAGCCGTCGGACGACGCGCACCAGCTGCGCGGTGATCGCGCATCTGCCTGCGCCGTCGCGGCGCACGCTGCCTTCGACGATGTGGCGCGACGCCGAGCTTGCGGCCGATCTCGCGCACGTCGCCGCCCTTGCCCTTGAACTCGAACACCGAGGTGCGCGCCACCACCTTGACAGTTGCGGCATCTTGGCCAGCACGTTCAGCAGTTCCTCGGTCATGCCGTCGGAGAAATACTCCTCGTCCGGCTTGCCGCTCATGTTGGCGAACGGCAGCACCGCGATGGAGTTCGGGTCCGCCCGGACCGCCGGCGCGCTGCGACCTCGGCGCGACGCGTCGCCCTTGCGGAACGCCGGCTGGCCGTAGAAATACCAGCCCAGCGCCAGCGCGATCAGCACCGCCGCCACGGCGAACACGCGCTTGTTGCCGGACGCCGATTGGCATCGAGCTTGACGCCCTCGGGCGTGACGTCGAACACCCAGGCCAGCACCAGGGCGATCGGAAAGCCGAGCAGGCGAGCAGGATGAACACGCGCAGCGCCCAGGGCGGCGCATCGAAGGCCGGGAAGCCGATCGACGCCGCCTGGACCAGCGAGCCAGGCGACCACCAGGTAGCCGGCGGCGACCTTGAATACCTTGCGGCGCTTGAGTTCGGAGATCAGGGACATCGGGCGCATCCTACTACGCCGCGGTTGCACGACCGCGTGACGCCGAGCCCGGCTCACCGCGCGTCGAACTCTGCAAAACGCCTGATTTCCGCCTGGAAGCGCGGATCGGCCCGCACCTTGTCCCAGGCCGGATCCAGCTTCAGCGTGCTGGCGGAAACGATCTCGTCGGCCCCCGGCAGCAGACGCAGACGCTCGAGTGCCGGCATGACCAGGTCCGCGCGCCCCAGCCGCGCATGGACCTGTGCGGCCTGTGCCAACGCAAACGGCCCGTTGACGGCGTCCTTCTCGACCGGCTGCCGCACCAGCGCCTGCTGCGCCGTCCGCAGCGCGGCGGCTTCATCGCCCAGCATGGCCTCGGTATCGGCCAGGGCCAGTCGGACGGATTCGCCCCTCGCGTAATTGGCCGGCAACGAGCCCAGCGCGGCCTGCAGGTCAGCCCTCGCCTTGCGCAACAGCGGTTCGGCCTCGGCGCGCCGGCCGGCCTCGAAATGCAGCCGCCCCGACAGGTACTCCCGGGGCGTGCCCGCGGCAATGTCGGCCATGACCTTGTCCGGGATCGTCGCCAGCAGGCGCAGCGCCTCGGCGTGCTTGCGCTGGAAGCGCAGCAGCTGGACGCGCTGCAGCACGATCTGCGGCCGATCGCCGTGCAGGACCGCCCACGCGTCGGCAAAGTCGCCGTCTCGATACACGCGCAGAAAGGACAGGTTGGTCGCGGCGTAGACGTTGGCCGGGTCCAGGGCCAGCGCGTGCCGCAGCCCGGCCTCGGCCTCCGCCGCGCGGCGAACCATCCAGCGGGTGACGGCAAGCTCCCCGATGACATCGCTGTCGCGGGGGCTCAAGACCGCCGCGGCCTCCAGGGCCGCAATCGCTTCTTCGAATCTCCCCAGGCGACGCAGGACCAGCGCCTTCCCATACAGCGCGTAGGATTCGCCGGGCCTCGCCGCGAGCACGGCGTCGAACGCTGCGAGCGCCGCTGGATAATCCAGGTCCAGTCGGTACTTCACGTAAGCCAGCGCGAGGTTGCCTTCCGGCAGGTCCGGCTGCAGACGCTTCGCCGCGGCCATCGCCTCTCGCGACTGCTGGCCGAGAAGTCGCGGGCTCAAGTCGCGCGTGCCGCCGTTCCAGTACAGGTCGGTGAGCGCAATCGACAGCTTCGCCTCGGCCAGCGCAAAGCGCGGGTCCTCGGCGATGGCCTGTCGATAGAGCGCGATGGCCTGCACCAGCGCCTCGCCGTCCTGGTTCTGGCTGCCTTGCTGGAACGCGTACTGCGCGCGCAGGAACAGGTCATACGCGGCCGCGTCTTCCGTGGGCCGGGCGGAAATGGCGGCCGACTCGGCCGGCGACAGCGTGGCCTGCAGCGCCTCGGCAACCGTCTTCGCAACCTCCTGCTCGACCGCGAACACGTCTTCTATCTTGCGGTTGTAGACCTCGGCCCAGAGGTGCGTGTCGGTGTTGGCGTCGATCAACTGCAGGTTGATCAGGACGTTGTCGCCGGCTCGTTGCACGCTGCCTTCGAGAATGGACGTCACACCGAGCTCGGCACCGACCGTCCTCAGGTTAGCCGGGTGGCTGGCGTACTTTTCGGTCGAGGTTCGCGAGATCACCTTGATCCCGCGGATCTTCGACAGGTTGGTCAGGATCAGGTCCTGCATGCCGGAGACGAAATAGGCGTTCTCGGCATTGCCGGAGAGATTCTCGAACGGCAGCACTGCGATGGAGGGGCGGGAATCCGCAGTGGTCGTTGCGGGCGCCGACCCGGCCACTGGCGCGAGCGCTGCCGGCGTCGCCGTCGTGGGCGTAACACTCGCGCCGTGATAGCGCCAGAAGATCCCGCCACCGACGAGGAACAGCAGCGTGATGATGGTGAGTTCGGCACGGCTGACGCGCTGCTCGCCGCGGTCGCCGTGGTACCAGGCGAGGACCAGGACGATCGGGAGGCCAACCAGCAGCGCAAGGGTCGTCACCTGCTGGATCTGGCGTGGCCAGTCGAACGTGACGCTTATGTAGGAAAGCCCCTGCAGCAGGCCCCAGGCGCCCGCTGCATAGACGATGCCCCAGTGCACCACCTTGCGGCGGCGCAGCTTGTCCCAGGTGCTGTCTCCCTCACGCTCTTGCGGCGTGCCGCTCACTGGATGGTCCTCGCTCACGGGCGGAGTCTAACGGGAAATGCGGCAGCCAAGGACAACATGCGACTTCCAGGCGGGCTCGATTCACTCGGGCCAGTGACTCGGCGAAAGATCATGGAGCACCCTCGAGTTCGGCCTGCCGCGCGTCGATGAGCTCGGCGATCAGGCGGTGCTGCTCGAGAAGCTGGCGCACGCTCGCAATGCGCGCAGCAGTGAAGAAGGACCGATAGAGCACTGCGTTGCGGAACGGCATGGACTTCATCACGGCCGGCGGCGGCGACGTTCGAGGGCCTCTCTTCAGCCACGGAATAGGCTGCTTCGTCCCGTCGGGACGCGGCCTGCTGAAGACACTCGCCATGTCGAAGTTGGCGATCAGCAGCGGGTCGGAGAACCGGTACGTGGCCTCGACATCGTCAGACTGCAGACCCAGTGCGGTGACGACGTCCGAGCTCAGCGACTGCAACCTCGAGACGAGGGCCGTGCTGCCGATGGCGGAGAGCTGACCGGAACTCTTCAGGGCCTCGAAAGTCACCTGGCCGGATGTTCAATTCCGGCAGGTAGAAGAGTCCCACCCCGACGAGCCTGTCGAGTTCGTCCTGCGCGAGTACCGTCCCGGGAGTCACGCTGTATTCGTACAGCGCGGCATGAGCAGCCTGCTGCCGCTCCATGTTGACGAGCAGTTGCTGGAGACTGCCTATCGAATAGACGACGTCTTCCTCCATGGAACTGAGGTAGCCGATCTCGGCGGCGCGGCGGCCGCGTGCGGCGTTCCACTCCTGCACCTGCAGGCCCACGAACACGCCACAGGACGACGATGACGAAGTCGATCGCGATCGCCGTCCAGTGCTGCGCCTTCACGTGTTCGATGACACGGCTGAGCAACATGATTCCCCCCGTTCCGGCGACAATTACCTGCTTCCGGCCGGATACGCAATCCTCGTGGCGCAATCACGGTCCGGCCCGGCCGGAATGGCTGTCGCAGCGCCTTTTGTGGGGCTATGCTTCCGCCATGAGCAAGGAAATCGTCATCGGCCAGAAGGCCGTCATCGAGTTCGACGGGTCGAAGTGCATCCACTCCCGGCACTGCGTCCTCGATCGGCCCGACGTGTTCGTGCCGAACGTGCCTGGCGAGTGGATCCGGCCGGATGCAGCGACGCCCGACGAGGTCGTGGCGCTGGCGCGCAACTGCCCGTCGGGAGCGATCGTCGCGCGTCGCCTGGACGGCGGCGCGGAGGAAGCGGCGCCGCAGGTGAACACGGTGCGCGTGCTCGAGAACGGCCCGCTCGCCGTGCGCGCGACGCTCACCATCGACGGCTCGCCCGCCGCCTATCGCGCGACGCTCTGCCGCTGCGGCCAGTCGAAGAACAAGCCCTACTGCGACGGCTCACACAGCGCCGCGGCGTTCACTGCCAGCGGCGAGCCGGCGGCGAAAGCCTCCGAGCCGCTCGTCGAGCGGGGCGGAGCCGTCAACGTGAAGGTTCGACCGAACGGCCCGCTCAAGGTCACGGGTCCCGTCGAGCTCATCACCGGCACCGGGCACACGATCAATCGCGGGCAGGAGTTCATCCTGTGCCGCTGCGGCCATTCGAAGGACAAGCCGTACTGCGACGGCAGCCACAAGGCCGCGGGCTTCATCACCGACTGACGCGCCGGGCTTCCTGCGCGCCAGCGGGCGGGCCGGCAACATGCCGCGTTTCTTCGGCGAGCGGAGACGCGCCGGAGCCCGCCACTTCCGCCGATTCGGCGTCTCCACTAGACTCGGTCTCCCATCCTGACCGTAGCCTCACCCCCCGGAGCTCCCATGAACGTGAAGATGTTGCGCGTGGCTTTCGCCGGAACCGCTCTCCTGATTTCGTCGCTCGCCGTCGCCCAGGCCCCCGCCACCGGCACGACCACCGACGCCGCGGCGGCGGCTCCTGCGACGCCGGCCAAGAAGCTCAGCTACACGGACGACTATCGGATTTCCGTCAACCACGACGCCGACTCCGACGGCGTGATCGTTTTTCGCGTGACGCCGAAGGGAGGCGCGGCCCAGGACATCACGGTCACGATCAAGAACGGCACGGGCGAGAACGACGTGGCCCACGCGATCAAGAAAGCCTTCGATGAGCAGCTCGGCACGAAGGAGCAGAGCATCGAGATGGAAGATGGCGAGAACGTGATCATCGAGCGCAGCATGGGCACGAAAGACATCTCGTTGCTGCTGATCAGCTCGACCGTGAAGGGCGTGACCGTCAAGGTTCATCGCGACTGACGGATACCGGCCGAACGGCCGGCGCGGCACCACCCTTCACCAGGGCAGAGGCGAACCGTTGGCGTGCACGAAACGGCCACTGGTCGCCGGCGTGAGTTCGTCGATGCGCGCAAGGAGGTTGCGCGCAGCGGTGACGGCATCGAGGTCGCCACGGCCACCCGTCATCGGCGTCTGCACGAAGCCCGGATGCAGGATCGCGACCGCCACGCCGCGTGGGGCGAGGTCGTGCGCGAGTGAACGACCCGCCGCGTTCAGCGCCGCCTTCGACATGCGGTAACCGTAGTATCCACCGGAGGTGTTGTCCTCCATCGAGCCCATGCGGCTGCTCATCAGCACCAGCCTGGCACCTTCGGCCAGCTGCGGCGCGAGCAGCGCCGTCAGCCGCAGCGGCGCCAGTGCGTTGACTTCGAACTGCCGCCGGATGTTCGCGACTGCATCGTCGTCCAGCGCGTCCAGCGACTCGTTGGACAACACTCCGGCGTTGTGGATGAGCAGGTCGAGCGGCACGCCGGCCACTCGTGCGGCGAGCGCCGCGCAACCGGCGTCGGTGGCGATATCGATGCCTGCCTCGACGCGCACCGGCAGCGCTGCAAGCGCCGCGGTCGGTTTACGGCAGGCCGCGATCACGGTCGTGCCGCGTGCCGCCAGTTGCCGCGCCAGCTCGTAACCGATGCCACCCGCCGCGCCTGTAATCAGTGCTGTTGTCACGCTCATCCTCTCCATCTGCCGATGAAGGCTTGATTGCCGGGGCGTCAATCAAGCTGCAGGTCAGAATAGCCGACCCTGCCGTAACCGAGCGCGACCAGCGCCTCGTTGGACTCGCGCAGCGCCGATCGGATGGCGTCGTTGCCTTCCCGGTAGATGCCGAGCAGCACGCGCTCGAGCTGATCCTGGCTCACGCCCTGGTGCGCCAGCCTTGCAACCATCGTGTAGGTTCTCCGAAGATCGGTCTCTGTTTCGACGTTCAACGATCGATGCTCCGAGCCTCGCCGATGCTCCCCCAGGATTCCTGTCGCGGGCCACCCGGCGCCGCGGACCGCTAAGGCTGGTCCAACGAACGCACGCGGACAATCCGGGGAACTACGCTAGCATCTCCTGCCGCTCCGCGTCGCAGGCTGCGGGACCTGCCCGCTGCGACAATGGCCCGGCGCCCGGTGATCGCTGGCGACCCCGAGACCCGCGCCCTCATGTCCATCGACACTCATGCATGCAAGTCCTGCGCATCGTCGAAGAGCGCGGCCTCGTGCACTCGCGCGACCTGACCGCCAGCCAGATCCCACGCGCCGTCCTCATGCGCCTGGTGCGGGCCGGTCGACTCAAGCAGGTTGCCCGTGGCGTGTACGCGCTGCCCGACCAGCCACTGTCCCGACAGCACCCGCTGGCGGAGGTCGCCGCCCGCAGTTCACGCGGCGTCTTCTGCCTCCTCACGGCGCTGCACTTCCACAAGCTCACGACGCATTCTCCAGGCGCGATCTGGCTGGCGATCCCGAACAAGGGCCGCGTTCCGAGCGCCGACCATCCGCCGCTGCGCGTCGTTCGCTTCTCGGGCGCCGCCCTGGCGGAGGGTGTCGAGCAGCACGTGATCGACGGTGTGACGATCCGGGTGTATTCGGTCGCCAAGACCGTGGCGGACTGCTTCAAGTTCCGCAACCGGGTCGGTCTCGACGTGGCGCTCGAGGCCCTGCGCAAGAGCCAGCGCAAGGGGCTCGCCACGACGCAAGACCTCCGGCACTACGCGCGGGTTTGCCGGGTCACCGAAGTGATGGGTTCCTACCTGGATCGCTGACGACGTGGAAGCGACGGGTCGTCATCCGGGTCGCCGACCACTTGCATGAGTGGTACGCAGGCGGCACAAGGCCCACGCGTAGATCGCCACGTTGACCACCAGCACCAGCGCGCCGAGCACGAGCTGCACTCGACGGGTCAGTCCGTCCGGATACAGCAACGACACGATGTAATGCTCGACGAAATCGCCGGGGTACCCCTGTTGCCCCGCCATCGCCCGCCAGTGATTCTCGAGCGGCGTCAGCGGACAGATGCCGCCGAGAAACTCGATGCCGGCGCCCCAGGTCACCGACCGGCACGTGCAGCCAGGCCACGCGCGGCCAGCGCAGCACCAGCAGCGCCCCCAGCATCACGAACGCCACGAACGCGGCGTGCAGTATGAGTACGAGATCCGCGAGCAGTCGGTATGACATCAGGCCCAGGACCCTCCCCGGCATTCGGCGGCAAGCCTGCCGTCTGCGTCCCGCCGAACCGCCGAGCCGTCGCTACTCGTCGCCAGGCGGCCCCGTGCCTGCGTTCACCTCGGCCTCGGCCGCCAGCCAATCCTCCCATTCATAGCCGGGCGCGAACCCGCGGCGCTCCGCACGGAGAAAGGCCGCCACGCGAATCCGATCCGCGCGGACGTCGTCAGGGAACGGTAGCGTCGCCGGCGGCGGGATCGCGGCCGTCTTCTTACGGGCGACCTTGCCCTTCGCGGGCGCGGGCTTAGCCTCGGGCTTTGCCGCGGACCTGGCTGCCGACTTTGCTGCGGGCTTTGCCTCGCGCTCGGCTGCCGACTTTGCTGCGGGCTTTGCTGCGGGCTTTGCCACGGCCGGCGCGCGTGCGGGCTTGCGAGTTTCCTTCATGTGCATCTCCTGGATTCTCTGCGCGGCGAGCGTGACGTTCGAGCGCCGCGAACGCATCGCGCGTGTACTGTGCAAGACGGGCTGCCTCCGGCAGCGCGGACGCATTGGCGGTGAAGCCGATCACGACCTGCCCGGCGTATGACATGAACGTGATATTGAGGCCCATGCCCGAAATCAGCGTGGACACCGGGCACATCGCCTCGAGCCGCGCACCGCCGAGGTACAGCGACTCGCTCGGGCCGCGCACGTTCGAGATCAGGACGTTGGATGGCAGCAGGTAGTCCACAGATGCGCGCGGGACCAGCGCGAGCGTTTCCCCGACCGCGAAGGTGAGCACCGCATAGGCGTAGGCCACGTCCTTCGGCAGCGTCCGAATGCGCTGCTTGGCCTCGCGGGTATTGGCGATCACCTGGCGCAGGCGTCGGCCGATCGTTGCAGAGGGCGCGCCGAGCGGTGTCCAGAAGATGGAGACCTCCGTGGTGGCCTGCTTGATCTCCCGGTCCTGCAGCGACACGGGACAGACGGCGACGAGCGCACGTTCCGCTGACCGGCCGATGCTGCGCAGGTAGCGGTTCATGCCCGCGTCGAGCACGCAGAGCGCGACGTCGTTCAGCGTCGCTTCGGAGGCCCGCGCAACGGTCTTCATCGCGTCCAGCGGCAGGACCGTGTGCACGATGGCTCGCGCGTTGCGGATCGGCTCGTTCATCGGGGTCAGCGGTGCGGTGAACGGACGAATCACTTCGCTCGAGAATCCGCGCAGCCCCGCCAGGCCCTCCTCGAGCAGGCGCTCCGATCCCCAGCCGATCGCCATCGCCGTTCGCGCGGCCTTTCCCACCTCGTGCCCGAGAAGCGGCAGCAGGCCCTTGGGCGCCAGGTCGGCCGGTGCGGGAAGGCTCGTCGCAATGATGGGACGGATGCGCCTGTCGCGCGGCGACCGGGACAGCGACTTGTGTACCAGCGCAATGCCCGACTCGCCGTCCACCAGGGCGTGATGGACCTTGGTGTAGACGGCGAACCGGTTGCGCTCCAGTCCGTCGATGACGTACACCCGCCAGCCCGGGCGGTCGCGCTCCAGCATCGGCGCGTGCAGCTCGGCGACGAGCTCGTCGAGCTGCGCGTCGGAGCCGGGCGCCGGCAGCGTCAGGTGCTGGACATGCCAGTCCATGTCGAAGTGATCGACTTCCCGCCATTCGGGCAGGCCCGCCCGGCGAAACACCGGGATGCGATTGAACGGCGGCACCGGGGTGGCGCGCCGGTAGGCTTCGAGGACCCTGTGCACGATGTCGGCGCCGCCGCGACGCGGCCGCTCGAAGATGAGCGCCCCACCCACGTGCCTCGGGTTGTCCTGGTTCTCCGTCAGGAAGAACATCAGGTCGAGCATCGGTATGGCGATACCCATGGCTTCACTTCTCATGCCAGACGACTTCTTTGCCCATGCGGGCCCAGCGCTCGAAGTTGGCCGCGAATGCGTCTTCGATACGGTTTCGCTTGACCTTCAAGGTCGGCGTGATCAGGTCGTTGTCCACCGTCCACGCCTCGGTCATCAGGACGAGGCAGTCCATCTGCTCGTGGGGGTCGAGTGTCTGGTTGATCGCCTTCAGGTGCTCGGCGAGCGAGGTTTCCAGTTCGATGCGACCGGTCGGGTCGACGACTTTCCTGACGGCGTCCTCGTTCAGCATCAACAGGCCGATCGGCTGGCCGAGGTTGGCGCCGGTCACGCAGCAGGCCTCCACCGCAGCGTGCATCACCAGCAATTCCTCGATCGGTGACGGTGCGACGTACTTGCCCTTGCTGGTCTTGAACAGGTCCTTCACGCGACCCGTGATCTTCAGGTTGCCCGCCGCGTCGAGGACGCCCTTGTCGCCGGTGTGCATCCAGCCGTCGTCGGTGAACGCCCGCCGCGTCATCTCGGGTTCCTTGTAGTAGCCGAGCATCGTCGCCGGGCTCTTGATCTGGATCTCGCCGTCGAACGGGTCCAGCCGGCACTGCACGCCGTCGTATGGCAGGCCCACGGTGCCGATCGCCTGCCCTGGCACGGTGATGTGGGTGGCCGCGAGGTTTTCGGTCATGCCGTAGCCTTCGGCGACATTGAGCCCGATCCTCGCGTACCAGCGCAGCAGTTCCGGCGGCATGGGTGCCGCGCCGCCCGCGGCAAAGATGCAGTGGTCGAGACCGAGCGTGGTGAGGATCTTCCGGCACACCATGCCCTTGACGATCGGCAGCTTCAGCAGCCGATCGAGCCGGGTGGCCGGAATCTTCGCCAGTATGCCGTGCTGGAACTTGACCCACAGCCGCGGCACCGAGAAGAACACCGTGGGCCGGGCGCGCCGCATGTCGGCCGCGAACGTGTCAGGCTCTCGGCGAAGTACACGTGCATGCCGGTCGCGAGCTGGCCGTGCTCGACCAGCGCGCGCTCGACCACGTGCGACAGCGGCAGGTACGAGAGCATGCGCGTGCTCGCGTCGGCCGGGACGCGCTTGAGCGCGGTCTGCACCGCCCACGCGAACGCCGCGAAGCTGTGCATCACGCCCTTCGGCGCACCGGTCGTGCCCGAGGTGTAGATGATCGTCGCGAGCTCGTCGCCGGGGCGCACCGGGTCTCCGCGGAGCGGCGCCGTCGCGGCGACGATGTCGTCCCACCGCGGATAGCTTTGCCTGGCGTCGTCCGGCGCAAGCGGGTGGCTGATGCAGGGCAGGCCTGCAGGCACGCCGGGCTTCATGTGGTCCCAGCCGTCGAGCTTGCCGACGAACAGCAGCCTGGACTCACTGTGCTCGAGGATCTGCCGGATCGTGCCGGGCGCCAGGGTCGGGTACAGGGGCACCGAGACACAACCCGCGAGCCAGATGGCGTAGTCGCTCATCATCCAGTGCGCGGTGTTCTTCGAGAGGATGGCGACGCGGTCGCCATGCTGCAGGCCGAGGCCCTGCAGGTGTGCGGCCATGCGTCGCGACTCGTCCAGCACCTCGCGCCACGTGTAGTCGCGCACCACGCCGCCGCCCAGCGGCTGCGTGAACGCCACCCGGTCGGGCGCAGTCTTTTCCCAGTGGTACAAGCGCTGGAGAGCCAGCGCATCGTCGGCAACGATCGTGGCCATATCTGTTCGAGCCCCGCGGCAGGGCGAGGCTCAGCCTCAGCCCGATTCTATGGAAATCGCGCGCGCCCGATCAGCAGGGCTTTCCTCTAGCGCGATCGCATATCTCCGCCGCCGACGCCGACGGCCCGGACCCTGGTCGCACGCGGCCCCAAATCTGCGACACTGTCGCGGCCGTGTCCAACAACCTCCCCCTCGCCGCCCGCGTGATCTCCGAGGGATTCCTCCCGGCCCGGTCGGCGCTGCTGAAGGGCCCGGGCCAGTCCGTCGGCGGCCCGGTGGCGCCCGACCGCACCCGCGGCATGTTGCTGGGCCTCGCCATCGGCGACGCGCTCGGCAACACCAGCGAGAGCCTGACGGCCGGTGACCGGGAGGCGGCCTTCGGCGAGATCCGCGACTACCTGCCCAACCGCCGCGCCGCGGACAGTCGCGTCGGGCTTCCCTCCGACGACAGCCAGCTCGCGTTCTGGACGCTCGAGAGCCTGCTCGAGTTCGGCGACATGGATCCGGAGGACCTGGCGGAGAAGTTCACCGGACGCGAGATCTTCGGCGTCGGTGGCACCGTGGCCAAGTTTCTCGCCAACCGGGCCGAAGGCGTCACGCCCTGGTATCGCTGCGGGGTCGAGAGTGCCGGCAACGGGGCGCTGATGCGCATCGCGCCGATCGTGCTGCTGCACGCGGAAGGCCCCAGTGCCGCCCTGTGGCTGAACACCGCCCTGGCGTCGATCGTCACCCACCGGGACGCCTGTTCGGTGGCCTCGTGTGTCGCGTTTGCCGACCTGCTCGCGCGACTGCTGCGAATGCCGGAACCACCCGCCCCCGGATGGATCAATTCGACGTTCGTCGCGACGGTGCGGCAGGTCTGCACCGACCAGCCGTATCGTCCCCGCGGCGGACGCTTCACGGACTGGGAAGGTCCATTCCCGGATTACCTCGAGCACGTGCTCGGCGAAGCCACGCGACACGGCTGGGGCACCCGCGAAGCCTGCGACGCGCTGGTACTCGGGCGCGTATCTCCTCGAGACCGTGCCGAGCGTGCTCTGGATCCTCGCCAGGCACGCGCACGATCCCGAAGAATCGATCGTCCGGGCCGTCAACGACACCAAGGACAACGACACGGTCGCCGCGATCGTGGGCGCCGCCGTCGGCGCGCTGCACGGGGAGAAAGCATTGCCGCAGCGCTGGAGGTCCGGGCTCCTCGGACGAACGCAAGCGACGGACAACGGCGCGGTGTTTCGCCTGGTGGAAGCCGCGGCACGACGGGAGTGGCCGGCGCAATAGCGCCGTGTGCGCCAGCGTCGCGCCCGAATCGGCAGACTGCCCGAGGCGAAGGTCAACGCACCCTGCGCAGCCGGCTCGTGGCGATTCGAATCACGCGTTTCTGCTCGATCGCGAGCGCGATCAGGACGGGCAGGATCATCAGTAGGTACTTCATCGCGCTTTGCTCCGACATGCGTGACCCTTGTGCCACAGCCAGATGACAGGCTCGCGACTAGGTAGTTCCCGCAATGTTCGATCGGGGGCAATGATGCAGCGCAACACAAATTCGCTCGTTGCGCCGACGCTGGGCCGATGGCACGAGTCTTGCGATGAAGCCTGTGCAGTCTCGGAGCTGGTCGCGGTTCACCGAACCCGCATTTGTGTTTAAACGCGTGCAATTTGCGGTTGGTGCCCGCGGGCCGGACCTTTGAAGATGGCCGCCCGTCGGTGCTAGATTCCGAACATGGCCACGCCAAAAGAAGATCTCGTCCGCCTGCTGCAACAGCAGCCGGACGACAGTTCCCGCGAAGAACTCGTCCGGGAACTCGCTTTCAGCCTGATGATCGAGCGTGGTCTTGCCGATTCCGATGCCCGTCGCGTCGTCTCCGACGATGAAATGGCGCATCGGATCCGGCGGTGGCGCAGGTAACCTGGACGCTCGAGGCGCAGGTCTGGCTGCGCGACATCTACGACTTCATCGCCGCCGATAATCCGGCAGCAGCGGACAAAGTCGTCGTCGGCCTCCATGCGTCCGCGCGGTCCCTGCGATTGCATCCGCGGCTCGGTCAACGATACGTGCTCATCACGGACCGCGAGGTTCGCGTGCTGATCCGCGGCCACTATCGAATCGCCTACCTGATCAAGGACGGTTCGGAGGACATCGACATCCTTGGGGTCTTTCATGGGGCCCTCCCGATTGAGCGTCTCCCCCCCCCCCCCCCCCCCCCCCCCCCCCCCCCCCCCCCCCCCCCCACACACCTAACCCTCATTTATCTTTAAAAACTTCCTATTTACTTTTCTTCCCCTCTTCCCTTACCTTTAAATATATCCTCCCTTCTATGCTAGATTCCGAACATGGCCACGCCAAAAGAAGATCTCGTCCGCCTGCTGCAACAGCAGCCGGACGACAGTTCCCGCGAAGAACTCGTCCGGGAACTCGCTTTCAGCCTGATGATCGAGCGTGGTCTTGCCGATTCCGATGCCCGTCGCGTCGTCTCCGACGATGAAATGGCGCATCGGATCCGGCGGTGGCCCAGGTAACCTGGACGCTCGAGGCGCAGGTCTGGCTGCGCGACATCTACGACTTCATTGCCGCCGATAACCCGCTGGCTGCAGAGAAAGTCGAGGCGCCGTAGCCTTCTTCATGTGATCACGTGCATCGCCACGACGTGACCTACGCCGCCCGCAGCTCGAAATCCGCCTCGATCACCTCGAACGGCACGTGGATTCGACCGCCCTCCGTCTTCTCGATCAGCCCCACCTCGATCAGCGCAGCGACGTCCTCGTGCACTCGCTTCACGTCGCGTTCGAGTGAACGCGCGAGCCCCCGCAGGCTCGACGGCCCGAGGAACTGCAGTCGCTCCAGGAGTTCCCAGCGCTTGGGGCTCAGCACACCGGAACAGGGCTGCCGGCGACTCGAACGTGAAGACGTGTGCCTCGGACCTTCCGGACGCCCACGCCGCGGTGAACCGCTTGCCCATGTCAGCCAGGGCCGCGTCGGTATTGCGCCGGATGCGAAGCACCGCCTTGGTCATCGCTCTCGCTCCTCGGCGACGTCCTCGAGGAAGTCGCTCACCAATTGCTCGACGGTCGTGAACCGATACGGCTCCTCGATTCCGCGCCGATGCCGATGGTCACCCTTGCCGCGCTCGTTGTCGTACCCAACGAGTCGCACTCCGCCCCTTCCGAAGTAAAGCCGGTACTTGTAGGGGTGGCAACTGCCGGCGACCGGCTTCGAGACGAACCAAAGAACCATCTCGACGATTGAACCGTCGTCGAGATCCAGCCGTTCGCGGTGCAGCAGCACCGCGCTCATGTTGTCGAGGATGCCAACATATGGAGGCTGTTGTCAAATAAGCCAACAGCGTCGTGACGGGTGGCCGCCGCGGCGCCGGTGCAATCAATAGGATTGGGGAGTCCCGCTGCGCACGCCACCGACGAATTGGTCGGGTTCGCATCGAAATTTCGCTAACGGTCGTGCTTCGCCGGGCACGGCCGAGGTGGTCAAAAACCGTGACCACCTCCCAAGTGTTTGCCGGCTCGGCCATTCACAGATTGGACATCAGGTACCCGCGGAATCGTCCCAACATCCGACGGCGCTCATCCATTGAGCCCGCCGCCGGCTAGCCTGAGGATGGAACGGCGAGGCTAAACTTGTAGTCGGCCACGGGTCCGCCGCCTGGGGGCGGTGTCGCCCGAGGTCGATGACCACGGACTTCCGTTGCCCATGCGCATCGACAACGAACTCGATGCCGGGAGGTCGGGCTACGCTGCCCGGTGGAAACGCATCTGAACACGCACGCCCAGTGCGGCAAGGACGCGCAACAACAGGTCCGTCGAAACGCCGTCGAGATTGCCATTGAGAATGGCCGTAAGTCGCGGTCGCGACGTACGTGCGAGGCGCGCGAGGCACGCATGAGTCATCCCCGCCCTGCGCAATTCCAGGGCGATTTGCTCGGCCAGCTCAAGCTGGACCTCGATGGCCGCTCGATCGGCCTCCGAGAGACCAAGTACGCCCGCCAACTCGCGCGAGTTACGTGCGACGACCGACTTCTTCGTACTCATTCAGCATCTCCGTCAACCGTCGCCTGGCCAGATCGAATCACAGCCATTGTCTCAGATCGGATACATCGATGGAAGCGCGGAGCCGCAGGTCGATGGTGCAACCCGCCGTATCCAAACTCGCTCCGGTTCTGTGTCGCAAACGGGCAGATTCGGGTCGGACCGGACCGTCACTGCGATCCTCGAGATTCTCTTCACGTTTCCGCGGAAACGTTCCAACATCCTCAAAGTCTCATCCATCGAGCCCGCCGCCGGAGCCTACCGTGAGCGACTTCCACCCGCCGGACGCCAACGTCACGGATGAACTTCCTGACTGGTTGCGCGGCGACCCGATCGCCGAGCACCTCCGCTCGGTTGGCCGACCGGTGACCAAGGCGGCGTGGCTCGAGTGCGCCTACGGCTCGAGCAATGAAATCGTCCTGGAGCAGGACAAGGAAACACGGGAATGGGTCCGGAGGCACTTCCCCGCGGACCCGCATGAACCGGTCAAGTAGAACCGTCGGTTCAGCGACGAACGGTCCAGCCGATCACTGCCGTCAGGACTTCGCGTACCAGGACCGGACGCCGGCGTGGTCGCGCACCGCGTCGTGCACGCCGACGAGCCTGGGGTAATCGGCAAAGATGGTCGCGGGAACGTGGTCGACCTTGCCGCCGTTGAACCAGCGCACGGCCATGTGGATCTTGAGGTCCACGACCTGGATCTTCTCACCGCCGAAGAACGGCCCCGCAGTGATGTTTCTCTCGGCGGCACGTGCCCACGCGGGCAGAAATCCTGCGACGAGTGCCTCGCGCGCGGCCTTCTTCTCCGCGTCACCCATGCGCAGCGTGGGCGAAACCGCGCAGCGCAGGTCCTCCACGTGCTGCATCATTCCTTCGTGGCGGGCCGCCTCGAAGTCGTCGGCCGGGTGCAGTCCGTGACGACGCCCGATCAGCACCAGGATCGCGTTGGAGTGCGCGAGCGGCGGGTGTCCGGGCAATTCCAGCACCGGCACACTGCCGTAGGGCATCTGTTCCTTAAGCGCCGGCCAGTCCGCGAACTTGATGCGCGCGTCCTCGAAGTCGATGCCCGCGAGATGCAGTGCCAGACGACACTCTTCCCCGCGGCTCACGGGGGCGTCGAAGTAATACAGCTTGGGTTTGCTCATGGTGGCAAGAGGATATCACCGGCGGAGCCGGCCCGAAGTTTTCGGGTTTGGCGTTCGCCAGGAATGACGGCCGCTCAAGCCGCCCGCAGCTCGAAGTCCGCCTCGATCACCGCGAACGGCACGTGGATTCGGCCGCCCTCCGTCTTCTCGATCAGCCCCACGTCGATCAGCGCAGCGACGTCCTCGTGCACGCGCTTTACGTCGCGTCGTCACGCGGGATGAGATGCCGCGATGTCGCCTTCAAGGTCGATATGCGTCCCGCCGATGTCTCACGACACTGACATCGACGGTTCGCGCCCGGTCATCGACTGCGTAAATGATCCGGTAGTCACCGACGCGAACGCGCCAGAGGTCGGCGGTGCCTTCGAGCTTGGTACACCCGGCTGGTCGCGGATCCTCGGCGAGCGACTCAAGCCGGGAGATGATCCGCATCGCGACCACGCGGTCCATCGCCTGAAGCTCCTTCCGCGCGGAACGGGCGACGCTAAGCTTGTAGTCGGCCACGGGTCCGCCGCCTGGGGGCGGACTGGACCAGCTTGGTCACCTTGGACAGGGATTCCCGCGGCTCATTGCGCCGCTGCTGCGCGACGTAAGCGTCGAACAGGTCTTCCCATAGGGCGCGGTGTCGCCCGAGGTCGATGACCACGGATTTCCGTCGCCCACGTGCATCGAGAACGAACTCGATGCCTGGGATTTCCTTGAGTGACCTGACGCTCATCCACACGAAGTATAGGCTCCCTGCCATGGTGGACCTAGTCCAGCCGACTGCTGCACCCGGGGGCGACGATGCGGCGGCAGCCGCCGAGACTCCATTCGAATATCCAACGCATCCGCCCAGAAATGGCCGCACCCGGTAAACCTTGCCGACCCGACGCGACTGACAAGTTGACCCGGAGCCGCTAGGCTCTCGCGATGAATACGCAAAGCACCCCCAAGCCTCGCCCGCCGAACCGGGACAGGGCCTGCGCAAGGCGCATCGCGGTCGCGGCGGTGCTGCTCATCCTCGGCAGCCTCGCGCACGCCGACACCCCGACCTTTTCCGAAGCCGCCTACCTCAAGCACATCGAGGTGCTGTCGTCGGATGCCTTCGAGGGCCGTGCGCCCGGCACCGAGGGCGAGAAGAAGACGCTCGCCTACATCGAGCAGCAGTTCCGCGCGGCGGGCCTGAAGCCGGGCATCGGCGACAGCTACCTGCAACCCGTCCCGCTGGTCGAGATCGTGCCGCACGCGGATGCGGCGATGCTGCTGACCGGCGCGGGCGGCCAGTCGCTCGCGCTGCGCAGCCTGGACGACATCGTCGTGTGGACCCTGCGGCCGGTGCCGTCGGTGAACCTCGCGAATGCCGAGGTGGTGTACGCCGGCTACGGCATCGTCGCCCCGGAGTACGGCTGGGACGATTACGCCGGCCTCGACGTGCGCGGCAAGCTGGTGCTCGTGCTGGTCAACGATCCCGGCTACGCGACGCAGGACCCGAAGCTCTTCACGGGCAATGCGATGACGTACTACGGCCGCTGGGACTACAAGTTCGCCGAGGCCGTGCGGCACGGTGCGGCCGGCGTGCTCGTGATCCACGAGACGAAGGCCGCGGGTTACCCGTGGGACGTGCCGCGCAACGGCGCGACCACGCCGCAGTTCGACCTGCGCATCGACGATCCCGCCAGCCAGCGCCTCGCGCTCGAAGGCTGGATCACCGAAGAGGCGGCATCCCGCGTGTTGTCGGCCGCGGGCATGGACTTCGCCGCGCTGAAGAAGGCCTCCTCGACCCGCGGCTTCAAGGGCCGGGCGACCGGCCTCGAAGCGAGCATGTCGGTGCGCAACGACGTGCGCAACACGGTCTCCTACAACGTGGTGGGCATGGTGCCGGGACGCGAGCGTCCGAATGAAGCGTTCGTGTACACCGCGCATTGGGATCACCTGGGCAAGACCGCGGATGCCAAGCCCGGCGAGGACGCGATCTTCAACGGTGCGCAGGACAACGCGACGGGGATCTCGGCGCTGATCGAACTCGGACGCGCCTTCGCGGCAACCAAGCCGGCGCCGCAGCGCTCGGTGTACTTCGTCGCCGTGACCGCCGAAGAATCGGGCCTGCTGGGCAGCGAATACTTCACGGCGCATCCGCCCATCCCCGTCGCGCAGATGGTTGGCGGGTTGAACATGGACAACCTGTACTCGGTGGGCAAGACGCGCGACATCACGGTGATCGGCTTCGGCCAGTCGGAGCTCGAGGACGACCTGCGCCAGGCCGCCGCCCGGCAGGGCCGCGTGCCCGCGCAGGAACCGTCGCCGGAGAAAGGGTTCTACTATCGGTCGGACCACTTCAACCTGGCGAAGGCCGGCGTGCCGATGCTGTACACGAAGTCCGGCGTCGACAGCCCGACGCGGGGTGCGGATTACGGCAAGCGGTGGCTCGAGGAGTACACCGCGAAGAAGTACCACAAGCCGTCGGACGATTATTCGCCGGACTGGGACGTGAGCGGCACGATGCAGGACCTGCAGCTGTACTACGAGGTGGGGCTCGGCATCGTGAATTCGTCACGGTGGCCGAACTGGCGGGCGGACAGCGAGTTCCGTGCGATCCGGGACAAGAGTCGGCAGTAGCGACAGCTTCACGCCGCCCGTTCATGGCCTCGAGGATGCTAAGGCTCGAGGACTGTTGCCAATTACGCCAAAAACGAGGGATCGGGCTCAGGATCGAGCCCGCCCCCGCAACCGGGAGTGCATGTAGCTACGCAGTACCGCGTTCATGCGGGACTGGTAGCGGGGTCCGCATTCCTTGAACCACGTCAGCACGTCTTCGTCGACGCGCAACGATATGGCCTGCTTACGGACTGGCTCGACCAGCACGGCCGTGTCCCAGAAGTCGTGGGGAAGCCCAGACAACTCCGGCGGCGAGCTGTCGCGGACCTCCGAATCGGACATGCGACCGAGCCGCTTAAGGTCGGCGCGGCCGCGAGTGGGCTTGTCCAGCTTTGACTGCCGCTTCATAAGCGATTCGCTCCTTCCTGCTGGCCCGCCGGGCCGATATCAGACGACGCTCGATCATTCCGCTTAGCGTGGCGCGGTCCGTGTACACGACGACTATCGCAATGCATCCGCAGCCCCGACGCAATCACTCGATGTTCCCCGTAATCACGCCGCGTGTCCTCGCGCTCAGAGTGGGCCGGCAAAGATCAACGATGCGAATTCGAAGTCGAAGCCGCGCTCTGCCAGGTTTGCCGCGCTCTTCCGCTCGTCCCATGAGAAGAGACGATCATCAGGCATACATTTGTATATACATTAGCGCAAACAGAGGTGGTCACAGGTTGTGACCGCCTCCCGCCACGATCGACGCGTGGCGGGTCGAGCGCCACCTGCAAATCGGCTGTATTCCGCTTGAAACGAGTCGCCCGAACCGCTCCTGGACTAGACCCACCCCCGCATCCACTGGGAGGTGTCCATGAGCTCCCGCCAGGGCAGGACCCGGACCCGCTTGGAGTGAACGGCCTCGAGCTCGACCGCCACCACCGGGGACCCCGGCGGCTCCGGATCGACCAGCTTCACGACCAGGAAGTGCTTTTCCTTGCTACGCGGATTCACTGCCGTCCACTTGGTGAGCAGCAGTTTCCTGGGACTCAAGGCATTTGCATTGGCTCGCGGCAAGCACAGCACCCTCTTCGAAGACTCAGGCTCAACCCTCTCACCCCACCCGATGGGCGGTCACACCGATCAGCGCTCCCGAGTCGTCCACTTCCCCCGTGAGCTCGATCGGCTGACAGCAGACCTGGCAGTCCTCGATGTAGCCGAACGAGCCCGCCGACAGGTCCACCGCGGTACCAAACTCTTCCCCGCAGTACGGGCACTGGATAGCGACGAACTCCTCGAACTGTGACGACCCCGACTCCCCTGGCTCGAAGACGGGGTCGAGTCCGTACAGCGCATCGATGGCTTGAGGGTCGGGTGGTTTCTGCGTCTTCCTGGTCACATCTGCAATCTACACCACGACCAACCTCTCCAAGGCTCGCCTTGGGCGATCGAGCGGCGAAGCGGCCCCGACGTTGGGGGGCAGGCGCGGTCGATGCCAACCTGCCGTGGCTGAGCCCAGTTCGGCTCCGTTAGGATGCCGGAGTCGACCGGCGCACAGGGTCGGACGACGAAGAGAGGAACTCATATGGCTGTGGCGACCCGGTGCACGTGGCAGCGAACCCTTGTGGTCGCAGCAATCGCCGGCTGTGCGACGGTCGCCTCTGCGGGACGTGCCGAGGACAGCCGCGCGGGCTCACCGATCGACGCAAAGGCCACGCCACCCGAATGGGCCTACCCCTGGGCGCCGGACTACCACTATCCGCCGGACGATGACCATCCGCGCCACGTGTCGGGAAGCTCACTCACTTTTGCGGCCAGCCTGATGTCAGACCCGTTTTTTACCGTCGACTGGCACCCCGACGACCACGCGCCCATGCCCTCCATCATTGCCCGCGGCCGGGCACCGGCCGTGCGCGCGTGCGGCTCCTGCCATCGTGCTGAGGGAACCGGGGCGCCGGAAAACGCCAGTCTCGCCGGACTGCCCGCGGCCTACATCGAAAGGCAGATGGCGGACTTCCGCAGCGGCGCGCGGCGCTCAGCCGTACCACACCGCAGCACCGTGCGTAACATGGTTGCGGTTGCACAGGCGGCCACCGACGAGGACGTGCGGGCGGCGGCAACATACTTCGCATCGCTGCGCCCGAGGGCGAACATCGACGTGGTCGAGGCCGCAGCAATCCCGAGGGTGTACGTGAGGGGCATGTCATTCGCGCTCGATCCCGCCGGCGGCACCGAGCCCCTGGAACGCCGCATCATCGAGGTGCCGCGCAGCCTCGAGGATGTCGAGAACAACGATTCACACGCCACGTTCATCGCCTACGTGCCGCCAGGCAGCATTGCCGAGGGCGCGGCACTGGTGAAGACCGGCGGTGATGGATTAACGGTGCCCTGCGAGACGTGTCACGGCCCCGGTCTTAAAGGGACAGATACCGTGCCGCGCCTCGCCGGTCGCTCGCCGAGCTACCTCGTCCGGCAGCTCTACGACTTCCAGCAGGGTCTGCGCGCCGGCCCCGACAGCACTCTTATGCAGCCCGTGGTCGCGCGCCTCTCTGTGAACGAGATGATCGTACTGGCAGCGTACGCGGCCTCGCTTCCGCCGCGTTGAGGCAGTGAATTGAAGCGGCTGCATGATCCGCCGCGCACAGTGTCGTGACTCTGGATCCCGCCGCTAGGCCTGGACGAACGTCGTCATCCGACGCCTTGTGCGTTCACGCAGGGAACACTCGCGCATCGAGTCCGCGAGCTGCTCAAGGTTCGGGATCCCGTACAGGATCACGGTGGCAAAGCTGGTGTCGGAAGAACGGAGATGCAGCAGGCAGTACCCGACCAGGCGCATGCCGAGCGGCTTGTGCAGGTCGAAATGATCGATGCGGAAAACTTCAATGCTGTCTTTGGTCTTCGAGAGAATTCCGCACTCGATGCGCACGCGCTGCGACGTAATCTCGTAGCTCGTGCCGAGGCTCTTGAACCAGTAATAGATCCAGGCCAGACCCAGCGTAAGCACGACGGCGATCCATTGCCACGCGCTGTAGATGACCGCCGGGTGCCCCGTAAAGAGCATCGTCTCGACTTCCGCCGCCCGCTCGGCCGCGAAGGCCACCAGGTCCGTATTGCAGAACCGGCACTTGATGGCGGCCGCCTTGATGGTCTCGCCGCAGACCGGACAGGCCTTGGTGTCGTCGCTCATGCCGAATTCCCGACAGCTCCGTGGAGACCCGAGTATGCGCTCTTGCTCGTCCCGAGCGCCCGTTGCGTCATCCACCCCACGATGCGGGACCGTGCAGGACTGATTCCCGAAAAACTTCCGCGGAGATTCCGCAGCGCTCCATCTGGAAATCAGCCCGTCGGCCTCTTTCGGTACAGCTGATCGAACATCCGCTCGAGCCGCGGATTGACCCCGCGTGCCTGGTCCACCACTTCCTTGGACCAGTCGAAGTACTTCTGCTGACGAGCCAGGGACCATCCGGCCGGCGGACTTGCGAGGATGTCGCGCAGGTTGCAGATCTTGTCGGCGAGCTTCACTTGTCGCGCCCGCTCGCTGGCTCGTCCGGCCTTCGCGACCTGCAGGCGCTTGCGCGAATCCTTTGCCAGGAACTTCACGTCGGTCACTTCAACGACGACGTCCGCCACTGGTGCACCGAACATGCCCCGCAGCTCGTCGTAGGTCGTCTTCGTGTCCTCGATGGTGTCGTGCAACAGCGCGGCGGCGATGACGATCGGATCGCGCACGCCTCCGTCCGTGTGCAGCACCTCGGCGAGGCTGATCGGGTGATTGATGTAAGGGGTCGCCTTCACATCCTTTCGCCGCTGGTCTCGGTGCTTGTGGGCCGCGAACTGCGCCGCTCTCAGCACCAGGCCAATGTCGTCGTTCGTCTTAGGCTTATGCATGCACGCCTCCTGCGGCCAACGGGGTATGTGAAGGGCTCCACCCCGCAGGCAGCGCCCTCGCCGCTACGTCGGCGGCCCACCCGGTCTCTGCCACACACTCATAACCGTAGCGCCGCATCAGGATGTCCTGGAAATCGTGGTACGCCTCTTCTCCTGCGTCAAACGATTGGTAGACCATCGACTTGGCGAGTGACACGAGCGTCCGGTTCGAGGACAGCAGATCGAAGACGTCGGCCTTGAGGAACGCACGCCAGTCCTCCAGCAGGTCCATCGGGTAGGTGTCGTCGCTCGTGTACATGACGCCCTCGCGCTCCACGCGCGGCATGGTCCAGCGGTGGTAGGCAGCCATGTGCTCGTGCGGCACCTGCAGCAGCTTGTGACTGAACCCATCACGTTCTATTTTCAGCAGACGCTCCCAGTTCCGGTCGAGCCAAGGGACCGAACGTCGGCGCGCATGGGCGGCGAGTATCACGTTCGCCCAGATGAAGCCGAGCGTCGAGCCGCCGAAGATATCAATGGAGGGTCGCGTCGGGCAGGTGAAGTACAGGTCGTGCTGCACCCACGCTCGCGCCATGTCCACATCGCCTTCAAAACACGGATATACCCACATCCATAGTCACCTCAGGTCCGTGCGCGTCCCGTGACTCATCCAGTGCCGCGTCACGCGCGGTTTCAGGGGCCACCGTCCTCGGCGACCGTCGTCAACATCGTTTGGTGGAGCCGGGCGTGCTCCGATCGTGTTGCCCGCAGCGTCACCCCGCTGGGTGACTGGTTTGCCTTTCGGCCGTGTGCCCCGGTTGCCGGGGGAACCACCGCGCCCACGTGGGTCGGTTGGCTGGAGCGCAGGCTCCACTCTTCACACCATTCGTAGATGAGGGCTCACCCTCCGTTCTCAAGACCTTCTCTCTCGTCCTACGCTCTCAATGCTAGCGAGGCCGAGGCTCACCACGTGAGCCCGTCCGCCTCAGCCGTGACCGCTGGCGTCGTCTGTCTTCCTGGTGGCATCCACGAAGGCGAGAAACCGCAGATACGACCAGGTGAGCACGCGTTCGAATTCCGCAAGGTATGGCGCGAGCGCCGCGTCGCGGGCCAGGTCGCCATCGGGCCTGCGGGCCACCCACGGCACGCGCGGATAGTCGAGCGGCACCAGCGAGCGGTTCCGCGTGTCGTAGAGCAACCGCCACAGGAACGGCCCGTCCGACGCGCGCCGCCCGATACCGAATGTCGTCACCGCTTCGCCAGCGGGCCCCTGGACGAACACGATGGCGATGCCCGGCGTGCCGCCCGCGTCGTACTCGGGCGTGTGGAAGACACCGGCCCTCATCGTGCAGCCGGGCGCCGACAGGCCGCGGATGTCGGGCACCTGCACCCAGCGGGATTGCGCCTCGGCGTAGCGGTCCATGAACGCGGACGCACCGTCGTGCGTGATGCCCGTCGGGTCGAACGGCGTGACCAGCCCCAGCCCCAGGTCCACACGCGTTACCGGCTCGAGATGGAGATGGATGGGCCCGGTGGGCAATTCGATCGCGGGCGGCTCTTGCCTTTCGACCGGCGCGTCCGGGCCCGCCGAACAGGCTGGGCAACGACTCGTGGATCAACGCGATCGCCTGCCGTGCCGGCAACTTGAGCACATGCGTGGGTTCGTCCGCCTCGACTGCCGCGGGATTGATACGAACCAGCGACACTGACGATCGCTCGAGCAGCCGCTCGCTGACGCGACGGATCGACGCGGCGCCCGGTCCCGCGCCGCACTCGACGACGACCAGCCGCTTTCCGCGCAGGCCCGCCAACCACGCGTCGTAGCCGCGTTGCTGCTCGCGGCGCCTGGCATCGACCCACCGGGTATCGTTGAACATCAATACGTTCGGCCGTGCCAGCGCTCCGCAGTGCGGACAGCGGGGAAGCTCACCGGTCACGCGCAGCGTCGAGGCGTCGATCTCGGGTCCGCGCGGGTCTGCACTCCAGGTCTGGTCACTGCAGGGGACGGTGCACTGGTAGCGATGAATGCTTCCGTGCCGCTCGACGACCTGCCAGTCTGAGAACCCAGCCGCGTGAAACTGTCCATCGACGTTCGACGTCATCACGAAGCTACCGAGCGGCATTGCCCCGCACCATGAACGCAGGATCCGGTAACCCTCGTGCGGAATCGCCTCGCGGTACATCTGCTGGCGATGGCCGTACCAGGCCCATGCCATTTCGGGCATGTCGTCGAACGACAGCGGCTGCGCCATCTGCTCGAACGTGACACCGAGGGACTCGAGCAGCGGGTAGGAATCCCAGAACCGGCGCAGGTCGCGAAAACCCGGCAGCCCGGACTCGACGCTCATGCCCGCACCCGCCGTGACCAGGAGCGCATCGGCCCGCGAGAGCAGTCCGGCAACCCGGCGCACGGTGCGGCGCGCGTGGTCGGAAACAGGTGCGGCCTGGGTCGTCATTCGGACCTCCTACTGGTTGCCCAGGGCATCGTGCCTGTGGACAGGCTCACCAGGCGAGCCCGCGCCCTGCGACCCTTTCCCCAGAGCCGACCTCCCAAATGTCCACATTCCTGCCTCAACACTCACACTGATCATTGTCAATTACATGTCTTAGTGTATACTCATGATCACTGACATTGACAGCGATCCCCGATACCCAATGAAACCCATCCTTCTCTCCCTCCCCGACGAACTCGCCGACTGGCGCGGCACGGCTGCGGAGCTCGCGGACAAGTGCAACGAGGTTCTTGCGGGCGTCCCCTCCCTGACGGACGACGCGGGCTCGGCGAACGAGCGCCTCGTCCGCCACTACGTCCAGGTCGGGGTGCTGACGGCGCCCGAGCGCGAGGGCCGGGAGGCGCTGTTCGGGCTGCGGCAGATCGTCGAGTTCCTCGCCACCCGCTACCTCCTCAAGGACGGCTGGCCGCTCGCCAAGGCCGCGGAGATCGTCCGCGCCACGGATGTCACCGGCCTCGCGCAGCTCATCCCGTCGGAGCGGCCGCTCACGCGCGCCGAGGAAGTGGTCGCGAAGTATCGGCGCTCCTCGCCCAGGCCTGCGCGCGAGCGGCACCCGTCCGATGGCCATCCGCGAGGACATGGAGAGCTTCAGCCTTGCGTCCGAGGAACCGCCTCCTTCCGCGTCGAAGCGACGCGCGGTGCAGCAGGCGATGAGGCTCGAGACGCCGCTCTCGGTCGCCGCCGACATCTCGCGCCGCCGCGTGTCACTCGAAGAAAACCTCAAGGCGCTCGGCAACCCGGAAGGCCGCTCGAGCGCAGCCAGATCGTACGCATCGAGCTCACGCCGTGGTGCCACGTGGACGTGGACGCCCTGCGGCTGAGCGAGATGAGCGAAGACACCCCGGCCACCCTCGGGGCAGCGTTGACCCAGGCGCTCCAGGAAGAGCGCATACAAAAAGGAAGGTAATCATGAATACACCCACGATGATCATCACGGCGCGCCGGCCCGGCCTGCGGCCGGCCACGACGCCGACTCGACGTGCTCGTCCGCGTGCAGGCGCCCGACGCGCCCGCCGGCTGCCGACGCGCAACCCGCCGCATCTCGCGCTCGTCATCGACCGCTCCGGCTCGATGTCCGGCCAGCCGCTCGACGAGGCGAAGCGCTGCGCCGAGTTCGTGCTCGACGGGCTGCAGCCGACCGACCAGCTCTCGCTCGTCGTGTACGACAACCGGGTGCAGACGCTCGTGCCGCCACGCCGCTTGCCGACAAGGAGGCCGCGCGGCGCGCGATCCGCGGGATCGATGCCGGCGGCAACACCGACCTGCACGGCGGCTGGCTGCAGGGCGCCGAGACGCTCGCCCCGCGCACCAGGACGACGTCACCTCGCGCGTGATCCTGCTCTCGGACGGCCGCGCCAACCACGGCCTCACCGACACGACCCGATCTGCGCGCAGTGCGCCGACCTAGCGCGCGCCGGCGTCTCGACCTCCACCTACGGCCTGGGCCACGGGTTCAACGAGGAACTCATGATCGGCATGGCGCGCCACGGCCAGGGCAGCTCGTACTACGGCCAGACCGCCGACGACCTCATGGACCCGTTCCGCGAGGAGTTCGAGTTGCTGAACGCGCTCTGCGCGCGTCGCCCGCGGCTCGAAATCGCACCGGCCGCCGGCGTGAAGGCGAAGATGCTGAACGACTACGTCGCCGACGGCGACAACGCCTGGCTGCTGCCGAACCTTGCGTTTGGCGGTGAGGCGTGGGTGGTGGTGCGCCTGCGCGTACCGTCGCGCTTGCTCGCCGACGCCGGCCCCGACGCGGCGCTGGCGCTCTGCTCGTTCTCGCTCCGCTACGCAACTCTCGACGGCGAGCCCCGCGCCATCCAGCCGATGTCGCTCGCCCTGCCCGCGCTCCCCGCCTCCGCCTTCGGCGCGATCGCCGAGGATGAACTCGTCGCGCGGCGTGCGGACGAACTCGAGGCGGCATACCTGCAGACTAAAGCCCGGTCAGCGGCGCTGCGCGGCGATTGGGATGCCGTGGCGCGGTCGCTCAAGCGAGCCGAGCGTATCGCGGCGAACAATCCCTGGGTCGCCGAGGCGCTCAATGAGCTGCGCGAACTCGCGGCAAGCAAGGACGAGGTGATGTTCGCGAAGGAGTCGGCATTCTCCTCAAGGAGGATGAGCTCGAGGCTTGCAGCGCGCGCGGAGTCGCTCAGCCTCAGCGTCGCATCGCCTGCGGCGCCCTACCTGCGGCGCAAGCCGAGCCAGGGAAAGGCCGAGAGGAAGACGCCGGGCGCCTAACGCCGCGACGAGCGCGTTCGAGAATGCGGGCTCAGGGACGAGCCCGCGATCGCGCCGGAATTCCGTCATAAGCCGGGCATCCACAGGGATTCCCGCGGCTCATTGTGCCGCTGCTGCGCGACGTCAACGTCGCGCCCAATACCCGGGCCGCCTTCGATGATGAGCGACCGCCACTACCTCGATATGTCCCGGCTTCTCCTGATACACGACGCTGTACGGGAACCTCCCAAGCAGGTATCGACGGTACGATCCGCCCATCCGTGGCCACCGCCGCGGATTCTGCGCGATACGGTCCATCGCCGAGTTGAGCTCGGCGAAGAAGATCTCCGCGACGATGGGGTTGCGCTCGAGGTACCAGCTGTAGGCAGCCGAGGCATCATCCTCGGCGAGAGGATGGAGGCGAACCGGCAGACTGTCAGTCACGGGGAGCGCGCAACAGCCGCTCCCGTGCAATCTCCCAAGGAATGGTCTGGACGGTGCCGGAATCTATCTCCCGAGCACGGCGATCGATTTCCTGCAGCCACGCGGCCTCGGCGCCCTGTTCCGTTTCCGGGTCGAGACTGTCGATCAAGAGTCCGACAAGCTCGGTCCGATCCAAAGCATCGAGCGCAAGAGCCTTGCGAAACAGATCTTCGCGGGAAATCGCCATGAGCCAATCCTAGCACCAATCAGTGCGGGCACGGTCTGTGTACGATCTGCCTACCGCGTGGCCGGAGCCATCTTCAAATCGGCCGCATTCACCACGAAATGCAGCGGCAGAAATATTGATAAGTTCGGGTACACATTTCAGCTGAAACGTCCCACCATTCGACAAGGCTCATCCATTGAGCCCGCCGCCGGCTAGCCTGACGATGGACCGTCAACGACCATAAGGACTCGAGTGCAACGCCGCGACTCCCGCCTCCTCCTCTCCGCCACCGACCTCGTGAACTTCCACGAGTGCGAGCACCTGAGCGCGCTCGACCGTGCGGCGCTGGACGACGAGGCGCTGAAAGCCCAACGCACCAAGCCCGACGACCAGGCCGAACTCCTCTTCCGCAAGGGCCGCGAGTTCGAGGCCTCGTACCTCGAGGAGTTGAAGCGCCTGCACCCCGGCGCGGGCGAAGTCGTCGAGATCGCCAATCCGTTCAAGGACCCGGGCAAGGCCGCAGCCGAGACGCTGGCCGCCATGCGCGCCGGCGCGTCGATCATCTACCAGGCCACGTTCCTGGACGGCGACCTCGTCGGCCACGCGGACTTCCTGCGCAAGGTGGACAAGCCCTCCGCCCTCGGCAACCACAGCTACGAAGTCATCGACACCAAGCTCGGGCGCCACGCCAAGGCGTCGTACGTGCTGCAGCTCGCCTTCTACGGCGACCTGCTGGCCAAGGTGCAGCAGGCCGAGCCGCACGAGATGCACGTGGTGCTCGGCGACCGAGAATCGGTGCCATTCACCGTTTCCGAATACTCCCGCTACTTCCGCCGCCTGCTGCAACGCTTCCGAAAATCCATAGGCACCCCGCCCACCGAGACCTACCCCACGCCCTGCGCGAAGTGCGGCATGTGCGCCTGGGCGGAGCGTTGCGAGCAGCAACGCATCGACGACGACAGCCTCCACCTCGTCGCGGGCATCCGCAGCGGCCAGGTGCAGAAGCTCGAGGAAGCCGGCGTCACGACGCTGAAGCAACTCGCGAAGCTGAAGCCCACCAGGAAGATCCCCCACCTGCCCGAGCAATCGCTCACCAAGCTGCGCGAGCAGGCCGCGATGCAGCTGCTCGGCCGCGAGACCGGCCGGTTGCACCACCGCCTCATCGAGCACCCGGCCGGCGAGCCGCGCGGGTTCGCCCAGCTGCCGCCGCCCGACGCGGGCGACGTGTACTTCGACATGGAAGGCGACCCGCTCCACGGCGACGACGGGCTCGAGTACCTGTTCGGCGTCTATTACCGGGACGGCAAGGGCGCCTTCAAGTTCAAGCCCTTCTGGGGCCACACCCGCCTCGCGGAGAAGCAGGCGTTCGAGCGGTTCATGGACTGGCTCGACCAGCGCAGGCGCAAGCACCCCGGCCTGCACGTCTACCACTACGCCGCCTACGAGGACACCGCGCTCAAGAAGCTCTCGAGCCGTCACGCCACGCGCGAGGCGCTGCTCGACACGTTCCTGCGCGAACGGCGCCTGGTGGACCTCTACAAGGTCGTCCGCGAATCCATCCGCGCGTCCACGCCCTCGTACTCCATCAAGGACATCGAGAAGTTCTACCGCGAGGCGCGCGAGGGCGACGTGCAGACCGCCGGCGCGAGCATCGTCTACTACGAGCGCTACCTCGAGACCGGCGACAAGTCGCTGCTCGAGAAGATCGAGCGCTACAACGAGGACGACGTCGTGTCGCTGCAGCTGCTGCACGAGTGGCTGCTCGAGCAGCGCCCGGCCGACATGCCCTGGCGCAAGGACGACTCCGCCGAAGGCGCCACCGGGACCGCCGCAGGCGCGCCGTCGCCCAAGCTGCAGGCCTACCTCGACGAAGTCGAGAAGATCCGCGCACCGCTGCTCGCCGACCTGCCCGACGAGCAGGCCGACTGGACGCCCGCGCAGCACGGCCGCGCGCTGATGGCCGACCTGCTCGAGTTCCACCGCCGCAACGAGAAGCCGCAGTGGTGGGAGATGTTCGCGCGCACCGAGCTGCCGTTCGACGACCTGCTCGACTCCGTGGACGCGATCGCCGGGCTCACGCAAGTGAAGGGCACGGTGGACGAATACGAGTACCCGCCGCAGGAGATCAAGTTCGAGGCCGGCGAGTCCGCCGTGTGGCTCGAGCATCCCGAGGCCGCGAACGTGAAGGTGCTCGAGGTGGACGAAGACCGCCGCCGCGTCCGGCTGGCCCCGACGAAGAAGAGCGGCAAGCTGCCGGACGCATTGAGCCTCGGCAAGGGCGGGCCGCTCGATGCCGGCGTCCTCAAGGCCGCCCTGCTCCGCGTCGGCCAGAGCATCAGCGATGGCGACCACCGCTACCGTGCGCTCGAAGCCGTGTTCGAGAAGCAATTGCCGCGCCTCAAGGGTCGCAAGGCGGGCCAGCCCATCGTCCGCGACCCGCACGCTCTGCTCGAGCAGACGATCGACGCGGTGCGCCGGCTCGACGGCAGCTATCTCTTCATCCAGGGGCCGCCCGGCTCGGGC
>CAVSDW010000019.1:0-297541 GCA_963726665.1 uncultured Gammaproteobacteria bacterium | reverse complement strand
CAGCCGGCCGAGGCGCGCGATGGCGCATCGTCGGCGATGCCGGCCGAGTCAGCGACCGGGGCGACGGCCGCCGCACCGCTCCCCGCTCGCAGGCCGGGCGCCCGACGCAAGTCGAGCGCCACGGGCGATCCTGCCTACCTGCTGGTCTCGCTGGCCGAGCGCGGGCGCAGCGAATACGAGTGCTCGAGCTCGCTGCTCACCGCGGGCGCCAAGGCCGCGGTGTTGAGTGGCAGGGTTACGATCGCCCGGTCGACGCTGCGCTCGACCATGGCGCGGGCGAGTTCCGATTCGCTCGCCGGCCGGGACCTGCCTCGCTACGGCGAGGAGATCGCGGGCCTGCTGCTCGCAGGCTCGGTGCGTGAAGGGCTCGCCGCAATGATCCACCGACCGCTGGTGGTCGTGCACGATCGCGAGGCCTCGCGCATTCCATGGGAAACCTTGCGAATCGCCGGCGCGCACCCCGCGCTCGAGGGCGGGCTGAGCCGGCGATACGCGAGCGAGGGCCTGAGCGTCGCACGCTGGCGTGAAAGTCGCGACGTCGACGGCCCGCCGCGGGTGCTCATGGTCGTGAACCCCACGCTCGACCTTCCTGGGGCCACCGACGAGGGCGCGATACTCCGCGAGACCCTTCGTCGCGCCGGCGCAAGGGTCGACTGCCTCGAGGGCGCGGATGCCACGCGCGCCCGCGTGCTGCGCGAGACCGGCTCGGGGGATTACGACGTGATCCACTTCGCGGGGCACGGCTACTTCGATGCGAGCGATCCCGGAAGCAGCGGCCTCGTCTGCGCCGGCGGCGAAGTGCTGCACGGTTCCGACCTGGAGGGCTCCGCGAGCCTGCCCGCACTGGTGTTCTTCAACGCCTGCGAGGCCGCGCGCGTGCGCCGCCCGGGCCGCTCCGCGCAGGCGAGGGTGCTCGGCCTGCGCCGATCGAGCAGCCTTGCGGAAGCGATCCTCGACGGCGGTGTCGCGAATTTCGTCGGCACGCACTGGCCTGTCGGCGACGCCGCGGCGCTCGCATTCTCGGCCCGTTTCTACGAGGGCCTGCTCGACGGCACGCGCCTCGGTGACACGATCCTGGCGGCGCGACGCGTCGTGGCCGCCTTGGGCTCGATCGACTGGGCCGATTACGTGCACTACGGCAATCCTGAATTCCGGCTGGGGCCAGCGGGCGAGTAGCCCGCCGCGGTCCGGCTGGACCACATGCGGAGCGCGCAATGCGCTCCTCGCACAGGGCGGCCAGTGCGGCGCCGGGCACGTATGCGGACACGATCGTCGTCACGCTGACGTTCTGCTGCGTCGCAGCAATCGAGTGCCCGCACGGTTGCACCCCCCGGCAGAACCGCTAAGCTGCCGGACTGCTTTCCCACACAGTGGATTCGCACGATCGTGCAACCGACCGACACGACGAACCCGGACTACTTCCACCGGGTCGTGGACTGCCAGTGGGCCTGCCCGGCTCACACCGACGTCCCTGAATACATCCGCCTGATCGCGCTCGGACAGTTCTCGGAGGCCTACGTGGTCAACCGGGAGTCGAACGTGTTCCCGGGAATCCTCGGTCGCGTCTGCGACCGGCCCTGCGAGCCGGCCTGCCGGCGCGGCCGCGTCGAGGACAAACCGGTGGCGATCTGCCGCCTGAAGCGCGTCGCTGCGGACCACAAGGATTCCATCGTCGACCGGCTTCCGGTCGTGCCGGCGCAGAAGAACGGCAAGCGCGTGGCCTGCATCGGCGCCGGCCCCGCCTCGCTCACGGTGGCGAATGACCTGCTGCCGCTCGGCTACGAGGTCGTGATCCTCGAGCAGTGGGCCAAGCCGGGCGGCCTCATGCGCACCAACATCCCGTCCTTCCGCCTGCCCGAGGGCGTGATCGACGAGGAGATCGGCTACATCACCGGCATGGGCGCCGAGATCCGCTACGAATCGCGCGTGGACAGCCTGAAGAAGCTGCTCGCGACGGGCGGGTTTGATGCGGTCTTCGTCGGCAGCGGCGCACCCAAGGGCAAGGAACTCCAGCTCCCCGGGCGCAAGGAAGGCGCGGCAAACATCCACATCGGCATCGACTGGCTCGAGTCGGTGGCGTTCAAGCACGTGGAGAAGGTCGGCGAACGGGTGCTCATCATCGGCGTCGGCAACACCGCCATGGACTGCTGCCGCTCCTCGCTGCGCCTCGGCGCGAAGGACGTCAAGGTGATGGCGCGCAAGCCCCGCCAGTTCTTCAAGGCCTCCGAGTGGGAACTCGAGGACGCGGAGTCCGAGAACGTGGCGATCGTCGTCAACCACGCGCCGAAGAGCTTCGTGGTCGAGAACGGCCGACTGACGGGCATGCTGTTCGACAAGATGGAGTACGACCTCGACGCGCGCGGCCGGATCGTCGCCGAGCGCGCGGTCGGCGAGACCTTCCTGCCGGCGGACGACGTGATCCTCGCCATCGGCCAGGAAAACGCATTCCCCTGGATCGAGGACGACGCCGGCATCCAGTTCGACAAGTGGCACGTGCCGGTGGTCGACAAGGTCACCTTCCAGTCCACTCGTCCCGAGGTGTTCTTCGGCGGCGATGCGGCGTTCGGTCCGAAGAACATCATCTGGGCGGTCGAGCACGGCCACCAGGCCGCGATCTCGATCCACAATTTCTGCATGGGCCAGCCGGTGACCGAGCGGCTGCCGCCGACCATGAACCTCTCCTCGCGCAAGATGGGCCTGCACGAGTGGTCGTACAAGAACGACTACAACCCCGTCGAGCGCCGGCTCGTCCCGCACGTGAGCCTCAAGGAGCGCTTCAAGCAGCTCAACATCGAGGTCGAGCTCGGCTTCGATCCCGAGCAGACGGCGGCCGAGGTCCAGCGCTGCCTGAACTGCGACGTGCAGACGGTGTTCGACACGAAGCTCTGCATCGAGTGCGACGCCTGCATCGACATCTGCCCGACGGATTGCCTCACCATCACGCGCGACGGCGAGGAAGCCGAGCTTTCCACCCGCCTCAAGGCGCCGCGCAGGAACGCGCAGCAGGCCCTTTACGTGTCGGGAGCCTTGAAGCAGACCGGTCGCGTCATGGTGAAGGACGAGGACCTCTGCGTGCACTGCGGACTCTGCGCCGAGCGCTGCCCGACGGCCGCCTGGGACATGCAGAAGTCGAAGATCAACCTGCCCCACGCCAGCGACCACACATGGCCACGACCGCAAAGCCGCAAGACCGCGTAAACGACTTCGTCATCAAGCTGGCGAACGTGAATGGCACCGGCTCGGCCAGTGCCAACTCGCTGCTGATGAAGGCGATCTTCCGCATGGGCGTGCCCGTGATGGGGAAGAACTACTTCCCGTCCAACATCCAGGGCCTGCCCACGTGGTACGAGATCCGCGTGACGAAGGAAGGCTACGTGGCGCGCTCGGGTCGCGTGGACCTCATGGTCGCGATGAACGCCGAGACCTACCAGAAGGACGTGCGCGAGGTCTCGCCCGGCGGATTCCTCGTCTACGACTCCACCTGGCCCCGATCGGCGGTGCTCGCCCGCGAGGACATCGCCATCCTCGGCGTTCCGCTCGCACGAATCTGCAACGAGAACTTCGTCGGCGTGCGCAACCGCATCCTGATGAAGAACGTCATGTACGCGGGCGTGCTCGCGGCACTGCTCGAGATCGACGTCGAGGTGATCCGCCAGCTCCTGACGGAAAGCTACGCAAAGAAGCCCGCCCTGGTCGACGCGAACATGAAGGCGGTGCAGCTCGGCTACGACTACGCCCGTGCCAACCTGCCCTGCCCGCTGCCGTTGCGGCTCGAGCGCATGGACAAGACCGCCGGCCACATCATGATCGACGGCAACACCGCGGCCGGCCTCGGCGCGGTGTACGCCGGTGCGACGGTCGGCCCCTGGTACCCGATCACGCCGTCGACTTCGCTCATGGACGCGTTCAAGAGCTTCTGCGCGAAGCTGCGCGTCGACCCGGAGACCGGCAAGGCCAACTACGCGGTGATCCAGGCCGAGGACGAGCTCTCCGCGATCGGCATGGTGCTCGGCGCCAACTGGAACGGCGCGCGCGCCTTCACGGCCACCAGCGGCCCGGGCATTTCGCTGATGAGCGAGTTCATCGGCCTCGCCTACTACGCAGAGGTCCCCGCGGTGATCTTCGACGTCCAGCGCGTCGGACCCTCCACCGGCATGCCGACGCGCACCCAGCAGTGCGACATCATGCTCTGCGCGTATGCCTCCCACGGCGACACGAAGCACATACTGCTTTTCCCGTCGAATCCCGAGGAATGCTTCTACATGACGGTGCAGGCCTTCGACCTGGCCGAGCGCCTGCAGACGCCGGTGTTCGTCATGTCCGACCTCGACATCGGCATGAACGACTGGATGTGCCCGGAACTCAAGTGGGACGACAGCTACCGCCCCGACCGCGGCAAGATGCTGACGAAGGACGAAATCGAGGCGCTGCCGAAATTCCACCGCTACCTCGACAAGGACGACGACGGCATCCCGTACCGGACGCTGCCAGGCGTGAGTGCCAAGGGCGCGTACTTCACCCGCGGCTCGGGTCACAACCAGTACGGCGGGTACACCGAGGACTCCGCCGAGTACCAGGTGGTGCTCGACCGGCTGCTGCGCAAGTTCAATCGCGCCAAGGCGCTGTTACCGCGCCCGGTCATCGAGGCGACCGGCACCAGCGACATCGGCCTGGTTGCCGTCGGCAGCAGCCGCGGCGCCGTGAACGAGGCGCGCGACATCCTGGCGAAGCGCGGCATCCCGATCGACTACATGCGGATCAAGGCCTTCCCGTTCACCAAGGAAGTCGAGGGGTTCATGGCCTCGCACGAGAAGATCTTCGTCGTCGAGCAGAACCGCGACGCGCAGCTGCGCTCGCTGCTTACGCTCGAGACGGACGTGCCCAAATCGAAGCTCCACTCCATCCTGCACTACAGCGGCCTGCCCATGACCTCGAAGGAGATCGTGGAGGCCGTGGTGGCGGAGCTGGGCGACGCAAAGCGCGCCAGCCTGGCCGCGAGCAACTGACGCAAGAAGAGACCGATGTCATTCATCAACAAGCCCAAGGTCCGCCACCCCGACCTGCCGACGAACGAGCTCGGGCTCACGCGTCGCGACTACGAAGGCGCGATGTCGACCCTGTGCGCGGGCTGCGGGCACGACTCGGTCACGGCCTCGATCATCGAGGCGCTCTGGGGGCTCAGCATGCGGCCGGAGCAGCTCGTGAAGCTCTCCGGGATCGGCTGCTCGTCGAAGACCACCGCGTATTTCGCCAGCGGCGCGCACGGCTTCAACGGCGTGCACGGCCGCATGCCCTCGGTCGCGACCGGGGCGAACGCGGCGAACAAGAACCTGCACTACATCGGCGTATCGGGAGACGGCGACTCGCTGTCGATCGGTTTCGGGCAGTTCGCCCACGCGATCCGGCGCAACGTGAACATGCTCTACGTCTGCGAGAACAACGGGGTGTACGGCCTCACCAAGGGCCAGTTCTCCGCCTCGGCCGACATCGGCACCAAGTCGAAGAAAGGCGAGGAGAACCAGCAGTCGCCGGTGGACCCGTGCCTCGCGGCGCTCTCGCTCGGCGGCACCTTCATAGCGCGCAGCTTCTCGGGCGACAAGGAGCAGCTCGTGCCGCTCATCCAGGCGGGGCTCATGCACAAGGGCTTCGCGATGATCGACGTCATCTCGCCCTGCGTGACCTTCAACGACCACGTGGGCTCCACCAAGAGCTATACCTTCACGCGCGAGCACTACCACGAGGCCGTGCACGCCGACTACATCCCGCCGCGCCAGGAGATCAAGGCGTCCTACGCCGAGGGCGAGGCGCTGCCGGTGCAGATGCACGACGGCAGCCAGATCGTGCTCAGGAAGCTCGACAAGGACTACGACCCGACCCACCGCGGCAAGGCCTTCGAGTACCTGCGCACCAAGCTCCGCCAGGGCGAGCACGTCACGGGCCTCATCTACGTGTCGTCGAGCGGTCCGGACATGCACGCCATGGCCGATACGACCGACGTGCCCCTGAACCAGGTGCCGTACGAGAAGCTGCACCCGGGTGCCGCGGGGCTCGCCAAGATCCTCAAGCGCTACGCCTGAGCCGTGACGCGCGACGGCGGCCCAGCTTACCCGCGCGCACTCGCTGCCCTGCTGCTCGGGATGGTGCTGACCGTGTCCGCGTCGGCGTCCACGATCTACAAGTGGGTCGACGAGAGCGGCACGATGCACCTGTCGAGTTCGAAGCCGCCTCCAGGCGTGAAATACGAGACGCAGAACGTGGGCTCGTCCTCGGCGGGCGCAACGAAATCGCCGACGGGCGGAAGCTCGGGCAACGCGGCGAGGTCTTCCTCAGCGTCGCCTGCCCAGACGGCCCAGCGTTCCGAGATTCTCGCCAGCCTGCGCAACCGCGAGTGCGTCATCGCGCTCGAGGCGCTCGACCGCCTGACGAGCGGCACCCAGCCGACGAGCCCTGCGGAGATCAGGCGCCTCAAGCAGACCGCCGACGCCAACTGCAGCAGCGATCCGGCTCACAGGAAGGAGCAGGAGGAAATGGCCGCGCAGCTCCGCGTCGCGAACGGGCCTGATTGCGTCAAGGCGCGAAACGACCTCGCGGACATGATGGCAAAACGCACCAAATCGACGCCCGAGCAGTTGCGCGCGCAACAGGCGTTCGTGGACGCGCACTGCATCCCGCCAGTGCAGTGAGAGCGGACCGCTCGATGTCCGCGCCCGGGGCCTGGCTGGCAATTGTGAATCCCGCGGCGGGTTTCCCACGGTGGCGCAGAAGCTGGGACGGCATCGAGGCCGCTCTGCTGGCGGCGGGCGTCCCGTTCGACGTGGTGCGCACGCAGCGTCCCCAGCACGGCGAGTCAATCGCGCGGGACGCGGTACTCGGTGGCCGTCGAAGGTTGATCGTCGCGGGCGGTGACGGGTCGGTCAACGACGTCGTGAACGGCGTGATGAACGCCGGGCTCGCCGACTCGCGCGAGGTGACGCTCGCGATCGCGCCGACGGGAACCGGCAACGACTGGGCGCGGTCGCTGGGCATCGGACGTCGCCCCGCCGACATCGCGGCCGCCGTCGCCGCCGGCCGCATCATGCTGCACGACGTCGGGATCGCGGATTACCCGGGATCGGCCGAGCGACGCCGATGGTTCATCAATGTCGCGGGCGCCGGGTATGACGCCGACATGACGGCGAGGGTCCCGCGACCGGTACCCTCCGCGCTCACCTACCTGCGAGTCGCCATCAGCGGACTCTTCTCCTACCGCGCGCCGCGATTCCGCGTGGACGCCGACGGCACGAGTTTCGAGGACCGGATGCTGCTCGTGTTCGCGGCCAATGCACAGTACTGCGGCAACCGCATGCACGTCGCACCGGTCGCCCGCATCGATGACGGACTGCTCGACGTCGTCATGGTGCGGGAACTCGGGCTGCTCGCGGTGTTGCCGAAACTCGTGAAGCTTTATCGCGGCACGATCCTCGGTGACCCGGCTGTGCGGCACGTCCGCGCCGCGCGGGTGCGCGTCGACGCCGAGCCGCCGGCCCAGATCCAGGCCGACGGCCAGATGGCGGGCCGGACTCCGGTGGAATTTTCGGTGCTGCACCAGGCACTCAGCGTGGTCGTGCGGCCCTGAACACGTCGGCTGTTCGCAACGCGCCAATCGACGAGCGACCGCTATCAGCCTGACAATGGAGGCGGCATGAACACCACGGCTTTGGTTACCCATCGTGGCGGCTGTCACTGTGGTGCAATCGCGTTCGAAGTCGATGCCCCGGCGCGCGTCACCGTGCAGGACTGCAACTGCTCAATCTGCTCGATGACGGGCTACCTGCACCTCATCGTGCCGGCGAGCCGCTTCAGGTTGCTGCGCGGCGCCGACATGCTCGAAACCTACACCTTCGACACCGGCGCGGCGCGTCACCTCTTCTGCCGGCGCTGCGGGATCAAGTCGTTCTACGTGCCGCGCTCGAACCCCGACGGATACAGCGTCAACCTGCGCTGCCTGGACCGCTCGGGCGTCGAGCACGTGGAAATCCAGCCCTTCGACGGGCGGAACTGGGAAGAGTCGGGTGCGGCCCTGGCGCACCTCTCGCGCGGTTAAGCGGGTTCAGGCGGCGCGGTCCTTGCCGACGGTCGTGTCGGGCTTCCAGAGATCCTCGCGTTCCTGCGGCAGGCCACGCAGGTTCGCGGACACGAGCGGCATGCTTCGACGACGACGGCGCGCCCGCTCGCGTTCCGCCAGCGCACGGCTGGCCGCGCGTCGCCTGGCCCGGACGGCCGCACCAAGCGCGACGAGCAGCGCAACGGCTGCGACGATGAATGGCGCCACGTCCCTGTCTCCGGCGGCCGGTGGCCGGCCGCGTGGTGGTCGGCCGCGTCCTGTGCGGCCCAACCCGATGCTGGCACGAGGCTGCGCGCCGCAACAGGCGCGAGTGCGGCGATTCACGCCCGAAATGGCGGTTGCACCGCGCGACCGCGCGGGGTATCAGAAGCCGCTGGCGACGTAGAGCTCGGCGCGACTTCCCGAGGCGTAGAACCGACAGATCGCCTTCACGTGCCGGCCGTTGCGGGTTCCCTCGACCATCGTCTCCCAGTACTGGCCCCTCGACACCGCGGCTCGACGGAGCGCACATTGACGCCTTCCCGCGATGCCTGGTTGCGGCACTGGACCTCGGCGCGCTGCTGCTGCCCCTGGTTACCGCCGCCACCAGAGCCGCCGCGCACGACCTCGAAGCTCGCACGGCAGCCATTGTTGACCCAGACACGATCACCGCGCTGTCCCCAGTCCCGGCCCTCGACGCACGCCGCATCCGATTTCCTCTTGAGCAGGCGTGCCTGGCCGTCCACCGGCAACTGGCACTCGCGGTACTTGTAGTCGGGTGAGGCGCAATTGAACTGGACGGCTCCGGTGCCCGGGCCAGTACCGCCGCCCCAGCCGAACCCATTCAGGCTCACGTCACCGCTGCGGGACTCGACGAAACACGTGCCCCAGGTGGTACGCCCCCTGTAGTCGCGCGCCTGCAACTCGAGCGACCAGCCGTCCTTGAACTGCTGATAGTTGCGCGTCCCCAGCACGGTGTAGCCTCTGCGTTCGAGTTCCCGCTGGCAGTCGCCCTGCGCGGAGCGCTGCGCCGGCGATTCCGCACGGGCCGGCGCCCCGGTCAGCGACACCATCACTGCCGCCAAAGCCACCGCCAGTCCCGCCGCCCGTGCCAACGTCCACGTCCTGCCCGCCACGCGCGCCATGTCGGCTACCAGTGGATGCCGCGCATCAGCGAGGCGAAGATCATCGCCTCCTTGGTCGCGGTCCGCTGCGCCTCGCCCTCCTTCTTGCCCTGCGCGGCCGCGGAATCCGGGAACATCCGGTAGGCGGAGTTCATCACGACCTCCGACATCTTCGGCATCACGAGGTGCATGATCTCCGCCATCAGGCCGAGGCGCGTCGCGATGCGTTGCGGCTTCCTGATGATCGCGTCTGCGATCATGTCGGCGGCCGCGTCGGGCGTGATGACCGCCGGCATGTCCTCGTAGATCTTGGTGGGCGCGATCATCGGCGTGCGCACCAGCGGCATGTTGATGATGGTGAAGACCACCCCCTCGTCGTGGAACTCGGAGGCTGCGCAGCGCGCAAACGACTCGAGCGCGGCCTTGGAAGCGACGTAGGCCGAGAACCGCGGTGCGTTGGTCAGCACGCCGATGGACGAAACGTTGATCACCTGCCCCGACTTGCGTGCCGTCATCGACGGCAGCAGGTTCATGGTGAGGCGCACGCAGGCGAAGTAGTTCAGCTGCATCGTGCGCTCGAAGTCGTGGAAGCGGTCGTAGGAGAGCGCCAGCGAGCGGCGGATCGAGCGGCCGGCGTTGTTCACCAGCACGTCCACGTGGCCGAATTCCTTCAGGATGTCCTTCGCCAGCTTGTCGTTCGCGGCGAGGTCCGTGATGTCGCAGGAATAGGTCTTCGCGAACCCGCCGGCGTCCTGGATCTTCTTCCTGACCTCCGCGAGTTTCTCCGCGTCGCGCGCCACCACCACCACCTTGCCGCCGGCCTCCGCGATGCGCATTGCCGCCGCCTCGCCGATGCCGGACGACCCGCCGGTGATGACCACGACCTTGCCGCGGACCGCGCCGCGGAGGCTCCGGTCGATGCTGAGGTCCGGGTCGAGGTGGCGCTCCCAGTAGTCCCACAGCCGCCAGGCATAGTCCTCGAGCGGCGGCACGTGTATGCGCGCCCTGGCGAGAGCCTTCTGCGTCGCGGTGGAGTCGAAGCGTGTCGGGTAGTTGATGAACTGCAGGACGCTCTTCGGGACCTGCAGGTCGCGCAGCAGCTGCTCGTACACGTTCTGGATGGGTCGCGTGCGCTCGACCGACTTGCGCACGCCGTCCGGGACCATGGCGAAGATCTTGGGGTCGAGGCGAAACGCCATTTCCGGCGCGTGCGCGGCACGCGCGAAGATGTTCAGCACCTCGCCCACCCGGCGCGGCTTGGGATCGGTGAGATGGAAGCACCGGCCGTCGAGACCCTTGGCGTGCGCGAGGTGGTCCATCGCGTCCACGACGTAGTCCACGGGCACCAGGTTGATGTAGCCGCCCTCGACGCCCACCAGCGGGATCCAGCGCGGCCAGGACTCGCGCAGCTTCTGCAGCGCCTTGAAGAAGTAGTAGGGCCCGTCGATCTTGTCGATGAAGCCGGTCTTCGAGTGGCCGACGACCGCGCCGGGGCGATAGATGCGGAATGGAATCCGCCCGTTGGCGCGAACCATGCCTTCCGAATCGTGCTTCGTGCTGTGATACGGGTGTTCGAGTCCCTCGGCTTCCTCGAACATGTCCTCGGTGAACGTCCCGCGGTACAGTCCCGCCGCGGCGATCGAGCTCACCAGGTGGAAGCAGCCCGCGTTCGTCGCGGTCGCGAGATCGAGCGCGCCCTGCGTGCCGACGATGTTCGCCTTCTTCATCGTCTCGGCGCTGGCCTCGATGTCGTAGACGGCGCCGAGGTGGAAGAAGTGCTTGACCTTGCCTTTCAGCTTCCTCGCGTCGGCCGGGGACACGCCGAGCTTCGGCGACCCGAGGTCGCCCTTGATCGGCACCACGCGCTTGACGCTTTCCTTGCCCCAGAACTCGCGCAGCTCATCCAGCTTGCCGACCGACTTCGGCCTGACGAGGACGTAGATGGTGCCCTTCCCGCGCCGCAGCAGTGACTGCACGAGATAGCGGCCGATGAACCCGGTCGCGCCGGTGACGAAGTAGGTCATGGAAGTCTCCCGTTCAATCCGTGCCAGCGGGCCAGCCCCGTGGGCCGCCCCCTTTTTGGGGCTACCTTAGGGTTCGCGTGGACGCCTGTCCAGTGCGGGCGCGGCCGCTCGAACCGGGTCTCGAACCTCAGGAACGCTGGGGCGAAAACGTCGCGATCGGCGACAATAGCCCCTATTGGGTTGCGGCCATGGCCGCGAGGTGACTCACATGGCTTCCGCCGGGAACAAGGGAGGTGCCGACCATCCGGCTCGGAGCGGACTGGCCGCGGCCAGTCGGTCGCGCGACGCGCGGGCGCGACCGGGCGACCTCGGGCGACTGCTCGAGCGAAACGCCGCGCTGCGGGACGTATTCGCGGACGACGCGGCGTCGGCACGGCGCCTCGAGGAACTGCAGCATTGGCAGTCGCACAGGTTGCTGCTGACCCATGCCGACCTGCGCGCCAAGCCGCGCTATCGCAAGGCGGTCGAATTCTTCTTCGAAGACCTGTACGGCGGTGGCGACCCGCGCGGGCGCGACCGCGACCTCGCTCGCGTGCATCGGGTGATGGAACGCCTGCTGCCGCGCCAGGCCCTGCGGGCGCTCTGCCTCGCGGTCGATCTCGAGGTCCTGTCCCAGGAACTCGACGCGGAGGTGGTCCGGCAGCTGCCCCCGGGGCCGATCACCGTGGATACGTACGCGGAAGCCTACCGACGCGCGGGGCGCGCGGCGGACCGCGAGCGCCAGATCGATCTTCTCGGCGTGATCGGCAACTACCTCGAGGACGTCGTGCACAAGCCGCTGGTGCACAGGCTGGTGCGGGTCGCGCGCCGCCCCGCCCACGCGGCCGGGTTCGGTGCACTGCAGGAGCTGCTCGAGCGCGGACTCGATGCCTTCGAGGCCATGCACGGCGCACGGGAGTTTCTCGCTATCATCAGCGACCGTGAGTCACGCGCGATGAAGCGCATCGTCACGCGGACACCCGATCCCTTCGAATTCGGCGCGCAGGAGCCGGTTGGTACGACTGCATGAGCGACAGGAAATCCAGCAAGGGTTCGCGCCGGAAGGCCGCGGTACAGGTCGAGCTGGCCCTGCCGCCGCCGCCCGGCCCACCCCTGCCCGCGGAGGAGATCGTGCTCGCGTGGTGGCAGAAGCCCGTCGCGGTCGCATCGCTCGCGGCCGTCGCGGCGCTGCTGCTCGTGCTGGGCGTGGCCTCGCAGCTGCACGCGCGCCGCGACCGGGCGCTGGCCGCTGAACTCGAGACCCGCGTGAAGACACTGACGCTGCGCGCCACGACGGCCGCGCAGGCGGTTCGAATCGCGCCCAACCCCCGCAGCTGGTCGGCCGCGCCGGACGCGACCATCGCCTGGCCCGAGCCGCCGCAGATGCTCGACCTCTACCTTCCGGTTGGTTATTCGCAGTTCACGAGCTTCGCGGTCACCATCGACAAGGTGGACCAGGGTCGCATGATGATGGTCCAGCGCATGATGCCCGACTCGAACCGCGAACTCCGGCTGTCGCTGAACAGCTCGGCGTTCGGGCCCGGCGAGTACCGTATCCGCATCGAAGGCTACACGTGGCGCGGGCAGCGCTCCGACGCCGGGTGGGTACGGCTGGTGATCAGGTAGCGCGCAGCCACCCGGCATCACAGCTCGTCCAGCTGCGGCGCCCCATCCATCCCACCCCCTGGAAAGCCGCTAAGATCGACCCCATGTCGCGCGTATTTCGCATCGTGCTCATCGCCCTTGCGGCGTTGGCCGTGTTCACGTGGTGGTCCGGTCATCGCGAGGCCGCGCCCGTCGGCACCGGGCCCGCGCCAGCGGCCCCCTCCGCCGCTGGCTACCCATCCTTCCTGCCGGCCGAGGCCATCGACACGCTGCAGGCGATCGATCGGGGCGGCCCGTTCCCGTACTCGCGCGACGGTGTCGTGTTCCAGAACCGGGAACGCCGGCTGCCCGAACGGCCTCGCGGCTACTATCGCGAGTACACGGTCCCGACTCCCGGCGAGAATGACCGCGGAGCCCGCCGGCTGGTCACGGGCGGTGATCCCCCCGAGGTCTACTACTACAGCGACGACCATTACCGCTCGTTCCGCAAAGTGGAGATCAGGCGATGAGCAGCACTCCGCCAATCGACCTCGGCGGCCACGCAGGACCGGTACAGCTGGCACTGCTCACCGAGGATGCCGCCGACGCGATCTGCGCCGGCGCCCGCATCGCCGGCTTCGACTGCGTGCGCATCGACCTCAGCGGATGCGACGACAAGGCCGGATTCCTCGCACGCACCTCCAGGGCGCTCGGGTTCCCCGGATGGTTCGGCCACAACTGGGATGCGCTCGCCGACTGCCTGACCGACCTCGGCTGGCGCCCCGCGTCGGGCTACGTGCTGGTCTTCGAGCACGCGAGCGCATTGCAGAAGCACGAGCCGGAGGTCTTCGACACCGCGCTCGCCATCCTCAGCGACGTGGCGGTCGCGTGGCAGGCGCGAGGCGCCCCGTTCCGCGCTTTCGTCAGCGCCCAGCCCGCGCCAGGCCGCGCCGACCCACTCGCCTGACAGCGGGGCGCGGCGGGCAACAGACACGGCCGCCAGCGCGACACCCACGCGATCGAGGCCTCGGCGACTCGTGTGCGTGGCGCTAAGCCTGCGTCTGTCGCAAGGTCGCGATCGGCGGCTGCGTGACGGCCGACCGCGCGGCGAGCACGCCGGCGACGCCTACCAGCAGCGCCCCGCCCGCGATGCCGGCAATCCAGACGGCGGGATCCGGCGTGTATGCAAGATCGAAGATCCTGCGCGCGAGGAAGTAACCGGCCACCGACGCGCCGGCCGCGGCGAGAATTCCCGAGAGCAGCCCCAGCACCACGAACTCGGCGGCCACGCCCTTCAGCACCACCATCCGGCTCGCACCGAGCGTGCGCAGGATCGCGCTCTCGAAGCGCCGCTCGTCACGCGTCGCCTGTGCGGCCGCAAGCAGGACCACGAGGCCCGCGAGCAGCGTAAACAGGAAGACGTACTGCACGGCGAGCGCCGCTCGATCCATGACCTGGCGCACCTGCACCAGGAGCGCGTCGATGTCGATGACGGTGACCTCCGGGAACTTCCGGACCAGGTCCACGAGCACGGGCCGCTGCGCGGGTGCGACACGCACGCTGGTGATCAGCGTGCCCGTGACATCCTCGAGCACGCCCGGCGAGAAGACCACGAAGAAGTTCGGCTGGAACGAATCCCAGCGCACGTCCCGGAGGCTCGTGACTTTCGCGCTCACTTCCTCGCCAGCCACGTCGTAGGTCACCGTGTCGCCCAGTTTCAGGCCGAGAAGTTCGGCGTAATCCTGCTCCACCGACACGCGCGGACCGCCGCCGTCGCCGTCACGCCACCAATTGCCGGAGATGAGCCGGTTGTCTCCGCGCAGGGTCCGCGACCAGGTCAGGTTGGCCTCGCGCTCGACGAAGCCGTTCGCGCGATCCGAATCGAAGTGCAGTCGTTCCACCGGCACGCCGTTCACGGCAGAGAGCCGTGCACGCACCAGCGGCACCAGCTCCGTCTGCGGCAGGCCGCGATCGGCAAAGAACCCGCGCAGCGCGTCGCCCTCGTCCGGGCGGATGTTGATCATGAAGTAGTTCGGCGCGTCCTCGGGCAGGCTCGCGCGCCACTCGCTGAGCAGATCGTCCCGGACGAGCGCGAGGAGCAGCAGCACCATGATGCCGAGGCCGAAGGCCACGACCTGCACGACGCTGTCTCGCCCGCGGCGCGCGATGTTCGCAAGCCCGTAGCGCCAGGCGACCCCGACGTCGCGCCGCAGCGGACCGAGCGCGCGCACCAGCCCCCAGCCCGCGAGCCCGAGCGCAGCAAACGTGGTACCGATGCCGGCGACGACCCAGCCCACGAGCCGCGCATCGCGCACCAGCCAGAAAAGCAGCGCCAGCACCGAGGCGATCGCGAGCCCGTACACGGCGACGAAGCGCAGCGGCGGGGGCTCGAGGTCGTGCCGGAGGACTCGTGCCGGCGGCACTCGCCTGAGCTGCAGGAGCGGCGGCAGCGCAAACCCGACCAGGATCGCGACCGCAGTCGCGAGGCCGAGCCAGGCCGCGTCCGTGGTCGGCGGCGGCAGCGCGCCGCTCATCAGGTCGCGCAGCAGCCATGCGAGCCCGGCCTGCGCGACGTAGCCGGCGAGTGTCCCGAGTGCCGCGACCGTCACGGCGATGACGAAGATCTGTGCCAGCGACTGGCGCAGCACGAAACCCTGCGAGGCACCCATGCATTTCATGAGCGCCACGGCGTCGAGGTGACGCCGCGCATAGCGACGCGCGGCCATCGCCACGGCGACCGCCGAGAGCAGCACGCTGACCAGGCTCGCGAGCGACAGGAACCGGCCGGCGCGATCGGACGAGGCGCGGATCTGCGGGCTCATGTCCGCGACGGATTGCAGCCGCTCGCCCTTTTTCTTCACGGACTCGAGCCAGGCGCGGAAATCGGCGACGTCGCGAGGATCCCCGGCGAAAAGCACCGCCCGGCTCACGCGGCTGCCAGGCTGGATGAGCTGGGTCGCGGGCACGTCGGCCAGGTTGACGAGCAGCGTCGCGGAGAGGTCCGCAAAGCCCGCACCCTGGTCGGGGCGGTAGTCGAGTACGCGCGTGACGCGGAGCGTCGTGGCCCCCACGGCGAGCTGCGACCCCACCCCGGCGCCGAGCTTTGCCAGCAGTCGCGAGTCCGCCCAGGCCTCACCGGGAGAGGGGATGCCGTCCGTCACGCGCGACGGGCCGAACGGGCGGTCCGCCACCTTGAGCCTGCCTCGCAGCGGGTAGCCCTCGCCGGCCGCCCGGAGCGTGACCAGGGACGAGTCGTCGCCGTTGAAGACCACGCTTGGCATGGACAGGATCCGCGCCACTGCGAGCCCGCGCCTCGCAGCCTCGCGGTCGTAGGACTCGTCGATCGGGCGCGCTGACTCGAGCCGCATGTCGGCCGCGAGGACCTCACCCGCCTGCTGGTTCACCGCGCGTGCGACGCGGCTGGTGAAGAATCCGACCGCGGTGAGCGACGCGACCGCGACGGAGAGCGCGATGAGCAGCACCGCGATCTCGCCCGACTTGAAATCGCGGAGGAGATTCCGGAGTGCGAGCCTGAGCGCCGTCATGGGTCGCCCGCGACGACGCGGCCGGCATCCAGCCGTATTACGCGGCCGCAACGCGCGGCGAGTTCGCGGTCGTGCGTCACCAGCACGAGGGTCGCGCCCGCATCGTGGTTGAGGCCGAAGAGCAGGTCCATGATTCGGCCACCGGTGGCCGAATCGAGATTGCCGGTCGGCTCGTCCGCAAAAAGCACGTCGGGACGCGTGACGAAGGCGCGCGCGATTGCGACCCGCTGCTGCTCGCCGCCCGAGAGCTGGCGCGGGTAGTGGCCGACCCGCTCGCCGAGGCCCACCTTGCCGAGCACGTCCAGCGCCTTCGCCCGCGCATCCGTGCGTCCCGCGAGCTCGAGCGGCAGCATGGCGTTCTCGAGCGCCGTGAGCGATGGCACCAGGTGGAACGACTGGAACACGAACCCGACGTGGCGCGCCCGCACGGCCGCGCGACCGTCTTCGTCGAGCGCGGTCAGCTCGTTGCCCGCAAGCCTTACCGTGCCGGCGGTGGGCTCGTCCAGGCCGGCGAGCAGGGCGAGAAGCGTCGACTTGCCGGCGCCGGAGGCGCCCATTACGGCCACGGTCTCGCCTCGTGCGATCGCGAGGGACACGTCGGAGAGTATGGCGAGCGTTCCGTCCGGGCTGCTAACCTGCTTGCCCAGCCGCGAAGCCTCGAGCACCGTCTCATTGCGTTCCGCCTTCATACGCCTCGCCTTACTGTGCCTCGTCCTCTTCGGACACGTCGCGCGCGCCGGCGTTCCCACCGTCCTCGTACTCGGCGACAGCCTGAGCGCGGCCCACGGGATGCGCATCGAGCAGGGCTGGGTGACGCTGCTGCAGGAGCGACTGACGTCGGCAGGTTACGGTTACCGCGTGGTGAACGCCAGCGCGAGCGGCGAGACCACGGGCGGCGCGCTGGCGCGGCTGCCGCGCGCACTCGACAAGCACCATCCCGCGGTCGTGATCATCGAGCTCGGCGGAAACGACGGGCTGCGCGGCCTTCCCGTGGCCGACGTGCGCTCGAACCTCGAGTCGCTGGTGCGCCTCGGCAAGGGCGCGGGCGCGAAGGTCCTGCTCATCGGGATGCGGATTCCGCCCAACTACGGTCCTGCGTACACGACGTCGTTCCACGACATGTATGGAGAGGTTGCGGCAAGGGAACGGGTTGCGCTGGTGCCGTTCTTCCTCGACGGCATCGCGCTCGACGACAGCCTGATGCAGGACGACGGCCTGCACCCGAACCCGGCCGCGCAGCCGAAGCTGCTCGACCAGGTGTGGCCCAGGCTCCTGCCCCTGCTGAAGAAATAGGGGACATTCTCCTTTTTCGATGAAAGACGGCTGGACATGCCTGCGCCCGATCGGCCCATTCCGAAAAAGGAGAATGTCCCCTATTTCCTGAGGGCTCCACCCGCGACGAAGTGTGCGGCAACGTCGTCACCGTGCCGCGCGGCGCGACGGATGCCTTCGATAATCATCCGCTCTGCCTTGACTGCGTCGACCCAACGGACGATGGTCACCCACTTGCCCTTCTCCAGGTCCTTGTAGTGCTGGAAGAAGTGGGCGATCTGCCCGGTGAGCGTCGCGGGCAGGTCCTTGTAGGACTTCACGCCCGCGTAGAACGGGTTCAGCTTGTCCACCGGCACGGCAATGATCTTCTCGTCGTCGCCGGCCTCGTCCTTCATGAGCAGCGCGCCGACCGGCCGCACGCGGACGATGGCGCCCGGAACCACCGGGCTCGGCACGACCACGATCACGTCCACCGGGTCGCCGTCGCCCGACAGCGTGTGCGGAATGAAGCCGTAGTTCCCGGGATAGAACATTGCGGTGTTCAGGAACCGGTCCACGCGCAGCGCGCCCGACGCCTTGTCGAGCTCGTACTTCACCGGCACGCCGCCCTGCGGGATCTCGATCAGTGCGTTGACGTCGCGCGGCGGGTCCTCGCCGATGCCGATCTTGCTGATGTCCATGACGGGTCGGGCTCCTGAGGAACGGCCGCTCGCGCCGCCCTATGAGTGATACGCGGGTGACAGTTCGTGCACCGCCTCGACCATCGCCGCCGCATGCTCCGGCGGCACGTCGGGGTGGATGCCGTGCCCGAGGTTGAAGACGTGGCCGTGACCGCGGCCGTAGCTCGCGAGCACGCGCGCGACCTGCGCGCGTATCTCGGCGGGCGGAGCGTACAGCACGCTCGGGTCGAGGTTGCCCTGCAGCGCGACCCGGTCTTTCACCAGGCTGCGCGCATCGGCCAGGTCGGTGGTCCAGTCCACGCCGAGCGCGTCGCAGCCGGTCGCGGCCATGTCGGCGAGCCACTGCCCGCCGCCCTTGGTGAACAGGATCACCGGCACCCGGCGCCCGTCCCGCTCGCGGGTGAGCCCTTCCACGATCCGCTTCATGTAGCGCAGCGAGAACTCGCGGTAGTCGGCCGGCGTCAGCGCGCCCCCCCAGGTGTCGAAGACCATCACGGCCTGTGCTCCCGCGGCGACCTGCGCGTTGAGGTACGCGAGCGTCGCCCTGCGTGATCACGTCGAGCAGCCGGTGCAGCTCGCGCGGCGCGCCGTAGAGCATGCCCTTGATGTGCTGGAAGTTCTTGCTGCCGCCGCCCTCGACCATGTAGGTGCCGACGGTCCACGGGCTCCCTGCGAAGCCGATCAGGGGTACGCGCCCGCCGAGCTCGCGCCGGATGAGGCGCACGGCGTCCATGACGTAGCGCAGTTCGCCCTCGGGATCCGGGAATCGGCAGCTTGTCGATGTCGGCCGCCGTGCGCACCGGGCGGGCGATCTTCGGTCCCTCGCCTGCCTCGAACTCGAGGCCGACGTTCATGGCGTGCGGGATCGTGAGGATGTCGGAGAACAGGATCGCGGCGTCGAGCCGGTAGCGCTCGAGCGGCTGCAGCGTGACCTCGCATGCGAGTTCGGGATTCATGCAGAGGTCGAGGAAGCTGCCGGCCTTCGCGCGCGTCGCGCGGTACTCGGGCAGGTAACGTCCAGCCTGTCGCATCATCCAGAGCGGCGTGCGCGGCACGGGTTCGCGCATGAGGGCGCGCAGCAGCAGGTCGTTCTTCAGCGGGGTGTTCATTGCGTCGCGCCTCCGCCGAAGATGCCGGCGATCGTACGCTGCATGGCGAGTGCCGCGGCGCGCGGATCGGCGGCGTCGCGGATCGGGCGCCCGACGACGATGTAGTCCGCGCCGTTGCCGAAGGCCTGTGCCACGTCGACAGTGCGCTTCTGGTCGTCGACCGGGCGGTTTTCGACCGGCCGGATGCCGGGCGTCACCACGAGCAGGCGGTGGTCGATGAACTCGCGCAGCTTCGGCGCCTCGAGACCGGACGACACCACGCCGTCGCAGCCGGCTTCGAGCGCGCGCCGCGCGCGCGACAGCACCAGTCGCTCGACGTCGCAGGCAAAGCCGAGGTCGTCGAGGTCGCCGCGGTCGAGGCTGGTGAGGACCGTCACCGCGAGCACCTTCACGTCTCCCTTCGCCGCGGCCGCAGCCTCCATGATCCCCTGGTTGCCGTGCACGGTCGTCAGCGTGACGCCGCGGTTGCGCAACTGCCGGACCGCAGCCGCCACCGTGGCCGGCACGTCGAAGAACTTGAGGTCCACGAAGACTTTCTTGTCGCGTGCAACCATCCAGTCGATGAGCTCGTAGTAGCCGCCGGCCATGAAGAGCTCGAGGCCGAGCTTGTAGAAGTGGACGGAGTCGTCGAGGGTCTCGGCGAGGCGGCGCGCCTCGGCGGGATCGGCAACGTCCATGGCGAAGATCAGGCGCTCGCGCGCCGGGATGTCCTTGGGGACGACGGGCATGGTGGACTCGCTGGGAATTGCAGCGGGCAATGATACCGGAGGACGGGAAGAGGGTAATGCCAACCGCTGGTCACGAACCGCTTTCTTCAGTCCGTACTACTGCGTACCCCCTTGCCGTTACCCCATCGTTCGGCTTCTGACTATCCGCGATCCGTCAGCCACTATCCGCTCTCTTCAGGTCCGCTCCGCCGGATCGAACAGGCGCCGGTGCTCGAGGATCGCGAATCGGTCGGTCATGCCCGCAATGTAGTCGGCCACCGCGCGCGCGCGGCCGGGGTGCCCGTCCTCGGATTCCATGCGCCGCGCCGCTTCCTGGTGCTCGGTCGGCATGAGGTCCACATCCTCGAACATCGCGTCGAAGAGCTCGCGAACGACACGGCGGGCCTTGGTGGTCATGCGCAGCACCTTGTAGTGCCGGTACAGGCGCTCCCGCAGGTAGCGCTTGAGCTCGAGGTGCTCGGCGGCCACCTCCGGCCCGAACCTGAGCAGCGGCTCGGGCCGTGCGCGGACGTCCCCGACCCCGGCGGGAGCGGCGGCCGCAATCGCCGCGGCGGAAGCGTCGATGAGGTCGTTCACGAGGTAGTCGATCATGCGGCGCACGACCTCGTGCACGAGCCGGCGCGCACCGAGGCCGGGATAGCGGGCAGTCACGATCTCGTGCTGCCGGCGGACGATCGCGAGTTCCATGAGTTCGTCCATGGAAATGAGCCCGGCGCGGATGCCGTCGTCCACGTCGTGGTTGTTGTAGGCGATCTCGTCGGAGAGGTTCGCGAGCTGCGCCTCGAGGCTGGGCTGCCGCCGCGCGAGGAACCGCTCTCCCAGATCGCCGAGACGACGCGCGTTCGCCACCGAGCAATGCTTGAGTATTCCCTCGCGCGTCTCGAAGGTGAGGTTGAGCCCGGGGAATTCGGCGTAGCGCTCCTCGAGCTCGTCCACCACGCGCAGTGACTGCAGGTTGTGCTCGAAGCCGCCGAAGTCGCGCATGCACTCGTGGAGCGCGTCCTGCCCGGCGTGGCCGAATGGCGTGTGGCCGAGGTCGTGCGCGAGGCAGATCGCCTCGGCCAGCGGCTCGTTCAGCGCAAGCGCACGCGCGACGCTGCGGGCGATCTGCGCAACTTCGAGCGAGTGCGTCAGCCTCGTCCGGAACAGGTCGCCTTCGTGATTCACGAAGACCTGTGTCTTGTAGACCAGGCGACGGAAGGCCGTCGAATGCACGATGCGGTCGCGGTCGCGCTGGTATTCCGTGCGGTGCCGCGGCGGAGCCTCCGGGAACCGACGCCCACGCGAACCCGAGTCGTGCTGGGCGTACGGCGCGAGCGTGACCGGGTAACCGCTCATGCCGCGCTCCCGAAGTGCGAGACCAGCGTCTCGTGCAGGGCCTGCGCCGGATAGTCGCCGCTCACCACGCCCTGGCCGAGGCACGAGAGCAGCACCAGGCGAATCCGGCCCGCGAGCACTTTCTTGTCCATGGCCATGAGCTCGAGCGCGCGCCCCGCCCCGATCGCGGGCGCAGAGGTCGGGAGTTCCGCGCGCCGCAGCAGGCCACGCACGCGTTCCACTTCCGCGCCGCCGATCCAGCCGAGGCGAGACGACAGGTCGGCGGCCATCAGCATCCCGACGCCCACCGCTTCGCCGTGCAGCCACTCGCCGTAGCCGGCGGCCGCCTCGATCGCGTGTCCGAAGGTGTGCCCGAGGTTGAGGAGCGCCCGGGCGCCGTGTTCGCGCTCGTCGGCGGCGACGATCGCCGCCTTGATTTCGCACGAGCGGCGCACCGCGTGCGCAACGACGTCGGGCTCGAGCGCGAGCAGCGCGGAGACATTCGCCTCGAGCCAGGCCAGGAAGGATGCGTCCGCGACCAGCCCGTACTTGAGGACCTCGGCAAACCCTGCCCGCAGCTCGCGGGCCGGCAACGAGCGGAGCGTATCGGTGTCGGAAACGACTGCGCGGGGCTGGTGGAAGGCGCCGATCAGGTTCTTGCCACCGGGGTGGTTGACCCCGGTCTTGCCGCCGACAGACGAGTCGACCTGCGCCAGCAGCGTCGTAGGCACCTGCACGAAATCCACGCCGCGCTGGTAGCAGGCCGCTGCGAACCCCGCGATGTCGCCGACCACGCCTCCGCCGAGCGCCACGACGCAGGCATCGCGATTCATCCTCGCCACCACCAGCGCGTCGAGGATGCGGCTCGCGGTCTCGAGGGTCTTGTGCCGTTCTCCGTCGGGAAGAAGCATCGACTCCACCCGCCGGCCCTGCAGCCCGCGCAGCAGGCGGTCGAGATAGAGCGGAGCCACGACGTCGTTGGTCACGACCATGACGTCGCGTCCCGGCACTGCCTCGGCGAGCACATGGATCTCGTTGAGCAGCCCGGACCCGATCAGGATCGGATAGCTGCGCTCGCCGAGATCGATGGTCACCCGCTGCACTGGGCGCTCCCGGCAGCCTCGCGCAGCCGAACGATTTCCTCGACCACGGTCTTCACCCGGCGGCCATCGGTATCCACGGTGAGGTCGGCGACCTCCTCGTAAAGCGGCGAGCGCAGTTCCGTGAGCCGCGTGAGCGTACCCCTCGGGTCGGGGTTCCTGAGCAGCGGGCGATGGCCGCTGCGGCGCGTGCGGGCGATTTGCTGGTCCACGGAGGTCCGAAGATACACGACGCAACCCCAGCCGCGCAGGCGCTCGCGGGTGCCGGGGTCCAGCACCGCACCGCCACCGGTGGCGAGCACGATCCGTTCGCAGCGCGTGAGCGCCTCGAGGACCTCGGCCTCGCGCGCGCGGAAGCCCGCCTCGCCTTCGCGCTCGAATATGTAGGGTATGTCGACGCCGGTGCGCGCCTGGATCTCGACGTCGCTGTCCACGAACCCGAGGCCGAGCCGGGCCGCGAGCTGCCGTCCCACGGCGCTCTTGCCCGAGCCCATGGGCCCGACCAGGACGATGTTCTCGGCGTTCAGCATGCCCGAAATGAATGCGGCCGCAGGATCGCTGCGGCCGCATTGTCCCACCGGACCGGCGGGCCGTCAGTAGATGTTGGCGCCCTCGCGCAGGATCTTCGGGGTCACGAAGATCAGCAGCTCGTTCTTCTCGTCCCGGGTCGACTTCTTGCGGAACAGGAAGCCGAGCCCCGGTACGTCGCCGAGGAAGGGCACCTTGCTCACGTCGTCACGGCTGTCGGTCTCCAGGATGCCGCCCAGCACCACGGTCTGGCCGTCGTTCACCAGCACCTGCGTCGTGATTTCGCGCGTGTCGATGCTCGGCACCAGGCCGCCATTGCCGCTCGGTACATACTGCCCGACGCTGTCCTTGGTCACCTTGAGGTCGAGGATCAGGCGGTCGTCCGGGGTGATCTGCGGCGTGACCGTGAGCGAGAGCACCGCCTTCTTGAACTGCGTGGTCGTGGCGCCGCTCGACGCCGACTCCTGGTAGGGAATCTCGCGGCCCTGCTCGATGTAGGCCTCCTGGCCGTTTGCGGTAATCACGCGCGGGGCGGAAACCACCTCGCCGCGTCCCTCGCGCTGCGCCGCCGTGATCTCCAGGTCCACGATGTAGTTCGAGTTGAGCAGCGTCATCGCCATGGTCATCGCCGGGTTCGCGACCGGCAGGTTGACGATGTAGCGTCCCGGCGCGGAGCCCGTCGTCCACGGCGCCGTTGCCGTTGCTGGTGCCGCCGCCGATGACCGGGCCGGCATCGCCGTCGCGCGTTGTTCAGGCCGTTGTTGCCCAGCCAGAACGTGCCGTCGTCGCCGACGTTGTTCACGAAGGCACTGCCGAAGCGCACGCCGAGCTCGCGCGCGAAGCTGTCGTTCACGATCACGATGCGCGACTCGATCAGCACCTGCTTCACGGGGATGTCGAGCGTGGCGACCAGGCGGCGGACGTCGGCCAGCCGCTCGGCGGTGTCCACCAGCAGCAGCGTGTTCGTGCGCTCGTCCACCGACACGCTGCCGCGGTCCGACAGCAGCGAGGTCTTGCCCTGCGACTTCAGCAGCGCCGCGAGGTCGGAGGCCTTCGCGTAGTTGACCTGCAGGTACTCGGTGCGCACCGGCGAGAGCTCGACGATCGCCTTCTGCGACTCGAGGAGCTGCTTCTCGCGCGCCTGCAGTTCCTCGGTCGGGGCCACGTAGATCACGTTGCCGTCCTGGCGCTTGTCGAGGCCCTTGGTCCTGAGCACGATGTCGAGCGCCTGGTCCCAGGGCACGTTCTGCAGCCGCAGGGTGACGTTGCCCTGCACCGAGTCGCTCACCACGATGTTCTGCCCGCTGGTCTCGGCCAGCAGCTGCAGCACGGCGCGGGTCTCGATGTCCTGGAAGTTGAGCGTCAGTCGCTCGCCCTTGTATTCGCGCTTGCTCGGATCGACGACGGCCACCTTGGGGCGCGGCCGGATCTCGAGCACGTAGTCACGGTCGCTCTGGTACGCGAGCTGTTCGAAGTCTCCCGTGGCCGCGACCACGATGCGCGTGCCGTTCGGGCCGCGCGTCACGTCGAAGGAGCTGATCGGCGTGGCGAAGTCCACCACGTCGAAACGCTTCAGGTACTCGTCGGGCACGGTGGTGTTCGGGAAATCGATGACGACCCGGCCGCCTTCCTGCTTGAGGCTCGCCTGCACGCCCGGATCGCTGGTCGTCACGAGCACGCGGCCGGCCCCGTCGGTGCCACGACGGAAGTCCACCTTCTGCACGGCCGACGTCTGGGCCGGTCCTGCCTTCCTGCCAGCCGCCGGCGCCGACGAAGCCGTCCCGGCCTGCGCGACCGCACCGCCGCGCCCGATCATCACGTACACCGTGTTGCCGGACACCCGGGTCTGGTACGGGAGCATCTGGTCGAGGTTGAACACCAGCCGCGTACGGCCCGAGGCCTCGGCCGCGACGATGGTGTCGAGGCCGCCGGAATTGACGTCGATGCGGCGTGACGGGAGCGCGAGCACGGCGCCCGGCAGGTCCACCGAGAGGCGCGCCGGGTTGTCGACGGTGAAGGTCACCGGTTGCGGCGCGGGGCCGTCGAGCACGAGTCGCACCTCGACCTGTTCGCCAGGCTGGGGCTGCACCTCGACTTTCTGGAGATGGAGGGCGTCCTGCGCCAGCGCGGCCTGCGCGACGAACGCGGCGAGCCCCGCCAGCGCGACGAGCGCCGCGGGCCTGCGCCGGCCGTGCGCCTTGCGCTCGCCTTCGCGGGGTTCGATCGTGTTGAAGGATGCAGCGGTCATGCTCGAATCTCCTTGCAGATCAGTCGCGCAACGCAAGCGCGGCGGGACGCTCGATGAAACCGCCCATGCCGTCGGGAACGATCTCGATGAGCGAGATCTTGCCTTCTTCAATGGCCGTGATACGGCCGTCATTCTGGCCCAGGTGGTTGCCGGGCAGCACACGGTGCACCAGCCCGTCCTTCGTCTGCACCAGCCCGAACACCCGGGCCTGCAGCTTCAACGTGCCGACCATGCGCAGCGTGTCGAGCGAGAACTGCTCGAGGAACTCGCGTGGCCGGCTGGAATCCGGGCGTATCGCGTTCGGTCCGCTCGCCGAGGCCGGCACGCCGGGCTCGAACGGCGAGCGCAAGTCGGCCGCGGGGTACGCAAAGGTCTCGTAGGGCTTCACCTCCGGCAGCGGCTCGATGCGCCCGCCCGGACGGCTCTTGATCTCCTCGATCTGTGCACGCAGCTGGTCGGTGTCATCGGAGCACCCGCTGGCCGTCGCGAGCACGGCTGCGGCGAGAACGATGCGCAGTGCTGTGGTCATATCCGGTCGCGCCTCCGCCATGGGCTTCACCCGCCCCCGCCCGGCTTGCCGGGCTTGCCGCCGACCGGCTTGCCCCCGCCGGCTTGCCGCCGCCCGCAGCCTGTTCGTCCTCGTCGAGGTAACGATAGGTCTTGGCGGTGACTTGAGCACGAGGTCGCCCGGCTCGCCCGAGTCCCTGCCGGCCGGGACGATTTCGATGTCGTGCAGCGTGACGATGCGCGGCAGTGCCGCCACCCCGGCGGCAAAATTCCCCATCTGGTGGTAACCGCCCGTCAGCCGGATGCTGATCGGAAGCTCCGCGTAGAAGTCCTTGCGGATCTCGCCCTGGGGCTGGAAGAGCTTCTCCTGCAGGCCCGACGCGAGTCCTGTCTGGGATATGTCCACCAGCAGGTTTGGCACCTCGGTCTTGTTCGGCAGCTGTCGCAGCATGGCCCCGAAGGACTTCTCCATCTCAGCCAGCTGGTCCTTGTAGGCCTGGAGGTTGGCGGCCTTGCGCGCCTTTCCCTCCAGCGTATTCAGGAGCTCGGTTTCCTTGGCGCGCGCCTCCACCAGCTGGGGATGCAGCGACTTCCAGACGAAGAAGTAGTAGCCGCCCGCTGCGGCCAGCGCGAACAGCACGATCGCGACCCCCAGCCGGACGGTCAGCGGCCAGCGGCCCGGGTCGTTGGGGTCGAGGCCGCGCAGCTGCTCGAGCAGTCCCTGGAGCTTCTTCATTTGGCGGCCACCTTGCCGGCTTCCGCCTCATCCGCCGGCGGGACCTGGCTGCGCTGGTTGGCGAACAGCGTGAATTCCGCGCCGCGGCCCGCGTCGCGGCCCTTGGTCTCGACGACCTGCAGCGACGGATCCGCCAGCCATTGCGAATTGTCGATGTTGCGCATGAAGGCCGAAACGCGCGTGCTCGACTGCGCCACGCCGCGCAACTCGATCCGCGTGCCGGACTGCTTCAGGTACGTGAGGTAGACGCCCTCGGGCAGCGTGCGGACGATCTCGTCGAAGATGTGCACGATTTCGGGCCGGCTGCGCTGCAGCGTCTCGATGATCTCCATGCGCGCCAGCAGCTTGCGCTTCTGGTTCTCCAGGCCCTCGATCTCCTGGATCTTCTTGTCGAGCTGGGCGATCTCGTCGTTCAGGATCTGGTTGCGCCCGTTCTGGTGCTCGATCGCCGCGCTCATTTGCCAGCGGCCCACGAGCGTCACCAGCGCCGCGGTGGCGATCGCCGCGCCGAGCGACAGGATGAACTCCTGTCTCTTCTGCTTGCGCTGCGAATCGCGCCACGGCAGGAGGTTGATTCTTGGCATGTCAGTCGAAGCTCCTCAGCGCGAGACCGCAGGCTGTCAGGAGCGCGGTCGCGTCCTTCTTCACGCCCTGCGCCAGGGCCCGCGTCGAGATCTTCATCTGCCCGAGCGGGTCGCCGCGTTCGGCGCTGATGCCGACACGGCTCGTGATCACGTCGGCGACGCCGGGGATGTTGGCGCATCCTCCGCAGATCAGGATCTGCTCCGGCTGCGAGCGGCCGCTGCCCGACGCCAGGTAGAACTGCAGCGAGCGGCTCACCTGCTGGCACATGTCGTCGATGAAGGGATCGAGGACCTCGGCCTGGTAGTTGGCAGGCAGCCCGCCTTCCTTCTTGGCACGCCCGGCTTCCTCCATGCTGAGCCCGTAGGTCCGCATGATCTCCTCGGTCAGTTGCTGGCCGCCGAAGGCGAAGTCGCGCGTGTAGGTGACCTTGAGGTCGCGCAGCACAGAGAAGGTGGTGCTGCTCGCGCCGAAATCGACGACGGCGATGTTGCGGTCCATGCCGCCGTCCGGCATCTGGTGGGTGAGCAGGCGGCAGGCATTCTCGAGCGCGAAGGCCTCCACGTCGACGATGCGCGTGGTGAGCCCGGCGGCCTGCACCGCGGCCTGGCGCTGCTCGACGTTTTCGGACCGCGTCGCGACCAGCAGGACGTCGAGCATGTCCGGATCTTTTTCCGACGGGCCGATCACCTCGAAGTCGAAGCTGACCTCCTCCATCGGGAAGGGGATGTACTGGTCGGCCTGCATCTCGACCTGCGACTCGAGTTCCGACTCGCGCAGGTTGCGCGGCATCTGGATGACCTTGGTGATCGCCGCGTCGCCGCTGATGGCGACGGCGCACTCCTTGCTGCGTGCGCCTGCGCGCTTCACCGCGCGGCGCACGGCCTCGCCAACAGCCTGCGAATCGACGATCGCTTTCTCGTTGATTGCATTGGGCGGCGACGGCTCCGCCGAGTAAGACTCGACACGATATCCATCGCCGACTTTCGTGAGCTCAATGAGCTTGATGGACGACGTCGTAATGTCGAGTCCAATGACCGGTCGTGACCTGCCCTGAAACAGCACGCGTGAGTCCTTCTAGTTCAAGAGGTTGCGCATCGATCGTGGAGTGGATTCATGCCCCCGCCGCACTATATAACAGGGTTTCGACAAAAAGAATTGTGAGCGCCCTAGCAGAATGCAGCATTTGGAAACAGAACCCCCCATGTGCGGTGCACGAATCCGACGGCCACGCCAGGCAGCGTAGGCCGGTCGTCCGGGGCAGGCCGCCCGGAGCGGGGTCCGCGTCACTCGACGATCCCGTACGTTGCTGCGTCGTGGGCACGAGCGCGGCGACATCGTCCGGACCGGCAACCCCGCTGTCGTAGGCCTCACCCTTAGACCGGTAGCTTTGCGTCCCCACCTTTCGGTGAGTTTGCCCTTGCGTCGCGAGCTACTATGCACAACCGCCGCAGGCGCGGCAAGGACTGGATCCCAGATTTAGGAATGCGGCGACCCGCTCTGAAAATTCTCGCGACCCTGCTCACGGTGGTACTCGGCGCGTGTGGACTGGTTGTCCTGGGCATCGCCGGCGCCTTGCAGTACCTCGAACCGGACCTGCCCGAAGCCTCCGAGCTGCGCGACCTGCGCATGCAGCTTCCGCTCACCGTGTACTCCCGTGACGGCAAGCTGATCGCCCAGATCGGCGAGCAGCGCCGCATCCCGGTCGCCCCGGCGGACATCCCGCAGGTGGTGGTGGATGCGTTCCTCGCCGCCGAGGATGACCGGTTCTTCCAGCACCCGGGCGTCGACTGGCAGGGGCTCGTGCGCGCGCTCGCGTCCAACGTGTCGGCAGGCGGCGTGCGCGAGGGCGGGGGCACGATCACGATGCAGCTCGCGCGCAATACGCTCCTCACGCCGGAACGCACGCTCCGCCGCAAGCTCAAGGAAGTGTTCCTCGCGCTGCGGATCGAGCGCGAGTTCAGCAAGGAGGAAATCCTCTCCCAGTACCTGAATCGCATCTTCCTCGGGCAGCGTTCTTATGGCGTGGGCGCTGCCGCCGAGGTCTACTTCAACAAGCGCGCGGCGGACCTGACCCTGCCCGAGGCGGCGCTGATCGCGGGGCTGCCGCGCTCCCCGTCGCGGGACAATCCTGTAGCGAGCGTCGAACGGGCGCACGCGCGCCGAGCCTACGTCCTGCGCCGCATGGTCGAGACCGGCAAGATCGACGAGGACGCCCGCGAGTCGGCGGATCGAGTGCCGATCTCGAGGGACATCCATGCCCCGGTCGTGCAGGTGGAGGCCCCCTACGTCGCCGAAATGGCGAGGCAGGAGATGGTCCGGCGCTACGGCGCGACCGCCCTCACCGACGGCTACCGCGTCACGACCACGGTCGACAGCAGGCTGCAGGCGGCGGCGGACGTGGCCGTCTGGCGGACCATGCTCGAATATGACCGGCGCCATGGCTATCGCGGTGCGCGAGCCCAGGTGGATCCCGCGGTGGTACAGGACCCCGGCGCGGTCGGCTCTGCGTTGCGCGGGTACCCGGATCGCGGCAGCCTGCACGCCGCGGTCGTGGTATCCGTCGGGCTGCGGGAAGCCACGCTCCGTGGTCGCAGCGGCGCCGAGGTCCCCCTCGACTGGGACGCGATGTCCTGGGCGCGGCCCGCGCTCCAGGGCGACGCGCTCGGGCCGTCCCCGAAGACGGCGGGCGACGTGCTCGACGGTCGGGCAGGTCGTGTACTTCGAGCCCCTCGAGGGCGGGGGCAACCGCCTGGCCCAGGTGCCCGCCGTGGGCGCAGCCTTTTCCGTGCTCGATCCGCGCGACGGGGCGATCGTTGCGCTGGTGGGCGGCTTCGACTTCGACGCAAGCAAGTACAACCGGGCGATCCAGGCCCGGCGCCAGCCGGGGTCGGCATTCAAGCCGTTCCTCTATTCGGCGGCCCTCGAGCACGGCTTCACGCCGGCCACGCTCGTGAACGACGCGCCGATCGTCCTTCCGGGCGGTGGCGGGGAAGACGGCACCGAGGAGTGGCGACCGCAGAACATCACCAGGCGATTCTACGGCCCGACGCCGATGCGCGAGGCGCTGGTACGGTCGCGCAACCTGGTGTCGATCCGCCTGCTTCGCGGCACCGGCCTCGGGCCGGCGATGCGGCACATCTCGCAGTTCGGGTTTGGCCCCGAGGCCCTGCCTGCCAATCTCACGCTCGCGCTCGGGACCGGCCAGGTGACGCCGACCGACATGGCGCGCGGCTTTGCGGTCTTCGCAAACGGCGGCTGGCGTGTGACGCCGTATTTCATCGAGACGATCGCTGACGCCTCGGGCGTCGTCGTCTTCGAGGCCGCACCGCCGCTCGCCTGTCCGCAGTGCCCGGACGCCCAGCCTGCGGACGCCACGCCGCCGCCCGACGCCGGGGCCGCCGCAGCGGCCGATGGGTCGACCGGTACGGAGACCGGGGCGTCGGTGGCTGAACCGGCCGCCGTGGCCGAAATGCCGGCCGCCGACTCGGGCAGCGCCCAGGTGGGCGGTTCGGAGCCCGAGGTTCCACCGGAGCGGAGGGCGCCGCGCGCGATCTCCGCGGCCAACGCCTATGTCATGACCGACATCATGACCGACGTAATCCAGCGCGGTACGGCGCAGCGCGCCAAGGCGCTCGGCCGCCACGACCTGGCCGGCAAGACGGGTACGACCAGCGATCGCCGCGACGCGTGGTTCGTCGGCTTCAATGCCGACCTGGTCGCAGCCGCATGGATCGGGTTCGACCAGGAACGGTCGCTGGGCGACGACGAGGAAGGCGGCCACACGGCCCTCCCGATGTGGATCTACTTCATGCAGCAGGCGCTGAAGGACCGGCCGGAGCACCGCCTGCCCGAGCCGCCCGGCGTGGTGCGCATGTGGGTATCGCGCGAGACCGGCGCACCGGCCAGCGCCGGCAGCGATGGCGCGATCTTCGAGGTCTTCCTCGAACGGAACGTGCCGCAGCCCGGACAGTCCGACTACGGCGAAAGCGTGGACGCGGAGAGCGTCCAGTCGGCCGCGGCCGACGACTCTATCTTCTGACGGGGCGGCCGATGCACCGACGACCAAATCCGCGCGCCGAGCTCCTGCGGCAGGCCGTCGCCGAGGAAGCGGCGCGCATCATGCGCGAGCAGGGCGTTGACGATTTCCTGCTCGCCAAGCGCAAGGCCGCCGAGCGGCTGGGCGTGATGGACGCGTCCATCCTGCCGCGAAACACCGAAATCGAGGCGGCCATGGTCGCCCACCAGCGGCTGTTCGATGCCGACCGTCACGAGGCCGAGCTCGCGGCGCTGCGCAGGGCCGCGCTCGAGGCCATGCGTCTCATGTCCGACTTCGAGCCGCGCCTGGTCGGGCCGGTGCTCACCGGGACGGCGTCAAGTCACTCTGAGATCAACCTGCACCTGTTCTCGGAATCGGCCGAGGCCGTCTCACTGCGGCTGGAGGAGCGCGGAGTACCGCACGAAGTGCTCGAGCGTCGAATGCGCTACGAGCGGGACCGCGCGGTGAGCTACCCCGCGGTGCGCTTCGTCGCCGGGCGCCAGGCCGTGGACGCCGTGGTTTTCCCGGTGGACGGGATCAGGCAGTCGCCGGCGAGTCCGGTGGACGGGCGCCCGATGCGTCGAGCCACCGCCGCGGAGGTGGAGTCGCTGCTATGAGGAGGGGACATTCCCCTATTTCGCGCCGCCGCGGTGCGAAATAGGGGAATGTCCCCTTTCCTCTCAGCGCTTTTCCATTTCCACGTAATCGCGCGCCGTCGGGCCCGTATAGAGCTGCCGCGGCCGCCCGATCTTCATGCCTGGGTCCCCGATCATCTCCTGCCAGTGGGCGACCCAGCCCGCGGTGCGCGCGATGGCGAACATCACCGTGAACATCGAGCGCGGGATGCCGAGTGCGCTGTAGATCACGCCCGAGTAGAAATCCACGTTGGGGTAGAGCTTCCGGGCAATGAAGTACTCGTCCTTGAGTGCGATCTCCTCGAGGCGCAGGGCGAGCTCGAAAAGCGGGTTGTCGGTGTGGCCGAGGCGCGCGAGCACCTTGTGGCACATCTCCCGGATGATCTTCGCGCGCGGGTCGAAGTTCTTGTAGACGCGATGGCCGAAGCCCATGAGTCGCGTGTGGCCGTCCTTGTCCTTCACACGGTCGAGGAACTTCGGGATGTTGTCGACGGTGCCGATGTCCTCGAGCATCGCGAGCACCGCCTCGTTGGCACCACCATGCGCCGGCCCCCACAGGGCGGAGACGCCGGCCGAGATCGCCGCGTACGGATTGGTGCCCGTGCTGCCCGCGAGCCGGACGGTCGAGGTGCTCGCGTTCTGCTCGTGGTCCGCGTGCAGGATGAGCAACAGGTCGAGCGCCTGTGCGGTCACCGGGTCGACGACGTAGTCCTCGGCCGGCACCGCGAAGAACATGCGCAGCATGTTCGCGCAGTAGTCCATGTCGTTGCGCGGGTAGATGAACGGCTGGCCGAGCATGTGCTTGTAGGCCGCCGCGGAAATGGTCGGCACCTTGGCGAGGATCCGGTGCGCGAAGATCTCGCGGTGCCGCGGATTATGGTTGTCCATGGAGTCGTGGTAGAACGCCGCCATCGACGACACGACCGCAGACACCATGGCCATGGGGTGCGCGTTGTAGTGGAATCCGTTGAAGAAACGCAGCAGCGTTTCGTTGATCATCGTGTGGTAGCGGATCGCGTGGTCGAACTGCTCCTGCTGCTTCGCCGTCGGCAACTCGCCGTTGATCAGCAGGTACGCCACCTCCAGGAAATTGGACTTGGTCGCGATCTGCTCGATCGGGTAGCCCCGGTAGAGCAGCACCCCGGCATCGCCGTCGATGTAGGTGATCTTGCTCTCGCAGGCCGCGGTCGCCATGAACCCGGGGTCGAACGTGAAGATCCCGTGGTCCTTGGCGAGGGGAGCGATGTTCAGGCAGTCCGGCCCGACGCTGCCGCCCAGGGCCTGCAGGGTGGATTTCTTGCCCGTGTCGAGGCTGACCAGTTCGTACTTCTTGGTGCTCATTGCTTGCCTACCTGTATTCACGCGCGCACGGGGTCCCGTGACGGCGAGCCAGCCTTGCATGGCCGGTCGACCCAATCAAGACCGTATTAATTCACGACCTTCAGGGTCTGGCCGGCGGCCGGCTCCTTGTCCGGATAGAGGTCGTTCAGCAGCCGGAGCTGCTCCGCCGGGTAGGGTCGGATGGGCGAGGCCTGCGCCAGCGATTCCACGCGAGTCTGGGGCGTCGCCTTCAACAGCTGGATCCTGGTCGGCTCGGCGAGTGCGAATTCGGTGTCCTTCAGGCGCCGGAAGGTCTTGATGCTGGACATGAAAAGCGGGTCGGACGCCGGCAGCGCCGATCCGAGGCGCGTGGCGCCCCGGAAGACGTAGGCCATGTTGTTGAGGTAGACGACGGCAAATCGCGCAGGACCGCGATTTCCCCAGGGCAGCGTCACTTCTCTCGCGATCGCCGTGTATCCCTGGAGGCCGTTCGACTGCAGGTTCTCCCCGGAGGACAGCGGCGTCCCGTCCATGTTGCGCACGAGGAAGTCGCGCGGGCCGACGTTTGGAGGCACGGGCATCGCATACAGCTCGAGGAACGCATCCTTCTGCGCCGGGAATGCCACGACCTTGCTCGGCGTGTTGTCGACGGTCCACGCGCCCGGGAATGCCAGGGTGAATCCCATGTCCGCGTGGTAGAAGCGGCTCCCGCGGACCATGCCCTGGGCGGCACTCGAGCCGAACGCCATGCCCTTGACGTGATCGAGGTAGGCGTCGCGGCCATCGGGACGCGGCGCATCGTTCGCATCGACCTTGTGGGCCGCCTTTACCACCTCGTGCAGGCGGGTGTCGTTGTCGGGGTGCGTGGCGAACACGCCGTGATAGATGTGGGGCTTGCGGTTCTCGGCACGCGCCTGCTGGATCTCGAAGGTCTCCTGGTTCTTGAGCAGCTTCACGACGTCGATCATCGCGTCGGGGTCATAGCCCAGGCGATCGAGGTACTGGGCGCCGATGTCATCGGCCTCGAGTTCCATGTCCCGGCCGTACCCGCTCACGAGCGCGGTGCCGGCCATGTTGGCGACATTCGCGAGGTCCCCGCTGCCCGTCAGGATGCCGATCACGGTCGCGCCGACGCCGGTGGCCATCGCGCCCGTCTGCTGCCGCACTGCATGCCGCGCGGTCACGTGTCCCACCTCGTGGCCGAGCACGGCGACGAGTTCCGCCTCCGAGTTGAGGTAGGCCATGATCCCGCGCGTGATGTAGACGTAGCCGCCCGGCAGGGCGAATGCGTTCACCTCCGCGCTGTCGAGGACCGTGAAGGTGTACTGGAGCTGGGGCCGGTGACTCACCGCCGCAATGCGCTGCCCGACCTGGCTCACGTAGAGCTGCAGCGCTTCGTCGTCGTAGCGCCCGAATTGCTCCAGGATCTTCGGGTGCTCCTGTCGGCCGATCGCGATTTCCTGGGCCTCCGACATCGTGACGAGATCGGCGCTGCCCGTCACCGGGTTGGTGGCGCAACTGGCGACCGCGGTCGCCGCGAGTATCGCGGCCAGGAGTCGGACGGTGTGCAGTCGCATGCGCGGACCTCGCGGACAGGAACCCTGAGTCTAAGGGGCCCTCGCGGGGCCCGAAAGTTCCCGGACCCGGCGACCGGCGTCCGGATGCACCGCTAAGGCTGCTCAAACGAAACGGGGCGCCCGAGGCGCCCCGTCGACGACCGTCCGACCGGCTCCGGTCAGCCGCGCGCGTACTTCTTGCGGAAGCGGTCCACACGACCGCCCGTGTCCACCATCTTCTGCTTGCCGGTGTAGAACGGGTGGCAGTTCGAGCACACCTCGATCTGCAGGTTCTCGCCCAGCGTGGAGCGCGTTTCAAAGGTGTTCCCGCAGCTGCAGGTCACGTTGATGATCTTGTAGTCGGGATGGATTCCGCTCTTCATGGCCGCGGTCCTTTGGGCAGACAGGGAAAAAGGGCGCGAAGTATAGGAGCGGTGGCCAGCCCTGACAAGGCCGACCATTTTGTCGCTCCGACGCCACGCCCGGTTATCCACAAAACCTGTGGGTAACTTTGTGGATGAATCGGCCCAGCTGCCGCCGCGCGTGGCACAGCATTAGGCCATTTTCGGTTTGATCATTTTTTGACCATGTATTTTCTTATAATGAAATCAATTGCTTATTGGCTGTGCCTAAGATGTCACTTCGACTACAGGCTGTAACCCGCCGAATATTGGTCGACGACTCCCGGATGTGCATAACTGGATCGTCCGGACCCGGTGTCTGGCCCATGGCCACAGGGAAACCGGCTCCCCGATCAGGTGCGCGGGACGCCCAGGGCGCCCGCGGGACCCGGTTCGGGGAGGAACATCGCCTGCAAGTCATTGAGGAACAAGCGTCCCTGGCTCGTCGCGGCCCAGTGCCCGGCCGGCGTTCGCTCTAGCAAGCCGCGCTCACGAGCAGCGTCCGCGGCCCGGACGGCCGCCCACGCCTGCCCCGTACGCGCCTCGAAAGTGTATTCGTCGAAACCCTCGACCAGCCGAAGCGCATTCAGGCAGAACTCGAACGCGAGGTCCGTGTCGGGGATCGTGCGTTGCGCAGCAACGCGCTCCTCCGCCCGCGCCGCCGCCATGTACCTGCCAGGCTGGCGCGACCGTTCCGCGCGACTCACGCAACCAATCGCGGCATGGGTCACCTTGCCGTGCGCGCCCGCGCCGATGCCGAGGTAGTCGCCGAACTCCCAGTAGTTGAGGTTGTGCCTGCAGCGGCGCCCGGGCCGTGCGTAGGCGGATACCTCGTACTGGCCGAACCCGGCGCTCGCGAGCAGCGCCTGACAGGATGCCTGCATCTCGAACACGGCATCCTCGTCCGGCAGCGGCGGCGGGCGCCGCTCGAAGGCGGTGCCCGGTTCGAGCGTCAGGTTGTAATGCGAGATGTGGGCGGGCTCGAGTTCGATGGCGCGCTCGACGTCGCGCAGGGCTGCCTCGCGGCGCCTGCTCCGGCAAGCCGTACATGAGGTCGAGGTTGAAGTTGCCGATGCCGGCTGCGCGCAGCTCCGCGACTGCCTTGCCGATCTCGCCGCTCGCGTGGATCCGGCCCAGCGCCGCGAGGCTGCGGTCGTCGAAACTCTGCGCGCCGAGCGAGACCCGGTTGACCCCGGCGTCCCGGTACGCGGCGAATGCCCCGTGCTCGACCGTGCCGGGATTTGCCTCGAGCGTGACCTCCGCGTCGCCCGAAACCGGCAGCAGATCGCGGAGCCTCGCAAGCACCGCCTCGATGGCGCGGGCGGAGAACAGGCTCGGCGTTCCGCCGCCGAAGAAGACCGACACGATCTCGCGCCCGGCGACCGCGCGTGCCGCGAACTCAAGGTCGTCGAGCAGTGCCGCGAGATACACGCCTTCGGGCACGCCTGCCGACGGGACGGCATGCGAGTTGAAGTCGCAGTACGGGCACTTGCGCACGCACCACGGCAGGTGCACGTAGAGGGCGAGCGGCGGCTCGACCAGCGCGGTCACGACCCGCGCTCGCCGCCGCCGAGCGCGGCGACGAGCCGGCGCAGCGCCTGGCCGCGGTGGCTCACGCGATTCTTCTCGTCGGATTCGAACTCGGCGGCCGTCCGTTCGGTCCCCGCGACGAAGAAGAGCGGGTCGTAGCCGAATCCGCCGGTCCCGCGGGGCGCCGTCGCAATCCGCCCCTCCCAGCTTGCCTCGCACACGACTGGCGTCGGATCGCCCGGCCCCGCGACGTACACCATTGCGCAGCGGTAGCGGGCACCGCGCCCGGCGTCGCGAACGCCGTGCATTTCACGCAGCAGTCTTGCGTTGTTCGCTTCGTCGCCGGCGCCCTCGCCCGCGTAACGCGCCGAACGGATGCCGGGCGCGCCGCCGAGTGCATCCACCTCCAGGCCCGAGTCGTCCGCGATCGCAGGCAAACCGGACACCTGCGCGGCAAAGCGCGCCTTGAGAATTGCGTTCTCGACGAACGATTGGCCGGTCTCCTCGGCAGCCAGGCTCGTGAATTCCGCCAGTGGCCGGACCTCGACGCGCCAGGGCGCCAGGATCTGCCGGAGTTCCCTGAGCTTGCCGGCGTTGCCGGTCGCGAGGACCAGCTGCGCAGGCAATCGGTCGCTCACGCGCCGGGCCCCGGGGACGCGCCCGCCCGCGGCTCCTGCAGGGCGGCAAGCTGGACCAGGAAGAGCTGCTGGCAGGCGGCGGATGCAAGATCCAGCAGCCCATCGAGTTCATGCCTGCGGAAAGCGTGACCTTCGGCCGTTCCCTGGACTTCGATGAACGCGCCGCCGTTGTTCATGACCACGTTCATGTCGGTCTCGGCATCCGAGTCCTCGAGGTAGTCGAGGTCCACCACCGGGATTCCGCCCACGATACCCACCGAGACGGCCGCGACCTGGCCATGCAGGGGGCTGCGCGCGATGGCGCGGCGGCGGACCAGGCTGTCGGTCGCATCGACCAGTGCGACGTAGGCTCCCGTGATGGCGGCGGTGCGCGTGCCGCCATCCGCCTGCAGCACGTCGCAGTCGAGCGTGATCGTGCGCTCGCCGAGCGCGCGCTGGTCCACGGCCGCCCGCAGCGACCGCCCGATCAGGCGCTGGATCTCCAGCGTGCGACCGCTTTGCTTGCCGCGCGCGGCCTCGCGGGCCGAGCGCGTGTGCGTCGCGCGCGGCAGCATGCCGTACTCGGCAGTCACCCAGCCTTCGCCCTTGCCGCGCATGAAAGACGGCACGCCGTCCTCGACGCTCGCGGTCACCAGCACGCGCGTGTCGCCGAACTCGACCAGCACCGAGCCTTCTGCGTGACGCGTGAATCCCCGGGTGATGCGAATGGCGCGCATCTGGTCAGGCGATCGGCCGCTGGGTCTCACGTTCGATCTCCTGGAATCAGTTGCCGAGCCAGCGGATCGCCGCGGCGGTCGTGTTGTCGGCGTATGGCGCCGTCGCGAGCAGCGCGCGCTCACCGAGCCCGGCGAGCGTCTCGCGCAGGTTGCGCTCCGGATCCTGGCTCAGCGTGGCGATCTGCTCGTCGGTGAGCCCGGACCAGAGCCCGTCGGAACACAGCACCACGACATCGCCGGACCGCAGCACGTGGCGGCCGCTGAGCGACATTTCGGGAAGCACCGGGTCGCCTCCGATGCAGCACTCGACGTAGTTGCGCATCGGATGGTCCTGGGCCTGCCGCTCGGTGATGCGGCCCGCGCGCAGCAGGAGCTCGACGTGGCTGTGGTCGCGTGTCCGCGCGACGACCGTTCCCGCACGCAGCTGGTAGATGCGGCTGTCCCCCACGTGCACCCAGTAGGCGCTCGATCCCTGCACCAGGCAGGCGGCGCAGGTGGCTCGTGGCCGGATCTCCGGCGGCAAGCCCCGACCGAGCGCGACCACTGCGTCGTGCGCGCGGCCGACCGCGAGGTGCAGGAATCCCTCGGGGTCGAAGATCGGGCGGCTCGCTTCCCAGAAGTCGCCGACCATCGATCGTATGGCTGCCTCCGCGGCGTGCGCGCCGTCGGCATGCCCGCCCATGCCGTCGACCACGGCGAGCAATGCGGCGCCGTCGCCGATCGCAACCGCAACCCGGTCCTGGTTTTCTTCGCGATTCCCGAGGAGGCTCAGATCCGCGTGCTCGATGTGCAAGTGTCGCTCCGGCACGCCTGCTTCTAATGTAAACTCTGGCCGGTTTTATAACATCCCGCGCAGCATCCCGGTAAGTGGCGCGCGCGTGGCCGACGGTCGCCTTTCCAAGAATTTCCGCCCGGGAACTTCCATGATCCGCAGCATGACGGGCTTTGCGCGACGCGAGCGCCAGGGGCCCTGGGGCACGCTGACCTGCGAGCTGCGCACGGTCAACCACCGCTACCTCGAGATCTCCCTTCGGCTGCCGGAGGACCTGCGCGGCCTCGAGGGCGACGTGCGCCAGCTCCTCGGCGCCAACCTGCGCCGCGGCAAGGTGGAGGCGGGCCTCTACCTGCGATCGACCACGGCGACCGCGCCGCAACTCGAACTCAACCGCCCGATGGTCGAGCAGCTGCTCAGGCGCGCCGCCGACGTGGGCAGCATGCTCGGCGGCATCCCCGGGCCGATGAGCGCGCTCGACATCCTGCGCTGGCCCGGCGTGATCCGCGAGGCGGAGCGCGACCTGGCGCCCGTCGCGGGCGAGACACTCGCGCTCATCGGCGAGACGGCCGCCGAATTGAACGATTCGCGGGCGCGCGAGGGTGCGCGCATCCACGAACTGCTGCGTCAGCGCTGCGAGGGACTCATCGAAGGGGTGGCGCTGGTTCGGGCCCGCCTGCCGGAGGTGAGTGCGCGCATCCGCGCGAAGGTCTCCGAGCGCGTCGCCCAGCTTGGAACGCAGGTGGACACGGATCGCCTCGAACAGGAACTGGTGCTGCTCGCCTACAAGATGGACGTCGAGGAAGAACTCGATCGACTGGGGAGCCACGTCACCGAGACGCTGCGCGTGCTCGACGCGACGGAGCCCGCCGGCCGGCGCCTCGATTTCCTGATGCAGGAACTCAACCGCGAGGCGAACACGCTCTCCTCGAAGTCGCAGGACGTCGAGACGACGCGGGCCGCCGTTGACATGAAGGTCCTGATCGAGCAGATGCGCGAGCAGGTGCAGAACGTCGAGTGAAACCGGGTGACCGCCTTGACTGACATCGCGGGCCGCGGTCGCCTGTTCGTCATCGCCGCGCCCTCCGGCGCCGGCAAGACCTCGCTGGTGCGCGCGCTCATGGAGCGCGAGCCGGCGCTGCGCTTCTCGATCTCCTACACCACCCGCCCCCGACGCCCGACCGAGGTCCACGCTCGTGACTATTTCTTCGTCACCCGCGAGGAATTCGACCGGATGGCGGCAGGAGGCGGGTTCCTCGAGCACGCGACGGTTTTCGACAACAGCTACGGCACCTCGAAGGCGCAGGTGGAACAGTCGCTCGCCGACGGCCAGGACCTGATCCTCGAGATCGACTGGCAGGGCGCGGCGCAGGTTCGACACGCGCTGCCCGAATGCCGGTCGATCTTCATCCTCCCGCCCTCGCGAGCCGAACTCGAGCGCAGGCTGCGGGGACGCGGCACCGATTCCGAAGAGGTGATCCGGCGCCGGCTGCGGGACGCGGCCTCGGACATGGGCCACTGGCGGGAATTCGACTACGTGGTGGTGAACGACGACTTCGACCGGGCGCTTGGCGAGCTGCAGGACGTGATCCGTGGCCGCGGCGAGGCGTCGCAGGCCGGGCGGCCGGGGCTCGCGGAACTGGCGGACGGCCTGACGGCCGGGGAAGCGGTTGGTGACTAGCGGTTCGCGGTTAGCAGGAGGGTGGTGGCGCCCGCCGTTCCGATTCCTGATTAATCGCTAACCGCTGATCATTAACCGCTTTCTGCCGTTACGCCCGCTCTCCACCAGGTCGCTCCAGTCCCTGTGTTATGCTCACGCCCCTTGTCCCCGACTGATACGTAAAGACCGCCCATGGCCCGCATTACCGTCGAAGACTGCCTGCAGAACGTTCCGAACCTGTTCCAGCTCGTGCTGGTGGCCTCCAAGCGCGCGCGCAAGCTCGCGAACGGCGCCGAAGCGACGCTCGAATGGCAGAACGACAAGGTGACGGTGCTTGCGTTGCGTGAGGTGGCCGCCGGTCACGTCGGCCTCGAGATACTCGAGGAGCCCGACCAGCCGCCGCAGGAGTTCATGCCCGAGCCCGAGTTCATGGGCGAACTCCGCGCGCCGCAGATCGGTCTGGGAGACTGATCCCGGCCCGGGAACCTGGCCATGGACGTCACGTCTTCCCTGCGCAGCCTGCTGCCGTACGGAAGACGGTCCATCGGCATCAGCCAGCTGATCTCCAAGCTCGAGGGCTACCTGCCCCCGGCTGAGGTCGAGCGCGTCCAGGAAGCCTACGATTTCGCCTTCAGCGCGCACCAGGGGCAGCGCCGTCGCTCCGGCGAGCCCTACATCACCCATCCGGTCGCGGTCGCCGACCTGCTCGCCGACCTTCGCCTCGACTCGCAGACCCTGATCGCGGCGATCCTCCACGACGTCATGGAGGACACCCCGACGCTCAAGGACGAGATCACGCTGCGCTTCGGCCAGGAAGTCGCCGAACTGGTCGACGGGGTGAGCAAGCTCGACCAGATCCATTTCAAGAGCCGCGAGGAAGCCCAGGCCGAGAGCTTCCGCAAGATGCTGCTCGCGATGGTGCGCGACATCCGCGTCATCATGGTCAAGCTCGCCGACCGCACCCACAACATGCGCACGCTCGGCTCGATGCCGCCCGCCAAGCGGCGGGCGATCGCCCGCGAGACGCTCGACATCTACGCGCCCATCGCCAACCGCCTCGGCATGCACGCCATCAAGGTCGAGCTCGAGGCCCTCGGCTTCAGGTCGCTCTATCCGCGCCGTTACAAGGTGATCGAGACGGCCGTCCGCAAGGCGAAGGGCAACCAGAAGCAGTTCGTCGGCAACATCTGCGACGCGCTCGGCACGGCGCTCACAAGGGCCGGTGTCGAGGGCCGCGTCGAGGGCCGCGAGAAGGACGCCTACAGCATCTACCAGAAGATGCGGCGCAAGAAGGTGTCCCTTAACGAGATCGTCGACGTGTACGGCGTGCGCATCGTGGTGGACTCCGAGGACACCTGCTACCGCACGCTCGGCATCGTGCACGGCGTCTACCGGCCGATGCCCGGCCGGTTCAAGGACTACATCGCCATCCCGCGCGCGAACGGCTACCAGTCGCTGCACACCACGCTCTTCGGGCCGAACGGCACGCCGATCGAGGTGCAGATCCGGACTACGGCGATGCACGAAGTCGCCGAGTCGGGCATCGCGGCCCACTGGCAGTACAAGGAAGGCGACGAATCGACAGGCACCTACGGCGACCGGGCGCGCGAATGGCTGCAGCAGCTGGTCGACATCCAGCAGGGCGGCAACTCGGAGGAATTCCTCGAGAGCGTCAAGGTCGACCTGTTCCCGGACAAGGTCTACGTGTTCACTCCCAGGGGCGACATCCGCAGGCTGCCGCGCGGGTCGACCTGCGTGGACTTCGCCTACGACGTCCACACGGACGTGGGCAACCGCTGCGTTGCCGCCAAGGTGGACCGCCGCCTCGTGCCACTGCGCACGCCGCTCAGGAACGGCCAGACGGTGGAGATCATTTCCGCGAAGGGCGCGACGCCGAATCCGTCGTGGATCAACTTCGTCGTCACCGCCAAGGCCCGCGCCTCGATTCGCCAGTACCTGAAGAACCTCAAGCGCTCCGAGGCGGTGGACCTCGGCAAGCGCCTGCTGAACCAGTCGCTCGAGGAGTTCTCCCTGAACCTGCGCAAGATTCCGGCCGAGGCGGTGGACTCCGTGGTGCGCGACCTCGGGCTTCGCAACGAAGAGGAGCTGTACGAGAAGGTCGGCCTGGGTGAGCGCGTGGCACCACTCCTGGCGCGGCGCCTGCTGCCGCCGGACACGGACGTAACGCCCGACGTACAACCGGGGCCTCTCGCGATCGCAGGCACCGAGGGCCTGGTCGTCACCTACGCGCGCTGCTGTTTCCCGATCCCGAACGACCCCATCATCGCCAACCTGTCGTCGGGACGCGGCGTCGTGATCCACCGCGACGCCTGCGGCAACCTCTCCACGTTCCGCAAGCAGCCGGACAAGTGGATCTCGGTGGCATGGCGCCCGGCCGTAAACCAGCTCTTCCACGTCGAGATCAAGGCCGAGGTCACCAACCGCATGGGCGTGCTCGCCCAGGTGGCCGCCGCGATCTCCGGCACGCAGACCAACATCGACCGTGTCTCGCTCATCGAGCGCGACAGCGACAGCTCGTCGCTCACCTTCGAACTGCTCGTGCAGGACCGCAAGCACCTCGCGCGCGTGATCCGTGCGATCCGCGCCATGCCGGAAGTCTTGAAGGTGATCCGGTCGCTGGCGTGAGGAGGGAAGCGGTCAGTGATCAGCGGTTGGCGGATAGTGAGGGTGTGGCCACGGGGCCGCTGGCCGTCCGAACTTGCCGCTGACTACTGCTCACGAACCGATCTCTTCCTCCTGCGCTGCCGGCCAATCGCTGATCACGAGCCGTTGTCTTATCTCTTACACTAGCCGCGAACCGCTGATCACCAACCGCTCACCCCCGGAGCCCTCCGTGACCCGCACGCCCATCTCGACCGCAGACGCACCCCAGGCCATCGGCACCTACTCGCAGGCCGTCCGGGCCGGCAGCACCGTGTATCTCTCGGGCCAGATCCCGCTGGATCCGAAGACCGGCGAGATCGTCGCGGGCGACATGGAGGCGCAGGTGCGTCGAGTGTTCGACAACCTGCGCGCGGTGGCGATCGCGTCGGGCGGCGACCTGTCGCACGTGGTCAAGGTGAACGTGTTCCTGACCGACCTCGCGCACTTCGCCCTGGTCAACCGCGTGATGGCGGAGTACTTCCAGCAGCCCTATCCAGCTCGCGCCGCCGTGGGCGTCGCCTCACTGCCGCGCGGGGCAGCCGTCGAGATGGACGCCGTCCTGGCGCTCTGACGCAATCGAATGTCCAGCGCCCCGGCGCCGCAGCCGCCGCTGGACGAGCGTCCAGTCACCAGCCTGCGCGGCGTGGGGCCGGCGCTGGCCGCGACGCTCGAACGACTCGGGATCTTCACGGTCCAGGACCTGGTCTTCCACCTCCCGCTGCGCTACGAGGACCGTACGCACGTCGTCCCGATCGGGACGCTGCGGCCGGGCGACCGGGCGGTGATCGAGGGCGAGGTGCAGCTCGCCGAGATCGTGTTCCGTCGCCGCCGCGCGCTGCTGTGCCGTATCGCGGACGGATCCGGCTCCATCACCCTGCGCTTCTTCCACTTCTCCGCCGCGCAGCAGGAAGCGCTCGTGCGCGGCACGCGCCTGCGATGCTTCGGCGAAGCGCGCCCGGGTCCTGGAGGCCTCGAAATCGTTCACCCGGAGTACCGCCGGGTGGTCGCGGAGTCGACGCCGCCTGCGGACGAGAGCCTGACGCCCGTGTACCCGGCGACGGAAGGCGTGCAGCAGGGACGCATGCGGGTGCTCACGGGCCTCGCGCTCGCGCAACTTGCCGATGGAGGGCTGCGCGACTGGATCGCACCGGACGTGCTCGTCACCACCCGCATGCCGGCGCTCGTGGCTGCGCTGCGTTACGTGCACCGACCGCCGCCATCCGCCGACATCGAGTTGCTGAACGCCGGCCGTCACCCGGCGCAGCGACGGCTCGCCTTCGAGGAGCTGCTCGCGCACCAGATCAGCCTGCGACTGCTGCGCGAAGCCGCCGACAAGGACGACGCGTGGCCGCTGCCGGCGCGTTCCGATATCGTCGCTCGTTGCCGTGCGGCCCTCGGCTTCGAATTGACCGGCGCACAGCGCCGCGCGTGGAGCGAGATCGAATCCGACCTCGAGCGCGAGCGGCCAATGATGCGGCTGGTGCAGGGCGACGTGGGGTCGGGCAAGACCGTCGTTGCCGCGCTTGCGGCGCTTCGCGCCGTGGAAAACGCAGCCCAGGCCGCGGTAATGGCGCCGACAGAGCTGCTGGCCGAGCAGCACGCGCGAAATTTCCAGGGCTGGCTCGACCCGCTCGGCGTCCGCGTCGGCCTGCTCACGGGCCGTCACACGGGCCGGACCCGCGGTGCGCTCGAGCAGGACCTCGCGAGCGGCTCGATCCAGGTCGCGATCGGTACGCACGCGCTCTTCCAGGAAGGCGTGAACTTCGCGCGGCTCGGGCTCGTCATCGTCGACGAGCAACATCGCTTCGGCGTGCACCAGCGTGTCCAGCTTCGCGAGAAGGGCCTTCGCGAAGGACGCTATCCGCACCAGCTGGTGATGACCGCGACGCCGATACCGCGCACGCTCGCGATGACCGCCTACGCGGACCTCGACGTGTCCGTGATCGACGAGCTGCCGCCGGGCCGCACGCCGGTCCGCACCGTCGTCCTCCCCGAGACGCGCCGCAACGAGATCGTGCAGCGCATCGAGGCAGCGTGCGGCTCCGGCCGCCAGGCCTACTGGGTCTGCCCGCTGATCGACGAATCGGACGCCGTGCGGCAGCAGGCAGCGGAGGAGACGGCCGAGGTGCTGGCCGCAGCGCTGCCCGGCGTGCGCATCGGGCTCGTGCACGGACGCATGCCAGGCCGCCGCAAGGACGAAGTCATGACCGCCTTCAAGCAGGGTCATCTCGACCTGCTGGTCGCCACGACCGTCATCGAGGTCGGCGTGGACGTGCCCAACGCGAGCCTGATGGTGATCGAGAACGCCGAGAGGATGGGGCTCGCGCAGCTGCACCAGTTGCGCGGGCGCGTCGGCCGGGGATCGGTCGAAAGCAGCTGCGTCCTGCTCTACCAGCCGCCGCTCACGCCGATCGCGAAGGAGCGGCTCGCGGTGCTTCGCGACACCAACGACGGGTTCGAGGTCGCGCGTCGCGACCTCGAGCTGCGCGGGCCGGGCGAGCTGCTCGGCACGCGGCAGACCGGCCTCATGCAGCTCAAGGTTGCCGACCTCGTGCGCGACTCGGACCTCCTGCCGGACGTCCAGAAGGCGGCGACATTGATGCTCCACGGCCCGAGGTCCAACATGGAGGCCCTGCTGCGGCGCTGGGTGGGACAAGGCGAGCGCTTCGGCAAGGTCTGACGGGCCGGCAAGGATTCCGATGGGCAACGCGACCGACATCGACGAGAAAGGCGGGAGCACCGGGCACTCACCCGCCCTCCGGCGCCTGCGCGAGTACGCGCGCCTCATGCGCATCGACCGCCCGATCGGCATCTGGCTGCTGCTCTGGCCGGTGCTGTGGGCGCTGTGGGTCGCTGCGGACGGTCACCCCGACGAGCGGCTGTTCGTGATCTTCGTGACCGGCACGTTCGTCATGCGCTCGGCGGGCTGCGTCATGAACGATTTCGCCGACCGCGAGTTCGACCCGCACGTGCGCCGCACGGCGAACCGGCCGCTGGCAAAGCAATCGGTCTCGACCGCCGAGGCGCTCGGTCTCTTCGCTGTGCTGGCGCTCGCTGCCCTGGCCCTCATCATCCCGCTCAACCGGCCGACGCAGGTGCTGGCACTGGTCGGCGGCGTGCTGGCCGTGACCTATCCATTCCTCAAGCGCTTCTTCTCCCTGCCGCAGGTCTACCTCGGCGCCGCATTCGGCTGGTCCGTGCCGATGGCCTTCGCCGCGCAGACGGGCTCGGTGCCTCCGCACGCCTGGGTCATGTTCGCGTCGGTCGTGCTCTGGACCACCGCATACGACACGATCTACGCGATGGTCGACCGCGAGGACGACCTCCTCATCGGCATCCGCTCCTCGGCGATCCTGTTCGGGCGCGCGGACCGCGGAATCGTTGCGGTCCTGCAGGCGGGTGCGATCGCGGGCCTGTCGTGCGTCGGCCTGATGTGCAGCCTCGGGCGCTGGTACTGGTACGGGCTCGTGGTCGCGGCGGGCCTTGCGGCCCATCAGCAGTGGCTGATCCGCACGCGGGACCCGGATCGCTGCTTCCGCGCCTTCCTGAACAACAACCTGTTCGGGCTGGCGGTCTTCGCGGGAATTCTCCTCGACTACCTGTTTGCCCGCTGAGGGGCACCGCGCGGCCGGGCCTGGGGTCTGTCCCGGCTTCGCCCGGAAACATGCTCGCCGGAACAGACCCCACGCCCGGCCGCTACCGCGCAGTGACCGACCGGATCCTGTTCCGCGAGCATGTTTCCGCGCGAGCAGGAACAGGATGCGGGCGGGCACCGTGTCGACGAGCTAGGGGTTCGTGCTGCGCGGCCGCGGCAGCACGAAGTGCAGCACGACGTAGCCCACGACCGCCGAGACGAGCGACCCGACCAGTATTCCCAGACGGTCGGTGAGAACCACTTCGCCGCCGCCCGCGTTCTCGAAGGCGAGCATGCCGATGAAGAGGCTCATGGTGAACCCGATGCCGCAGAGGATGGCGGCGCCGTACACATGGGTGAATTTGACGCCGGAGGGCAGCCGGGCGATCCCGAGCTTCACCGCGGCCCAGGCAAATGCAAAAACGCCCGCCTGCTTGCCGACGAAGAGCCCCAGCATGATGCCGAGCGGAATCGGGTGCAGCAGGTCCCTGATTCCGAGGCCTTCGAGGTTCACGCCTGCGTTCGAGAATGCGAAGACGGGCAGGATGCCGAAGGCGACCCAGGGGTGCAGCGAGTGCTCGAGCCTCTTGAGCGGCGGGTGCTCCGGGTCCACGGCGTCGCGTGCGGGAATGAACAGCGCCGTGACCACGCCCGCGAGCGTGGCGTGGACGCCTGACTTGAGCACGCAGAACCACAGCAACGCGCCCACCAGGATGTACGGTGCGATGCGACGCACGCCGAGCCTGTTCAACGCGAAGAGCGCCGCCACGGCGAGGCCCGCGAAGAGCAACGCCTCGACGGAAAGGTCATGCGTGTAGAAGATCGCGATGATTACGATCGCGCCGAGGTCGTCGAGGACCGCGAGCGTCATCAGGAAGATCTTGAGCCCCAGCGGCACGCGCTCGCCGAAGAGCGACAGCACGCCGAGCGCGAAGGCGATGTCGGTGGCCGACGGAATCGCCCAGCCGGTGATGCCCACGGGGTCGTGCCAGTTGACGGCGGCGTAGATGCCGGCGGGAACGATCATGCCGCCGAGCGCCGCGATCGCGGGCAACGCGACCCGCGATGCGTCCGAGAGCTCGCCCATGACGACCTCGCGCTTGATCTCGAGGCCGACCAGCAGGAAGAAGATCGCCATCAGCAGGTCGTTGACCCAGACCACCAGCGGCTTGTCGAGCGCGTGCACGCCGAACTGCACCTTGAAATGCGTCGCGAGCAGCGCTTCGTACCAGTCGGCGAGCGGGGTGTTGGCCGCCACCATCGCAAGCGCGCCGGCCACCACCAGCAGGATGCCGCTCGCCGACTCGAGCTTCAGGAACTCGCGCAACGCGGCCATCGGTTTCGCGACGATCGCCTGGTCCTGTGCCATGGGTAACCCGCCTCCGTCAGGGGCGGCCAGTGTACCCGCTACGGCGCATCCGCCCGCGCGACACACCACGCGTCCACCGAGGTCGCACCGGCCTCTCGCACGGCCGCGGCGGCGGCGGCGAGCGTGCTGCCCGTCGTGCAGACATCGTCCACGATGACGACCCGCCGGCCCCGCACGCGCGCGTCCGCACGGAATGCGCCCCGGAGGTTGTCGCGGCGATCGGCGAGCCGAAGGCCCACTTGCGGCCGGGTCTCGCGCGTGCGGTGGAGCGCGCCCTCGAGCACCGGCCTCCCCACGATCCGGCCGACCCGGTGCGCGATCTCGGCCGCCTGGTTGAACCCGCGATCGGCGTGACGGAACGGGTGGAGCGGCACGGGGACGAGGCAGTCGACGTCGAGATGCAGCCCGAATGCTTCGGCCCGACTCGCGAGCAGCGCGCCAAGCACGCGGCCGGTCGCGAGTTGCCCGCGATACTTGAGCGAGTGCACCAGGTGATCCACGGGAAAGCCGTAGGCATAGGGCGCGTAACAGCGATCGAGCGGAGGCGGGCCTGGCCGGAGCATTGCCGGCGAGTCCGGGAGCGCGGCCTCGCAATCGGCGCACAGGTCGAGGCAGGGCCGCTGGCCCGCCCGGCCGCACAGCAGGCAGCGTGGCGGCAGAAGCAGGCCGCCGATCACGTCCACGATCCTGTCAACCGATCCGCGGTTCATTGGTTGACAGTCGGCGCCTGCGCTCGGAGTATTGCCCGCCGACCGTCCGCTGCCAGCATCCGCTGCAGCGAGCCGGCCGACAGCACGAATTTCTATCCCGAACCGCAGGATTCCCGATGTCACCCCTGGACCTGGACCGCCTCGGCGAAGTCCGCACCGACTGGACGCTAGAGGAGGCGCGTGCGCTGAACGCGCTGCCGTTCAACGACCTGCTCTACCACGCGCAGCGCGTGCACCGGCTCTCTTTCGACCCGAACCGCGTGCAGGTGAGCACCCTGCTGTCGGTCAAGACGGGCGCCTGCCCGGAGGACTGCGCCTACTGCCCGCAGAGCGTTCGCTACGAGACCGGTGTCGAGCGCGAGGAAGTGCTCGACGTCGCGGCGGTCGTTGCTGCCGCCGGGGCCGCGAAGGCCGGCGGCGCGACGCGCTTCTGCATGGGCGCCGCCTATCGCAGCCCCAAGCCGAAGCAGCTCGCGCAGATCAAGGAAATGGTGGGCGCCGTGCGGGCACTTGGCCTCGAGACCTGCGCGACGCTCGGCATGCTGTCCCCGGGGCAGGCCCGCGAGCTCAAGGAGGCCGGGCTCGACTACTACAACCACAACCTCGACACCTCCGAGGCGTTTTACGGCGAAATCGTCACCACGCGCACCTACCAGGACCGCCTCGACACGCTTGAGTCGGTCCGTGACGCGGGACTCAAGGTCTGCTGCGGCGGGATCCTCGGCATGGGCGAGTCCGAACTCGACCGCGTGCAGCTCCTGCACACGCTCGCGACCCTGCCCATGCACCCTGAAAGCGTGCCGATCAACCAGCTGGTGCAGGTCAAGGGCACGCCGCTCGATGGGCTGCCTCCGCTCGACCCGCTGGACCTCGTGCGCACCGTAGCGACCGCACGGCTCCTGATGCCGCGTTCATACGTACGCCTGTCGGCCGGCCGCACCGACATGAGCGACGCCGTGCAGGCACTGTGCTTTCTTGCGGGCGCCAACTCGATTTTCTACGGCGAGCGACTGCTCACCACCCCGAACCCCGGCAAGAGCCGCGACGACGAACTCTTTGCCCGGCTGGGCCTCGAGCGCGAGACCGCCGCGGACGCCACGACGGCCGCCTGAGTCGCGCCCATGCGGGCACTCGAGGCAGAACTCGCCGCCCGGCTCGAAGTGCAGCGCGCGGCGGGACGGGGCCGCAGTCGAGCAATCGTCGAGTCCCGCTCGCCCGGGTGCACGCGGCTCGTGGTCGGCGACCGCGAATGCCTCGCCTTCTGCAGCAACGACTACCTCGGGCTGTCCGATCACCCCGCGGTGACCCAAGCATTCGTCGATGCCGTGCGCCGCTGGGGCGTCGGCAGCGGCGCCTCGCACCTCGTGAGCGGACACACGCGCGAGCACCACGCCCTCGAAGACGAGCTCGCGGCCTTCACCGCGCGCCCGCGTGCGCTGCTCTTCTCGACCGGGTACATGGCGAACCTTGCCGTGGTGAGGTCGCTGGCCGGCCGCGGCGACCACGTTCACGAGGATCGCCTGAACCACGCATCGCTCATCGACGCCGGACTCGCAAGCGGCGCGCGGCTGCGCCGCTATCCTCACGGCGATGTCGCGACGCTGCGGGAGCGCATGGCGAGGCCGCGCACGGGGCACGCGCTCGTGGCGACCGATGGCGTATTCAGCATGGACGGCGACGTGGCCCCGCTCGTCGAACTCGCGGCCGCCTGCCGGGACCACGGGGCGATCCTTTTCGTCGACGACGCACACGGTTTCGGCGTGCTGGGCGAGCGCGGGCGCGGCAGCGCGGAGGCTGCGGGCCTCGGGGCCGACGATGTCCCGGTGCTCATGTGCACGCTGGGCAAGGCCGCGGGCACGTTCGGCGCGTTTGTCGCCGGTTCCGCGGCACTCATCGAGACGCTGGCGCAGGGTTCGCGCGAGTACATCTACACGACGGCACTGCCGCCCGCCGTCGCCGCCGCCACTCGCGCCTCGCTGCGGGTCATGGCGGATGAACCGTGGCGGCGCGCGACCGTGCTCGGCCACGCCTCGCGGTTTCGTGCGGAGGCCGGGCGGCTGGGGCTGCGGCTCGCGACGTCCGCATCGCCGATCCAGCCGCTGCTTCTCGGCAGCGAATCCGCAGCGTTGTCCGCCAGCGCAGCATTGCTCGAGGCCGGGATCTTCGTCCCGGCGATACGGCCGCCGACGGTACCGGTCGGGACCTCCCGGCTGCGCATCACGTTTTCGGCCGCGCACACGGACGCCGACCTCGACCGGCTGCTCGACTCGCTGGCCGCGCTCGGCAATCGCGGGCTGCTCGAATGAGCCTGCACGTCGAACTGCGCGGAACGGGCCCGGACCTCGTCCTGCTGCACGGCTGGGCGCTGCACGGCGGCATGTGGGGTCCGTGGCTGGACGCGCTCGCCTTGCACGCGCGACTGCACCTCGTCGACCTGCCCGGGCACGGGCACAGCGCGTGGTCCGATGATATTGCAGGGCTTGCGGACCTGGCGCGGACCGTGGGCCGGCAGGTTCCGCAGGGCGCGACACTGCTTGGCTGGTCGCTCGGCGGAATGATTGCACTCGAGCTCGCGCGCCAGGACCCGGGACTCGCAGGCGCCCTCATCCTCGTGGCCACGACCCCGAAGTTCGTCGCCGGCGACGACTGGGAACACGGCATGCAGGCCGCGGTCCTGGACGAGTTCGCGCGCGGACTCGCGGGTGATCACCGCGGAACGGTGCAGAATTTCCTCGCCCTCCAGACGCGCGGCGACGAGCGGTCACTCGAGACGCTGCGCCTGATGCGGCGGAACCTCGAGGCTCACGGCCCGCCCGACACGCGCGCGCTCGAGGCCGGCCTCGAGATCCTGCGCACGACGGACCTGCGGGAAGCGCTCGCGGGCATCGCACTGCCGGCCCTCGTCATCGCGGGAGATCACGACCGGTTGACGCCCCCCGGCGCGGGACGCGCGCTGGCCGCCGCGCTGCCGCAGGCCCGGTACCGGGAAATCCCGCGCAGTGGGCACGCGCCCTTCCTCTCGCACGGGCCCGAGGTGCTGCGGGAGATCCAGGGCTTCCTCGGCCGTCGGCGGGAGTCCGCCGCCGCGGGAGTGCCCGCGTGAACCGTGAGGAGCGGGACCAGGGCGGGTTCACCATCGAGCGCCGGGAGGTCCGCAGGGCCTTCGGGCGGGCGGCCAGGGACTACGACGCGGCCGCCGAGCTCCAGCAGCGGGTGCGCGGTGAGCTTCTCGAGCGGCTCGACCTCGTACGGATCGAGCCTGCTGCGGTGCTGGACCTCGGCACGGGGACTGGCCACGCGGCCCTCGGACTCAAGCGCCGCTACCCGAAAGCCCAGGTCGTCGCGCTCGACCTCGCAGAATCGATGCTGCAGGAAGCGGGCCGGCGGCAGACCCTGTTGAGGCGCTTCCGTCGGGTCTGCGCCGACGCGGCCCGCCTTCCGTTCCGGTCGGGCAGTTTCGACATCGTCTTCAGCAACCTCATGCTGCAGTGGTGCAACGAGCCCGACCGCGTCTTCGCGGAGTGCCGGCGGGTCCTGCGGCCGGGCGGGCTCCTGAGCTTCGCCACGTTCGGCCCGGACACGCTCATCGAGCTGCGACGGGCGTGGGCGGCCGTGGACGACCACGTGCACGTCAGCCGCTTCATCGACATGCACGACCTGGGCGATGCGCTCGTCCGCGCCGGCCTGGCCGAGCCGGTGATGGACGTCGAGCGGCACGTGCTCAACTACGCCGAGGTTCGGGAACTGATGCGCGAGCTGAAGGCGATCGGCGCCCACAACGCGAGCGTGGGCCGGCCGCGGGGGCTGACGGGCAAGGGTGCGCTCGCCCGCATGATCGCCGCCTACGAGACCTTCCGGCGCGACGGCCAGGTGCCGGCGACATACGAAGTCGTGTTCGGGCACGCCTGGGCGCCCGTGACGGAACCGCGGCCGCGGTCCTCGCCGACAGGCGAGACGCGCATTCCGCTCAGCCAGATCGGGCGGCGGGAACGCGGCCGGATGTGAGCGGTGGGACTGTTGCGAGTCGCGAGATGGTCGTCAGTCGCGAGGCGGCTTCGTGAATTTCATAAATCTTATTAATGTGGCTTTGAAGTTCAGTTTCTTAAAGCGTTTTCTATAGAGGGAGTTCAATTTGTCATCAGGCCAGTCACACGCCCGGCCGCGCGGAATTTTCGTCACCGGCACCGACACCGGTGTCGGCAAGACGGCCGTGGCGGCCGGCCTCGTCTACCTGCTCGCGCGGCGCGGCCAGCGGGTCGTGGGACTGAAGCCCGTGGCCAGCGGCGCAGTAGCGACGGACGACGGACTGCGTAACGAGGATGCCCTCGCACTGGCGGCCGCGAGTTCGGTGTCACTGCCCTACGAATTGACCAACCCCTACTGCTTCGGCCCCGCCGTTGCCCCGCACCTCGCGGCATGGGAGGCGGGCGTACCGGTCACCATCGACGCGCTCGCGGACTGGTTCGCCCGGGCCGCGGCCGGCGCCGACCTCGCGGTGGTCGAGGGCGCCGGCGGCTGGCGAGTACCCCTGCACCCGGAAGGATTCCTGAGCGACCTCCCCGAGCGGCTGGGCCTCGGGGTCCTGCTGGTCGTGGGACTGCGGCTCGGTTGCCTGAACCACGCCCGCCTGACCCTGGAGGCGGTCGCCGCTTCCGGCCGTTGCCCCTTCATCGGCTGGATCGGCAACAGGATCGACCCCGGTTTTGCACGACCCGAGGAAAACATCGCGACACTGGAGCGACTGCTCGGCAGTCGCGCCGCTCGCGGTCATCCCCCGCCTCGAGGTCGCCGACACGGCCGCCACCGCTGCCTGGCTCGATCAGCCCCGACTGTTGCAGGCGGTATTTCCTCCGCAGTGACAGGGGGTTAAACTGCGCGACCCTCGCGGCCATCGAACCGGCCGGGCTCGCCAACGAGCCGCCGGGGCCCGCGAGCGAATCCCCGACCCTGGCGCCCGAAGAGCGCCCGACCGGGGGACTGGCGCGGTCCGGGGAGGCCGCCGATTTACGACACGGGAGTTTGTCTGCCCATGAAGATGGTGAAGCGTGCGCTCGCGGCCAGCGCGGCCTTCCTGATCGGAAGCGCCCCGGCCATGGCGGCCTGGTCCGACCTCAACCTGCGGGTCGGAGTCACGGAAATCAGCCGTGAGATCTACGGGCTGCACACCCTGATCCTGTGGATCTGCGTCGTGATCGCCGTCGTGGTCTTCGGCGTCATGATCTATTCGATCGCGACGTTCAGGAAGTCGAAGGGCGCCGTCGCCGCGACCTTCGACCACAACACCACGGCCGAGATCGTCTGGACGGTGATTCCCGTCCTGATCCTGGTCGGCATGGCCATCCCGGCCGCGCGCACGCTGGTCCGGATCGACGACTCGAGCGGCTCGGACCTCACCGTCAAGGTCACTGGCTACCAGTGGAAGTGGCAGTACGAATACGTCGGGCAGGGCGTCTCTTTCTACTCGACGCTCGCCCAGGACAGCAACTTCGCCCGGCAGCTCGACTCGGGCATCGATCCCTCGACCGTGCCGCACTACCTCCTCGACGTCGATCATCCGCTGGTCGTGCCGCAGGGCGTGAAGGTCCGGGTACTCGTCACCTCGGCCGACGTCATCCATTCCTGGTGGGTTCCGGACTTCGCCATCAAGAAGGACGCCATCCCCGGCTACGTGAACGAACTGTGGTTCAAGGCCGAAAAGACCGGCACGTATCGCGGCCAGTGCGTCGAGCTCTGCGGCCGTGACCACGGCTTCATGCCGATCGTGGTCGAGGTCAAGCCGCGCGCGGAATTCGACGCGTGGCTCGAGTCCCAGAAGGCGGCCAGTCAGGCAGCCGCGGCACCCGCGACGACGGTGGCGACGAACAGTGAAGAGCCGGCGACCCTGCATGTCGCCGCGGCGGAGTAATCGACGATGAGCGCAACGCATACGCACACCCACGCCCACGGCGCCGCACACGAGCACCACGACGACCACGGCCCGGCGAAGGGCATCGGCAGGTGGCTCACCACGACGAACCACAAGGACATCGGCACGATGTACCTCGTGTTCAGCATGATCATGTTCCTGGTCGGCGGCAGCATGGCGCTGGTGATCCGCGCCGAGCTCTTCATGCCGGGCCTGCAGCTGGTCGATCCGGGCTTCTTCAACACCATGACCACCGTCCACGCGCTGATCATGGTGTTCGGCGCGGTGATGCCCGCAACGGTCGGCCTCGCGAACTGGATGATTCCCATGCAGATCGGCGCGCCGGACATGGCGTTGCCGCGCATGAACAACTTCAGCTTCTGGCTGCTGGTCGCGGCGTTCTCGCTGCTGATCCTGTCGCTGTTCATGCCGGGCGGCGGCCCCGCCTCCGGCTGGACGCTCTACCCGCCGCTGGTGCTGCAGACCGGCGACGCGCTGCCGCTCGCGATTTTCGCGATCCACCTGGCGGGCGCCTCCAGCATCATGGGGTCGATCAACATCATCGTCACCATCATGAACCTGCGCGCGCCGGGCATGACCCTGCTCAAGATGCCGCTGTTCGTGTGGACCTGGCTCATCACCGCGTATCTGCTGATCGCCGTGATGCCGGTGTTCGCGGGCGCGGTGACGATGCTGCTCACCGATCACTTCTTCCACACGACCTTCTTCGCCGCCTCGGGCGGCGGCGACCCGGTGCTCTACCAGCACGTGTTCTGGTTCTTCGGGCACCCCGAGGTCTACATCATGATCCTGCCGGCCTTCGGCATCGTCTCGGAGATCATCCCGACGTTCTCCCGCAAGCCGCTGTTCGGCTACGACGCGATGGTGTATGCGACGGCCTCGATCGCCTTCCTGTCGTTCATCGTCTGGGCGCACCACATGTTCACGGTGGGCATGCCGCTCGCGGGCGAGATGTTCTTCATGCTCTCCACGATGCTGATCGCCGTGCCCACGGGCGTGAAGGTGTTCAACTGGACGGCGACCATGTGGAGGGGCTCGCTCAGCTTCGAGCCGCCGATGCTGTTCGCCCTCGCGTTCCTGTTCCTGTTCACGATCGGCGGCTTCTCGGGCCTGATGATGGCCATCGCCCCGGTGGACTTCCAGTACCACGACACCTACTTCATCGTCGCGCACTTCCACTACGTGCTGGTGCCGGGCGCCGTGTTCGGCATCATGGCGGGCGTGTACTACTGGCTGCCCAAGTGGACCGGCCACATGTACGACATGAAGCTCGCGAACTGGCACTTCTGGCTCTCGGCGATCTTCGTGAACGTGCTGTTCTTCCCGCAGCACTTCCTCGGGCTCGCGGGCATGCCGCGCCGCATCCCCGACTACTCGACGCAGTTCGCCGACTGGAACATGGTGTCCTCGATCGGCGGTTTCGGCTTCGGGCTGTCGCAGCTGCTGTTCGTGCTCCTGATCTGGAAGTGCGTGCGCGGCGGTGCCACGGCCAGCGCGGTGGTGTGGGACGGCGCTCGCAATCATGGCCTCGAATGGACGGTGCCCTCGCCGGCGCCGTATCACACCTTCGAGGAGGCGCCGGTCGTCAAGTGAGCGACAAGAACGTGACTGGCGGCCCGACGGACGAGCAGCGGCGCAGCATCCGCAGGACCACGATCCTGCTCTCGCTGGTCGCGCTCGCCATCTACGTGGCGTTCATCGCCTCCGGCGTCATGAAGGCGCAGCACTGACGTGGACGAATCGACCCGCCGCAGCAACCGCTCGCTCACGCGCAGCCTCGTGGTCATGGTGGCGGGCAGCTTCGCGTTCGGCTTCGCGCTGGTTCCGCTGTACAAGGTGATCTGCGAGGCGGCCGGCATACGCGTGAACGACACGCCGTCCGCGGCGCGGGCGAGCGAGGCGGGCGCCGGGCGCAAGGTGACGCTCGAGTTCATGTCCATCCTCGCGCCGGGCAGCGAATTCGAACTCGTGCCCGAGACGAACGAACTCGAGCTGCAGCCGGGCCGGCTGTACGAGGCCAAGTTCCGCATCCGCAACAACGCCTTCGTCGACCGGTGGTGGCGCAGGCGGTGCCGAGCATCGCGCCCTCGACCACGGCGCAGTACCTGCAGAAGACGGAGTGCTTCTGCTTCACGCCGCAGGCGTTCGGCGCGTCCGAGGAGCGTGAGTTCACGGTGCGCTTCATCGTGAGCCCGGACCTGCCGGCGGACGTGGACCGGATGACGCTCGCATATTCGATGTACGCGCTGCCCGGGCAGAAGCTCGCGGCACGCTGAGGACGACGGAAAGATCGGGGTCCGCCGGATGCGAAGCGCCGGCGGTGTCGGAAAGACGAACAGGAGGGCTCGAGCCCATGGCCCAGGCACATGCCGCGCACGGCGGCGACAAGTACTACATCCCGCACGGCAGCAAGTGGCCGATCGTGGGCTCGGTCGCGTTGTTCACCACGATGCTCGGCGTCTCCGCCTGGCTGAACGGCTTCACGGGGCCGTCGGTGTTCTACATCGGCCTCGCGCTGGTCGCATTCATGTTCTTCGGCTGGTTCGGCACGGTCATCCGCGAGAGCCAGGCCGGGATATACAACCAGGGCGTGGACCGCTCGTTCCGCATGGGAATGATGTGGTTCATCTTCTCCGAAGTGATGTTCTTCGCTGCGTTCTTCGGCGCGCTCTACTACACGCGGCAGCTCTCGGTACCGTGGCTCGGCGGCGAGGGCTCCAAGTTCCTCACCAACGTGTTCCTGTGGAAGGGCTTCGAGGCGACGTGGCCGACGAACGGCCCGGCTGCAGTCGGGGGAGCGTTCGAGACGATCCCGGCCTTCGGCGTCCCGGCGCTCAACACGGCGATCCTGCTCACCTCCGGTGTCACGATCACGATCGCGCACCACGCGCTCAGGGCGGGCAACCGGACGCTGCTCAAGATCTTCCTGGCCGCCACGTTCCTGCTCGGCTTCCTGTTCGTCTACATGCAGGCGCACGAGTACATGGAGGCCTACCAGGACCTCAATCTCACCCTCGGCAGCGGCGTCTACGGTTCGACGTTCTTCATGCTGACCGGCTTCCACGGCCTGCACGTGACGATGGGCGCCATCATGCTCACGGTGATCTGGCTGCGCGTGATGAAGGGCCATTTCACGCCGACGCACCACTTCGCCTTCGAAGGCGTCGCCTGGTACTGGCATTTCGTGGACGTGGTGTGGCTCGGGCTCTTCATCTTCGTGTACTGGCTGTGACGAAGAGCGGTTCGTGACCAGCGGTTAGCGGATAGTGAAGAAATGGACGGCCGCCCGAGCGCGGCCGTTCTTCTTTACGCGCGCGGACGACGGCGGGCTGCGCCGGACTGGAATTCGACGCTCAGCGATTGATGCCGTGCGGCTCGATCAGTCCGTTGCGCCAGGCGACGAACAGCAACACGAAAAGCAGCACCGAGAGCGCGATGCGCAGCGTGAGCGCATTGACCATGCGCTTCGACTTCCCCTCGTCCCGCACGAGGTGAAACAGCCCCGAACCCAGGCTCGCGACGATGGCTGCAAGGACGAGGACGATGAGGATCTTGATCATGTGCGGGTTTGCTGCGCGGAGGCGCGATTATAGATGAGGCTCCGGGTCGCCGGCCGGACGTTCGCGCCGCGCCGCTGGGCGCTGGCGCTCACCCTCGCGTTGCTCGCGGGCTTCGTCACGCTCGGTTCCTGGCAGATCCACCGGTCACGCGAGAAGCGCGCACTGATCGAGGCGTTCGAGCGGGGCGACTCGAACACCGTGCCACTCACGGTCGCCCGCGTGGACGAACTCCCGCGCTACCAGCGGGTGTCGGCGAGCGGCCGCTACGAGTCCGGGCGCCAGATACTCCTCGACAACATGCCGTCCGGCACCGGGCAGCCCGGGTATCGCGTGCTCACGCCCTTGCGACGCCCGGACGGCGGCGCGCTGCTGCTGGTGGACCGTGGCTGGGTGCCGCTCGGCGCCGATCGAAGCCGTCTGCCAGCGGTGGCCGTGGATGCGACCCCGCGCACGGTGACGGGTCGCCTCGACGTCCTGCCCGCGCCCGGGCTCCGCGTTGGCGGGGCCCGCGCGGACGGCGCGACGGGCTGGCCGCTGGTGCTCAACTTTCCCGTCGCCGCGGATGTCGAGGCGGCACTCGGCGAGCCGGTGGAACGGCGAATCGTGCTGCTCGACGCCAGCGAGCAGGACGGGTTCGAGCGCGCATGGCGCCCGTCGATCGGCTTCCCGCCGGAACGGCACCTTGGCTACGCGATACAATGGTTCGCACTCGCACTGGTGCTGGTCGTCGCTTTCGTCGCGACGAGCCTCCAGCCACGCGCACCCGAGGCAGACGACCAGAGATGAACACCCCGGATCCTTTGGCGGTTCGTCGCGGCAGGCGGCAGTTACTTCTGCTCGCGGCGATTTTCTTCGTACCGCTCGCGCTCGCGTTCTGGCTCTATTACGGGGCGGACGGCTGGCGTCCAGCAGGGGGCACGAACAAGGGTGAGTTGATCGATCCGCCCCGCCCGCTGACCGAGGCCAGCTTCGCGATCGCCGGCGGCTCGCCGGTGGAGGACCACTTCCTGCGCGGCAAGTGGACCATGGTCGTCATCGGCGACGGCCACTGCGACGAGCGCTGCCGCAAGGCGCTCTACCTCACGCGCCAGTCGCGCATCGCGCTCAACAAGGACTCGGACCGTGTGCGCCGGGTCCTGGTCGCGACGGGCCGCTGCTGCGACAACCGCTTCTTCGAGACCGAGCACCCGGACCTCGTGGTCGTCCTGCCGGTCGGCCAGCAGGGCGCGCAGTTTCTCGAGCGGTTCCCGGTCTACCCGGACGGCCCGGTGGCCACCGCCGGGCGGATCTATCTCGTCGACCCGCTCGGCAACCTGCTCCTGAGCTATCCCGCGACGGCGCCCGACAACGCCCTGCTCACCGATCTCAAGAAGCTTCTCCGCCTTTCACACATCGGATGACGTGATGCGACAAACGTGGTTCCGACGACTGTGCCTGCTCGGCGCGCTGCTCGCGATCACCGTCGTCGTGATCGGGGCCTGGACACGGCTGAGCAGCGCAGGACTCGGGTGCCCGGACTGGCCCGGCTGCTACGGCCACCTGACGGTAGGGCAGGCGGTGGAACACGCCGAGGAAGCCAATGCCGCCTTCCCCGACCGTCCGCTCGAGGCCAACAAGGCCATCAAGGAAATGGTCCACCGCTACTTCGCCTCGACCCTCGGGCTCCTCATCGTCGCGATCGCGGTGCTCGCGTTCCGCAACCGCCGCGATCCGATGCAGCCGGTGCGGCTGCCCACCCTGCTCGTGCTGCTCGTCGTGTTCCAGGGCCTGCTCGGCATGTGGACGGTCACGCTGCTGCTCAAGCCGCTGATCGTCACGGCGCACCTCGCGGGCGGGCTCACGACGATGTCGCTGCTCTGGTGGCTCGGCCTCGATGCCGGGCGCGGCGGCCGGCCCGAGTCCGAGCGCGGGCTGCGCAGGCTCGCGGTGCTTGGCCTCGTGGTGCTGGCGGCGCAGATCCTGCTCGGCGGCTGGACCAGCTCGAATTACGCGGCGATCGCCTGCCCCGATTTCCCGACCTGCCAGGCCACGTACTGGCCGCAGATGGATTTCAAGGACGCGTTCGTGCTCTGGCGCGGCCTCGGCGTCGACTACGAAGGCGGCGTACTCGACCACCCGGCGCGCGTCGCCATCCACTTCACGCACCGCCTGGGTGCCGTCGTGACCGCACTGGTGCTCGGACTGCTCGCATGGCAGGCGATCCGCGCCGGTGGGTCGCGCGCGGTGCGCACGGCGGGCGCGGCGGTCGCGGTGGTGCTCGCGACGCAGTTGATCGTCGGGCCGGTGATGGTGCTCGAGACCTTCCCGCTTCCACTCGCCACGGCGCACAACGCCGTCGCGGCACTGCTGCTGCTCAGCGTGGTCGCACTCGTGCGGTTCCTCTGGCCCCCAACGGCCGGCCAGCGCCGGAACGGATGAACTCCGCGGACGTCACGGACGGCGGGTCGCCGCGCGCAACGTGGCGCGACTACTACGAGCTCGGCAAGCCGAAGGTCGTTGCGCTGATCGTGTTCACCGCGATCGTGGGCATGTTCCTCGCCGTGCCGGGCCTGCCCCCGGCGAACGCCCTCGTCTTCGGCACGCTCGGCATCGGGCTGGCCGCATCGAGCGCGGCGGCCGTCAACCACGTCGTCGATCGCAGCTTCGATCGCAAGATGGCGCGCACGATGCTGCGACCCATTCCCACGGGACACCTGACGACCACCCAGGCACTCGCCTACGCCGCCGTGCTCTGCGTCGCGTCCATGAGCATGCTCTGGATGCTGGTGAATCCGCTCACCGCGGTGCTCACGTTCGCCTCGCTCATCGGCTACGCCGTGCTCTACACGGTGTGGTTGAAGCACATCACGCCGCAGAACATCGTGATCGGCGGCGCGGCCGGCGCGGCCCCGCCATTGCTCGGCTGGACGGCCGTAACGGGACACGCCGATCCCCACGCGCTGCTGCTGTTCCTGATCATCTTCGCGTGGACCCCGCCGCACTTCTGGGCGCTCGCGATCGCGCGGCGCGAGGAATACGCAAAGGCGGGCATCCCCATGCTGCCGGTGGCCTACGGCGTGGAATTCACGCGGCTGCACATCCTGCTCTATACGATCCTGCTCTTCATCGTCACGCTGCTGCCCTGGATCACCGGAATGACCGGCCTCGTCTATCTGGCCTTCGCCATCGTCCTCGGCGCGCGCTTCCTGCACTACGCGATTGCCCTCAGGAGCGGGAACGCGCCGGCCCACCTGCCGATGACCGTGTTCCGTTACTCGATCACCTACCTGATGCTGCTGTTCGCGGTCCTGCTGGTCGATCACTACCTCCCGCGCTGGTCCTGACGCCCGTCGATGGCCAGCCGCTCGCACTTCGCCGCCCCGCTGCTTCTCGCCGCAGTCGTGGCGCTGATCGTCTACGTGTCGCTCTACCCGTTCCGCTTCGCGCCGGACGGCCCGTCGCTGCTCGATGCGTTCGCCCGGCTCGCCTGGGCGCGGGCCGGGCGCGGAGAGATGCTGAACAACGTGCTCCTGTACCTGCCGTTCGGGTTTTGCCTGGCGCTGCTGCTGGAGCCGCGATTCGGACGCGCGAATGGCCTCGCCGCCGCCGCGGTGGCAGGGGCACTCCTGTCGCTCTACATGGAGCTCCTGCAGGCGTCGGTGCCGATGCGCGTCGCGAGCCTCAAGGACCTGTCGCTCAACACATTCGGCGCGCTCGCCGGCGCGCTGCTCGGTTCGGTCTGGCACCTGCTCAGCGCCCGCATGGCGCCGCAGACCGCGGCCCAGGGGCGCTCACGCGCGGTGGTCGTCACGATCCTCGCGCTGTGGTTTCTCGCGAGGCTCTGGCCGCTGGTCCCGGACGTGGGTCTGCGGCAGCTGAAGGACGCGGTGCGACCGCTCTTCTCGCCGCGCATCGAACCCGCGGAACTCGCGACCTATTTCGTCGGCTGGCTGGTGGTCGCGCAGGCGGTCTTCAGCCTGGCGCGCCGGCAGCGCGCGGTCGACGCATTTCTGATTGTCATTGCCGTGGTGCTGGTTGGCCGCACCATCACGGCTGGCAATACGCTGGTGACCGCGGAACTCGCGGCCATCGCATTGCTGCTGCCCGTGCTCGTGATGTCGAGTCGTCTGCCCGACCACACGCGCGCCGTGCTGGTTGCGACCACACTCGGCGCCTGGCTCGCCTGGACCGCGGTGCGGCCCGCCATCGGCCACGGTGGCCCGGCCGCCGTGGACCTGCCCGCGTTCACGGAATTCATCGGGCGCAACCCACCCCCGCCGGGACACCTGGCCGCGAAAGGCTTCAGTTACGTGGGGCTCACCTGGCTGCTCGCGGTCGCGGGACTCGTGCCCCACGTTGCCGCCGGCGTCTCGATCCTGTTCATCGTCATCCTGAGCATGCTGCAGCTCGGCTCGGCCGCGCCCGCCTTCGGATGGGTGGACGTGGTGATCGCGGGGATCGCCGGCATCCTCGTCGCGCGCTGGATGCCGCGGAAATAGGGGACATTCTCCTTTTCCGCGAAGTGAAAAGGAGAATGTCCCCTCTTTTCCCCTACAGCGGGTCGCCGGCGCCCTCGCCCAGCATCAGCCTGCGCACCATCGGCAGCGGCGGGCCACCGTAGGACAGGAACTGGTCGTGGAAGGGCTTCCACGCCTTGCGACCACCGCGCGTCGCGGTCCAGTCCTCGCGAATCTTCCCGATCATCAGCTTGCCGAGGGTGTAGTTGAGGTACGCAGGATCGTAGGTCCCGCGCAGCGCCTGCTGGCGGGCGTTGCCCGGATCGAGAAACGCGCCCTCGAGGAACAGCTTCTCAGACTCCGCGACCGTCATGCCGCGAGTGTGCAGGCCGATCGCCGAGAGGTAGCGCGCGTCGCGCTTGAGCGCCTGCACGATCTGGCCGATGTGCACCTCGGGCTTGCCCGCGTCCGAGCCCCGAGTCCCACATCATTTCCTCGGTGTAGTGCGCCCAGCCTTCCGCGTAGGCATAGCCCACGAACAGCTGTCCGATGCGCGACTTGCAGCGGTTGGCATGCAGGAACTGCAGGAAGTGTCCTGGCCAGACCTCGTGCACCGAGGTAAACAGCAGCGCGTCCTCGCCCATGATGTACTTCTCGCTGTTCCTCGGGTGTCCACGCCGGGTCCGGGCGGCGCGATGTAGTAGACCGCCGGAAGGTTCTTCTCGTAGGGCCCGGGTGTGACGATGTAGGCGAAGTTCTGGGCGTTGTAGGGCGGCGCCTGCTCGACCAGTGCCTGCTCCTGGCTCGGGATGGTCGCGAGGTCGTGCTCGAGGATGTAGGCGCGCAGCTCCGGCAGCTGGCGGCGCGCCTCCGCGACCGGCCCGCCCTCGGGCTTGCGGTCCGAGACCTTGTCGACGCACGCGCGCAGATCGCCGCCCGGCATGAACTTTCCGCAGGCCTCCCGCAGCGCTGCGAGGTTGCGGTCCATGTCCGCCCGGCCGATGGCCTCGAGCCGGTCGACCGGCACCGTCACCTGCTCCGTCGCGGCCAGCATGCGTGCGAAGAGCGGCGCGCCCATCGCGTAATCCTGCGTAGCCGTCGGCCGCTGCGCCGCGAGCCAGTCGGACAGCGCCCGCGCAGCCCCGGAGGCGCGCTTTGCCGCAGCGGCGAGATCCGCCTGCAGCTTCACGTCCTTCACCGATGCGTACACCTTCGGCGCGTCACCGGCAAAAAAATCCGCGTAGCCGGCGAATGCCTTGACGCCGTAGTCGATGATCGGGGCCGCAAGCGGAGTACGCAGGTTGGTGCGGATCTGCTCCGTCGCCTTCGGCAGCGCGTTGGCGTAGGCGATGAATGCCCGCATGCGCGTCTCGAGGGGCGCATAAGCCTTGCTGAGATAGATCTCGGGGTCGATCGCGTCGAAGTACCAGGCCGGATTGCGTTCGGGCCACTTCGCCTCGACTTGCCAGAACAGGCTCTTGTCGATGACCGCGAGCAGGTACTCACGCTCGATCCGGCGGTCGCCGTCCAGACCGGCGGGATCGAAGGCTTCCGTCGCCTTGCGCGCAGCCTCGAGCCTCGCGGCCTCCCGGCCGAGCCCCGCGGCGCTGAAGTCCGGCAACCGGCCGTCGAATTCGTGCCTGCCCGCGTAGACGGCCGCGCTCGGATTGGCCGCGAAGTAGGACTCGATGTAGTTCGTGACGTGGGCGTCCCAGGCGGCATCCCGCGGGGCCGCCGCGGCCGCGCCGGAGAAACCGAGGGCCAGCACCAGGGCGGCCAGGCCGAATCTGGACATGCGTGCGACTCCGAAGTACGTGTGGCGCCGGATCATACTGGGAATAAGGAAATAGGGGACAGTCCCCTGTTCTGCAGGCCGGCGACCCAGGTCCCGGGTTTCCGAGGCCACGCGAAATAGGGGACTGTCCCCTATTTCCGATAGAATCCGCGCCCTCCCATGGACGTCTCCAGTCTCCTCGATCCGCTGAACGACGCGCAGCGGCAGGCGGTGGCCGCACCGCTTGCGCCGACGCTCGTGCTCGCCGGCGCCGGCAGCGGCAAGACCCGCGTGCTCACCCACCGCGTGGCCTGGCTGGTGGAGGTGGAGAACGTCTCGCCGCACGGGATCCTGGCGGTCACCTTCACCAACAAGGCGGCCGGCGAGATGCGCGCCCGCATCGAGGCGCAGCTCGGCCTGCCATCGGCGCCGTTGTGGATCGGCACCTTCCACGGGATCGCGCACCGCCTGCTGCGCACGCACTGGCGCGAGGCCGGGCTGCCGCAGGGCTTCCAGATACTCGACTCCGAGGACCAGCAGCGGCTGGTCAAGCGCATGATCCGTGCGGCAGGCCTCGACGAGACGCGCTGGGTGCCGCGCGAGGTGACGTGGTTCATCAACGCACAGAAGGACGAGGGCCTGCGCCCGAAGCACCTCAAGGACGACGGCGACCCGACGCGCCGACAGATGATTCGCCTGTACGAGGCCTACGAGGAGGCCTGCCGGCGCAACGGCGTGGTGGACTTCGCGGAACTGCTGCTCAGGAGCCACGAGCTCTGGCGCGACGTGCCCGGGCTGGCCGAGCACTATCGAGCGCGCTTCGGCCACGTGCTGGTCGATGAATTCCAGGACACCAACACCATCCAGTACGCGTGGATGAAGACGCTGACCGGAGCGACCAGCATCCCGTTCGTGGTCGGCGACGACGACCAGTCAATCTACCGCTGGCGCGGCGCCCGCGTGGAGAACCTGCAGCAGTTCCGCCGGGAATTCCCCGGCGTGCAGGTCTTCAAGCTGGAGCAGAACTACCGTTCCACGGGCAACATCCTCGCGGCGGCGAACGCGATCATCGCCAACAACAGCGGCCGGATCGGCAAGAAGCTGTGGACCAGCGGCGCGCGCGGCGAGCCGATCCGCCTGTACCGCGGCTACAACGAGCGCGACGAGGCGGAGTTCGTCGTCAACAGCATCCGCGAATGGGTCGCTCGAGGCGGCAATCGCCGCGACACGGCCATCCTCTACCGCTCGAACGCGCAGTCGCGGGTGTTCGAGGAATACCTGCTCGCGGCACGCATTCCCTACCGCGTGTACGGCGGCCTGCGGTTCTTCGAGCGCCAGGAAATCAAGGACGCGCTCGCCTACCTGCGGCTCATCTCGAACCGCGACGACGATGCGTCGTTCGAGCGCGTCGTGAACCTTCCCACCCGCGGCATCGGCGCCCGTACGCTCGAGGTGCTGCGGGCGCACGCCAAGGCTCATTCGACGTCGCTGTGGGCGTCGTGTGCCGCCTGCGCGGACGAGCTCGGTGCGCGTGGCGCGGCCGCCCTGCAGGCGTTCATCGCGCTGATCGAGAAGCTCGACGCCGACACGCGCGACCTCCCGCTGCACGAGCAGGTGGACCACGTGATACAGGCGAGCGGGCTCGTCGGCCACTACCAGAAGGAAAAGGCCGACAAGGGCGAGGCGAGGCTCGAGAACCTCGACGAGCTGGTGAGCGCGGCGCGCGGCTTCGAGCCCGAGGACGCCGACATGCCGCCGCTCATGGCCTTCCTGTCGCACGCGGTGCTCGAGTCGGGCGAGGGCCAGGCCGAGGAGTGGGAGGACTGCGTGCAGATGATGACGCTGCACTCGGCAAAGGGACTCGAGTTCCCCGTGGTGTTCCTGTGCGGGCTGGAGGACGGTCTCTTCCCCCACCAGCGCTCGATCGCCGACGCCCAGGGACTGGAGGAGGAACGGCGCCTCTGCTACGTGGGCACGACGCGCGCCATGCGACACCTGTACCTCACCTATGCCGAGCAACGCCGCATGCACGGCGTCGACAGCTATGGCGCCCCCTCGCGCTTCCTCGCCGAGATCCCGGCCGAGCTGCTCGAGGAGGTCCGGCCCCGGGTACAGGTCTCGCGGCCCGCCTATTCGCCGGCGCGGACGTACGCCCCGTCCCGCCCCCAGCCGCAGGCGACCCGCCCGCAGCGCTACACCGACGACTCGCCCGGCAGCCTCAGGCTCGGCCAGCGGGTGCGGCACCAGAAATTCGGCGAAGGCGTGGTGCTCGGCGTCGAGGGCCAGGGATCGAACGCCCGGGTCCAGGTCAACTTCGAACGCCAGGGCACCAAGTGGCTCATGATGGGCTACGCCAATCTCGAAGTCGTCTAGCGCTACAATGCCGCGGTGAAAATCATAATTCTCGGGGCCGGCCAGGTCGGACGCACCGCGGCCCAGCATCTTGCGCGTGAGGAAGCCAACGACGTCACCGTGGTGGACACGGACGACGAGTTGCTGCGCGACCTGCAGGATCGCATCGACATCCGTACCGTGCAGGGCAACGCCGCGAGCCCGAGGACGCTCGAGCTCGCGGGTGCCGGCGACGCCGACATGATCGTCGCGCTGACGAACAGCGACGAGGTCAACATGGTCGCCTGCCAGGTGGCCTGGACGCTGTTCGGCACCAGGACCAAGATCGCGCGCATCCGCTCGCAGGCGTTCACGCGGCGGCCGGAGCTGTTCGTGTCCACGGAAGACGCCACGCCGACGCAGCTCTCCGGCTTCGCCGTCGACATGTACCTGAGCCCCGAGGAGTCCGTCACCGCCTACATCGAGCGGCTGGTGCGCTACCCGGGCGCGCTGCAGGTCGTGGACTTCGCAGATTCCCGCGTGCGGATCGTCGGCCTGCGCGCGGTCAAGGGCGGCCTGCTGGTCGGGCAGCCGATCCGCGCGATCCGCCAGCACATTCCCCAGGTCGACGCGCGCGTCGCGGCCGTCTACCGCGGCGGGCACAGCATCGCCCCCGAGGGCGACACCGTCATCGAACACAACGACGAGGTTTTCTTCATCGCGGCCACCGAGGACATCCGCAACGTCATGAGCGAAATGCGCAAGGCCGAGCATCCGGTCAAGCGCGTGGTGATCGCGGGCGGCGGCAACATCGGCCTCCGGCTCGCTCAGCAGCTCGAGGAAGACAATCACCAGGTCAAGGTCATCGAGCGCAACCCCGCGCGCGCAAAGGCCATCTCCGAGAAACTGCGCAACACGATCGTGCTGAACGGCGACGCCGCGGACGAGGAGCTGCTGGTCGAGGAGAACATCGACAGCGCCGACGTGTTCTGCGCGCTCACCAATTCCGAGGAGGCGAACATCCTCTCGGCGCTGCTCGCCAAGCGCCTCGGTGCGCACCGGGTCATGGCGCTCATCACGCGGCCCGCGTACGCCGAGCTCATGCAGGCCGGGCCGATCGACGTCGCGATTTCGCCGCAGACGGTCACCATCGGGTCGCTGCTCGCCTACGTGCGACGCGGCGACGTGGTGATGGTGCATTCGCTGCGCGGCGGCACGGCGGAGGCCATGGAGACGGTGGCTCACGGCACGCCTGGAGGCAAGGTCGTCGGGCGCGCCGTGGAGGACATCAAGCTGCCGGAGGGCGCGCGCATCATCACGCTCGTCCGCGGGCCGCAGGTGATCATGGCGCACCACGATACGGTGGTGGAGACCGGCGACCACGTGATCCTGTTCCTCGCAGACCGGCGCCACGTCGAGCAGGTCGAGCGGCTGTTCCAGTCCTGACCGATGCTTGCGGTCGTACACGTCCTGGGGTCCATGCTGATGCTGTTCAGCATCACCTACGTGCTGCCCGTCGTGACCTCGCTCATCTATGGCGACGGCCAGCTGCTGCGATTCGTCTCGGCCGCGCTGGTCTGCTTCGGCTGCGGCGCGGCCCTCTGGGGTGGCACGCGGCACAGCAAGCGTGAACTGCGATCGCGCGACGGCTTCATGCTGGTGAGCCTCGGCTGGGCGCTCATGTCCGCAATTGCCACCGTGCCGCTGCTGATGGCCCTGCCGGACCTGAGCTTCACCGACGCGTTCTTCGAGACGATGTCGGGACTCAGCACCACCGGCGCCACCGTGCTCGTCGGGCTCGATTACCTGCCGCCGTCGATCAACCTGTGGCGGCACGCGCTGTGCTGGTACGGCGGCATGGGAATCATCGTGCTGGTCGTCGCCATCCTGCCGCTGCTCGGAGTCGGCGGCATGCAGCTCTACAAGGCCGAGACGCCCGGGCCGGTCAAGAACGAGAAGCTGACGCCCCGCATCACGCAGACGGCGAAGGCGCTGTGGTTCATCTACTTCCTGATCACCGTCGCCTGCATCCTGTCGCTCAAGGTGGCGGGCATGAACTGGTTCGACGCCGTGTGCCACGCCTTCGCCGCCATGGCGCTCGGCGGGTTCTCGACCCACGATGCGAGCGTCGGGTACTACAACTCGGTGCCCATCGAGTTCGTGCTGATCGTGTTCATGCTGATCGCGGCGATGAACTTCGCCCGGCACTTCATCGCCTGGCAGCAGAAGAGCCTGCGCACCTACGCGACCGACAGCGAAGCCAAGGCCATGCTTACGGTCATCGGGCTCAGCATCGCTCGGGCTCTCGCTCTACGTCTGGTACGAGGGTGTCTATGCGGGGTTCTTCGAGTCCCTGCGCCACGTCGCCTTCAACCTGGTGTCGATCGCGACGGACTGCGGATTCGTGAGCCAGGACTACGCCGTGTGGCCGGTGTTCGCGCCGATGTGGATCCTGATGCTGTCGTGCTACTGCGCGAACGTGGGCTCGACCGGCGGCGGCATCAAGATGTTCCGAACGCTGGTGCTGTTCCGCCAGGCCGGTCGTGAGCTCATGCTGCTCGTGCACCCGCAGGCCGTCCGGCCGGTCAAGATTGCGGGCCAGGTGGTGCAGAACCAGATCGTGTTCGCGGTGCTGGCGTTCGTGGTGCTCTACTTCGGCACCGTGGTCGTGCTGACGTTCTCGCTGCTCGCGAGCGGGCTCGACTTCGTGAGCTCGTTCTCGGCGATCATTGCCTGCATCAACAACGCCGGGCCCGGCCTCGGCATCGTGGGCCCGGCGGACAATTACTCGGTGCTCACGGACTTCCAGACCTGGGTCTGCTCGCTCGCCATGCTGCTCGGCCGGCTCGAGATCTTCAGCTTCCTCGTGCTCTTCACCCCGTCTTTCTGGCGCAAGTGATGGCGGGCCGAAAGCTGCGTGCCAGGACCCGCCGGCAGATCCAGCGCGGCTTCGCTGTGCTGGCAGTCCTGCTGTTCCTGGTCGCGATCGTGGTGGTCGCGGTGCTCGACCACAGGGTCACCCGGCAGTTCGAGGGCCGGCGCTGGACGCTGCCCGCACGCGTCTACGCGCAGCCGATCGAGCTCTATGTCGGCCAGGCCCTGTCGGCGAAGCGCGCCGCCGAGGAACTCGACCGGCTCGGCTACCTCGCGCAGGCGCGCGCCGACCGGCCCGGCACCTACTGGCGAAGGGGCGACAGGATCGGCCTCTACCTGCGCGCCTTCCGCTTCCCCGACGGGATGCAGGCGGCCCGCGTGCTCGACGTCGGTTTCGCGGGTGACGCGATCGTCTCGGTCCGCGATGCGAAGGGCGCCGACGTGCCGGTGATCCGCCTGGACCCGCTGCTCATCGGCAGCATCTTCCCGATCCATGGCGAGGACCGGATCGTCGTCTCGCCTGCCCAGGTGCCGCCGCTGCTGCCCGAGGCTCTCAAGGCCATCGAGGACCGCAAGTTCGATACGCACCACGGCGTGAACCCGCTCGCCATCCTGCGCGCGGCGTTCGTCAACGTGCGCGCCGGGCAGGTCGAGCAGGGTGGCAGCACGCTCACCCAGCAGCTTGTGAAGAGCTACTTCCTCGACAGCCGCCGCACGCTCGGCCGCAAGGTCGAGGAGGCGATCATGGCCGTCATTCTCGAATCGCGATTCGGGAAGGCGGACATCATGAACGCCTACATCAACGAGATTTACCTCGGCCAGGACGGCCAGCGCGCGATTCACGGCTTCGGGCTCGCGAGCCAGTTCTATTTCGGCAAGCCGCTGGCGGAACTGGACCTGCCGGAAATCGCGCTCATGGTCGCGATCGTGCGGGGCCCTTCGTACTACGACCCGCGTCGCCACCCGGATCGCGCGCTCGCGCGGCGCAACCTCGTTCTGCGCGTGCTTGGCGAGCGGGGCGTCGTGAGCGCGGCGGACGCCGAACGCGCGGCGGCAAAACCGCTCGGCGTCGCAAAGGCGGGCCAGAAGAGCGCGGTCTTCTTCCCGGCATTCCTCGACCTGGTGCGCAGACAGCTGCGCGCGGACTACAAGGAGGAAGACCTGACCGAGTCGGGCCTCGTGGTCTTCAGCACGCTCGATCCTCTGCTGCAGGAGAAGGCCGAGTACGCGCTCGAGTCGGAGCTCGACCGTCAGGACGCCTCGGCGCGCAAGGCGTCGCACGGGCTGGAGGGAGTCGTGGTTGTCACGACTCCGCAGACCGGCGAGGTGGTGGCGATGGTCGGCGGCCGGCACGCGTCCTTCGACGGCTTCAACCGAGCGCTCGACGCGAAGCGGCCGATCGGCTCGCTCGCGAAGCCGCTCGTCTACCTCTCGGCACTGGAAACTGGCCGCTACACGCCCGCCAGCATCGTTCACGACCAGCCGGTCACGATCAAGCTGCCGAACGGCCAGACATGGAAGCCCGAAAATTACGACCGCCAGATCCGCGGCGACATGCCCGCGGTGCGTGCGCTCACGCAGTCGCTCAACCTGCCGACGGTGAACCTCGGCCTCGAGGTCGGGCTGCCGCGCGTGGCGCGGACCTTCGTGCAGCTCGGGCTCGCCGAGGCACCGGCGGCGTATCCCTCGATGCTGCTCGGCGCGACCAACCTGAGCCCGTACGAAGTCGCGCAGATGTACAACACGCTCGCAAACGGGGGCTTCCGTTCGCCGCTGCGGGCCGTCCGCGTGGTCATGGCCGAGTCCGGCAAGCAGCTCAAGGCGCCGCAGTTCGAGATCGCGCAGGCGGCGCCCGCGGATGCCGTCTACACGCTCGACCGCATGCTGATCGAGGTGATGCAGCGCGGGACCGGCCGCCCGGCGCGCAACACCCTGCCCGCGGGACTCGTGGTCGCGGGCAAGACCGGGACGTCGAACGACTACCGCGACAGCTGGTTCTCGGGTTTCTCGGGGGCGCACCTGATCGTGGTCTGGATGGGCCACGACGACAACTCGCAGACCGGCCTCACCGGCACGACGGGCGCGCTGGCGGCGTGGTCCCGGCTCATGTCGTCGATCACGACCTCCTCGTTCGACCCGCTCATGCCCGAGTCGGTCGAGAACCGCTGGATCGACTACTACTCCGGCCTCGAGACCTCGCCCTCGTGCGACGGGGCCGCGGTGAACCTGCCCTTCCGCAACGGCACCGCCCTGCCGCCGAACGAGGCCTGCCCGCCGGGCATCGAAACTCCCGAGGCCACTGATCCGGCCGCCGTCCCGACGGGAGACGCCGAGGTGACCGCGCAACCGCCGCCTTGATCTCGGTCGGTCGCGGGCCGGACAATCGCTCGCCATGTCCCGATCACTCGCCGCCGTCCTCTGCCTCGCGCTTGCCGCGTCCGGCTGCACGCTCAACCCATTCCGCCCTGCCGAGTCCGGACCCGCGTCCGGGAGCGGGGCGCCGCAGCGCCAGTCGGGGTCGGCGCCTGTCCTGAGCGCGCCGCCCGTCATTGCGGAACCGGGTCAGGAGCAGGAGCCGGTCATTGCCGCACCGATGCCGGCGCCCCTGCCACGCGAACGGCCCAAGTCCCCCGCTGCAACGCTCGGCCCTGCCAGCAAGGCGCTGGTCTCGCAGGCCGAGGCCCAGCGCAAGAAAGGCGACCTGCCCGGCGCGACCGCCACGATGGAGCGCGCGTTGCGGATCGAGCCCAACAATCCGCTGCTCTGGATCGAGATGGGCCGGCTCCGAATGGACCAGCGAAATTACGCGCAGGCCGAGGGCATGGGCCGGAAAGCCCTGTCCATGTCGGTGGGCGACGACCGGACCCAGTCCCAGGCATGGCAGCTCATCGCAGACTCGTTGCGGGCCCGCGGAAAGAATCCTGAGGCGCAGCAGGCCGCGGATCGGGCGAAAGCACTCTCGGTCAAGTAGCCTGATTCAAACCTCGCGTTGTCTGGTTCTTTTTCTGCAGATATCGTTGCTATATTTTCCCTTGCAGGTGGCTATATCTGTCTAGATATCCCACTTTGCATGTTTTTTGGCCAATAGACCTCGAGTTCCCGCTGATAAGCGACATAATATCATCCTAGTGGGGCATGACTTCTTGTGGAGCTGGAAATTTGTGATATTTGTGGGAATAAGAGTTCATCATGAACGTCAGTTGCACTGATCAGTGTTTTTATTTGACCTCTGGTCGACACGGGTGATCGCGCTCCTGCAGCGCGTAACCCAGGGCCGAGTCGAGGTCGATGGGGCGGTCGTGGGCGAAATCGGGGCCGGCCTGCTCGTATTGCTCGCGGTCGAGCCCAACGACACCGGGGCACAGGCCGATCGCCTGGTCGAGCGGCTGCTGGGCTACCGGGTTTTCGAGGACTCGGCGGGCCGGATGAACCTGAGCCTTCAGGACACGGGCGGCGGCCTGCTGCTCGTTCCACAGTTCACCCTGGCTGCCGACACCTCGAAAGGGATGCGGCCAAGCTTCACCAGCGCCGCCTCCCCCGAGCTCGGCCGGGCGCTTTTCGACCGCGTGGTCGACCGGGCGCGGGCGCAGCTCGGTGAGCGCGTTGCAACGGGCCGGTTCGGCGCGCACATGCAGGTCAGCCTGACCAACGACGGCCCGGTGACGTTCTGGCTTCAGACTGCGACGCCTGCCGCCGGGGCCTGACCCCCGATTCGCGTATCATTCCCGCTCGCCCTGGTGGCCCCGGAGACCTAAATGGGAATCGGCTTTCGCGAACTAATCATCATCCTGCTGATCGCGCTGGTACTTTTCGGCGCGAAAAAGCTGCGTAACGTCGGCTCGGACCTGGGCGCGGCGGTCCGCAACTTCAAGAAGTCGGTGAACGAGGGCGACGACGAGCAGACGAAGCAGCTCAGCGACGATTCCGGCAAGGATGCCGGCTTCCACGACCACGCCAGCACCAGCGCCAAGTCCGACAGCAAGCCGAACGCCTGATCGCAATGTTCGAGGTCGGGTTCAGCGAGATCCTGCTGATCTGCGCGATCGCGCTGCTGGTGCTCGGTCCCGAAAAACTGCCAAAGCTCGCTGCAGACCTCGGTCGCTGGGCCGGACGCGCGCGAGCCATGGCTCGCCAGCTGCGTACGCAGCTCGAGCAGGAAGTCCAGTACGACCCGATGAAGGACGCGCCGGCGCCCGCCAGGTCGATCCATTCTCCCGCGGTGGTAGCGGCCGCGACTGCGGCACCCGCACCGGATGCGAGCCACGAATCCCCGGCCGGTCCGGCCGCGGCGGCGCGCCGCGACGGAACCCGCACCAGCAGCGACGGGCGGGAACGATGAGCCAAAGCCCGCCTGAGCCACTGGCTGAAGGCACGCTGATCTCGCACCTCCTCGAGCTGCGGGACCGGCTGCTCCGGGCGACGCTCGCGGTCTGCATCGCCTTCCTGCCGCTCGTCTTCTATTCGAACCAGCTGTTCACGCTCGTCGCGCAGCCGCTCATCGAGAAGCTGCCCGAAGGGACCTCGCTCATCGCGACCAGCGTCGTGGCCCCGTTCATGGCGCCACTCAAGCTCTCGATGATCGCGGCGCTGTTCGTGGCGATGCCCTACGTCCTCTACCAGCTGTGGGCGTTCGTTGCGCCCGGGCTCTACCGTCACGAGCGCCGCTTCGCCATGCCGCTGCTGCTTTCGAGCGTCGTGCTGTTCTACGTCGGCGTCGCGTTCGCGTACTTCGTCGTCTTCCCGCTGATGTTCACCTTCCTCACGTCCACCGCCCCGACGGGCGTGCGGATGATGACCGACATCTCGAGCTACCTCGACTTCGTGCTGCTGCTCTTCTTCGCCTTCGGCATCGCATTCGAGGTGCCGGTGGCCGTCGTGCTGCTGGCGGCGACCGGGGTCGTGAAGGTCGAGGCCCTGAAGAAGCAGCGTGGCTACGTGCTGCTCGGCATCTTCATCGTCGCGGCCATCCTGACCCCGCCGGACGCCGTGTCGCAGTGCTTCATGGCGGTCCCGATGTACATCCTCTACGAGATCGGGATCCTGTTCGCGCGCTACCTGATCCGCCAGCGCACGGCGGACAAGGCCCAGCACGAGGCCGCGCAGGGCCAGAAATAGGCGCACGCGCAGGCAGGGGACATTCCCCTTTTCGGCGGACTGGCGAAGCCTGGACCAACGGTGTCACCGAACCGACGAAAAGGAGAATGTCCCCTCCCTTGCTCTTGCACCGCAATTTCGCGGAGACTGCCGCCCTCGCGCGCTGTCGCGCAAACACTTGAAACAGAAGTAAAAACGCATGCCCAACTCGACTCTGCCCGCGGTGACGCGTGAAACCTGGCTCGGCCACCCCAAGGGTCTCTACCTGCTGTTCGCCACGGAGATGTGGGAGCGCTTCAGCTACTACGGCATGCGCGCACTGCTGGTACTGTCGCTGATCGCAGGAGTCGAGGTCGCCAACCCGGGCTTCGGCTGGTCGCAGTCCGATGCGCTCAAGCTCTACGGGCTCTTCACCGGCTTTGTTTACTTCACGCCGCTGATCGGCGGCTGGCTCGCCGACAACTATCTCGGCCAGCGCAAGTCCGTGATCATCGGCGGCCTGCTCATGGCGGTCGGGCAATTCACCCTCGCCTCGGCCATCCCCGGCAACCTGAGCCTCTTCTACGTGGGCCTCGTGATCCTGGTGCTGGGCAATGGCTTCTTCAAGCCGAACATCTCGACCATGGTGGGCGACCTGTACGAAGAAGGTGATGCGCGCCGCGACGGCGCATTCACGATCTTCTACATGGGCATCAATGCCGGCGCCTTCCTCGCGCCCCTGGTCTGCTCGACGCTGGGCGAGGACCCGACCTACGGCTGGCGGGCCGGCTATTTCGCCGCGGGCGTCGGCATGATCCTCTCGGTGATCATCCAGCTCGCACTCTCGAACCGCTACCTCGCCGACATCGGCAAGGTTCCGGCGGCGCAGCGCTCGCTCGCGCAGTCGGGCGGCAGGCACGAGCCGCTTACGCCCGACGAGGTCGATCGCCTGCGCGTGATCTTCATGCTGTTCGTGTTCGTGGTGCTCTTCTGGGCGGCGTTCGAGCAGGCCGGTGGCCTGATGAACATCTACGCCGCCGACAAGACCAATCGCATGGTCGGCGCCTTCGAAGTGCCGGCAGGCTGGTTCCAGTCGCTGAATCCGCTCTTCATCGTGCTGCTCGCGCCTGTCTTCTCCGCCATGTGGGGCAAACTCGGCGCCGTGGGCAAGAACCCGGCCACGCCGCGCAAGATGGTCGCGGGGCTGATCCTGACCGGCATCGGCTTCCTGGCCATGGTCGCCGCGGCCCTGGAGTCGGCGGGCGGCGGAAAGGCCTCGATGTCCTGGCTGGTGATCGCCTACTTCTTCCACACGACCGGCGAGCTGTGCATCTCCCCTGTCGGCCTGTCGATGGTGACGAAGCTCGCGCCGCTCAGGCTCGCGTCGCTGATGATGGGCGTGTGGTTCATGATCAACTTCGTGGCGAACTGGCTCGCCGGCATCATCGGCTCCTACGCCGAGAGCCTGGGCGAGATCACGATCTTCGGTGGCCTCGCGGGCACGCTGTTCGTGTTCGCCATCGTCCTGTGGATGCTCTCCGGGATGCTCGTGCGCTGGATGCACGGCGCCGAAGAAGTCAAGCACGCCTGACCCATCGCGCCGCCTGGCGAGTGGCTCGTTGAGCAGAAGAAAATCCGGAAGTGCGGCTGGTAACGCGCTGATCGAACGCTTCAGGGAGATTCCATGAACCAGACCGCCGTCGCACCGCAGCTCACGTTCCGAGCCATCACGCTCTCGATCGTGCTCGCGATGATCCTCGCCGCAGCCAACACGTACCTGGGGCTGTTCGCCGGCATGACCATCGCCTCCGCGATCCCGGCCGCGGTCGTCTCGATGGCGGTGCTGAGGCTGCTCGGAGGCGGCGGGATCCTCGAGAACAACATCGTGCAGACCGGCGCTTCGGCGGGCTCTTCGATCGCCTCGGGCGTGATCTTCACGATTCCTGCGCTCGTGATCCTCGGGCACTGGGTCGACTTCCAGTACATGTGGGTGCTCGCGATCGCGGGGCTCGGCGGCATCCTCGGCGTGTTCTTCTCCGTGCCGCTCAGGCGCGCGCTCATCGTGGACCAGGGCCTCGCCTTTCCCGAGGGCAAGGCGGCGGCCGAAGTGCTCAAGACCGGCGAGAACCCGGCGCAGGGCGTGAAGATCCTCGGCCTGTCGGCGCTGGGCGGCGGGTTCGCGAAGCTTGCGGCCGCGAGCGGGCTCCGGCTCTTTCCCGACGCGGCGGCCGCCGGCGGCTGGGTCGGAAAGGGCATCGCCTACTACGGCACCAACCTTTCCCCGGCGCTGCTCGGCGTCGGCTACATCGTCGGCCTCAACGTGGGCGTGCTGGTGCTCATCGGCGGCATGATTTCCTGGAACGTCGCGATCCCGATCTACAGCGCGTTCTTCCTCGACGGCAATCCGGAGCTCGCCGCAGAGCCTCGTCGGAGCGGGCGCGGAGGACGCGGCCGGCGCGATCTGGTCGGCCCAGATCCGCTACCTCGGCGTCGGCGCGATGCTGGTCGGCGGTGTGTGGGCGCTCATCTCGATCCGCGAGTCGCTGCTGTCGGGGATCAAGAGCGGGCTCGCCGCGGCGCGTGCCGGCGCGGGCGCGGTGGTCGCGCACACGGAACAGGACCTGCCGATGAAGGCGATCCTGATCGGCACGCTGCTCTTCACGCTGCCGCTTTTCGCGCTCTACCAGAGCATCGTTCACGACATCGCGCGTGAGCCTGCCCATGACGATCATCATGATCGTCGCCGGGTTCCTCTTCTGCTCGGTCTCGGCGTACATGGCCGGCCTCGTCGGATCGTCGAACAACCCGGTGTCGGGCATCACGATCTGCACCATTCTCTTCGCCTCGCTGGTGCTGCTGCTGCTCATGGGGCGCGGCGCGCCGCTCGGGCCGGTGGCCGCGATCATGATCGGCGCGGTGGTGTGCTGCGCGGCCTGCATCGGCGGCGACAACCTCCAGGATCTCAAGTGCGGCCACATCGTGGGCGCCACGCCGTGGAAACAGCAGGTCATGCTCGCCATCGGCGCCGCCTCGAGCGCGCTCGTCATGGCGCCGGTGCTGAACCTGCTGCTCAAGGCCTATGGCATCGGCGTGCCTTCCGCCGCACACCCGAACCCGCTCATCGCGCCCCAGGCGACGCTCATGGCATCGGTTGCGAAGGGCATGTTCGGCGGACACCTGCCCTGGGGCATGATCCAGATCGGCGGCGTGATCGGCGCCGCCGTGATCGCCTGGGACCTGTGGCTCAAGAAACGCGGCTCGACGTTCCGCGCGCCGGTGCTCGCGGTCGCGGTCGGAATCTACCTGCCGCTCGACCTGTCCGTGCCGATCTTCCTCGGCGGCCTCATCGCGCACCTCGTCGAGCGGAAGCTCGGCGGCCCGGAGGCGGCCGAGCGCGCTGGACGCAACGGCATGCTGTTCGCGGCCGGGCTCATCACCGGCGAGGCGCTCATGGGCATCGTCATCGCCATCCCGATCGTAATGTCCGGCCGCGCCGACGTGCTCGCGCTGCCCGCGGGCCTCCAGTTCGGCGGCTGGCTGGGGCTCGTCGTGGTCGGCTGGCTGGCGCTGTGGCTGTACCGGACGGGAACGCGCCGCGCGTGAACACGCCGGCAGGCGGGGACGCGGGACTCAGGCCCAGGATCCTCGCCGCCTACGCGACGATCTACCTCGTCTGGGGGTCCACGTTCCTCGTGGTCCGCCTCGGCGTACGCTCGCTGCCGCCGATGCTCTTCGCGGGCGGGCGCTTCCTGCTTGCCGGGGCACTGCTCGCGACGGTCGCCGCGCTGCTGCGCGAGCGTTTCCCGCGCACCGGCCGCGAGTGGCGCCACCTGTTCGCGTTCTCGATGCTCATGATCGCCTGCAGCAGCGGCATCACCACCATCGCGCTCAAGCACCTGCCATCGAACGAAGGCGCGCTGCTCTCCGCAGGTTCCGCGCTGTGGATCGCATGGCTCGGCGCGCTGGGACCGAAGGGCCACAAGCTGACGCTGCGCGGCAACCTCGGCCTGCTGCTCGGCCTCGCCGGCGTGGCGCTCCTCGTCTGGCCGCGCAGCACGACCCTGTCGGGGCACTTCGGCTGGCAGTCGCTGGTGCTGATCGGCAGCCTGTCGTGGGCCATCGGCACCGTGCTCTATCGCAACGCCGCGTTGCCGGTCGGACCGGTCGCGTTCAATGCCGTGATGATGCTTCTCGGCGGGACGTGGCTGCTGCTCACGGGGGCCGCAACCGGGGAAATCCCCGAGTGGCGCTGGGAGGCCGGCGGCCTCGCGGCGATGGCCTACCTCGCGGTGCTGGGCTCCGCGCTCGCCTACACGGCGTACATCTGGCTCCTCAGGCACTCGCCTGCGGATCGCGTCGGCACGTTCGCCTACGTGAATCCGGCGATCGCGGCCGTGCTCGGCTGGGCCGTGCTCGGCGAGTCGCTCGAGCCCATGCAGCTCGCCGGCATGCTCGTGGTGCTCGTCGGCGTCGCGCTGGTGACGCTGGGAAAGTAGCGCGATCACTGCGGGCGCGGCGGCCGCGCGATCCGGGTGGGTACGCCGGACGCGGTGTATGCTGTCGGCCGGTTCCTCGGCCGTCCTGCCGAAAGCGGGTACCTCGAGCGCCCGCGATACACCTGCTGACAGGAGCATGCATTGCACACACTGACCCGTCGTCACCCCCACGTGATCCGCGCACTCGTGGTACCGATGCTCCTGCTCATCGGCACGGCGTGGTCTCCCGGCTACGCCGCCGAAAAGGTCAAGGTCACGGGCTCGTGGCAGGACGGCGTGCCCCACGGCCAGCCGTTCACGCGGATCCTGGTCGTCGGCATCACGCCGGACGTCAAGGCGCGATGCCGGTGGGAACGCTTCCTGGCCGCGAAACTGAACGGCGCCACGACCAAGGCGGTCTCGACCTGCGACGCGCTGACCGAGAAGGAGCTCGATCCGCTCACGGTCGAGAGCATCAAGGGCGCGGTGGAATGGCTCAAGGCCGACGCCGTTGTTGCAACCAGTCTCGTCGCCCGGGCGTGGGACGCGGAGGAAGGCGGAGGCCGGGACACGCGCGGCACCGCGAACTACAAAGCGACCGATGCGGGGTTCGCGACCGGCTACTACGGCGTCTACGGCGTACCGGTCATATACGGCGACTTCGTTTCGACGCCCCCGGTCACGACGCTCAAGGGCGACGCGCACGTCACGACCAAGGTCTACGCGACCAAGGGCCCGACGGTGGTCTACACGCTGGATACGACGGCGCAGTCCAGCGACTTTCGCGAAAGGAGCATGTCCTCGGTCACGGAGCCGATGGCGGCGCGGTTGCGCAAGGACGGGCTGATCAAGTAGCCGTCAGGCGACCCCCTCGCCCCAGGGATCCGCAGCATCCGGGCGCCGCCGGCAGGGCGCTACTTCCGCGCGGTGAAAACCTCGACCTTGCCGTTCGAGCCGATGGCGCTCGAGGCCGCCCAGGACACGAGACTCACGATCAGTGCGGCGCCGACCGCGGTCCAGAAGCCGGAGATCTCGAAGCCCGGGACGATCCACGCGACCAGTCCCACCATCGCGGCGTTCAGCACCAGGAGGAAGAACCCGAGGCTCAGCACCGTCAGCGGCAGGGTCAGGATGAATGCCAGCGGGCGGACGAAGGCGTTCACGATGCCGAGCAGGACGGCGGCCACGATGAGCTTCGCCGGCGACTCGAACTGCAGGCCCGTGAAAATCTCGCTCGCGACCCACAGGCCCAGCGCCGTAATCGCGGCACGCAGCAGGAATCCGACCATTTGAACTTCTCCTGGCGGTGGAACGGCACATGGCCGTTGACGTTGCGCGCATGGTAATGGAATCTCCGCGGCACACCAATCAGACATCCCGGGGAGGGAAGCATGGAACTCGTCGCAATCGTCATCGTGCTCGCGCTCATGGAATTCGTGGCCTTCGGCATGCTCGTCGGCCGCGCGCGCGGCCTCTACGGCGTGAAGGCGCCGGCCATCAGCGGCCACGAGGTCTTCGACCGCTACTTCCGCGTGCACTACAACACGATGGAAGTGCTCACCGTGTTCGTCCCGTCGATCTGGCTCTTCGGCACGTACGTGGACCCTCGCTGGGCCGCCGGGCTCGGCGCGATCTACCTCGTCGGACGCATCGTCTACTTCCGCGACTACATCGCCGACCCCGCAGGACGCGGCAAGGGCTTCGGCATGAGCATGTTTCCGGTGCTGGTACTGCTGATCGGCGCGCTGATCGGCGCGGGACGGACGCTCATCTAGCGGATAGTGAGCAGCGGATAGCGGATAGTAAGAATGACCGGGAGGAATCCTCCCGGCGTCTCACGAATCGTGCCGTGACTACGGTCGCTGCAGCCGGCCGCCGACTGCGTCCGCGGCCGCCCTTCCGGAGAGCAGCTCGATCAGCGCGAGGCTGAAGTCGATCGCCGTGCCTGGTCCGCGCGAGGTGACGACCTTTCCGTCCACGACGACGGGCTCGTCGCTGAGACCGATGCCGGGCGCCGATCCAGGCCCGAGGAATCCCGGAAAACTCGTGGCCCGACGACCGTCGAGCAGCCCCGCGTGCGCGAGCACGCCTGGGGCCGCGCAGATCGCGGCCGTGTAGCGCCCTTCGCCTGCGAACCGGCGCAGGAGCGCGATCACGCGCGGGTCCTGCTTCAGGTGCTCCGCGCCCGGCATGCCGCCGGGCAGCACGATCATGTCGTAGTCGGCAACATTCGCGTCATCGATCGCGATGTCGGCCTCGACGGCGATTCCGTGCGAACCCGTGACCCGCGCCCCGGCGAGCGATGCCGTGCGAACCTCGATGCCGGCGCGGCGCAGCAGGTCGACGACCGTGACCGCCTCGATTTCCTCGAAGCCTTCCGCCAGCGGCACCAGCACGCGCGGCACGGGCGGAGTCACTCGAGTGGTCAGCGTTTCGCCGCGAGCGCGACGTGGGTGCCGAGGCTGCGGTCCCGAAGGTACTGCAGCGCCGAGCGCACCTCGGGATCGGTTCCTGCATCACGCCCGTAGTCGCGGTGCGCCTGGTCCGGCGTCGCGGCGACACGCACGTCAGGCTCGAGTCCGCGTTCCTGGATGGAGCGGCCCGACGGCGTGAAGTAACGCGAGGTCGTGAGCTTCAGCGCCTCGCCGTCGCGCAATGGCATGACGGTCTGCACTGAACCCTTGCCGTAGGTGCGCTCACCCATGAGTGTCGCCCGGCCATGGTCGCGCAGCGCTCCGGCCACGATTTCGGCGCCGGACGCGGAGCCTCCGTCCACCAGCACGACGATCGGCGCGCCGTGCAGCAGGTCGCCAGGCGTGGCGTCCATCTCGAACCGCGCATCGGGCGTGCGCCCGTCCGCGCGCACGATCATTCCCGAATCGAGAAAGCTGTCGGCGACGCTCACGGCGGACTCCAGCACCCCGCCGGGATTGTCGCGCAGGTCGAGCACCAGTCCCCGCAGCGGCGAGGCGCCCGCGGCGGCCTGCAGTTCCACGATCGCGCCGTCGAAGTCGCCCGGCGTCGAATCGCTGAAGTGACTCACGCGCACGTAACCGTAGCCACCGGGCAATCGCTCGGCGCGGACCGTGCGCACGTGGACTTCGGAACGCTCGAGTTCGAAACGCAGCGGCTCGGGCTCGCCCTTGCGGCCGATCACGATGCTCACGCGCGAGCCCGCGAGCCCGCGCATTCGTGCGATGGTCTGGTCGAGGCTGCCGGGCGCGACTGGCTTCCCGTCGACCTCGAGCAGCGCGTCGCCGGCGCGCACCCCGGCTCGATCCGCGGGCGAGCCCTCGATCGGCGCCACGACCACGATGCGTCCGCCGTCTTCCTCCGCGGTGACCTCGATGCCGACCCCGGAGTAGGTGCCGGCGGTGCTCACGCGCATCTCGTCGTAGGCCGCCGCGTCCAGGAACTCGGAGTGCGGGTCGAGGCTTGCAACCATGCCCTCGACGGCGGCCTCCTCGAGCTGCCCACGGCTGACCGGGTCCACGTATTCGCGGCGCACGTGCTCGGCGACCTCGTCGAGCAGCGGGTGCTCGGGACGCGCGAGCGCCGGCTTCGAGGGGACGACCGCGTGACGTTCAGTGGCTGCATTGCGAACGTACATGAAGCCAGCGCCGAGGGCGGCGCCGGCCAGGACAGCGAAAAGGGTGTGGATGCGTCGGTTCAATCTGGCTGGGCGGTGGTGGCAGGAGCCGGCAGTGTAGCTGCGGCCGATCCCGCGATCACGCGGCAGGCGACACGGCCGTGCCCGCAGGGTGGCGTGGTTCACATTCCCCCCGGTGCGGTCCATCGACCGGGGCCCGGCCTTCGGGGTTTCAGCGCTTCTGCAGCCAGTTCTCCGGGTCCACGGGCTGACGGCCTCGACGCACCTCGAAATAGAGCGCGGGCTCGTTGTGGCCGCCGGTGTCCCCCACCGCTCCGATCACCTCGCCCGCCGGGACCGCATCTCCGACCTTGCGGAAGATTTCCTCGTTGTGGCCGTACAGGCTGAGGTAGCCCCCGCCGTGATCCAGGACGACCATGAGACCCATGCCGGGCAACCAGTCGGCGTAGACGACCCGGCCGGCGAAAGGCGCGCGCACACGGGCGCCGCGATCCGTGCCGATGAGCATGCCCTGCCAGCGCATCGAGCCCCCGGCCCGGGGCTGGCCGAAGCGCGCGAGCACGCGACCATGCTGCACCGGCCAGGGCAGCTTGCCGCGCAGCGGTTCGAACGGGGCCTGCTTCGCAACAGGCACGTCCTGCATGGCCTTCTGGAGGTCCGCGATCAGTTTCTCGAGCGCCTGCGCCTGTGACTGGAGGCGCTGCAACGCGCCGCGCTGCGACTTGATCTCGCCCTCGATGGCCGCGACTGCCTTGGTCCTGCTTTGCTGAGCCGAGCGCAGCGCCCCCACCTGCCGCTGCTGGTCCGCCTCGAGCGCGGCCAGTCGCTCGCGCTCCCCGGCGATCTTCTCCCGCACCAGGGCAAGGTGCTCGAGCTTGTCGCGGATGCCTGCGATCCTCTCGGCGCGCGCCCGTCCGAAGTAGCCGTAGTACCTCAGCATGCGGCCGAAAGTCGCAGGATCCTCCTGGTTCAGCAGCAGCTTCAGCTCCTCCTCGCGGCCGTTGACGTAGGCGGCCCGCAGTTCGCCGGTCAGGGCCCCGCGCTCGGCGGCAAGTTCAGCCTCGAGCCGGGACTCCTCCTGCTCGAGTTCCCGCAGCCTCGCTTCGGTCGCCAGTCGCTGGGCACGAAGGTCATCGAGCGTCCGCCGGGCCTTCTGTACCCCGAGTTCCGCCTCGCGCAGTTGCGCGCTCAGCCGGTCCCGTTTCGCGACGTCCTCGGCGACCTCTTTGCGCACCTTCTCGATGCGTGAATTGACGCGACGGAGCTCCGCCTCCTTCTGTGCCGGGGTCGGCTGTTTCGCGGCCTCGGCGACGGACGGTGCGCCCACGCCCAGGGCGAGCGCCAGCAGCAGCGCGGGTCCCGGCCCCGGCGGCCGCAGCCGGCGCCGTGTGCGCACGAAGGTCAGGATGGGCGGGTCGAACATGCCTCGATGGGGCTTCCAGGCGGGGTCAAGCCGGCAAGTCTAGCGGGGCTGCTATAATCCGCGACCCTTTTTACCCGCCGGGCCCATGGACAAACTCCTCGAATACGTTGCCCGCCACCCGTTCCTCGTCGGGGGAACGGCCGCGCTCGCCGCGGCGGTGCTGATCTACGAGTTCAGCCGGGCCCGGAACGCCGGCGAGGCGGTGGGACCGCTGGACGCGGTGCGCCTGCTGAACCAGGGCGCGCTCCTGCTCGACGTCCGGTCGAAGGCGGAATTCGATTCCGGCCACGTGATCGACGCCCGGCACGTCCCCCAGGAGGAGATCGCCGCCAGCGCCGAGACGCTGAAGAAATATCGCGAGAAGGTGGTCATCGCCTGCTGCGAGAGCGGCATGCGCTCCTCCGCCGCGGCCCGCCTGCTGAAGGCGCAGGGATTCACCAAGGTCGTGAATCTCCGCGGCGGCCTCGCGGCCTGGCGCGGCGAGAACCTGCCGCTCGTGAAGTCGGACTCGAAGGGAAAGCAGTCCTCGTGACCGAGGCGCCCGACATCGTCATGTACTCCAGCGGCTGGTGCGGCTACTGCGCGCGCGCGCGCGCCCTGCTCGAGAGCAAGGGCGTAGGTTTCCGCGAGATCAAGGTGGACGAGGACATGGCCGAGCGCCAGGCCATGGTGTCCCGCAGCGGCGGCCGTCGCACGGTGCCGCAGATCTTCATCGGCGACCGCCACGTCGGCGGTTTCGACGATCTCTACGCGCTCGACAAGGCCGGCGAGCTGGACACACTGCTCAGCGGCGCCTGACAGGCCGGACCCCATTCACGCTCAACGATTTTCCCACAGGACGACACCATGACCGAGCCGAATGCCCTGCCCCAGAACAACCCGGATCCGCACGCGCCGCTGGTGAACCCGCAGGCCGTCTACATCAAGGACTGCTCCTTCGAGGCGCCTTCGGGTCCGTTCATGTCGCCCGCCGAGGGCACTCCGACGGTGAACCTGAACCTCGCGACCCGCGCGACGGCCCTCGCCCAGGACCTGCACGAGGTCGTGCTGCAGGTGAACCTCGAGGCCAAGCTGGGCGACAAGGTCGCGTGGCTGCTCGAGCTGCAGCAGGCCGGCGCGTTCACCATCCGCAACCTTTCGGCGGCCGACGTGGGCAACGTGCTCGCGATTGCCGCACCGAACTACCTGCTGTCGTTCGCGCGCGCGACGGTCGCGGACCTCGTGACCAAGGGCGGGTTCCCCCCGTTCCTGCTGCCGCTCGTGACGTTCGAGGGGCTGCACGCGCGGGCTGCCCAGCAGCAGCAGCCCAGTCCCGCGGTGAACTGAGGCGGTCGCCCTGGTGGCGACACAGGAAAAAGCTGCAGCCGCCGAGCGACCGGCCGTCGCCGTCCTCGGCTCGGGCTCCTGGGGCACCGCGCTCGCGGTGCATCTCGCTCGCACCGGGCATCGCGCCATCCTGTGGGGCATCGAAACCGATGAACTCACGGCGATGGCGCGCGATCGCACCAATCGCCGTTACCTGCCGGGCATCGAGCTGCCGGCGGGCGTCGAGATCGAACACGATTTCGGGCGCGCCGTCGCGCAGGCGGAACAGCTGCTGCTGGTCGTGCCGAGCCACGCCTTCCGCGAGGTCCTCGAGCGCCTGAAGCCGGTACTGCGGCCGGGCCAGCGCGTCGCCTGGGCCACCAAGGGCTTCGAACTCACCACCGGCAAGCTGCCGAACGACGTGGCGAGGGAAGTGCTCGGCCCCGGGGTGCCCACCGCCGTGCTCTCCGGACCGACGTTCGCAAAGGAAGTCGGCGCGGGCCTGCCCACGGCGATGACCGTCGCGTCCGGCGACGAGCAATATGCAATGGCGCTCGCGCGTGCCATCTCGGGCGTCAATTTCCGGGCTTACGCGTCGAGCGACATGATCGGCGTCGAGGTGGGCGGCGCCACGAAGAACGTGCTCGCAATCGGCGCCGGCATCTCCGACGGCCTCGGCTTCGGGGCCAACACCCGCGTCGCGCTCATCACGCGCGGACTCGCGGAGATGATGCGTCTCGGCATTGCGCTCGGTGCCGACAAGGACACTTTCATGGGCCTCGCCGGGCTCGGCGACCTCGTGCTCACCTGCACCGACGACCAGTCACGCAACCGGCGCATGGGCCTCGCACTTGCTGCAGGCAAGCCGCGCGACGAGGCGCAGGCAGCGATCGGGCAGGTGGTCGAGGGTGTACTCGCGGCGCGCGCGGTGTGCGACGTCGCACGCCGACTCGAGGTCGAGATGCCCATCACCGAGCAGATCTACGACGTCCTCTACGAAGGCAAGCCACCGCGCGACGCGGTCTACGCGCTGATGAAGCGGGCGATCAAGTCGGAGACGGACTGACGGGAAGTGCTTGGTGATCAGCGGTCAGCGGTCAGGCCAGAACCGCGACCGGCCCCGTCGAAGCCAAGCTGGCGCCAGGCCTCGTAGACCGCGACGGCCACCGCATTCGACAGGTTCATGCTGCGCGCACTCCCGAGCATCGGAATGCGAACCCGGCGCTCGTCGGGGCACGCGTCCAGGATCGCCTGCGGGAGCCCGCGCGTCTCGGCACCGAACACCAGCGCGTCGCCGGCCTCGAAGCTCGCGGAGTCGTGCGTCGCGGCAGCACGCGTCGTGAACGCGAACCATCGCGGCCGGCCCAATGCCTCCAGGCAGGCTTCCAGGTTCCGGTGGACCGTGAGGTCGGCGAGTTCGCGGTAATCCAGCCCGGCCCGGCGCACCGCACGCTCGTCGAGGCGGAACCCCAGTGGCTCCACGAGGTGCAACCTCGCGCCGGTGTTGGCGCAGAGCCGGATGATGTTGCCCGTGTTGGGCGGGATCTCGGGTTCGTGCAGGATGACGTGCAGCATCGCCGCCGGATCGTGGCGCGAGCGACCGGGCAGCGCAAGGAGCAGCAGCGATCCTGTCCGGCTTGGGTTTAGAATCCCATCGAACCTCCCGCGCGACTTCCCGAGGGATACGACCATGATGCGCGTCAGTCACCTGCTCGCCCGCAAGGGCAAGGAAGTCTGGTCCGTGGACGCGGACCAACCCGTCCTCGAGGCGATCCAGATCATGGCGGACCGGCACGTCGGCGCGTTGCCAGTGATGCGCGGAGGGGAACTGGTCGGGCTCGTATCCGAGCGCGACTACGCGCGCAAGGTCGTCCTGCTCGGGCGGTCCTCCGCCGAGACCTTCGTCTGGCAGATCATGTCCGCGCCGGTGGTCACCGTCGCCCCGGACGCGAGCGTGCGAAGCTGCATGGAGGTCATGACCGAGCGGCGCATCCGCCACCTGCCGGTGATCGACGGTGGGACCATGGTCGGCATGGTCTCGATCGGAGACCTCGTGCGCGCGGTGATCGAGGAGCAGGCCAGCACGATCGAGCACCTGGAAAAATTCATCGCCGGCTGAACCAAAGGGGACATTCTCCTTTTCCGACTCTTCCACAGGAGACGGTGACCGGAAAAGGAGAATGTCCCCTTTTGCCGGAACGGCCGCGGGCCGATCGCTCGCCCGGGCAGTTTTCCGCATAGAATTGCCGGCATGTCGTCCTCGCCCCTGCCGCCGTCGCTGGCTGTGGATTTCTGCGGCCTGCGCCTCGCCTCACCGATCGTGCTGCTCTCCGGCTGCGTCGGATTCGGCGAGGAATACACCCGCGTCGAGGGATTCTCCAACACCCAGGTCGGCGCCATCGTGCTCAAGGGCACGACCGGCACGCCGCGACTCGGCAATCCTCCGCACCGCGTCTACGAGACGCCGATGGGGATGCTGAACGCCATCGGGCTGCAGAACCCCGGCGTCGCGCACGTGGTGGAACGCATCCTGCCGACGCTCGACTTCACGGAGACGCGCTTCTTCGCCAACGTCTGCGGTTCGACGATCGACGAGTACGTCGAGGTCACGCGTCGCTTCGACGACTCACCGATCGATGCGATGGAGATCAACATCTCCTGCCCCAACGTGAAGGAGGGCGGTGTGCAGTTCGGCAACGTGCCGGAGATGTCCGCGCGCGTGGTGGCCGCCTGCCGCGCCGTGACGAAGAAGCCGTTGATCACCAAGCTCTCGCCCAACCAGACCGACATCCGCGAGAGCGCGCGCGTCTGCATCGAGGCCGGCAGCGACGGCCTCGCGGTGATCAATACGATGATGGGCATGGCCATCGACGTGAAGACGCGGCGGCCGGTGATCGGCAACGTCCAGGGCGGGCTCTCGGGCCCCGCGATCAAGCCGATCGCGCTGCTCAAAGTGATGCAGGTGGCCGAGGTGGCGCGCCCGCTGGGCATCCCGATCATCGGGCAGGGCGGCATCCAGACGGCCACGGACGCGCTCGAGTTCATCATCGCGGGTGCCACGACGGTGGGCGTCGGCACGGCGCTTTTCTACGAACCGCTCGCGTGCACGAAGATCAATGCCGGCATCGCGGAATACCTCGCCGCGAATGGCTTCGCGTCGGTCGGCGCTCTGGTCGGCTCGCTCGACGCGCCGAAGAAGACCGTGCAGCCCTGCTATTGCTGAACAGATAAGGGACACTCGTCCTTTTTCCCGCCGCGGCTGGAAAGCGGACATCGTCCCCGTTCTTATTCGTGGCGTAGCGCCTCGATCGGGTCCAGCGACGCCGCGCGCCACGCCGGCCACAGCCCGAACACCAGGCCCACGGCGGCGCTGAAACCGAACGCGAGCGCCAGCGCGTCCAGCGTGACGTAGGTCTGCCAGCCGGCGAGTTTCGTCAGCACGCCTGCGACGCCGGTGCCGAGGAGCATACCGAGCGCTGCCGCCAAACAGGCACAGCACCAGGCTCTCGACCAGGAACTGCGCGAGGATGTTGCCGCGCGTGGCCCCCAGCGCCTTGCGGATGCCGATTTCGCGTGTCCGCTCCGTCACCGTGACCAGCATGATGTTCATGATGCCGATGCCGCCGACGACCAGGCTCACGCCGGCGATGCCGGCCAGCAGGAAGCCGAGGATTTCCGTGGTCTGCTGCTGGGTCGCGAGGAACTGCTTGCGGTCGATGATCGAAAAGTCGTTGTCCGCGCCGGGTGCGAGCCCGTGCTTGCGCCGGATCACGCGCTCGACCTCGACCATCGCGCTCGCGAGCTCGGTGCCGGGTGCCACCTGCACCGCGATCGACTGCAGCCTGTCGTCGCCCGTGACCCGGTAGCGCGACGTGCGGATCGGGATGAATACGTCGTCGTCGGGATTGCCGGGCCCGATGGCGCCCTTCTTCTCGTAGACGCCGATCACCTCGAACGGCATCGCCTTCACGAGGATCTGGCGGCCGATCAGTTCACGGGGATCCACCTGGAGCTGCTCCGGGACCTCGCCGCCGAGGACGGCGACCCGGCCGTGGCTCGCGTCGTCGTTGGCGGTCAACATCCGGCCCGCGAGCAGCTTGTAGCCGTTTACGACCATGTGCTCCGGCGTGGTGCCGATGACGCTCAGGTTCACGTTGCGATTGCCGAACTTCACCTGCTGCCGCGTCGACTGCTCGGGGGCGATCGCGGATACGTTGCGCGCCTCGTCCCGCAGCGCTTCCGCATCTTCGGTCGTAAGCACCTGCTGCTCCCGGGCGACGCCCTGCGCGAAGCGCATGCCGGTGGTCACCGTCACGACGTTGGCGCCGAGCGAACTCAGCTGCTCGTCAATGGCCCGCTGCGCGCCCGTGCCGAGCGCCAGCATGGCGATCACGGCGGCGACGCCGATGATGACGCCGAGCATGGTCAGCGCGGCGCGGAACAGGCTCCCGCGGATTGACGTGAATGCGACGCGAAGAATTTCGTTCATCGTGATTGCCCGAGGCGTCAGGGCTTGCCGCGCTTCTGCGAGCCCGGCCGCCGCTCCCGTACCGCGCTGGCCGGTCGCGGCCGGTCCCTGCGCCTCATCCTGCTTCTGCGTCATGCCCGGAATGCCGCCGCGCGAGCGCACGAAATTCTGCAGCCGCTCCTGCGCTTCGACGAGACTCGAACTCGGCAGCACCAGCACGGACTCCCCCTCCTTGAGTCCCGCAGTGACCTCCACGCGATCGAGATCCGTGATGCCGGTGACGATCGGGACGGCCTCGAGCGCACCCTTGCGATCCACGACCACCCAGAAGCTTCCGCCGAACCGCGCCGCGCTTTCCCTTGCCGAGCCCTCCGTTCGAGCCCGTCGCCCCGTCTGCGGCCTTGTCCAGCGTCGCGCGAATGGCGGTCGGATCGAGTCCGGTGAGCGATGCGGTGGTGTCGATGTCGCGCTCGGTGCGGAGAGCCGTCACCGGCACGGTCAGCACGTCGTCGCGGCGCGCCACCTCGAACTTGACGTCGACGTTCATGCCCGGTCGCAGCAGACGCTCCTGGTTCTCGAGCGAGATCAGCACCGGGAAGAGCGTGACGTTCTGTTCGACGACGGCCTGCGGCTCGATCTTCTCGATCGTGCCCGCGAATCGCTTCCCGGGGAACGACGCGACCTTGATTCCGGCCGGCATTCCAGGCGCGATCTTGCCGAGGTCGGTCTCGTCCACGCGCACGCGCGCCTGGACCCGGGAGAGGTCGGCCATCGTCATGAGCAACGTGCCGCCTCCGACGTCCATGGTCGGGGACGAGATGACCTGGCCACGCTCGACCTTCTTGGCAAGGATGGTGCCGTCGCCCGGGGCGCGGACCTCGGTGTCGTCGAGCGCGATGCGCGCGTTGTCCACCGCGATCCGGGCGGTGACGACCTCGGAGGCCGCCGTCGCCGCGTCGAGCACCAGCTTGTCGTAGTCCGCCTGGTTGATCCACGCGCTGCCGAGGAGCTTCTTGCCGCGGTCGAGCTGGCTCTGTGCGTTCGCGGACTTGGCCTGGGCGGCATTCAGCTGGGCGGCAGACTGGTCGAGGCGATTGCGCGGCGTACGCGGGTCGATTCGCGCGAGCAGCGCACCGGCCTTCACCGTGTCGCCCGTGTCCGCCCCGAGCTCGAGGATCTCGCCCGAGGCCTTCGACTTGATCTCGACCGTCTGGACCGGCTCGATCACGCCGGCGGCCTCCACGGTCAGCACCAGCGGTCGCCTTTCGACCCGGGCCGAGTCGTACTGCTGGGCAGCGGTCGGCTGGCCCCGCTGGCCGCAGGCAGCGACCAGCATTGCCATCAGCGCGAGGACCGGGATTCGAATTTTCATGGACCTGGTTCCTGGGGTGCCTGGGTGTCTGCCTCGATCCTTCCGTCCAGCATCCGCAGCACGCGGTTCGCGCGGGCGGCGACCCCTGCATCATGCGTGACGACGATCAGGCTGTTGCCGGCGCGATGGATGTCGTCGAAGAGCGAGAGGATTTCTTCACCGGTAGCGGTGTCGAGGTTGCCCGTCGGTTCGTCGGCGAGCAGCAGGCTCGGATCGCTGACCAGCGCGCGGGCGATGGCGACACGTTGCCGCTGGCCGCCCGAGAGTTCCGCCGGTCGGTGTTTCGCCCTGGCGCCGAGCCCGACCCTGTCGAGCGCCTCCGCAGCGCGGCGCAGCCGCTCCCGCCGCGGCACGTGGGCATAGACGAGCGGCAACTCGACGTTCTGCAGCGCGGTCGCACGGGGGAGCAGTGCGAACGACTGGAAGACGAAGCCGATGGCGCGGTTGCGGACCCGCGCAAGTTCGCGGCCGCTCAGGTCCGACACGAGCTGGCCGTCCAGCCAGTAACGGCCCTCATCGGCAGTGTCGAGACAGCCGATGATGTTCATCAGCGTGGACTTGCCGCAGCCCGATGGCCCCATGATCGCCGTGTAGTCGCCACGACGGATCACGAGGTTGATGCCCCGCAGGGCCTCGATGGTCTCGCCGCCCATGCGATAGCGACGGGCGAGGGCCTCGGTACGGATCAAGTCGGCTGTGGCGGCGGCGGACATTCCGCCCGATTAGACACGCAGATCGTGAAAATGTGGCACCCGAAAGGGGACATTGTCCTTTTTCCGCTGCGCGGGAGGCGGTGCCAAGTCGCTGATATCGCACAAGGTTCTGGAGAGAAGAGGAGAATGTCCCCTATTCCATCCCGAGTTCCTTGAGCTTCCTCGTCAGCGTGTTGCGGCCCCAGCCGAGCAGCTTCGCCGCGTCCTGGCGCCCGCCCTGTGCCGCCTTGAGCGCCTCGCGGATCAGCGTGCGCTCGAATTCCGGCATCGCATCGTCGAGCAACGGCGCACCGCCTGCTGCAAGCCGTGCCTGGGCCCAGCTCGCGAGCGCATTCGACCAGTCGAGAGAGGATGCGGCCGCGGCGGATCCGCCGCCCAGGTCTGCGGGGATGTCGGCGAGCGCTATTTCGCGCCCGGCCGCGAGCACCGTGAGGCGGCGACAGGCATTGACGAGCTGGCGCACATTGCCAGGCCAGTCGAACGCGGCGAGTACCGCGCCCGCGTCCTCGGCCAGGATCTTCGGCGCGACGCCGAGTTCCATCGCCGCGACGTCGAGGTAATGCTGCAGCAGCTCCGGGATGTCCTCGCGGCGGTTGCGCAGCGGCGGCACGCCGATGCGGATCACGTTCAGACGGTGCAGCAGGTCCTCGCGGAACAGGCCCTCCTTGACGCGTGCCTCGAGGTCCTGGTGCGTGGCCGCGATGACGCGAACGTCCACCTTCACGGGCAGCTGCCCGCCCACGCGATAGAACTCGCCTTCCGCGAGCACGCGCAGCAGCCGCGTCTGCAGCTGCGGCGACATGTCGCCGATCTCGTCGAGGAAAAGCGTCCCGCCGTCGGCCTGTTCGAAACGTCCGCGCCGGAGTTCGGTGGCGCCGGTGAACGCACCCTTCTCGTGGCCGAAGAGTTCGGACTCGAGCAGGTCGGGCGTGATCGCGGACGTGTTGAGCGCGATGAAGGGCTTCGCCGCACGCGGACTGTGCCGGTGCAGCGCGCGCGCCACGAGTTCCTTGCCGGTCCCGGACTCGCCCGTGATGAGCACCGTCATGCTCGAGCGCGACAGGCGCCCGATCGCGCGGAACACCTCCTGCATCGCGGCCGCATGGCCGAGCATCTCCGGGATGCGACGCGACTCGACCGTCGAGGCCGCGGAGCGGTGGCTCTGCGCCGCGGCGCGACGCACGAGTTCGACGGCCTGGTCGATGTCGAAGGGCTTGGGCAGGTATTCGAATGCGCCGCCCTGGTAGGCGGCGACCGCGCTCTCGAGATCGGAATGCGCCGTCATCACGATCACCGGCAGGCGCGGCCGCTGGCTGCGTATCTCCTCGAGCAGGTCGAGGCCGCTGCGACCGGGCATGCGGATGTCGGTGACGAGCACGTCGGGTTCCTCGCGCGCCAGTGCGGCGAGCACCGAGTCGGCTTCCTCGAAGGCGGTGGTCTGCATGCCGGCCTGCCTGAGCGCGCGCTCGAGCACCCAGCGGATGGAGGCGTCGTCGTCGACGAGCCAGACGTTAAGAGTTTTCGCTGAGTTCATGGCTGTCGAACGGAAGGAGGATGCTGAATACGGTGCGACCGGGCCGGCTGTCGAACTCGATCAGGCCGTCGTGCCGGCCGACAAGGTCCTGTGCGACCGCGAGCCCGAGCCCGGTGCCGCCTTGCCGCCCCGTCACGAGCGGATAGAAAACGGTGTCCTTGAGTTCCACGGGCACGCCCGGGCCGTCGTCCTCGACCTGGATGCTGGCGACGACGCGATAACGGCGGCTGCCGATGCTCGCGTTGGTGAGCGCGCGCGTGCGCAGCACGATGCGTCCTCGCGAGCCCACGGCCTGGATCGCGTTACGCCCGAGGTTCAGCAGCGCCTGGATCACCTGGTTGCGGTCGAGCCGCAGGCGCGGCAGGCTCGGGTCGTAGTCGCGCTCGATGGCCACGCCGTTCGGCGCCTCCGCCGCAAGCAGGTGGCCCACGTGCTGCACCAGCTCGTGGATGTTCACCGGCTCCTTGCGCGGCGGCTGGCCGGGACCGAGCAGGGCATCGACCAGCGCAGCAAGGCGATCGGCCTCGCTGATGATCACGGTCGTGTACTCGTGCAGCGCCGGGTCCTTCAGCTGGCGCTCGAGGAGCTGGGCGGCGCCGCGCAGGCCGCCGAGCGGATTCTTGATCTCGTGCGCGAGCTGCCGGACCATCGCGCGGCTGCCACCGAGCTGGGTGAGCAGCGCGTTTTCGCGCAGGATCCGCTGGTGCTGAGTGACGTCGGCGAGTTCCACGATCACGCCGCCGGGATGGCCGGGCTCCTCGAAGGGCGTTACCGTTACGTCGAGCGTGCGGGGCGGGGCGGCGGGACCGGCTTCGAATGGAAGTTCCCGCCGTGAATACTGGGCGCCTGCCGCGCGCGCCCGGCTGATCACGCCGTCGAGCTCGGCATTGGCCTTGAGGAGATCGCGAATGCTGCGGCCTGCGGCATGGCTGCGGCTGACGCCGAACAGGTCCTCCGCGGGTTCGTTCAGGTGCAGCACGGCGCCGTTGCCGTCGAGCCAGACGAGGCTCGTGGCAACGCCATCCAGCAGGCCGCAGAGTTCGGTCTGCGTTGGACGGTATGTATTGCGGAGATCGGCCGCCACGTCACGCCACCCCGAGACCGGGCGCGGCGGCGCGGCACCCGCGGGCTAGCCGTGCGGCGTCGGTCTCGGCCTCGGCTTCGGCTGCACACCAGGCGCGGGGTTGGCCGGCGAATTTATGGTGTTCTGCTTCATGTAGAACACGACCGGCTGGCTGCGGATCTTTTCCTTGCCCTGGGCATCGAAGATCACCGCGTTGAGCGAGTGGGCTCCCCGATCCACGTTCGGCAGGGAGTAGCTCAGCGCATCGCCCGAGTTCCCGACGCGCTTCCCGTCGAGGTACAGGAAGATACTGTCCCCTTCCGCAAGGGACGGATCGGGGCTGATCTGTACATCGACCACGGCGTCGGCATCGAAGTACGAGGTTTCGTTCGCTGGCTGGACGATCGCAAGCGACGTATACACCACGGCCTGTGCAGCCGGCGGGGCCGACGGGCCCGATTGCGCTCCCGGGGCGGGTGGCGCGGCACCCGGCTGGCCCTGCGAGACGTTGATGTCCACCTTGACCGCGCCCGGCCCGGGCGTGTCGGAGTAGTGAACGACGCCGTTCGCGTCCTTCCACTTCCACATCTGGACCTTGGATTCCTGGGCCTGGCTCGCGAACGCGAGCAGGCATGTGGCCAGCAGCGGTAACCGTGTCTTCATGATGGTCGAGCATAGCCCCGGGACCCACGGCTGGCAAAGGTGCGGCGCGCAATTCGCGACACGCGTCATGGGGGGGCCGGACGGTCGCCGGGCGGCGGTGGCCACCGCCCGGCGCCTGGACCGGCCGTGCCTTCAGACGCTGTAGTAGAGCTCGAGCTCCACCGGATGGGTGGACATCCGCAGGCGCGTGACCTCCTGCATCTTGAGGCCGATGTAGGCGTCGATCACGTCGTCCGTGAACACGCCGCCTTCCTTGAGGAAGCCGCGATCCTTGTCGAGCGCATCGAGCGCCATGTCGAGCGAGTGGCACACCGTCGGGATGTGCTTCGCCTCCTCGGGCTCGAGGTCATAGAGATCCTTGTCGGCCGGGTCACCCGGATGGATCTTGTTCTTCACGCCGTCGAGGCCCGCCATGAGCATGGCGGCGAAGCAGAGGTACGGATTCGCGGTCGAGTCCGGGAAGCGCACCTCGATGCGGCGGCCCTTCAGGTTCATCACGTGCGGGATGCGGATCGACGCCGAGCGGTTGCGCGCGGAGTAGGCGAGCATCACGGGCGCCTCGAATCCCGGCACCAGCCGCTTGTAGCTGTTGGTGCTGGCGTTGCAGATCGCATTCAGCGCCTTGGCATGCTTGATGATGCCGCCGATGTAGTAGATCGCGGTCTCGGAGAGGCCGCCGTACTTGTCGCCGCCGAAGATGTTCTTGCCGTCCTTCGACAGCGACTGGTTCACGTGCATGCCGTTGCCGTTGTCGCCGACGAGCGGCTTCGGCATGAAAGTCGCGGTCTTGCCGTAGGTCGCGGCCACGTTGTGGATGGCGTACTTGAGGATCTGCACCTCGTCGGCCTTCTTCACCAGCGTGTTCGCCGAGACGTTGATCTCGGCCTGGCCGGCAGTGGCGACCTCGGAGTGATGCACCTCGACCTTGAGGCCGAGTTCCTCCATCGCCATGCACATTGCGGTGCGCAGGTCCTGGTAGGCATCCACCGGCGGCACCGGGAAGTAACCGCCCTTGATGCCCGGACGGTGGCCGAGATTGCCGCCTTCCATCGATGCGCCCGAATTCCACGCGCCCTGCGCGGAATCGACTTCGTAGTAGCAGCCGTTCATCGAGCTGCCGTGGCGCACGTTGTCGAAGATGAAGAATTCGTTTTCCGGGCCCCAGATCGAGCTGTCCGCGATGCCGGTGGACTTGAGGTAGGCCTCGGCACGCTTGGCGAGCGAACGCGGGCAGCGCTCGTAGCCCTGCATGTTCGAGGGCTCGACGACGTCGCAGCGCAGGTCGAGCGTCGTCTCCTCGAAGAACGGGTCGAGGATGGCCGTCGACGGATCCGGCATGAGGATCATGTCGGACTCCTGGATGCCCTTCCACCCGGCAATCGACGAACCGTCGAAACCCTTGCCGTCTTCGAAGAAGCCTTCGTCGACCATGCGGTTGGGAACGGTGACGTGCTGTTCCTTGCCCTTGGTGTCGGTGAAACGGAGATCGATGAACTTGACCTCCTTGTCCTTGATCAGCTTGAGAACGTCGGCAGCAGTAGTCATGGGCTCTCCTCACGGATGCAGCGAATTCGGGGGCCCGGGGTCGCTCGCCGCGACGACCCTGGAGCAGGGCTTTAGGATGGAAAACGGATGCAGCTATTATGCCAGCGCACTGGTCTGGCGCAAAGCGGCTCCCCTTTCGTCAGAATCGGTGGATCACGAGCGAAGTTACGCACTAATATGGTGCATACATGAGTCCAGTTCGCACCTTAATAGTGCGGATCACCTGCCCGAATATTGCTGCAATGCGGCTTGTTTTACATAGGGCGTATTCTGGACACTTCGCGTTCAACCCGTTGTTTTCGTTCGCGCGCCCGGAGTACAAACATGGAAGCTCGTTCTGTTCGCAGCCGATTGCCTGCCCTGGCGATCGTGCTGGGTCTCGCCCTCGTCGTCGTAGCCTGTGGCAAGAAGGAACCGCCGGCAGCTGCCGACACCTCCGCTGCCGCACCGGCCGCTCCCGCAGCGCAAGGCGCCGCGCCCGCGCCTGAGGCAACTGCGGCAACGGCAGGTCCCACGAGCTGGACGCCCGAAGCGCTCGAGGAACTGCTCGCGCCCATCGCGCTCTATCCCGATCCGAGTGCTGTCGCAGGTGCTCATCGCCTCGACCAATCCGCAGGAAGTGCTCGACGGCGGCAACTGGCTGCTGCAGAACCAGGGCCTCAAGGGCAAGGCGCTCAGCGACGCCGCGGCGAAGGCCGGCTTCACGCCGCCATTGCTTGCGCTCGTCCAGTTCCCGGACACGCTGGACATGATGTGCCGCGAACTCGACTGGACCACGGAGCTCGGCCAGGCATTCACCGCCGACCAGGCGGGCGTGCTCGACGCCGTTCAGCGGCTGCGCAAGCAGGCGGAATCGGTCGGCAACCTGAAGTCGTCGCCGCAGATGACGGTCGACAACGAACAGTCAGGACGGAAAGGAAGTCGTGGTGCTCAAGCCGGCGTCGGACGGCGTGGTCTACGTGCCGCAGTACGACCCGGTCGCGGTCTATGCGCCGCCGCCCGCGACGGCGGTCGCGCCTGCAACGACCACGACCACCACGACCACCGAGTCGACCGGCTACAGCACGGGCGCAATGGTCACGACGGGACTGCTCTCGTTCGGCGCCGGCCTGCTCGTCGCCGACCTCTTCGACGACGACGACGACGATTACTACAAGCACGGTTACTACCCGAACTACGGCTACGGCGGGATGCCGTACTACCCGCCCTATCCCTACCGCCCGTCCTACGGCAACGGCTATTACCCGAGCAACGGGTACCGTCCGCCTCCGGGCTACGGCGGGCGTTACGGCGGCGGGAACAACTTCGTGAACAACGGCAACATCGTCGTCACCAACCCGGGCGGTCGCGGCGGCAACGACTACTGGGACCGCCAGAAGAACGACGGGCGGACGCGCCAGGCGAACAGCCCGATCACCGCTGCAAGGCCGAATCGACCGGAGATGAACGATCTCAACAAGCGCCAGCCGCGCCCGATGCCGGCCGACGCGAAGCGCCCGTCGACGACGCAGGGCGCGTCGGACTGGAAGGGCCAGAAGGGTTACGCGGGAGCGGCAAACACGGCCTCGAACCGCACGGCGAAGACGAACGCGGGTCCGTCGGGGTCGGCGCAGCGACCCGCACCGAAGGTGCAGGGCTCCTATGCGGGCGGCACGTCCGCGAGCCGCCCGAGCGCGGGCCAGTCCTCTTACCAGGGTTCCGCTGCCAACAAGGCGGGCCAGTCCAAATACCAGGGCTCGGCCGCCAAATCCGGCAAAACAGCGCCGTCCACTTACCAGGGCTCGGCCAGCAAGGGAGGCGACCGCGGTTACTCGCAACCGGCGAGCCGCCCGCAGCCGAGCGCGAAGCCACAGCAGCAGGCCAGTCGCCCGGCACCTTCGTCCAAGCCGGCGCAGCAGAGCGGCAATCGTGGAGGTCGTGACAGCGCGATGTCCGGGGCCGGTAACAAAGGGTCCGCGGACCGCCAGGCGAGCCAGCGCGGGAAGCAGAGCATGCCGCAGGGCGCTCACAGCAAGGGCGGCGGCGGCAAAGGCGGCGGTGGCGGCGGCGGCAAGGCCAAGAAAGGGCGCTAGGAGACACTCATGAAGAACATGAATCAGCGACTCAGCAGCGCCAGCCTCGCGTTCGTGCTGTCCTGCGCACTCGTGCTCGTCGGCGCCTGTGCGAAAGTCGAGACGCACACGTCTTTCAAGACGCCGCAGGAGGCGGTGGACGCGTTCATCGCGGCGGTCCAGAAGGGTGATGAGGCAGAACTCAAGAAACTCCTCGGCCCGGACGTGGATGAGCTCCTGGATTCCGGTGACCCGGTTCAGGACAAGGTGAACCGCCAGAAATTCCTCGACGACTACCAGACGAAGCATTCGCTGAGCGAGGAGGCCAAAGGCACGATGGTGCTGGTCGTCGGCGCAAACGACTGGCCGTTCCCGATCCCGGTCGTCGAGCAGGACGGCAAATGGCGGCTCGACGGCGCTGCGGGCGCCGACGAACTCGTCTACCGACGCGTGGGCCGGAACGAACTCGGCGCCATTGCCGTCTGTCGTGGCTTCGTGGACGCGCAGAACGAATACGCATCGGAAGGTCGCGACGGTGACCCGGCCGGGATCTACGCCCTCAAGCTGGTAAGCGACGAGGGCATGCACAACGGCCTTTACTGGCCGACCGCCGAGGGCGAGCCGCAGAGTCCCGCCGGTCCATTCGTGGCCTCGGCCGCAGAGGAGGGTTATCGCACGGGCGCGGGGCGGACGCCGTATCACGGCTACTACTACAGGTTGCTCTACGCGCAGGGCGCGAACGCGAACGGCGGGGCGAAGGACTACTTCGCAAATGGCGTGATGACCCAGGGCTTCGCGCTCATCGCGTGGCCGGCCGACTACGGCGCGAGCGGCGTGCAGACCTTCATCGTCAACCAGGACGGCGTGGTCTTCCAGAAGGACCTGGGCGAAGACACGGCCACCGCGGTCGAAGCCATCCAGACTTTCGACCCGGACAGCTCCTGGACGGCGATCGTGCCGCCCGCCGACGAGGCCGCCGCACCGGCGACCTGAGTCGAGACCCGGGAGGGCCCGTGGCCCGCGGCGCGATCGTCGCGCGGGCGGACGGGCCAGGAAGCAGATTCGTGGCCGGCCCGGCCTGCACAGTGCAGGTCGCGCCGGCCACGGTCGTTTCGGCAGCCCCTGATTCGGAACGCACGCGGCGTCGCTAACCTTTCCGGCACACAGCAACGCGCGGAACGCCTTTCCTGGCGCGCCGACACCGGAGACGAAGATGACCACACTGACGCCACAACGCATGACCCCGTCCGAGGCGCTCGTCGAGACCCTCGCGGTCAACGGCGTCACCGAAGTCTTCGGCATCGTGGGTTCGGCGTACATGGACGCGCTCGACATCTTTCCGGCCGCCGGCATCCGCTTCATCCCGGTCGCGCACGAACAGGGCGCGGCCCACATGGCGGACGGCTACGCGCGCGCGTCGGGGCGCCACGGCGTCTGCATCGCGCAGAACGGCCCGGGCATCACCAATTTCGTCACGGCGATCGCGGCGGCCTACTGGGCCCACTCGCCGGTGGTGTTCATCACCCCGGAAACGGGTTCCACGACGATGGGGCTCGGCGGATTCCAGGAGACGGAGCAGCTGCCGATCTTCTCGAAGATCACCAAGTACCAGGGACACGTGGGCAGCCCGAAGCGCATGGCCGAGATCGCGGGTCGCTGCTTCGATCGCGCGATGCTCGAGATGGGACCGAGCCAGCTCAACATTCCGCGTGATTTCTTCTACGGCGACATACAGGCCGTGATCCAGCCGCCGCTGCGCATCGGACGCGGGCCCGGCGACTCCACGGCCCTGGACGAAGCCGCGGCGTTGATCGCGTCCGCGAAGTTCCCCGTCATCCTCGCGGGCGGCGGGGTGATCACGTCCGGCGGAACCGCGGAGGTCGTCCGGCTCGCCGAGTTCCTGCACGCACCGGTGTGCACGAGCTACCTGCACAACGATTCGTTCCCCGCCTCGCACCCGCTGTGGTGCGGGCCGCTCGGCTACCAGGGCTCCAAGGCCGCGATGAAGCTCATCTCGCAGGCCGACGTGGTGCTCGCGCTCGGCACGCGGCTCGGACCCTTCGGCACGTTGCCGCAGTACGGAATGGAGTACTGGCCGGCGAATGCGAAGATCGTCCAGGTCGATGCCGACGCGAAGGTGCTCGGCCTCGTGAAACCCATCAGCGTCGGCATTCACGGCGATGCACGTGCGGCGACGGCTGCCCTGAGCGAGCGGCTGACGGGCCGCACGCTCGCCTGTGATGCCAACAAGGCGGAGCGCAAGGCGAGGATCGAGACCGAAAAGTCCGCCTGGGAGAAGGAACTGGCCGAGTGGACTCACGAGCGCGACCCGTACTCGCTCGAGGTCGCGAAGGACTCGAAGTACATGCACCCGCGACAGATGCTGCGCGAACTCGAGAAGGCGATGCCGAAGCACGCCATGGTCTCGACCGACATCGGCAACATCTGCTCGGTGTCGAACTCGTACCTGCGCTTCGACGAGCCGCGCTCGATGTTCGCGGCCATGAGCTTCGGCAACTGCGGCTATGCGTTCCCGGTGGCCTGCGGCGCGAAGTTCGCGAGGCCGGACCGCCCGGCGATCGCCTACGTCGGCGACGGCGCCTTCGGCATCAGCCTGAATGAGCTCCTCACCTGCGCTCGCGAGAAGATCGGCGTGACCGTGGTCGTCTTCAACAACGGCCAGTGGGGTGCGGAGAAGAAGAACCACGTGGACTTCTACTCGCGCCGCTTCCAGGCCGTGGACCTCACGAGCCCGAGCTGGGCGGGCGTTGCGAAGGCGTTCGGCTGTGAAGGCGTGACCGTGGACCGACTCTCCGACGTCGGGCCCGCGCTCAGCGCCGCGGCGCAGGCGCAGGCGGATGGCCGCACCACGGTGCTCGAGATGATGGTCACTCGCGAACTCGGCGACCCATTCCGCCGCGATGCGCTTTCGAAGCCGGTGCGTTACCTCGACAAGTACAAGGCGTATACATAGGCGGTGCGTGTCATCGGGCGGCTTCCCGCCGCACGATCGACTCGGAGGCGTTCATGCCGATCGACGAGAGCCGATACGAATACGTGGGATTCTGGGCCCGAGCCTGGGCGTCGCTCATCGACACGGTGCTGCTCGGCATGATCGTCTGGCCGCTGCTCACCCTTATCTACGGCAGCGAATACTGGGCGCCGCTCAAGGCTGCGCTCGGTGGCTCACTCGCCGGCACGCTGGACTCAATGGCGTCTGCGCCAGGCCAGGGCCCGGCCGACGTCCTCGTCTCGTGGGTGTTGCCGGCGGTGGCGGTCGTCGCGTTCTGGATCGCCCGGCAGGCGACACCGGGCAAGATGCTGATCGGCGCGAAGATCGTGGACGCCGAGACTGGCGCCCCGCTCACACGCCGGCAGGCGATCATTCGTTACCTCGGCTACTACGTGTCCATGTCCGGGCTGTTTCTCGGCTTCTTCTGGGTTGGCTGGGACCGGCGCAAGCAGGGCTGGCACGACAAGCTCGCGGGCACGGTCGTGATCCGCGCCCGCCGCGGAAACTGACACTGCGCGATGATGGATGGCGCGAGGCGGGTCGGCAGTCTTCCGCGTCGCGGCCTGGAGGCCCGCCAGGGTCCAGGCCAACCTGCGAACTGCACACCGAGAGCGGACGCTGCGGGGCGAAAATCGACCCTGAGCGGAAGTTCGATGCCGCGGAACGCGGACGCTAACGCCCGCGCTCAGCGGCGCGGCGAAGCCCCGTCCGCTGGAGCACGCTGTTGGGCGCCGGCTCCGTGACGCTTGTACCACCGCTTGCCATGCCAGTTCTGCAGCCGCCAGCCTAGATATTCGGAGATAGGATCCAGCTCCAGGATCCAGAACCGATCTGGAAGCGGTTCCGTGGTTCGTACGCTTCCGGGCTGGATATCCGCAACGACCACTCCGGCGCCCTGCTCGCGCGAACGATAGGCCAGAACTTCCCCATTTGCGTCACAGACGATGGCACCACCTTGATACTGCGAGATGTAGGGCACCATGATGATCGGAGTCGGGCAACGGAAATGCCCGCAGTGATTGGCCACTACAACCGGGCACCCCATCATGCGTGCAAAGGGTGGCGCCCAGTGAGTGAAGCGTTCGGTGTGGCGCTGAAGGTATCCTCGTATCGGCCAGCCTTTCGGCGCTCCCCACACGCAGGAGCCACCCACAACCAGGTCCACCTTGCCACGCAGACGCCGAACCGTCTGTGTGCGGTTGAATTCCAAACATAGCGCGGCGCCGACATTGAGGTCACCGACACGAATCAATCCATCGTCGCTGCCACCCACATAAAAGCAGTTCTCCCACATTGTCGGCAGATCTTTGTTGTGCCGGCCGGCGATCCCCTGAGGAGTAGCAAGGAAGAAGGCATTGCGAACGTGTCCATCGTCGTCGCGACAGAGAAAGGAGCCGCCCACGTTCGCGCCGTGGCGTTTGGCGAGATCGAGTAACAGCGCGGTGGCTGGACCGTCCGGCGACAGAACACACTCAGCCAGTTTCGGGATGAATCCCATGCCCGTGGTGAAGAACTCCGGCAGCAGAATCCATTCAGCACCCTCGCGCGCAGCCTGATCAGCGAGCCGTTCACATCCCGCAAGATTGGCGTCAACATCGGCAGGTATCGTTTCGGTCTGTATGGCAGCTACGCGCATGGTCCAGCTCCTACGGGTGCCCAACTGCAATTAGGCCGACAGATGTCATGCCAGCAGCTGTTGTAGGCTGAACTACATCACCGCTCCCGAGGATCGTCAAACCGACCGTCCGCTCCTGGCCGACTCCCCCGCGAGCCCCAGCCCAGGCGGAGAAGGGGCTCGCCTGCACGAACGCCTCTCCGCAAATGCGCGCGAACTACGCTTGGTCCGTGGAAGCCCGCAGCGCGCAAGCCGGCAAACTCACGCGTGCGTGCAGAAATGCCGCTCTGGCCCGACCTCTCATCCCGCGGGACGGCGGGAACTTCGGGCTCAGGCCAAGCTCAAACGAAATTCGCGGTATGCATCGATGCGCATGACCGCCACAACCGGAGCGCGGCATTTTGCGGTGCAAAGCGGGCGGCCGGGGAACGCGGTCGTGCGAAGCGATGAACCCACCGCAAGACCCAGCGGGCACGCGTCCGCTGGCTGGGAGCCATAACCAGGGGAAGACAAATCGGAGGATTCGCGCCATGAAACTGTCACATGCTGTGTTGCTGACCACGGCCCTGCTCGCCAGCGCCGCCTATGCCGAGGACGCTTACACCGTCGTGGCCTCCGGATTACAGAGTCCGCGTGGACTGGCGGCAGCGCCGGGCGGCCGCCTCTACGTTGCCCAGGCCGGCAGCGGCGGCACCTCCGGCAAGATCACCGAGATCCGCAACTACTGGACTTCGTCGCCGGCCACGCGCGACGTCGTTACCGGCCTGGTCTCGATCGGCGGCGACGGCGAGTTCGTCGGTGTCGACGGCATCTCGACCGACAGCAACGGCAACATTCACGCCATCATGGCGGAGTCGAACAGCGGCGTCCCGGAACTCGGCGCTTCGCGGCTCGGGTACCTGCTGAAGCTCAACACCGCCGGCACGGTCCGTGAGGTCGCGAACGTTGGCGATGCCAACTACGCCTGGACGGCCGATCACGTTCCGTTGGCGCCCAATGACTTTCCGGACTCGAACCCCTATGGGGTGCTCGTCGAGCCCGGCAAGACCTATGTAACGGACGCAGGCGCCAACACGCTGAACGTGGTGCGGCCGGACGGAACGAACCAGATCCTGGCCTACTTCCCGAACAACGCGATCCGGGATTCCACACCGACCTGCGTCGCCAAGGGCCCGGACGGGGCCCTCTACGTAGGCACCCTGGCCCTGGTCGACAGCATCGTGCTCGGGCCCTCGGCAATCGTCTACCGAGTCGATCCGGCCGCGACCGACCCCAATGACCTCGCGACGATCCTGAGCGTCGCCAAGCCCTGGGCCACCGGCCTCTGGCCGATCAATGGCTGCGCGTTCGGGCCCGACGGCACCTTCTACGCCTCGCAGTTGATCACGAACACCGGCTTCGGCGGTGGCGACGTCGTGAAGATCCCGTTCGCCAACCCGGCGTCGCATACCACGCTGGCAAATGACTCGCTGGTGTTCCCGGCAGGTGTCGCCGTCGGTAAGGACGGCGCCGTGTACGTTGCGAACGGCAGCGCCTATGTTCCGAACGGGGAAGTCGTGCGTCTGAACAACCGCTAGTGCCGACATGAAGGGCGCCAGGCATTTGCCTGGCGCCCTTCTTCTTGCGCGCCCCTCCGGCGCTCACGCCGCCCAAGCTCTGCAGGGGCGAACCACCGGTGCAGGCCGTCGAGGCGCCGTGCCGCCGGCGCCGGCGCCGTCCCTGACGGATTTCAGTCGACCGGTCTTGCCCCGCCAGTCGGCACGATGTATATTTTTTTGTGCCAAGTGGCACGCACCGAATGAACACCTCCCTCACCCGCCCCACCCGAAGAGCTCGCCCCGTCACCGCCTTCGACCGCAGCCGCGTCGATGCGGTCGCCTTGAAGGCGTTCTTCAACCTTGCGGCGGAGTGGGGACTCACCCCGACCGACCAGCTCACACTGCTGGGCCAGCCGAGCCGCCGCACGTTCTACCGCTGGCGCGCCGGCGAGGTCGCGGGACTTCCCGCCGACACGCTCGAGCGCATCAGCGTTCTCTTGGGCGTCTACAAGGCGCTCAACATCCTGCTGCCAATCAGGGAGCGGGCCAATGCCTGGGTGAAGCGCGACAACACTGCCTTCGGCGGCCGCTCGGCACTCGATGTAATGAAGCAAGGCCGGGTCGACGACCTCTACCAGGTGCGCCGCTACCTCGATGCCTGGCGTGGCGGTTAAGCCCCGGATCCGGCGCCGAGACCTGACCGGACGGCGGCAGTACCGGATCATTCCTTCGCGCTTCCCGCCGGTCGAGATTTTCGAAACCCTGGCCGATCCCGCCGACCTCGAGGTCCTCTACGCCGTCGAGGGCCTGACCAACGACCGGCTGCGCGCCGAGGCCGGCGACCTCTACCGTGTCCCGAAGGAAGACTGGGTCACGGGCCCAGGCGCCACGGTGGTGATGGCCGCCTTCACCCACGTCGGTCGCCCAACCCGTTTCAGCGACGGAACCCACGGCGTCTACTACGCGGCGCTCGACGAGGACACCGCCGTCGCCGAGACCGTGTTCCACACCGCACGCTTCCTGCGCGAAACCGCGGAACCCCCGATCGAGGTGGAGCGCCGCTCGTACGTTGGCAAGATCCTGCAGCCGCTCGACGACCTCCGCGGTCGCGCCTGGGCCGCGCTGCGCGACCCCGACATCAGTACCTACCCCACCTGCCAGGCCTTCGCTGCGGAGCGTCGCGTCGCGGGCTCGTGGGGCTTGAACTACCTGAGCGCCCGACGCGAAGGCGGCGAATGCATCGCGGCATTCCGCACCCGCGCCGTGTCGCTGCCGGTGCAGGGCAAGCACTTCCGCTACCGCTGGGACGCCACCCGCATCGACCGGGTCATCACCGTGAGCGAGGTCCGCGACCTCGAATGACACTTCCCCTACGCTAGACACCGCGCCCGCTTCCGGATCTGACCCCCCTCGAGCAACGCCCCGGGCGAACCGCGCCAGGCGTTCAATGGAAAATGGCAACCCGAGCGCTGGACACTGGTCGTACGGTCGTCGTAGAAGGGGTTGCCAAAGTGGCTCTGTGCAACTATTCGCATTAGGCGATTGCACAGCCCGACCAGGTGAGGTCGATCATGTCGCTCACGCTCTACGCCCATCCCTTTTCGTCGTATTGCCAGAAGGTACTCGTTGCCCTGTACGAGAACGACGTGCCCTTCGAGTATCGAACGCTGGAAGACCCGTCGGCGATGGCGGAACTGAAGGCACGCTGGCCGTTCGCGCGTTTTCCGATCCTCGTCGACGACGGGCGCACGATCGTCGAGTCGACCATCATCATCGAACACCTGATGCTCCGGTATGGCGGCCGGGTTCGCTGGCTGCCGGAGGACCCGGTCGAAGCGCTGGAGGTCCGGTTCCTCGATCGGTTTTTCGACAACGACGTCATGGCGGCGATGCAGAAGCCCGTCTTCGAGGCCATCAAGAAGAACGACGCTCGCAAAGACGAAGCCATGGTGGAAGCAAGGCGCGTACTTGACCTGGCCTATGCCTGGCTGGAGCAAAGGCTTGAGGGTCGAACCTGGGCGGCGGGCGAGGCCTTGAGCCTGGCAGATTGCGCGGCCGCACCGTCGCTCTTCTATGCCGACTGGGTTCACCCCATCGCACAGGCTTTTCCGAAGCTGCGGGCGTACCGCTCGCGTCTCCTGGCCTGGCCCTCGTTCGCGAGAGCCGTCGACGAGGCGAGACCGTATCGGTCGTATTTTCCGCTGGGGGCGCCGGACCGGGACTGAAGCGAACCGACGCGTTTTTCGCGAACGCTCGACGGCATGGGAACCACCGTGCAAATTGAATATCAGTCGAGGCCGATCTTCCCGTTCCCGGATCCCGCCTCCGACTAACGCAGTCAACTCCTGGATCGCTTCCCGATCTGACCCCGCGCCCCACCCGCTCTCCACCCTGCCCAACGGCCGCGCCTGCGCGGCCTCAGAGGCGCGATCAGTGATCGCGCCACAAGAACCGCTGGAACGATTTTTAAACCGCCACCGGCGGGCCCGAAGGGGCGAGCTCCAGGGACGGAGCGAGTAACTCGCAACAGCGAGCGTCTGACTTGGTTCCTGGTTCGCGATCGTCAGCCCCGAAAGCGAACCCCCGACGGAACGAGCCGGAAGCGGCCGGTCGAGTGCTCAGCGTCGCAGCGCTGCCTCGATTGTGGCAATGTCGATCTTCTTCATCGGCATCATCGCTTCGAAGGCGCGCTTTGCCTCACCGCCACCCGCCGCCATCGCATCAGTCAGCACGCGCGGGGTGATCTGCCACGAAAGGCCCCATCGGTCCTTGCACCAACCGCACGCACTTTCCTGGCCGCCATTGCCAACGATCGCGTTCCAGTAGCGGTCCGTCTCTTCCTGATTGTCCGTCGCGATTTGGAAGGAAAAGGCCTCGCTGTGTTTGAAGGTAGGGCCGCCATTGAGACCGAGGCAGGGAATGCCCAGCACGGTGAACTCCACCGTCAGGACCTCGCCCTGCTTGCCGCCGGGATAGTCGCTGGGCGCCGCGTGAACAGCGATCACTTCGCTGTCCGGAAAGGTGGCCGCGTAGAAGCGCGCCGCCTCGTGCGCGTCTTTGTCGAACCAGAGGCAGATCGTGTTTTTTGGCTTCATAGGCGTGTGCTCCTTCTGTCTGGTCAGCGCGATCGGTGGTTGCCTCCGCGAGTGCAGGCGAGTTTCGGACGGCTGGACGCCATTTGCCAAGCCGAAGATCCGCGGTCTGCTGTCCGTCGGTGCCGGGAAACGACCGGCATCCCGCCCCGAAAGCAGACCGTCAAGGACAGCAAACGACCCGAAGCAGCCTGTCGTGTCCCGAGAAGCCGACGTTCGGCAGTCGCCAGAAGCACCGTCAGCTCAAGAGCTTCCTCACCTCGTCGAGCGGCGGCACCCGGCCGCTGGATTTCACCACGCCGTCCACCACAAGTGCAGGCGTACGCATCACGCCGAAATCGGCGTAGCGCGTGACGTCGGTGATCTTCTCGATCTCGTACTTGAGGCCCAGGTCGTTGGCTGCCTGCTCGGCGACCGCCGCGAGCGCCTTGCACTTCGCACAGCCCGAACCAAGGATCTGGATCTTCATGAGCGATCTCCCGGGGGATGGCCCCGCATCAGTTCAGCCGAAGCCCGTGGGGCCCGGGCATTTCGTAAGTCTCTCGATGGCGTGGCGCTTGTTACCGAGGCGGTCGGCATCATGGATTTCCGGCAGAGGGCACAGCGTGCGTCACAACACAATGTTGAACAGGAAGCCCGTGAGCATGATGGCGACGGTGACGACACCGATGAACAAAGCTATCAGCGGTGGTTTGAGCACCCGCCGCAGAAGTATCGTCTCCGGCAGACTGACGCCGACAACCGCCATCATGAAAGCCAGTGCGGTGCCCAGCGCCGCTCCCTTCTCCACCAAGGCCATCATGATCGGGGCCATGCCGGCGGCGTTTGAGTAGAGGGGAAGAGCCACGAGAACAACCAGCGGCACCGACCACCACGGAGCGCCCTTGCCCATATAGTCCGCCATTGCGTCGACCGGCACATAGCCGTGAATGCCCGCTCCGACCCCGATTCCGATAAGGACGTAGAGCCAGACTCTCTTCACGATGTCGGCCACTGCCTCTCGCCCGCGGGCGAACCGTTCGTTCCAGTCGAGCCGGCCGGACTCGTCTTCCGCACCGTGGAACTGCTTCTGCCAGACGAAATCCTCCACCCAACGCTCAACGCCAAGCCGTCCGATGAATAGTCCGACGACGATTGCAATGGCCATGCCCGACGCGACATACAGCGTTGCCACCTTCCATCCGAACAGGCCGTAGAGGAGGACCAAGGCCACCTCATTGATGACGGGCGCCGCGATCAGGAAGGAGAAGGTCACTCCCAACGGAATACCCGATTCGACGAACCCGATAAAGAGTGGAACGGCGCTGCAGGAGCAAAACGGCGTGACGATTCCGAGCGTCGCTGCCAGGACGTTGCCGATGCCGACCTTCTTCCCGCTTAACAGTCGCCGGGTGCGCTCTGCGCTGAAGAAGGTCCGCAACACCGTGATGACGAAAATCATGCCGGCCAGAAGTAGAAATATCTTTGGCACGTCATAGAAGAAGAACGCCACCGCTTCGCCTACATGCGAGCCTCGTGGGAGGCTCAACGCTTCGTAGGAAATCCACTCGGAAAGCGCCTGAATGGTGTTGTACAGAAACAGCCAAACTGCCGCAGACACGATGACAGTTCCCCAAAGCCGCGCTTCAGGCCGTTTGGAAGCAACGCTGGAAGTTGTGTTCATGATCGTTGGAGAACCGCGAATGCGGCGGCGAGCAGTCCAAAGATCTTGGTCTCGTGTCGGTCGGTCGGGTTGGTCGTTAGAGTGGTCATGCTTTTTGCCGTGCTCAGGCGCAGTCGCAGGCTGGACGCGCGACCCGGCGACGGATCTTCGTGCCGTCGAGGCAGGCTATAAAATCGGGTACGCAGGCGAGTTCAAGGCGGTAGAAGATCTGTTGTCCGCGCTTTTCGCTCGAGACGACCCCGGCTTCGCGGAGCACGTCGAGGTGCCTCGAAGTTGTCGACCAGCCGAGGCCGACGGCCTCGACTAAGTCGCATACGCATCGTTCACCCTCAGAGAGGGTGCGCACCAAGGTCAGGCGTGCCGGGCTACCCAGCGCCTTGAATACGGCATCGGGCGTGTTTGGCCTGGATTGTTTCTGGGCCATAGCGAATATCGTATTTCGTCAGAAAGCGAAATGCTGTTCGGACTTTCCGCATGTGCCCGCATGCGCTCAGGAACCGCTTTATCTTCCACTCTGGATTGTTCCCGCCGCCGAATGACTGCTATCGGCGGTCTGGCTCTACGGCTGATTGTGGCCGGTTGGACCCGCTCGCGAACGGCCGCTTTCCAGCACTGCATCCCGGCCCACCCGGGCAAGACCTTCTGACGGACTGCCATGTCTGCTCGGTCTCAGCCCTCCTCGAGATCGACCGGGTGCCTCGGGCGCGCGGTCAGGTGCAGCATGATCGCGAGCACCGCCATCGCCCAGACGATCACCGCGCTGGACGGCAGGTCGGTCACGACCGACGCCGCGAGCCCGACCAGGTAGCTCGCGAACGCGAGACCGTAGCCCAGCGCAAGCTGCCGGTTCGCGGCGTGGCGATACGTGGCCACGGCCGGCACGATCAGCGTGGTGAACACGAGGTACACGCCCACGAGCTGCACCGACATCGTCACCATCACGGCGAAGATGATGTAGAACCCGGTGTGACCCATGCGATGGCGGTATCGCGTCCATACACCCAGGAACAGCGCGGTCAACACGGCGGCACGCACCAGCTGATCGGTGGACACCCACAGGATCTGGCCGGCGAGCAGGTCCTTCAGTTCCTCGCCGCCGTGCGGGTTGTTGGCGAGCAGCAGGATCTGGGCGGTGGAAGCGAGCACGAAGAGAATCCCGATCAGCGCCTCCTGCACCTCGGGACGCTTGCGCTCGGTCCAGGTCATGAGCAGCGCGCCGAGCAGCGCCGCCGCCACCGCGGCCACCTGCGTCATCCAGCCCGTGAGTTCCAGGCCCCCCGTGTGCGCCACGATGACGCCGAGCGCCGCGACCTGCGCGATCGCGAGATCGATGAACACGATGCCGCGCGTGAGCACCTGCTGGCCCAGCGGCACGTGAGACAGTGAGACGAGGATTCCGGCGACGAGCGCCGGCCACAGGATGCTGAGATTGGCGAGCAGGTCGTTCATTTGGCTGGCCGCCAGCAGTCGGTTCAGCGTGTCGTCGAAGAGGCCGAAGAGATCCTTCGCTTCGGGCGTGCCGCCCACCGAGAATGGCAGCAGCACGACGGGGGCGCCGATCTTTTCCGAGAGCCAGTCCGCAGCCTTCGGGTCGTTGTAGGCATTGCGCAGGATCATCTTTGGCTTGTCCGCCGACAGCTTCGTGACGAGCTGGCCGAGGTAGCCCGCGCTCGGCGGCACGCCGGGCTTGGGCTCGATGGCGGCGAGCTGCACCAGGCCCAGCCAGTTGCAGAGATAGCGCTGGTCGGTATGGATGACCACGACCTTCACGCCCTTGAGGGGCGCACGTTCCGCGTCCCAGCGCGCGGAGGCCAACTGCCAGCGCGCCTGGAAGTCGGCGCCGCGCGCCTGGTAGTAGGCCGCGTTGGCCGGGTCGATCGCCGCCAGCCGCGCCGTCAGCGCCTTCGCCACCACCGCGACGTAGCGCGGGTCGAGCTGGATGTGCGGGTTGCCGAGCGGATGGATGTCCCCCATCGAACGATCGACTGCGGACGGGATGTCGATCAGGCGCACTGCCGAGGTCGCCTCGAAGTAGCCGGGCGTGCCCGGCTGGATCTTAGGGTTGCCGGACTCCTGCAGCAGCACCGGCAGCCAGCCGATTTCGAGGTCCGCGCCGTTCGCGACGACGAGGTCGGCGGTGCGCGCCCGCGCGACGAGGCTGGGCTTGGCGTTCACCTGGTGCACGTCCTGCAGCGCGCTGGTCGCGGTGTAGACGTCGACCTTGTCGCCGCCGAGTTCGGTCGTGAGGGAGCCCCAGTCGGCGGTGGTGGCGAGCACCCTGAGTGCCGCCTGTGCGGGCTGGGCGATGAACAGCGCCGCCGCGAGGCTGGCGCCGATGATTCTCAAGAACATTGTCATACTCCTAGAACTTGTGCGCGCCGTGCGCGCCCATTGCGTAGATGTACTGCAGGAAGAATTGATCGTCGGTCGGGCCCAGCGCCGCGTTGTCCCAGGCGTACTGGGCGCGAATGCGCGAGAACTCGCTCGGGTTCCAGTCGAACATGACGGTGGTGCGGTTCGGGCTGCCGGGCAGCAGCAGCGAGAAGTCGTCCGGGGTCAGGACGCCCTGCTGCACCAGGCCGATTTTCGTATTGCCCGAGTCGAGCGAGTCGTAGCGCGCACCGAACCGCCAGCGCGGCAGGAACTGGTAGACCGCCTGCACGTACCAGCCGGACTGGTCGCTCGAGTAACTGCCGTCGAGGTCGTCGGCCGCGTACAGATACGCAAGATGACCGTCCTCCTTGCGCTGCATGTACTCGCCCTGGATCTTCAGGTACTGGCGCCGCGCGTCGCCGATTGGTGTCCACTTGAACTCGGCGTCGGCGATCCAGGTCGTCGACGCGCCGGTGAAGGCGTTGGTCGCAGGCTCACCTTCGGCGTTGGGGTCCTCGAACGACCTGTCCTCTGCATGCAGATCGACGTACGAGAGTCCCGTGCGCCACGCGATCGCATCGCCGATGTCTCCGCCGACGTGTGTGTAGGCGACGTAGCCGTTCAGGCCGTTGCGCGTGAGCCGCGTGCCTGGGAAGTAATTGCCGTTGCCCGACTCGACGCCCAGCTCGACCAGCAGGTCGAGCGGCGCGATCCACTTGACCTGCGCGCCTTGCACCGCCATCTGGCCGCCGAAGAACGCCTGGTAGACCAGCGGCTGGTCGGTGAAGTCCCAGGCGTGGGCGTGCACATCGTTCAGGTAACCGAGGCTCGAAAAGAACTGCCCACCCTTGAGGGTGAATCCGTAGGACAACGCGGTGGTGCGGAAATAGGCCTCCTCGACCGAGATCTCGTTGTCGGCGGTGACCGAGGCGGTGAGGTTGCCCATGAAATAGGGGTCGACGCTCGCCGCGATCGTCAGCTCCGATTCCCCGAGGTTGAAGCTGCGGTCGCCGGGTCCGATCTCGTCGCCACCCGGAATGAAGCCCTGGATCGCCCAGTCGTCCGGGTTGTTCGAGAGGTTCGCGTAGTTACCGGTCAGGATCAGCGAGATGGCCGGGTTGAACGCGGTGGACTTGTTCGCGACCTGGGCCGATGCCCCCGGCTCTGCGCCTGCCGTCGCGGGCGCCTCGATCGACTCTTGGGCAGTGCCGACCGAAGCCACGCTGCCGGCGGCGATCGACTGGTCGACGGCAGCGGTCGCGCCGACATTGGGTTCGGGCTGCAGCTGACGGACCTGCGCCTCGAGCGCGGATATGCGCTGCGCGTAGTCTGCCTTGAGTGCCGCGAGCTCAGCCCGGAGCGACTCGACCTCGGCGTCGGTCGCGGCGTCGGCAATGGATGGCAGGGCGGCCGCAGCGCAAGCGGCCACGGCTACGTGGAAGGGAACCTTTCCCATCGGGAATCTCCTCGACAGACGGGGACGAGCCGGCCGCGGTCGGCCGGTACTGCGACTTGTCGGTCAGCGAGGAGGTGCGCGCGAACGGTAGGACGCGTAGTGACGTCGGCCTGCGGACCGTGTCTCCTGCGGAGCGGATGAACTCTCGACGCCGAGCGACGCGACCGTGAGGCGTGTCGACCGTACCGCCATGCGCAGAGGCGAGCGGCGCGAACGAGGCGCACTCGAGGCAGACCTGGGCGTGGCTGCCCGGCAGGTCTGCCGTCTCCGCTCGGCGCGCAGATGCCGCGCGGCATGAAAGCCCGCCGCCGCCTGGGCGACGAGCAGTGCCACCAGCGCGAAGATCACGATCGGCAGTTTCTGGGTTCGGACCAGGGTCGTTCCTCCGAGACGGATGGGCATGTTAGCGGATCGGCGGCGCCGGGGCCACACAGTCCCGGAATCGCGGGCCGCGCTGACGGGCTGCCGCTGCAGTCCCGGTCAGTTTGACGCGTGCCCAGTTTGACTATTGGAGCTCAATAAACAAGGTGCTTTTTCGCGTGAATGATCGGTTTGAAATTAGTTTATCTGAAAGATATAGACGCGCTCCGGCACGACCGGTCATCGCTCCCGGTAGCCCAGCACCACCAGCACACAGCTACCGTCCGCAATGACGTTGATGCCCGCCCTGCGGCACGCCTCGACCGAGGCCTCGCTCTCCGCGCCCGGCTGCATCCACACGTTCTCGATGCCCTTGCGGATGGCCTCCTGCACGACGCGCTCAGTCACCGCGGGCGGAGTAATCACGGAGATGCTCTTCGCGTTGTCGGGGAGTTCGAGAACGCTCGCGACGCAGGCCGCACCCTCGATCTCCGACTCGCGCGGATTCACCGGGATCGCCACCCGTCCGTTCTGCTGGTAGCAGCGCAGCACCTTGTTCCCGTACTTGTGCCGGCGCGGCGACGCCCCGACGACGCCGTAGGCGTTCGATTCGAGGAAGCGGGCGATCGGGTCGTATGCCAGGGTCATGTGGTATCTCCTCGCCCGATCCTGCCACGATCCGCGAAGGCAGGCACGGGTCGGGCACGGTGGGGGGCATCGTGCGTTCGCTATACTTCGCCGCCTCGCAGCGGCTCAACCGGATTCCCGATGCCCAAGAAGGCCCAGACGCCCCCCCGAACTTTCCAGGACCTGCTCCTGACGCTGCAGCGTTACTGGGCGGACCGGGGCTGCGTGATCCTGCAGCCCTACGACATGGAGATGGGGGCCGGCACGTTCCACACGGCGACGTTCCTGCGGGCACTCGGGCCCGAGCCCTGGAGCGCCGCCTACGTGCAACCCTCGCGCCGGCCCACCGACGGTCGCTACGGCGACAATCCGTTCCGCCTGCAGCACTACTACCAGTACCAGGTGGTCATCAAGCCGTCGCCGCCGGACATCATCGAGCTGTACCTCGGGTCGCTCCGGGCCGTGGGCATCGACCCGCTGGTGCACGACATCCGCCTCGTCGAGGACAACTGGGAGTCGCCGACCCTCGGCGCCTGGGGCCTCGGCTGGGAAATCTGGCTGAACGGCATGGAGGTCACGCAGTTCACGTACTTCCAGCAGGTGGGCGGACTCGACTGCCGGCCGGTCATGGGCGAGATCACCTACGGCCTCGAGCGCCTCGCCATGTACCTGCAGGGCGTCGAGAGCGTGTTCGACCTCGTGTGGACCGACGGCCCGCTCGGGCGCGTCACCTATGGCGACGTGTACCACCAGAACGAGGTCGAGCAGTCGAAGTACAACTTCGAGTACGCGGACGTCGAGGAGCTCTTCCGCCAGTTCGACGCGCACGAGAAGGAATGCTTGGCGATGCTCGAAGTGAAGCTGGCACTCCCGGCCTACGAGCGCATGCTCAAGGCCTCGCACACCTTCAACCTGCTCGATGCACGCAAGGCGATCTCCGTGACCGAGCGCCAGCGCTACATCCTGCGCGTACGCACGCTGGCGCGCGGCGTGGCGGAGGCTTACTACGCGAGCCGCGAGGCGCTGGGCTTCCCGATGCTGCGGGGGACTGTCCCCTTTTCCGTTCCTTCGGAAATGGGGACTGTCCCCTCCAAATTGGGTACAGGCACCGTTTCCGAAGCGGAAACGGAGCCAGTCCCCATGATGGACCCGCCGTTGCCGGAACGCGGTCTTGCGACGAAGGGCCTCGCATGAGCGTCACGACTCGCGATTTCCTGGTCGAGATCGGCACCGAGGAACTGCCGCCGAAGTCGCTGCTGGCGCTGTCGGCCGCGTTCGCGGACGGCATCGCAAAGGGACTGGACACGGCCGGCCTGAAGCACGGTGCGGTAGAGCGCTACGCGACGCCGCGACGACTCGCCGTCAGGGTGCGCCGTCTCGTCGAGCAGCAGCCCGACCGCGCCATCGAGCGCCGCGGCCCGCCCCTCAAGGCGGCCTTCGACGCTGCCGGCGCGCCGACCCAGGCCGCGCTCGCCTTCGCCCGCGGCTGCGGCATCGAGGTGTCGGCGCTCGAGAAACTCGAGACGCCGAAGGGCGTGTGGCTCGTTCATCGCGGCACCGAAGCCGGCGCGCACACCGCGAGCCTGCTGCCCGGCATCGTGCAGGGCGCCCTCGATGCGCTGCCCATCGCCAAGCGCATGCGCTGGGGTGCGGGCACGGCTGAATTCGTCCGCCCGGTCCACTGGGTGCTGATGCTCTTCGGCCGCGAGGAAGTGCCCTGCGAAATCCTCGGCGTACGCGCGGGCCGCGTGACCTACGGACATCGGTTCATGGCGCCGAAGGCAATCCGCATCGGCAGCCCGGCAGCCTACGTGACCGCCCTGCAGAAGCGCGGGCGGGTCATGGCCGACATCCACCAGCGCCGCGAGGCCGTCCGACAGGGCGTGGCAGCGGCCGCGTCCCGCATCCAGGGCCTCGCCGTGATCGAGGAATCCCTGCTGGACGAGGTGACCGCGCTGGTCGAGTGGCCGGTGCCGCTCGCCGGACGCTTCGACGCCAGGTTCCTCGAGCTGCCGGCCGAGGTGCCGATCGCGACCATGCAGGATCACCAGCGCTACTTCCCGGTCCGTGACGCGGACGGGCGCCTGATGCCATGGTTCGTAACGGTGTCGAACATCGAGAGCTCCGACCCGGCGCAGGTGATCGCCGGCAATGAGCGCGTGGTACGCCCACGGCTGAGCGATGCGGCCTTCTTCTGGGCTGCGGATCGAAAGCACCGCCTCGACTCGCACTGCGACGCGCTCAGGCGCGTCACCTTCCAGACCCAGCTCGGCTCGCTCTTCGACAAATCGGTTCGCGTCCGCGCGCTCGCCAGGGACATTGCCGTCGCGATCGGCGGAGACGCCGCGCTCGCCGACCGCGCGGCCGAGATCTGCAAGTGCGACCTCCTGACGGCGATGGTCGGGGAGTTTCCGGAGCTGCAGGGCCTCATGGGGCGCTACTACGCGCAGTACGACGGCGAGCCTGCCGAGGTCTGCGAAGCCATGCGCGAGCAGTACCTGCCGCGATTTGCGGGCGACGAGCTGCCGGCCACGAAGACCGGCATGGCGGTCGCCATCGCCGACAAGCTCGACACGATCGCGGGCATCTTTGCGACGGGCCAGAAGCCGACCGGGACGCGTGACCCGTTCGGCCTGCGACGCGCGGCACTCGGCCTGCTCCGCATCGCGGTGGAACACAGGCTCGAGCTCGACCTGCCGGCCTTGATCGGGAGCGCACTCGCTGCGCTGCCCTTCACCGCGCCGGAGAACACGGCCCGCGAGGTCTACGAATACGTCGTCGAGCGCCTCCGCGCTTATTACCTCGAAGGGGATGCGGGCCTCGCGATCACGGCGGAGATGTTCGACGCGGTGCTCGCCACGCGCCCCGCCTCGCCGCTCGATTTCGACCTGCGGCTCCGGGCGCTGGCGGCGTTCCTGCGCCTGCCGGAGGCCCAGAGCCTCGCCGCGGCCAACAAGCGAATCGCCAACATCCTGCGCAAGGCGCCCGGCCCGGTCGGGGATACGATCGACGAAGACCTGCTCCGCGACCCGGCAGAGCAGATCCTGGGCGAGCAGGTGGTCGCGATCGCGCGCATGGTCGAGCCCAAGTTCCGGGCGCGGCAGTACACTGAGGCCCTGCAGGACCTCGCGGTACTGCGAAACGCCGTGGACCAGTTCTTCGATTCGGTGATGGTGATGGCGGAGGATCCGGCGCTCAGGGCGAATCGCCTCGCCCTCCTCCGGCAGATGCAGTCACTGTTCATGCACGCCGCGGATCTTTCGAAGTTGCCCGGTTAGGACGCGAACCATGCAGGCCCTGAGGTCGCTGATCTACACGACCCTGTTCATCCTGGTCACGGCATTCTTCGGCATCGTGGTGCTCATCTCGGCCCTGATGCCGCTCAGCATCGAGCAGCGCTACGTCATCCCGCGTACCTGGGGGCTTTTCCTCACCTGGCTCGCCGGGCGTGGTGTGCGGTCTCAAGTACGTCGTCGAGGGCCAGGAGAACCTTCCGCAGCAGCCCTTCATCTCGCTGTGGAAGCACTCCTCATCCTGGGACACGCTCGCCCAGATGTTCGTCGTGCCGCCTGCAGCGTGGAGCCTGAAGCGCGAGATGCTCTGGATCCCGATCGTCGGCTGGGCGGTGAGCACCTTCAAACCGATCGCCATCAATCGCAAGGCCGGGCACTCCGCCGTGAACCAGGTCATCAGCCAGGGCCGGGAGCGCCTGGCCTCCGGCATGGGCATCGTCGTCTACCCGGAAGGCACCCGCGTGCTGCCAGGGCAGACCCGCAAGTACGGCATCAGCGGTGCGCTGCTCGCGACCAAGACCGGCGCGCCGGTCGTGCCGATCGCACACAACTCCGGCTACTTCTGGAAGCGGCGCGCGTGGATGAAATACCCGGGGACCATCCGCGTCGTCATCGGACCGCCGATCGACCCGACGGGCCTGGAGCCACGCGAGATCAATGCCCGCGCCCAGGAGTGGATCGAGGCCAAGATCGCCGAAATGGTGGCTCAGCCCGGCGGAAAGCCCAGCTGAATAATCCGTGAAAAAGAAACCGCCGGCACGAGGCCGGCGGTAATTTAAATTTGGCAATCAGACGGCGCGGGCCGCCGCCGCAGGCGGCGCCAGACGCGCCGCTACTTTTTCGGCTGGCCCTCGGTCACCGCTTCCATCACGCGATCGAGGTTGAAGCTGCCGGGCTTCTGGCGCGGCGGGAACTCCTTGAAGCTCTGCAGCCACTGCGCCGACGTAAGCGCCTGCCGGCGCGATCACGAACATGTGCTCCACGTACCAGCGCTGGTAGCCCATCGCGTACTCTTCGTCGGCGCGCTCGAATGGATCCATGCGAAGGTTGGTCAGTGTCGGCGCCCGCAGTTCTTCGAAAGGCTGCTGCCAGACCCTGAGCCCCTCCGCGTTCTGCTGCAGGAAGTTGATCTTCCAGGCGTCGTAGCGCAGCGCCGCCACGCTGCCGTCATCGGTCCAGTAAATGAACTCGTGGCGCGGCCACGGCGCCTCACCCTTCAGCGCCGGCAGGAGGTTGTAACCGTCGAGGTGGACCTTGTAGGTCGTGCCGCCGACCTTCAGGCCCTTGAGCAGGTCTTCCTTGACGGTCGTGTCGCCGGTCGCCGCCAACAGGGTGGTCAACATGTCCTCGTGTGCGCCGATATCGTTGATGACCGTGCCCGGCTTGATGACACCGGGCCAGCGAATCAGCGTCGGCACGCGGTAGCCGCCCTCCCAGTTGGTGTTCTTCTCGCCGCGGAACATGGTCGTGCCGCCGTCCGGCCAGGTGAAGGTCTCCGCGCCGTTGTCGCTCGAGTACATCACGATCGTGTTCTGGTCGATGCCAAGCTCCTTGAGCTTCGCGAGCAGCTCGCCGACGTGGCCGTCATGCTCGACCATGCCGTCGGCATAGATGCCCAGTCCGGTCTTGCCCTCCGACGAGGGCTTCAGGTGCGTGAAGATGTGCATGCGGGTGGAGTTCCACCAGACGAAGAACGGCTTGTCCGCCTTTTTTGCTTCCTCCATGAATTCCAGCGCTCGCTTGGTGACCTCCTCGTCCACCGTCTCCATGCGCTTCTTCGTCAGCGGACCGGTGTCCGTGATGCGGCCATCGTCGTAGCTGTGAATGACGCCACGCGGACCGAACTTCTTCTTCAGCTCGGGGTTCTTGAAATAGTCGGGGTTCTCCGGCTCCTCCTCCGCATTCAGGTGATAGAGGTTGCCGAAGAATTCATTGAAGCCGTGGGCCGTCGGCAGCATCTCGTCGCGATCGCCGAGGTGGTTCTTGCCGAACTGCCCGGTCATGTAGCCCTGGGCCCTGAGCAGCGTGGCGATGGTCGGGTCTTCCTTCTTCATGCCTTCCGGCGCGCCCGGCAGGCCCACCTTGGTGAGGCCCGTGCGGATCGGCGACTGCCCGGTGATGAATGCGGCGCGGCCGGCGGTGCAGCTCTGCTGGCCGTACCAGTCCGTGAAGACCGCGCCTTCCTTCGCGATGCTGTCGATGTTGGGCGTCTTGTAGCCCATCATTCCCATGTTGTAGGCGCCGACGTTGAAGACGCCGATGTCGTCACCCCAGATGATGAGGATGTTGGGCTTGCGGGCCTCGGCCTGCGCCGCAGTCCCGAGCATGGCCAGCGCTGCAAGGAGCGCTGCGCCGAGCAAACGAACGATCCGCAGAGTCATGACTTCCCCTTCCACGAGTTCGATGTGAATGCCGGCTCGAGACGGCCGGTTCAGGGCACGCCTGAAGGCCATACGTTGCCGGGAACAGCACGATGTTTCCAATGCATATTTGGCATCGTTGGTATATGTTATTTGCATGGCCTTCGAACTGAAGCAACTGCGCCAGGCGATCGCTCTTGCGCAGCACGGCAGCTTCGTGCGCGCGGCGGCGGCCCTCCATGTCAGCCAGCCGGGACTTTCCCGCAGCATCCAGAACCTCGAGGCGCAGTTCGGCAGCCAGTTGTTCCTGCGATCGAGCAGCGGCGTCGTGCCTACCGACCTCGGCCGCCTGTACATCGAGCGCGCCCGGGACCTGCTGCGAATGGCAGAGGAGCTTGATCGCGAGGCAGTCAGCCATGGCAACCTCAGGACCGGCCGCGTCGCCGTCGGCGGCGGCCCGTACCCCGCCGAGTCCGTGCTGGCGCGCGCGGCCGCGAAATTCGTTCAGCAGTTTCATGGCGTCGGCGTACAGGTGCTGTCCCGGAACTGGGACGAACTGGCCCGCGACCTCCGCAGCCGCGAACTCGACTTCTTCGTCGCCGAGACCAGCACGCTGCTGCGCGAACCGGACCTCGAGATCGCGCCCATGGCCGCGGCACACCCGGTCTATTTCGTGGCGCGCGCGGGTCACCCGCTTGCCGCAGGCGGCAACGTTACCGTCGCCGATGTTTTCGCGTGGCCGATCGTCGCGCCGGGCCGGGTGCCGCCGCGCATACTCGACCCAATGCTGGCGGCGCATCGATCGGCCACCCGGCAGGCTGCGGCTTCATACCCGTTCCCGTCGATCGAGTGCAACGCCCTTGCTCCCGCGAAGCGGATCGCCCTGAATTCGGACACGATCACCGCCTCCATCCCGTCATGCGTCGCCACGGAACTCGAGAGCGGCCGGCTGGTGCTGCTCGCGAGGGAACCGTGGATGCACCTGCATTACGGCATCGTCAGCCTGAAGGGCCGACCGCTCACACAGGTCGCAGAGAGATTTCTCGAATTCGTGCTCGAGGCCGAGCATGAGGCCGTGTCGGAAGACGAGCGGCTCGTCGCCCGATTCGCTTCAGGCAGCGCCGCACGGCGCACCCGCCGCTCCAGGACGAGACCGGGCCGGACAGGGTGAGGAACCGCTGTGCGAGTTCGGCAGCCGCGCATCGCGTGGCCGTCAGACGTCGATGTTGGTCGCGTACAGCGCGTTGCGCTCGATGAACTCGCGCCGCGGCTCGACCTGGTCGCCCATGAGCGTGGAGAAAATGTCGTCGGCGCCGAGCGCGTCCTCGATCCTCACCTGCACGAGGCGCCTCGTCTCGGGATTGATCGTCGTGTCCCACAGCTGGGAAGGGTTCATCTCGCCCAGGCCCTTGTAGCGCTGGATGGACTGCCCCTTGCGCGCCTGCTCCAGCATCCAGAGCAGGGCGTCGCGGAAATTCGCGACCTCGTGGGTCACCTCGCCCTTGCGGACGTGCGCTCCCGGTCCGAAGAGTCCCGACAGCGTGCGGGACATTTCCGCGATGCGTCGATACTCGATCGAGTTGAAGAATTCACGATGCAGGTGCTTCTCCACCGTGACGCTGTGCTCGGTGCGGCTCACCAGCAGGTGGGGCGGCGTGCCGGCCTGCAGCGACACGGTGTAGCGGCGCCCGGCCGGCTGCCCCGCATTCAGCGCCTGCTCGAGCTGCGAGCCCCAGGCCGTGAGCCGTTCGGCGTTCTCACGCTCCGCGACCGTGAGTTCAGGCAACTGCAGCATCTGCTCGAGCACATGCATGTCGTGGCGCCGTGAGCGGCGAGCGGCGGCCTGGAATTCCATGAAGCGCCGCGCAAGCGTATCGAGAGCGGTCGCAGGCATCGCCTCGGCGCCCGCGCTGACGTGCAGCGCCGCGTCTTCGAGCGCCGAGCGCAACAGCATCTGGTTCAGCTCGACGTCGTCCTTCACGTAGGTCTCGGACTTGCCCTTCTTCACCTTGTAGAGCGGCGGCTGCGCGATGTAGATGTGGCCGCGCTCGATGAGCAGCGGAATCTGCCGGTAGAAGAAGGTCAGCAGCAGCGTCCGGATGTGCGAGCCGTCCACGTCCGCGTCCGTCATGATGATGATGCGGTGGTAGCGCAGCTTCGCGATGTCGAATTCATCCTTGCCGATCCCGCAGCCCAGCGCGGTGATGAGCGTGCCCACTTCCGCGGACGAAATCATCTTGTCGAAGCGCGCGCGCTCGACGTTCAGGATCTTGCCCTTGAGCGGCAGGATCGCCTGCGTGCGTCGGTCGCGGCCCTGCTTGGCGGAGCCGCCTGCGGAATCGCCCTCGACGATGAAGAGCTCCGACAGCGCGGGATCCTTTTCCTGGCAATCGGCGAGTTTTCCCGGCAGCCCCGCGATGTCGAGCGCGCCCTTGCGGCGCGTGAGCTCGCGCGCCTTGCGCGCCGCTTCGCGCGCACGGGCAGCGTCGATGATCTTGTTGACGATCGCCTTGGCCTGCGCCGGGCTCTCGAGCAGGAATTCGCCGAGCTTTTCCGCCACCAGCGATTCCACCACGCCCTTGACCTCGGACGAGACGAGCTTGTCCTTGGTCTGCGACGAGAATTTCGGGTCCGGGAGCTTCACGGAAAGGACCGCCGTGAGGCCTTCGCGCGAATCGTCGCCGGTGGTCGGGACCCGATCCTTCTTGCTCGCCAGTTCACGCTCGATGTAGTCGTTCAGGGTCCTGGTGATGGCACCGCGGAATCCGGCCAGGTGGGTACCACCGTCTTTCTGCGGGATGTTGTTCGTATAGCAGGACATCGTCTCGGCGTACGAATCGTTCCACTGGAGGCCAAGTTCGACGACGATGCCGTCACGTTCGCCGCGGAACCAGAAAATAGTCTCGTGGATCGCGGTGCGGCTACGGTTCAGGTAGCGGACATATTCGCGGATGCCACCCTCGTGATGGAACATCTCGCGCCGGTCGTCACGCTCGTCGACCAGCTCGACGCGGACCCCGGAATTCAGGAACGACAGTTCGCGCAGCCGCTTCTGCAGGATTTCGTACTTGAAATCGATGTTGCTGAAGATCGTGTCGCTGGGCTTGAACCGAATGGTCGTGCCGCGCTTGTCGCTCGGTCCGAACTCGGCCAGCGAAGACACCGGCTCGCCGAGACGGTATTCCTGGCGGTATTCCTTGCCGTCCCGGTAGATCGTCAGGAACAGGGTTTCCGAAAGGGCGTTCACGACCGATACGCCGACCCCGTGCAGGCCGCCCGAAACCTTGTACGACGAGTCGTCGAACTTGCCGCCGGAGTGCAGTACGGTGAGGATGACTTCGGCCGCCGAACGGCCCTCTTCCTCGTGGATATCCACAGGTATTCCACGGCCGTTGTCGGTGACGGTGACCGACTGGTCTTCGTGGATGGTGACGGTGACGTCCGTGCAATGACCCGCAAGTGCTTCGTCGATCGAGTTGTCGACGACCTCGAAGACCATGTGGTGCAGGCCGGTGCCGTCATCGGTGTCGCCGATGTACATTCCAGGGCGCTTACGGACGGCATCAAGCCCCTTTAAGACCTTGATTTTACTGGAGTCGTAGACGTCGGCGCCGCTCATTGGAGACCCGCTTCAAAAAGACCCTTAATTATATCAGACACGTCACTTTGCCGTGTTCCACGTGGAACCTGCGGCCGGCCGGCAGCCCTTGCAGGGCGGGATTTCGAGCGTCCAGGGCCGTGATGAAGAGCTGAGCCGGCAGGCTAAGCACCTCGGTCAGCAGGCGCTCGAGGTTCGCTCCATCGAGCTCTGCCGCAGGATCATCCACAAGCAGGGCCGCGACGCTGGAGCCGTGCTCGGCGTCATGTTCCAGCTGCCCGAGGAGCATCGCGGCAGCGAGCAGCTTCTGCTGCCCTCGTGACACTCGATCACGCGCCGCCTGGCCCGCAATCCGCACCGAGAGATCCGCACGGTGCGGACCCACATGTGTCAGGCCTCGCTCTCGATCCCGCGCGTAGGAGTGCTCCAGAGCCTCGGTCAGGGTCCGCTCGGCCGACCAACCCTGGTGCAGACCGATGTCGACGTCCGCATGCAGCAGCCGCTGGCCCGAATTCCTGACCGCGGCCTGCAGCCCGGCGATGTACCTGCGGCGGTGGCTCGCGACTTCCTCGCCCGCCTCGATCAGCTCCGGGTCCCAGGCCCGGACCAGTGCGGGCGCCTGGTTCGCCTTGAGTGCGGCGTTTCGCTGCCGGAGCGCCCGCTGATACCGGCGCCAGTGCTCCACGAAATTTGGTTCCACGTGGAACACACCCCAGTCCAGGTATCGACGCCGCTCTTGTGGCCCACCGTCCACCAGGCGGTGAACCTCTGGATCGATGGCCTGAACCGGCAACCGGGTTGCCAGTTCCGCGAGGCCGCTGACCGGCCGGCCACCAAATCGGGCTTCGATGCCGGCCGCACTCAGGCGCATCCCGAGGGGCTGAGAGGTGCCGTGTTGCTGGGTACGTCCGATCAGGCTGAATTGCGCTGAGCCGGTACGGATCAGGGCTTCATTGCGTGTAGACCGAAAGGAACGTCCCCGCCCAAGGAAAAAGATCGCCTCCAGCAAGCTCGTCTTGCCCGAGGCATTTTCGCCGGTGATCAGGTTGCAACGGCCGTCGAAGTCCAACTCCGCACGCTCGACGCACCGGAAATCCTCGATCGCCAGCCGGTCGAGGCTCATCGAGGCGCGGCCATGAGCTTGCGGCCGATATCAGAGCCGCATCGGCATGACGACGAACCGCGCACCCGCGTCTGCGCTCGACTGAATCAGGCAGCTGCTGTTCCCGTCGGTGAGCCCGATCTCGACTTCCGGCCCGTCGATGGCCGCGAGCGCGTCCAGCAGGTAATTCACGTTGAAGCCGATGTCGAGCTCGACGCCGTCGTACACGACCTCGAGCTGCTCCTCGGCCTCTTCCTGCTCCGGGTTGTGCGACTGGATTACGAGCGTGTTCGTCTTCACCGCGAACCGGATGCCACGGTATTTTTCGTTGGACAGGATCGCCGCGCGCTGCAGCGCTTGGCGCAATTCTTCGCGTCCGGCCGTGACCGCATAGCCGGGGTTGCTGGGGATGACCCGGCCGTACTCCGGGAATCGGCCGTCAATCAGCTTCGAAGTGAACCGAATATCGCCGATCTGGACGCGAATGTGATTACTCCCGATTCCCAGCTCCAGCGGCTGGTCCTCGCCACCGAGGATGCGCTGCAGTTCCAGGACGCCTTTCCGCGGCACGATCACCTGCTGCCCGGATTTGGCACCCTCGGAGAGCTCGACTTCGCACAAAGCCAGACGATGGCCGTCAGTCGCGACAGATCGAAGCATTTTCGACGACGTTTCAAGCAACATGCCGTTCAGGTAGTAACGCACGTCCTGCTGGGCCATCGAGAAGTGCGTCTTCTCGAGCAGCCGCTTGAAGTCCTTTTGCGGAAGCTTGAGCGTCTGCTGCGCATTGATTTCGTCGACCGTCGGAAATTCGGCGGCCGGCAGCGTCGAAAGCGTAAAGCGACTCTTGCGAGCGCGGACCACCATCCGCTCGCCTTCGAGCGTGAGCGTGATCTCCACGCCATCCGGCAACGCCCGGCAGATGTCCAGGAGCTTGCGGCCCGGCACGGTGACTTCGCCCGCGCGCTGGACGTCGACCTCCGAACTCGCGACCAGCTCTACTTCGAGGTCGGTCGCCGTCACCGACAATCGGCTGCCTTTCGCGGCGAGCAGCACGTTGGCAAGGATCGGCATCGTCTGCCTGCGTTCCACGACGCCGATGACCGACTGCAGTGGTCCGAGAATCGCTTCGCGCTTCGCAATGATCTTCATCTGGGTGTGTCCGGAATATTATCTTTAGTTTAGATATATCTATTACTACTGTTATTAGGGCAACCGCAAGCGGTGCACAACCGCTTATTCCTCAACCTGCACCGGGGCTTGCGCCAAGTGCAAGCCTGGGCGCAAGACGCCTTGAGCCTGTCGGCAGCCTGTGGACGAAATGTGAGGCTTTTTCCATGCACGGTTTCTCCACAGCCTGGCCACATCAACCCGCCAGAGTTCTCAACAGGTTCTGGTAGTCCTCGTTCATCCTCGTCTGCGACGTGCGCAATTCCTTGATGACGCGGCACGCATGCAGCACCGTCGTGTGATCGCGACCACCGAAGGCGTCGCCGATCTCGGGCAGGCTGTGATTGGTGAGTTCCTTGGCAAGTGCCATCGCGACCTGTCTCGGCCGCGTGATCGAGCGACTCCGACGCTTCGAGAGCAGATCGGCAACGCGGATCTTGAAGTACTCGGCAACCGTCTTCTGGATGTTCTCGATCGTGACCAGGCGCTCCTGCAGTGCCAGCAGGTCCTTGAGCGCTTCCTTCGCGAAATCCAGCGTGATCGGCCGACCGGTGAACTGCGAGTTCGCGATCACGCGGCGCAATGCGCCCTCGAGCTCGCGCACGTTCGAGCGGATGCGCTTCGCCACGAAAAACGCCACTTCCTCGGGGAATTCCACCGATGCCGCCGAGGCCTTGCTCATCAGGATCGCCACGCAGGTTTCCAGTTCGGGCGGCTCGATCGCGACCGTGAGCCCCCATCCGAATCGTGACTTGAGCCGTTCCTCCAGGCCGTCGACTTCCTTCGGGTAACGATCGCAGGTCAGGATCACCTGCTGCTGGCCTTCGAGCAGCGCGTTGAACGTGTGGAAAAATTCTTCCTGCGAGCGCTCCTTGCCGGCGAAGAACTGGATGTCGTCGATGAGCAGCGCGTCGAGCGACCGATAGGCCGTCTTGAACTCGTTGATCGTGTTGTGCTGGAGCGCCCTCACCATGTCGCCCACGAAACGCTCCGAGTGGACGTAGGAAATCCGGGCGTCCTTGTTGCGCGTGCGGATATGGTTTCCGATCGCGTGCATCAAATGCGTCTTGCCGAGGCCTACGCCGCCGTAGATGAAAAGCGGGTTGTAGGCCCGGCCCGGGTTCTCGGCGACCTGTATCGCCGCCGCGCGGGCGAGCTGGTTGCTCTTGCCCTCGACGAAGTTGCCGAAGGTGAAATCGGGATTCAGGCGGCCGCCGATCTGCGGCAGCGATTCGGCCCGCTTCGGGCGGGGCTCCGGGCCCCTGGCCGGCGCCGGCTCGGCGAGGTCCGCGCGCCGTGAGCCGACCTCGATCACGACCTCCGGGGCCGGCGCGGGCACGAGCTCGTCAACGAGTTCGAGGATGCGCTGTGCGCAGTTCTGGTTGACCCAGTCCACGACGTAGCGGTTCGGCGCCAGAAGCCGCAGGCGGCCGTCAGCATCCACGGCCTGCAGAGGGCGGATCCAGGTGTTGAAATGCTGGGCCGGCAGTTCCTCTTCGAGGCGGCGCAGGCACTGATTCCAGAGAGTCGCTTCCACGACCGGCAGCCCCAGGAGTGACGGCAAAACAGCAGGCAGACAGGAAAGGCGCCGGAGTGTATACCGGCACGCAGCCTGTGGATATCTTCGGTTTGAAGCCCGTCGGCGGGCCCGTTGGGGAGGCGCGGGACGGCGCCTTTTCAGGCTCGTGGACGTTGACGCTGGGGCCGTCCCTGCGTATCCTTTCCGGCTCTTTTACCGGACCAGGGCATGTCGTTGTTTCTGGTCTAGTTTCCGGCAGACACGGAGCCGCACATGAAGCGCACTTATCAACCGAGCAACCTCCACCGCAAGAGGACCCACGGCTTCCGTGCGCGCATGGCCACCAAGGGCGGTCGTCTGGTCCTGGCCCGCCGCCGCGCCAAGGGCCGCAAGCGTCTGTCGGTCTGACCACCGGGCCGGCAGTTTCCGGAGCGCCTCCCGCCGCCTTCAGCCTGCCGCGGGAGCGACGCCTCACCGACAAGCCGCAGTTCGATGCCGTGCACCGCACCGGCATCCGCGCCTCGGACCCACTATTCATGGTGATCGCACGGCCGAACGGCCTCGAGCACGCGCGCCTCGGTCTCGCCGTGGGCGTGAAGGCGGCCGGCAATGCCGTGAACCGCAACCGCATCAAGCGCCTCGTGCGTGAGTCCTTCCGCGCTCGCCAGGCCGGCCTGCCGGCGATCGACCTCGTCGTGAACGCGCGCCCGGCGGCCGCCAAGGCCGCGAACGCCGAGATCGCCGCGAGCATTGCGGCCCTCTGGGACAGGATCAAACAGCGATGCGCAAGATCCTGATCGGCCTCATACAGCTCTACCGGTGGTTCGTGAGCCCGCTGCTCGGGTCGAACTGCCGTTTCTATCCCTCGTGTTCCTGCTACGCGCAGGAGTCGCTGCAGCGTCACGGCGCCCTCCGGGGCACGTGGCTCGCGGTTCGTCGCATCGGCCGGTGCCACCCCTGGCACCCGGGCGGCTACGATCCGGTGCCCGACTCGATGCCGCCACCATTCAAGCGACATTCCCATGGATAACCCACGCATCTACCTGTGGATCGGCCTCGCCCTGCTCGCCTGGATGAACCTCATCCAGTGGAACCGCGACTACGGCTCAGTACCGCCGCCCGCGGTCTCCGCGCCCATGACCGCCGACAACGCGGCAACCGGTGCTGCAGCGACCGCACAGTTGCCGGCGCTGCCGTCGGACTCGAGCCCGCCTGCGGCCACAGCCACCGCTGCTCCGGCGGCGCCGACCGAAGCAAGCACCGCGGCGAGCGTCGCCACGCAGCCGACGGTCCACGTCGTGACCGACGTGCTCGACATCGACGTGAGCCTGCAGGGCGGCACGCTGGTACGCGCGGACCTCCTGCGGTATCCGGAAGCCAAGGTGAAGGACAGTCCGCCGGTGCGACTCCTGACGACTTCGGAAGGAAACTTCGAGGTTGCGAGGAGCGGTCTGCGGGCGGCGGGCGGCGGCGCGGAGCCGACGCATCTCGCGACGTTCGCCGCGGCGTCCCAGGAGTACCGGCTCGCTGCAGGCGCGGGCGAGCTTCGCGTGCCGCTCACCTGGAGCGACGGGCAGGGGATGGTGGTTACGAAGACCTACGTCTTCAAGCCCGGCAGCTACGCGATCGACCTCGCCTACGACGTCAATAACGGCACGCCGGCCGACTGGAAGGCGGCCTCGTACGTGCAGTTCGTGCGGCACATGTATTCGCAGAAGCGTTCGATGTTCGACGTCGAGAGCTACGCCTACCGCGGTCCGGCGATCTACGACGGCAAGAAGTACCGCAAGCTCGACGCGACCGACGAGGAGAAGTTCGCCGAGTCGTTCGCGGGCGGCTGGATGGCCGAAATGCAGCATCACTTCGTGAATGCGGCCGTACCGCCCGCGACCGAGGCGTTCGACTACACGCTCGGCGTCGATGGCACGCACTCGGTGCTCGGCTTCCGCGGGCCCTTGAAGACCGTGCCGGCGGGTACGACGGCGCAGTTCACCGAGAAGCTCTGGGTCGGGCCGAAGCTGCAGGAACAGCTGAAGGCCGTCGGCCCGCGCCTCGAACTCACCGCCGACTACGGCAAGCTCACCATCCTCGCGCAGCCGCTCTTCTGGGTGCTGCAGCAGGTGCACAAGTTTGTCGGCAACTGGGGCTGGTCGATCATCATCGTGACGATCCTGCTCAAGCTGCTCTTCTACAAGCTCACCGAAACCAGCGGCCGCTCGATGGCCAAGATGCGCACCATCTCGCCGCGCATCAAGAGCATCCAGGAGCGTTACAAGGACGACCGCGAGCAGCTCGCCAAGCAGATGATGGAGCTCTACAAGCGCGAGAAGATCAACCCGGTCGCCGGCTGCCTGCCGATCGTGGTGCAGATCCCGGTGTTCCTCGCGTTCTACTGGGTGCTGCTCGAGAGCGTCGAGATGCGGCAGGCGCCGTTCATGCTCTGGATCCAGGACCTGTCGGCCAAGGATCCGTATTTCATCCTGCCCGCGATCATGGGTGCGGCGATGTACGGGCAGTTCAAGCTGAACCCGGCACCGCCCGACCCGATGCAGGCGAAGGTCTTCGCGTTCATGCCGCTCGTCATGACGGTGATGATGGCGTGGTTCCCGGCGGGCCTCGTGCTGTACTGGATCACCAACACGGGACTGTCGATCGCGCAGCAGTGGAACATCAACCGGCTGGTGGAGGCGGCGGCGAAGAAGCCCTGACCTGCGGGCAGCGCAGAAAAAGGGGACATTCTCAGTAAAGGAGAATGTCCCCGTGTTCTCACCATCACGTCGGGCATACTCCCCGGCCATGACGCGGGACGCCAGCGACACGATCGCAGCGATTGCCACTGCAGCGGGACGGGGCGGCATCGGGATCGTCCGCGTGTCCGGTCCTGCGTGCCGCGGGATTGCCGAATCACTGCTGGGCGAAGCGCCGCCGGCCCGTGTCGCGACGCTGAAGCCTTTCGCGGACGCCGCCGGCGAGCCGATCGACCAGGGCCTCGCACTCTACTTTCCCGCTCCGCATTCGCTCACGGGCGAGGACGTGCTCGAGCTCCATGGCCATGGTGGAGCGGTGGTGCTCGATGTCCTGTTGCGACGCGTGCTGGAGCTCGGGGCGCGTCAGGCCGGGCCCGGCGAGTTCACGCAGCGTGCATTCCTCAACGACAAGATCGACCTCGCACAGGCGGAGGCGGTCGCCGACCTCATCGACAGCGGGTCCGCACAGGCGGCCCGAGCGGCGCTGCGTTCACTGCGTGGCGAATTCTCGGCGCAGGTACGCGCGCTGGCCGAGGCGATGCTGGAGCTGCGCATGTGGGTCGAGGCCGCGATCGATTTTCCGGAGGAAGAAGTGGACTTCCTGGCGGACCGGGCGCTGGGCGAGCGCATGGATGGAATCCGTGCGCGATTCGCCGAGCTCGCGGAAAGCGCGCGCCAGGGCTCGCTGCTGCGCGACGGGCTCACCCTCGTGATTGCAGGCCGGCCGAATGCCGGCAAGTCCAGCCTGCTCAACCGTCTCGCCGGCTACGACGCCGCGATCGTGACATCGACGCCGGGCACCACTCGCGACGTACTGCGAGAACGCATCGAGATCGACGGCCTGCCGCTGCACATCCTGGACACGGCAGGGCTGCGCGAGTCGCCCGACGAGATCGAGGCCGAGGGGATACGCCGTGCGCATCGCGAGATCGCGCGCGCCGATCGCGTGCTGTACGTCGTGGATGCCTCGGACCCGCAGGCGCTCGCGAGCATCGATGCCGACCTGGCGGCCCTGCCCACCGAGGCTCCGCGAACGATTTTGCTGAACAAGATTGATCGCATGGGTAGCGAGCCGCGGATCGAAGCCGTTGCACCGGATCGATCAGGCGCGGCAGGGGCGAGGTCGGCGCGCGTCTACCTGAGCGCGGCCACAGGCAGCGGCCTCGACCTGCTCCGCGAGCACCTCAAGGACTGCGTCGGTTTTCACCCGGCGGCGGAGGGAGCGCTGTCGGCACGCGCCCGGCACCTCGATGCGCTCCGGCGGGCGAGGGCACACGTCGAGGAAGCGCACCGGCTGCTCGTCGAGCGCCACGCGGGCGAGCTGGTGGCCCAGGAACTCACCGATGCTCAGCGTGACCTCGGCGAGATCACCGGCGAGGTGTCGAGCGACGACCTGCTGGGGCGGATCTTCGGCAGCTTCTGCATCGGGAAGTGATCCGAAGCCCCGGCAGGGCGGGCGGGCTCAACGGCTGTTCGCGTCCACGAAGGCGGCCAGGGTCCGCTTGAACTTCTGCATCGATCCCGGGTGGACGTACATCATGTGCCCGGCGTCGTAGTACTCGACCGCGACGTTGCCGCGCAGCTCCGGGCTGACGTCGAGGTGATCGAGCGCGTACTCCACTGTCCGGTAGGGGCAGGCGAGATCGAAGTAGCCCTGCTGGACCAGTACTTTCATCTTCGGGTTCATGGTGATGGCCTGCGACAGGTCCGGGATCGTGTTCGGATAGGGGACCTTCGAGCCGCCCATGTCGGGCTGCTCGTGGCGGCTGTCCCAGTCCTTCTCGAGATCGCCGGAGAGCACGTACTCGCGGTCCGATTCCACCTTGAGTTCGTGGCGGTAGTAGTCGTTGAAGGTGGCGACGATCGCGGGTCCGACCGCCGTGCCGTACGGGTCGTACTTCATGGTTTCGGCAATGCGACTGATGTCGCCACCGACGTAGCGGGAGTCCACGCGCCCGACGACCTGGCCCTTGTCGCGCAGCAGCTGCTGCAGGAAACGCGGCTCGTCGAGGCGAAGATTCGCCTTGTCCCAGTAGTCGGCGCTGACGCCCGTGTAGCGCGCGAGGCCGTCCAGCGCGGCCTGCCGCTCCGCCGCGGTCGCGCGCGAGCCCTTGAACAGCACCGGCGCATAGACATTTTCCGCGAAGGCCTCGGCCTCGCGCAGGAACGGCTGAAGCTGCGCCGGGCGATTGGCCAGGGCGCCGTGGTACCAGGCGGTCGCGGCATAGGTCGGCATGAAATTGACGTACCCCACGTCGGCGCCGAGCCCTGCCCAGCCCGACGCGAGGTCGAGATACGGGGACACCAGGATCAGGCCGTTCAGGCTCACGTCGTGGTGCGTGAGCAGCGTGTAGGCGACGCCGGCCGATCGCATCCCGCCGTAGCTCTCGCCGAGGATGAACTTCGGCGAGGCCCAGCGCCCGTGATCGCCGAGGTAGCGCACGATGAAGTTCGAGACCGACTGGATGTCCTGGTCCACGCCCCAGAAGTCCTTGCCTTCGCCCTTGCCGACGACGCGCGAGAAGCCGGTGCCGACCGGGTCGATCATCACGAGGTCCGCGCGGTCGAGGATGCTGTAGTCGTTGTCGACCGTGCGGAAAGGCCCGCGCGTGTTCGACTCCAGGTCCTTGAGATCGGTGCGCCTCGGGCCGAGGATGCCCATGTGGAGCCAGGCCGAGGCGGAACCGGGACCGCCGTTGTAGGCGAACATGATCGGCCGCGTGACCGGGTCGGCGCCGTCCCGCGTGTACGCGGTGAACCCGAAGAGCGCGATCGGCTCGTCCTTGTCGTTCTTCATCAGGATCGTGCCGGCCGTCGCCGTGTATGCGACGGTCGAGCCGCCGATCCGCGCCTTGTGGCGGGTCACCCAGACCCGGGCCTCCGGAACGGGCTTTGCGTCCGCCGTCGCAGCCGCGTCGGCAGTCGACTTGGGCGCGGCCGGCAGGTCGGTGTCGCCGGCGACGGCCGGTGCCGCAGAAGCCAGCAGCATCACGGCCAATGAGGCCAGGCGTTGGGTGAGTGTCATGCGGGTTTCCGGGGGCGGGTGGGGTGCGCAGTATAGGTCCGCCGCACGGGGCCGGTCCCTGCCGCCGTGCCCGGGACGACGGGTTCCGCCGAGGGTGGACGCGCCGCCGGCCGGCCAGTAGTCTCGCTCTCCCCTTCAGCAAACAGGCCGCCGGGCCCTCCCGGCGGCGAGACGCACCATGAAACAGCTCTCCGGCGCCGACTCGATGTTCCTGCAGTTCGAGCACGGCAACAACTTCATGCACGTCGCCTCGCTCGCGATCTACGACCCGTCCACGGCGCCGGGCGGCGGCGTCCGGTTCAAAGACGTGCTCCGGCACTTCACCTCGCGGCTCGAGCAGTTCCCGCAGTTCCGGCGTCGGCTGGTGACGGTGCCGCTGTCGCTCGACCGCCCGTACTGGATCGAGGACCCGACCTTCGACGTCGAGTTCCACGTGCGGCACATCGCGCTTCCGTACCCTGGCGACTGGCGCCAGCTCTGCATCCAGGTCGCGCGCATCCACTCGCGCCCGCTCGACCGCAGCAAGCCGCTCTGGGAGGCCTACGTCATCGAGGGCCTGCACAACATCCCGGGCGTGCCGAAGGGCAGCTTTGCCCTGTATTCCAAGATGCATCACTCGATCATCGACGGCGAGTCCGGCACGGAACTCCTGAAGGCGATGCACTCCATTACGCCCGACTCGGCAGACGTCGACTCGGACCGGGAACAGCAGCGCTTCCACGCCGATCGCGAACCCACGGCGGTCGAGCTTTATTCGCGCGCACTGGTGCACCAGGTCGAGCGCGTACCCGGGCTCGCGAAGTTTTCCATTGACTCGGCGCGGCGGCTGGGTGCACTCGGCGTCGGAACGGTCATGAAGATGGCGGGCGACGGCGCCTTCAGCCTGAAGAACCTGCGTGGCCTGTTGTCGGGCGACCTGGGATCCCTGATGTCGAAGGTCGGGCCCCAGACGCGCTTCGGCGGCGACGTGTCCGCGCACCGGGTGTTCGAGGCCGTGGGGCTGCCGCTCTCGGAGTTCAAGGTGGTTCGCCAGCAGGTCGGTGACGTCACGATCAACGACATGTTCCTCTGCATCGTGGGCGGCGCGCTGCGCAAGTACCTGCAGAGCAAGAAGGAACTGCCCGAGGCGTCCATGGCGGCGATGGTGCCCATGACGCTGCGCGGCGCCGAGAAGGGCGGCGACCGCGGCAACCAGGTCGGCTTCACGGTGATGTCCGTGTGCACCGACATCGCGGACCCGGTGAAGCGCCTGCTGGCCATCCGGGACGGCGCCAAGACCTCCAAGCGCGTCACCGACGCGATCGGCAAGGAATTCGCGCGCGACCTGATGGAGTTCGTGCCGAACATCGTGTCGCAGACGCTGACGCGCTACGTGCAGCCGCCCCGCATCGGCCTCATCGTCTCCAATGTCCGCGGACCCGACGTCCCGCTCTACATGGCAGGCGCCCGGCTGGTGAATTATTCGCCCATCAGCATCGCGACCCATGGCATGGGCCTCAACGTCACCGGGTTCAGCTATGCAGGAACGATGTGGATCTGCGCCGTGTCCTGCCGCGACATGCTGCCGGACCCGGCGTTCTTCGCGACCTGCATGCGCGAGAGCTTCGAGGACCTGAAGGCGGCCGCCGCGCGCGTGAGCACGGTCGAGCACCCCAAGGCGCTTCCGCGCCTGCCGGGCAAGCCGGCCCGCAAGGTCGCGAAAAAGCGCGCCACGAAGCCGCGCTCGCGACGCAAGGCGGCGTGACCGCAACGGGCGGGTCGCCCAGGCGCGATGGCCAGCACGCGTGAACTCCTGCCGGCCGCCGAGCGGGCCGCCCTCGAGCGGCTGCTCGGCGGGCCGGTGGACGACATCGAGGTCGTCGAGGACTCCTTGTATGCGCGCCTGCACCCCGGTGCGCGCGCGACGACGCGTCGCAATCGCATCCTGCTGCGCGGGTCGGTGCGCGAGTTCGTCGCCGATCCCGAACTCATGCTCCACGAGTATTACCACGTGCTGCGGCAGTGGAACCGGGGCCGCCTGACCCTCTGGCGATACGTGGTCGAGTGGTTGCAGAGGGGATACGTCGAGAACCGCTACGAGCGCCACGCGCGCCGCTTTGCCGCGACGAGGCTCGCAGCCTTCGAGCGCCTCAAGTCCCGCGCCGACCCCCGGGCGGAATCCGTGCGCTTACAATGAGCGCCCACCCGGGATGCAGCCCATGCGATTCGCGGAAAACTTCGACGTCATAGTGGTCGGCGGCGGCCACGCCGGAACCGAAGCGGCGCTCGCCGCCGCGCGGATGGGCTGTCGCACGCTGCTCGTGACGCAGAGCATCGAGTCGCTGGGCCAGATGAGCTGCAACCCGGCCGTGGGCGGCATCGGCAAGGGTCACCTCGTGCGCGAGGTCGATGCGCTCGGGGGCGCGATGGCCCGCGCGACGGACCGCGCCGGCATCCATTTCCGCACGCTGAATGCAAGCAAGGGCCCCGCGGTGCGCGCTACGCGTGCGCAGGCCGACCGCCAGCTCTACAAGCGCGCCGTCCGCAGTCTCATCGAGAACCAGTCGAACCTGAGCGTCTTCCAGCAGGAAGTGTCGGACTTGAGGCTCGAAGGCGATCGGGTCACCGGGGTGGTGACACAGGTCGGCGTCGAGTTCAGCGCGCCCGCGGTGGTGCTGACCGTAGGCACGTTCCTGGGCGGCCGCATCCACGTCGGTCTCGACCAGTACGCGGGAGGCCGCGCGGGCGATCCACCGTCGAACCGCCTCGCCGAAAAATTGAGGTCGATGCCGTTTCGCGTCGGGCGCCTGAAGACCGGCACGCCGCCACGCATCGACGGACGCACGATCGATTACGCAGGGCTCGCGACGCAGCACGGCGACGAGCCGCGCCCGGTATTTTCCTTTCTCGGTCGGCGCTCCGATCATCCGCGGCAGGTCCCTTGCCACATCACGGCGACCAACGAGCGCACGCACGAGATCATCCGTGCGGGCACCGACCGGTCACCGATGTTCACCGGCGTGATCGAAGGCGTCGGCCCGCGCTACTGCCCGTCGGTCGAGGACAAGGTCGTGCGTTTCGCGAGTCGCGGCTCGCACCAGATATTCATCGAGCCCGAGGGGCTCGACACGCACGAGATCTACCCGAACGGCATCTCTACCAGCCTGCCGTTCGACGTGCAGGTGGAATTCGTCCGCAGCATCCGTGGTTTCGAGCAGGCCCGGATCACGCGGCCAGGCTACGCCATCGAGTACGATTTCTTCGACCCGCGCGACCTGCGCCCCACGCTCGAGACCCGGCACGTGCAGGGCCTCTACTTCGCTGGACAGATCAACGGCACGACCGGTTACGAGGAGGCCGCGGCACAGGGGCTCGTGGCCGGGGCCAATGCCGCGCTCGCCGTGCTCGGCCGGGAGCCGTGGTGGCCGCGGCGCAGCGACGCTTACATCGGCGTGATGATCGACGACCTCATCACGAGTGGCGCGCCCGAGCCCTACCGGATGTTCACCAGCCGCGCCGAATACCGACTGACACTGCGCGAGGACAACGCGGACCTGCGCCTCACGCCCGCCGGCCGCGAACTCGGCCTCGTGGGTGACGAGCGCTGGGGTTTCTTCGAACGCAAGCGCGATGCGGTCGAGAAAGAACTCGCGCGGCTGAACGCGGCGTGGGTGCGTCCGGGCACTGAAGAGGCGAGCCGCGCCGAGGCGCACGTCGGGACGCTCGCCCGGGAGCAGCGCGCGTTCGACCTGCTGCGACGCCCCGAAATCACCTATGACGCGGTCACCGCCATCATCGGGCAGGGCGACGGCGACTGGCACGATGACGAGCGCCTCGCGGCACAGGTGTCGTTGCAGGTGGACGTGCAGGCCAAGTACACCGGCTACATCGACCGGCAGCACGAGGAGATCGAGCGGCAGCGCCGCAACGAGGAGACGGGACTGCCCGCCGACCTCGACTACGCCGATGGTCCGCGGCCTGTCGAACGAGGTGCGCCAGCGCCTGCTCGAGCACCGCCCGGCCACGCTCGGACAGGCGGGCCGGATTCCCGGCGTGACGCCGGCCGCAGTGTCCCTGCTACTCATCCATCTCAAGCGGCGCGCCGGCGGCGTGGCCGGGGAAACGCGCGCCGTGCGCGGCCGCTGACAGTCCGGCCACCTCGCCGGCCCGCGCGCGATCATTCACCACGGAACCGCCATGGCATCACCCCTGAAAACTTTCGAGCGCACGTGGCGGGCCGCAACACTGGCCGCCCTGGTCCTCGGCCTCGCGGCCTGTGGTGGAGGCAACGGCCAGCCGCAGCCGGGGGGGACAGCGCCGGCGGCGACCGCTGCGACCATGCTCACGCGCGGCAACGGGCCCGAGCCCGACACCCTTGATCCACAGAAGGCGCGCACCGACGGAGCCTTCAACATCCTGCGCGACGCGTTCGAAGGCCTGACCGCCGTCGGTCCGGACGGGGGCGCCGTGCCGGCCGCAGCCGACACCTGGACCGTTTCGAGCGACGGGCTCGAGTACCGGTTTCACCTCCGCGACGGCCTGCGCTGGTCGAACGGCACTGCGGTCGTCGCCGGCGATTACGTCGCCGGCATGCGCCGTCTCGTGGATCCGGCGACCGCGTCCCCCTACGCGCAGATCCTGGAGCCGGTGGTCAACGCCGACTCGATCACCCGCGGCGAACGGCCTCCGGCGGACCTCGGCGTCAGCGCCCCCGACGACCGCACGGTCGTCATCCGCCTGCGGAACCCGGCGCCCTACCTGCTCGGGCTGCTCGCGCAACCGGGCACCTTCCCGGTCCACGGGCCCTCGCTCGCGAAGTTCGGCGGTGCCTACGCGAAACCGGGCAACCTCGTTTCCAACGGGGCGTTCGTGCTGTCGGAGTGGGTGATCGGGTCGCAGGTCGAACTCACCCGCAACCGCCACTACTGGAACGACACGGCGACCAACGTCGATCGCGTGCGTTTCGTGCACCAGTCCGACCCGAGCGCGGAATTCCGCCTCTATCGCGCCGGCCAGCTCGACGTCACCTACGTGGTGCCGCAGCAGCAGTTCGCGTGGATCCAGAAGAACCTGCCGGGCGAGCTGCACATCTCGCCCCAGCTCAGCGTCTATTACTACGGCTTCAACCTCACGCGTGCGCCGTTCAAGGACCAGCCGGGCCTGCGTCGCGCGCTGTCGCTCGTGATCGACCGCGACAAGCTGGTCACGGCAGTCACCGGCCTCGGCGAGGCGCCTGCGTACGGCTGGGTGCCGCGCGGGGTGGCGGACTACACGCCGCAGCAGTTCGACTACGCTTCCCGTCCCTATGCCGAGCGGGTCGCCGAGGCGCGCGAGCTGTATCGCAAGGCGGGCTACTCGGACGCCCGGCCACTCGAGGTCGAGATCCGTTACAACACGGGCGAGGTCCACAACCGGCTCGCGGTGGCCGTCGCCTCGATGTGGAAGGACGCGCTCGGCGTCAAGACGACGCTCTATGCGGAGGAATTCCGCGCGCTGCTGCAGAGCATCCAGGCCCGCAAGGACACCGAGGTGTTCCGCTCGAGCTGGGTGGGCGACTACAACGACGCCTATTCCTTCCTTCAGCTCCTGCAGACCGGATTCGGCATCAACCTCACGGGCTATTCGAACCCCCGCTACGACGACCTGCTGGCCGAGGCCACCCGCCAGCCGGATCCGGCCCGCCGTCGTGCGCTGCTCGAGGAGTCCGAGCGGGTCATGCTGGCCGACACCCCGCTCCTGCCGCTCTACTTCTACGTCAACAAGCACCTCGTGAAGCCGTTCGTCCACGGCTGGCACGACAACGTCATGAACGTGCAGTACAGCAAGGACCTGAAGCTCGGGGAGGCGAAATGAGCGTCACGTCACAGAACGTCGTCCGCCGGGGCCGCTTAAGTTGAGGGCGGCAGGGGTCGTTTGGCAGGATCAACGTCCCTAGAAGAAGACCAACCCCATGTTCTGGTTTGCACTATTCGCAGCGACGGTCTTCGCCCTGTACTTCTGGCGGGAGCACCGCATCCAGCAGCGCGACCTGCAGAGCGCCTCGGCTCCGCATCGGGTCGGCGAGCGCTACATCGGCCAGGTGCTGACGCTTCCGAGCGCCATACGCGAAGGCGAGGGCCGGGCGAAGCTCGGCGGCCGTCGCTGGAGCCTGCGCGGCCCGGACGTGCCGGCAGGCGCGAAGGTCCGTGTGACCGGCGTGGACGGCAGCATCCTGATCGTCGATCGCCTGCCGGGCTGAAACCCGAGGTCCTGGGATGAGCCAGGACCTGATCGCAGCTGGACTCGCGGACCCGCGAAGCCCGTCGGACCCACTCTCAGATATCAGCCCTGGGCGCACCGGCCAGGGCGGCTTTTTGCGCGACCTATTTACTCAGTAATAGTTAAGAGTCGCGCCTGAAATCATATTGGCAGCAGGCTTTCTTCAAAGAAAATATTAATTACTGAACCACCAGGTCGTACTCGGCCGAGACGGTGGCGTTGAACGTCATCTCGCCCGCCTGGTAGGTCGCCTCGGGCCGCGGCGGAGCTGCAGCGGCCATGTCGGCGGCCATGCGGTACATGGGCATCGGTGGCGCCGACGCCGACGCATTCAGCGTGCGCACGGCGCCAAGCCGTACACCCGCCGCGCTGGCAAGGGCCTCCGCGTTCAGGCGTGCGTCCTGTACCGCGAGGGCCATGGCTTTCCGCTCGAGTTCCTTGCGGCGTGTCGAGTCGAGCGCCGCGCCCCCGACCTGGTTCGCGCCCGCGCTGACCGCTCGTTCGAGCAGGGCGCCGAGCTGGTCGAGATCGTGCAGCTCCACTTCCACCTGCCGGCTGACCACGTAGCCCAGCAGCACCTGCTTGCGCTCCTTCTCGTTCCAGTTGTATTCGGGCTGCACCTGCAGCCGCGTGGCGTTGACGTACTTCGGGTCGATCTTCAGGTCCCGTGTCAGTGCCAGCACGCGGTCCACGGCGGCGGTGACCGCCGAGCGCGCCTCGGCCAGCGTGGGGCGCCGGGCCTCGATGCCCAGGGTGACGCGGGCCATGTCCGGCTGGGCGGTGACCTCGCCCTGGCCCGTGACGCTCGCGGTGCGGGGACGCCCCTCGTCGGCCAGGGCCGGCGCAACCGGGATCACCAGGGTGGCCAGCAGCCCGCCCAGAACGACATCACGCATGGTCATGGATAGCTCCTCGAATTGATGGCGGGGCCCGACCCCAGGGTCAGGGCGACCCCTGTCTCAGGATATGACAGCTTGGGCGGGAGTTCGTCACCGGATTTCCCGGTGGCCGCCGACCCGGAATGCGCCGCGCCACTGGCCCGCGCGCCGATGGCCGGCCAATGACCGCTCATTCGACTACGGAAACGCTTTTGATTAACATGCCCGCCCTTCGGCCCCGGGGAGGCCGACTGCCGTACGGAGTTACCAATGACCTCGAGATCGGCCTGGCTCGCACTGAGCCTGACCATCGCGGCGCTCGCTGCGCCCGCCCAGGCTTCGGCCGCCGACGCGGCGCGAGGCGCCAAGCTGGCCTACACGTGCCTCGGCTGCCACGGCATCCCGAACTACAAGAATTCCTATCCCGTCTACAGCGTGCCCAAGCTCGGCGGGCAGCACACCGCGTACATGATCGCGGCGCTCAAGGAATACGCGAGCCAGGACCGTCCGCACCCGACCATGCACGCCCAGGCCGTGACCATGACCGACCAGGACAGGGCGGACATGACGGCCTACCTGAGCGGTCAGGAGCTTAAGCCGACGGGTCGTGCCGTCGGCTCGGTGCCGAAGGCCGGCCAGACCTGCGTCGCCTGCCACGGCAACGACGGCATCGGCATCCTGCCGGAGTATCCGAACCTCGCCGGCCAGCACGCCGACTACATCGAGCAGGCGCTCAAGGCTTACCGAGCAGGCCAGCGCAAGAACCCCATCATGGGTGGCATGGCTGCGGCCCTGACCGACGCCGACATCAAGGCGCTCGCGCAGTACTACTCGAGCCAGCGCCCGGGCCTGTGCTCGGCTGACAGCGCGTTCCGCGAGGCAGACCGGTGCCCGGCCAACTGAGCCGTTGCAGGCGATCGACCTGACGAAGGCCGGGTTCGCCCGGCCTTCTTGTTTTCGGTGCATCGAAACCGCAGTCTAATCGGCTGAACCCATCGAGCCCGCGCACGACCCGATGTCCACAGTCCCAGCCATGCCCAGCACCGCGTCCGTGGCCGTCCCGGTCGGCGAAGGCGTGTACCTGATCGACGCGATGTATGCCCGGCCGGGCCTCGCGGCCAGCCACCTCGTCGTGGACGGCGGCCGCGCCGCATTCGTGGACACGGGCGCGGCTCCGGCCGCGCCGCGGCTGCTCGCTGCGCTCGAGGAGCTCGGGCTCGGCCGCGAGCAGGTGGACTACGTCTTCCTCACGCACGTGCACCTCGACCACGCGGGCGGAGCGGGGCAGCTGATCGAGGCGCTGCCGAACGCGATGGCGGTGCTGCACCCGCGCGGTGCGCCGCACCTCATCGATCCGGCGAAGCTCATCGCCGGTTCCAGGAAGGTCTACGGCGAGGCGATGTACCGCGAGCTCTATGGCGAGATCCTCCCGATACCGGCGGATCGCGTGCTCGTGACCGAGGACCGTCAGCGCATCCGGCTCGGCGGCAGGACCTTCGAGTTCATCGACGCGCCCGGGCACGCAAGGCACCACCACTGCCCGATCGACCTGGACCACCGTGAGGTCTACAGCGGCGACAACTTCGGCATCTGCTACCGGGAACTCGACACCGCGTCTGGACCCTTCATGCTGCCGACGACCACCCCCGTGCACTTCGACCCCGACGCGCTCCACGCGACGATCAGGCGACTGATGTCCTACGGCCCGAAGCGCGTGTACCAGACGCATTTCGGGCCGGTGGACGACCTCGAGCGCCTGGAGCGCGACCTGCACGAGTCCATCGACGAGCTCGTGCGCATTGCCCGCGAGCATGCCGGGGCAACCGATCGCCACGCCCGGATCGCCGAGGCCATGTACGCCAGTTTCGACGCTCGCCTCGACGCCCACGGCTGCACGCTCGGTCCGCAGGCGCGACACCGCCTGATCGACGACGACGTGCGCCTGAACACCGACGGCCTCGAGGTCTGGCTCGACCGATCCTGATGCGCCCTGCCTTTTGCTATCCGCTATCCGCTAATCACTAGTCATTCTCCTCACTTCCCATGCGCGCCTTCCGCATCCACGAAATCGATCGCAACATCGTCGCCCGCTTCGACGAAATCACCCTCGACGACCTGAGCCCGGGCGACGTGGTGGTTCGCGTCAGTTACTCGGACATCAACTACAAGGACGCGCTCGCGGCGACCGGCAAGGGACGCATCCTCCGCCGCTACCCCCTGGTCGGCGGCATCGACCTCGCGGGCGAAGTCGTGAGTTCGACCGACGCGCGATTCGCGCCCGGCCAGAAGGTGCTGGTCACCGGCTGCGGACTCTCCGAGACGCACGACGGCGGTTACGCCGAATTCGCGCGCCTCCCGGGCGAGTTCGTGATCCCGCTGCCCGCCGGAATGAGCGAGCAGGACGCGATGAAGCTCGGCACCGCCGGTTTCACGGCCGCGCTCGCCGTCCACCGCATGGAGCAGAACGGGCAGCAGCCGTCGAACGGACCGGTCGTGGTCACGGGCGCGACGGGCGGCGTCGGCAGCCTCGCGATCAGCATGCTCGCGGGCCGCGGCTACGAGGTCGTGGCGGTCAGCGGCAAGCCGGGAGCGGACGACTACCTGCGCGACATCGGCGCGGCGCGCGTGCTGCGCCGACAGGAAATCGACCTCGGCTCGAAGCCGATGGAGAAGGCGCTCTGGGCGGGCGCCGTGGACAACGTCGGTGGGGCGCTCCTCACCTGGCTCACGCGCACCGTGGACCAGTGGGGCAACATCGCCAGCATCGGACTCGCCGGCAGCCACGAACTCAACACGACCGTCATGCCGTTCATACTTCGTGGCGTGAACCTGCTCGGCATCAATTCCGTGCTGACGCCCCGCAAGCTCAGGCTCGAGGTCTGGCAGCGCATCGCGACCGACCTGAAGCCCGCTGCGCTCGATCGCATCTGCACCAGGGTCGTGGGCTTCGACGAGCTGCCCGCGCAATTCGACGACTACATCCAGGGCCGGGTGATCGGCCGCACCGTGGTGAGGATTCCGTGACCAGCACCGACCCGAAGGGCCTGCACCCGCGCACGCTCACGCACCTCGAGCGCCTCGAGGCCGAGGCCATCCAGATCATGCGCGAGGTGGTCGCCGAGTGCGAGAAGCCGGTGATGCTCTACTCGATCGGCAAGGACAGCGCCGCGATGCTGCACGTCGCGATGAAGGCGTTCTATCCGGCCAAGCCGCCGTTCCCGCTGCTGCACGTCGATACCAGGTGGAAGTTCCGCGACATGTACGCGTTCCGCGAGCGCATGGTGAAGGAACTCGGCTTCGACCTGATGATCTACACCAACCCCGAGGGCATCGAGCAGGACATCAACCCGTTCACGCACGGCTCGGCGATCCACACCGACATCATGAAGACGCAGGCGCTGAAGCAGGCGCTCGACCTCTTCGGCTTCGACGCGGCCTTCGGCGGCGCGCGCCGCGACGAGGAGAAGAGCCGTGCCAAGGAGCGCATCTTCTCGTTCCGTTCCGCGCAGCACCGCTGGGACCCGAAGAACCAGCGCCCCGAGCTCTGGCGCATCTACAACGCCCGCAAGCACAAGGGCGAGTCGATCCGCGTGTTCCCGATGTCGAACTGGACCGAGCTCGACATCTGGCAGTACATCTACCTGCGCGACATCCCGATCGTGCCGCTGTACTTCGCCGCGGAGCGGCCGGTGGTGGAGCGTGACGGCGCGCTCATCATGGTGGACGACGAGCGCATGCCGCTGCGCGAGGGCGAGAAGCCCATGATGAAGAAGGTGCGCTTCCGCACGCTCGGCTGCTACCCGCTCACGGGCGCGATCGAGAGCGAGGCGGACACGCTGCCCGCGATCATCCAGGAGATGCTGCTCACGACGAGCAGCGAGCGACAGGGACGGGTCATCGACCACGACCAGTCGGCGTCCATGGAGAAGAAGAAGCAGGAGGGGTACTTCTGATGGCTCACGTCTCCGATCTCATCGGGCAGGACATCGAGGCCTACCTGCACCAGCACGAGCACAAGAGCCTGCTCAGGTTCATCACCTGCGGCAGCGTGGACGACGGCAAGTCGACGCTGATCGGGCGGCTGCTCTACGACTCGAAGATGATCTTCGAGGACCAGCTCGCGGCGCTCGAGGCCGACTCGAAGAAGGTCGGCACGCAGGGCGGCGAGCTCGACTTCGCGCTGCTGGTGGACGGGCTCGCCGCGGAGCGCGAGCAGGGCATCACCATCGACGTGGCCTACCGCTTCTTCTCGACCGACAAGCGCAAGTTCATCGTCGCGGATACGCCGGGGCACGAGCAGTACACGCGCAACATGGTGACCGGCGCCTCCACCGCCGACCTCGCCGTGATCCTGATCGACGCGCGCAAGGGCGTGCTCACGCAGACACGACGCCACAGCTACCTCGTGTCGCTGATCGGCATCCGCAAGGTGGTGCTCGCGATCAACAAGATGGACCTCGTGGGCTTTTCGCACCAGACCTTCGACGCCATCGTGTCCGAGTACCGCGAGTTCGCGAGGCAGATCGAGCTCACCGACGTCGTCGCGATCCCGGTGTCGGGCCTCCGGGGCGACAACATCAAGGACCCGAGCGAGCACACGCCCTGGTACCACGGGCCGACGCTCATGGGCTACCTCGAGACCGTCGAGATCGAAGACCGGGTCCAGCAGCAGCCGTTCCGCATGCCGGTGCAGTGGGTGAACCGCCCGAACCTCGACTTCCGCGGCTTCGCGGGCACGCTCGTGGGCGGCACGCTGTCACCGGGGGAGAAAGTGCGCGTGCTGCCCTCCGGGCGCGAGAGCCGCGTGGCGCGCATCGTCACGATGGACGGAGATCTGGACCGCGCGGTCGCCGGGCAGGCCGTCACCGTCACGCTCGAGGACGAGGTCGACGTGAGCCGCGGCGACGTGCTCGCGACGACGAAGTCGCCGCCCGGTGTCGCCGACCAGTTCGACGTCACCATCATCTGGATGGCGGACGAGCCGATGCTGCCCGGGCGCCCTTACTGGATGAAGATCGGCACCAGGCAGGTGTCTGCGACGATCACCGAGCCCAAGTACAAGGTGAACGTCAACACGCTCGAGCACCTTGCGGCCAAGAAGCTCGAGCTGAACGAGATCGGGGTCTGCAACCTGTCCCTCGACCAGCCGGTCGCGTTCGATCCCTACGTGGAGAATCGCGACACCGGCGGGTTCATCCTCATCGACCGGATGACCAACGCCACGGTCGGTGCCGGACTCATCCACTTCGCGCTGCGCCGCTCGCAGAACATCCACTGGCAGGCGGTCGACGTGCACAAGGCGGCGCGCGCCGCACAGAAGGGCCAGAAGGCCTGCGTGCTGTGGCTCACCGGCCTCTCCGGCGCCGGCAAGTCGACGATCGCGAACCTGGTGGAGAAGCAGCTCCTGTCACTGGGGCGGCACACGTATCTCCTCGACGGTGACAACGTGCGCCATGGCCTGAACCGCGACCTCGGCTTCACCGACACCGATCGCGTCGAGAACATCCGGCGCGTCGCGGAAGTCGCGAAGCTCATGACGGACGCGGGACTGATCGTCCTGGTGTCCTTCATTTCGCCGTTCCGGGCGGAGCGGCGCATGGCGCGCGCGCTCTTCGAGCCGCAGGAGTTCTTCGAAGTGCACGTGGACACGCCGCTCGCGGTGGCCGAGGCGCGCGACGTGAAGGGCCTCTATGGCAAGGCGCGTCGCGGGGAGCTCAAGAACTTCACCGGCATCGACTCGCCGTACGAGCCGCCGGAGAAGCCGGAGATCTACATCGACACGACGCACACGCCGGCCGCGGATTCGGCGACTGCGATCGTCGAGGAGCTGCGCAAGGCGGGGATGCTGGGGCCGGCGGGTTAAACAGATGTCCCTGATCGCCGAACTCAAGCGCCGTAACGTCTTCAGGGTGGGCATCGCCTACCTGGCGCTCGGCTGGATCGTCACGCAGGTCACCGCGACCGTGGCGCCGATGCTGCACCTGCCGGAGTGGGTCGGGCCGGTCGTCCTGTGGATCGGCGTGATCGGCTTTCCGTTCGTGGTGATGTTCGCGTGGATCTACGAGCTCACGCCCGAAGGCATCAGGCGTGAGAGCGAAGTCGATCCCTCGGCGTCCGTCACGCACCATACGGCCCGCCGCCTCGACGTCGTGATCATCGCGCTGCTCGTGCTTGCGATCGGGCTATTCGCCTTCCACGAATTCCGGCCGGCCTCCGAGACGCGCATGACGGTGGTGGCGAGGGCGACGCCGGGTACCGGCGCCGTCGACGGCTGGCGTGGATCGCTCCGTCGCCGTGCTGCCGTTCGTGGACATGAGCGCCGGCAAGGACCAGGAATACTTCGCCGACGGCATCTCGGAAGAGCTGCTGAACCTGCTCGCAAAAGTTCCGCAGCTTCGCGTGATCGCCCGCACCTCCTCGTTCTCCTTCAAGGGCAAGGAGGCGGACATCGCGGAGATCGCGCAGAAGCTCAAGGTCGCCAACGTGCTCGAAGGCAGCGTGCGCAAGTCCGGCGATAAGCTGCGCATCACCGCGCAGTTGATCAGGGCATCGGACAGCTCGCATCTCTGGTCGCAGACCTACGACCGCACGATGACCGACGTGTTTACGGTGCAGGACGAGATCGCTGCGGCCGTCGTCGAGCAGCTGAAGGTCACGCTGCTAGGGGCGGCGCCGAAGGCACGGGTCACGGATCCAAAGGCCTACGCGCTTTTCCTGCAGGCGCGCGAATTGAGCCGACAGTACAGCGCCGCTTCGCTGGAGCAGGCGATCGCGCTCTATAAGCAGGCCCTGGGGATCGACCCAGCCTATGCGCCGGCGTGGGACGGTTTGGCGGTCGCCTACTTCGGGCAGATGGACCTCGGCGTGCTGACGATCGACCAGGGATTCCCGCTCGGCAAAGAGGCCATCCAGAAAGCGCTCGAGCACGACCCGTCCTTCGCGCCTGCGTATGGGACCCAGGCCATCTTCGACGCGATCATCGGACGGGATTACCCAGCGGCGGTGCAGCACCTGGAACGGGGCCTGGCGCTGGATCCGGCCAACATCGATATCATCGGCATCGCCGCTGCAGTCGCCCGCCGTCTCGGCCGGCTGGATCTCGCCATCGCTCTCGGCGAGTACAAGGTTGCTCATGATCCGGTGAGCGATCGAGGGCTACGATGACCTGGGTCTTGCGTACCGCTACAACGGCCAGCTCGACGAGTCCATCGCCGCCTACCGCAAGTTGCTGAGCCTGGCGCCGGATGCCGGGTGGGAGCGCACGGCGCTGGGCAGCGTGCTGCTCCAGAAGGGCGAGGCGGAGGCAGCGCTGGCGGAATTCCAGAAGGAGCCCATCGAGGTGTACCGCCTGGGCGGTCTTGCGATGGCATACCAGGTCCTCGGTCGGAAAGCCGAGTCGGACGCCGCGTTTGCGGAGATGATGAAGAAATACCCGGATACGAAGCCGTTCTCCACGGCGGTCGTAATGACCTATCGCGGCGACCTCGATGGGGCCTTCGAGATGCTGGACAAGGCCGACCGGATACATGACATCGACGTGGGAGCGATGGCGATCTTCCCGACGTTTGCTCCGTTGCACAAGGATCCGCGCTGGTTGCCGCTGTTGCGCAGGCTGGGGCTCGCGCCCGAGCAGCTCGCGGCGATCAAGTTCGACATCAGCGGTGCCGAAGCAGTAGTCGCTCGAGAACAGGCAATTAAGTCAGTGCGTCGACGTGCTTGAACGCGACGTCGTCCGGGGAACGATGAAAGTGATCTACGAGGTCCGTTGCGGCTGCTGCGCGACCGGGCCGATCGGATCCGGCTACACTGCCCCTGACAGGGGGCAACGGTGAGCGACACGCTGGCAGCGCGCGGGGACGAGGGTGCCTGGGGGAAGCTGCGCCGCCGAAAGGTGGTGCAGTGGGGCATCGTCTATGCGGCAGGGGCTTGGGGTTTCCTGCAGGGCCTCGCGTATGTCAGCAGCACCTTCGACTGGCCGCGCCAGTTCCAGCAGCTGACCACGCTCGCACTCCTGATCGGCCTGCCTGTCACCCTCGTGCTTGCCTGGTACCACGGTGACCGTGGGTACCAGCGCGTCACGCGCATGGAGCTCGCGATCCTCACGCTGTTGTTCCTGCTCGGGGGCGGCATTTTCTGGCGCTACCAGGGTGCCAGCCTCGCCGTCTCCAGCCGCGGCGCCGGCGGTCGCCCTGCCAGCGTCCGCGGCAACGCCGGCCGACGCCCGACCCTCGATCGCGGTGCTGCCGTTCGAGAATCGGAGCGACGAGCACCAGGACGCGTACTTCGTCGACGGCATCCACGACGACATCCTGACTCAGCTCTCGAAGGTGAGCGCGCTCAAGGTCATTTCGCGCACGTCGGTCGAGCAGTTTCGCGACACCAGGCTCCCGACGAAGACGATCGCCGAGCAGCTCGGGGTGAAAAGCATCCTGGAGGGTGGGGTGCAGCGCGCAGGCAATCGCGTGCGCATCAACGTGCAGTTGATCGACGCCGGCACCGATGCGCACCTCTGGGCCGAGAGCTATGATCGCGAGCTCACGGCCGCCAATATCTTCGCCATCCAGAGCGAAGTCGCCGCGGCGATCGCGGGCGCGCTCAAGGCTGCGCTGACACCGGACGAGCGGGCTCGCGCGAAGGCCGTGCCGACGCAGGACCTCGCAGCGTGGGAGTCCTACCAGCTCGGCCGGCAGCGACAGGCGAAACGCTCGAGCGAGGCCTTAACCGAGGCGCGGGTTTTCTTCGAAAAGGCCATCGAACAGGATCCCCGGTTCGCGCTGGCGTACGTCGGGCTCGCGGAAGCGCTGCTGCTGCAGACCGTATACGGTGGCGTCTCGAAGCAGGAGGCCTACGCCAGGGCCGACCGAGCCGTCGCAAGTGCGCTCGCGATCGACCCGGGACTCGGCGAAGCATGGACGTCGGCCGCGAGCATCGCCGAAGGCCGGGAGCAGTTCGACCGTGCCGCCGAGATGTTCCGCCGCGCCATCGGGCTCAATCCGAACTACGCCACCGGTCGCCAGTGGTACGGGGAATTCCTCAATAACCATGGTCGGCACGAAGAGGCGATCGCTGAAATGAGGGCCGCTGTCGCGCTGGATCCGTTGTCGGCGATCGTGAATACGAGTCTCGCGATCATGCTGGACTCGGCGGGGCGCTTCGAGGATGCCGAAGCGAGCTTCCGCAGGGCCATCGAAATCGACCCGTCGTTTGCGCCGGCGTACGGATTCCTGGGGTGGCTGTGGATAGACTCGTACGGAAGGCTCGCGGATGGGCTGCCGCTCCTCGAGAAGGCGAGCCAGCTGGATCCCGGCCGGCCCGATTACTCGACCCTGCGCTTCCTCGGCTACCTCGACATCGGCGATGAAGCGCGCGCGGAGCGAACGGCAATCGAAACCAGAAAGCGCTGGCCGAAGGAGCCTTATTCGAACACCGTTCCTTGCCTTGTGCCCATGCTCAAGGGCGAGCGCGATGCGGCGATGAAGTGCCTGCGCGTCGGCCTTGCGCTCGACCCGCGCAGTCAACTGGCACTCGCCTTTCTCGCCAGCCTGTACCTGGAGCAAGGCGATTTCCGGACGCCGCTTGGCATGTACAAGAAGGCCTATCCGGAGCTGTTCGAGACTGCGCAGCCGACGGTCGACGCGTACACGGTCTGGTTCGCGATCGAAGCCGTGCCCCTCCTCCTCCGGAACGGCGAGAGCGAGCAGGCCAAAGTGCTGCTCGAACGCAGCGCGAGCACAATTCGCGACATGCCACGAATGGGCCTTGGGGGCTACGGGATTGCCGACGCCTCGATACATGCACTGCGCGGCGATAACGGCGCAGGGACTGGCAGCCCTGCGCGAGGCGGAAAAGGCAGGTTGGCGCGGTCCCAACTGGCGTTACTACCGCGACCTCGATCCGGCGCTCGCCTCGATCCGCAACGAGCCCGAATTCAAAGCCGTTTTCGCCGACATCGAGCGCGACATGGCGCGCCAGCGCGCCGAACTCGCCGCGCGACCGCAAGGACGCGCCGCTCGACCTGGGCCCGTTGCGCAAGTAACCGCCAGGACGTACCAGCTCAACCGCGGGCGCACCCGGATGTATCTGCCTCCGCACTTTCAGCGAGCGGCGAACCGAGGTACTCCACGATTTCATCGAGCGGCACCCGCTCGGCATGCTGGTGACCACCGCGAACGGGGCGCCCGTTGCGGACCACGTGCCGATGCTGCTCATCCCGAACCAGGGGCCGCATGGAACGCTGCAGGGGCACGTCGCACGGGCCAATCCGCTGTGGCGCACAACCGCGGATGACGCGGAAGTGCTGGTCGTCTTCCACGGCGCGGATGCGTACGTTTCACCGTCCAGCTATCCGTCGAAGCACGAGGACGGCAAGGTCGTTCCCACCTGGAACTACGCCGTCGTGCACGCGCGCGGCCGGATTCGATTTTTCGAGGACGAGGCGCGGCTGCACGCGCTGGTGTCGAAACTCACCGATCACTTCGAAGGCCCGCGGCAGGACCCGTGGTCGGTGGCGGATGCGCCGGACGACTACGTGCGCGCGATGCTCCGCGCCATCGTCGGCTTCGAGATCGAGATCACCGATCTCGTGGGCAAGTTCAAGGCCAGCCAGAACCGGTCCGCAGAGGATCGCGCCGGAGTCAGGGACTCGCTGGGCGCCGCAGGCTGCGGCGAGCTCGACGAACTCGTGCGGGATCCCGACTAGCCGTTGCGTCGGCGCGCCCTGGGATCGCACCAGGTGCTCGGCAGGTCTCGTACCCGGTCAGGGTTCCCGCGACCCCACGTACGCCGCGATCGAGATCATGTCGTTCAACTCCAGGCTCGCCACGACGGCCTGCATGGGCTGCCCAGCCGGAGTCGAGCGCGTGCCCGTCCTGAAGGCGAGGAGCTGGCGCAGCAGGTAAGTTGGCGACCGCCCTGCAATCGGCGGGATCAGTCCGACGCCGCGGAGATCCGCACCGTGGCAGCCGCCGCAGGGGAGGGTTCGACCGCCCGCGCCCGAAACCACGAGCTGCCCTCCGCGTGCGATGCTGCCCGGCGGGACGTACGCGATGGCCCCGTTTTTCGGATCGCGCAATTCATGTCGCTCCGCATCGCGCGCCATTTCCACGATGCGCTCGCCAAGCGGCTCGTCGCCCGCGCCTTCGGTCCTCACGTAGAGCCAGCCCGCGGCGTGCGTGACCGGCACCCGTTCGGCCTCCACGATCTCCACGCGACGCGCGAGGCGCAGTGACGAAAAATACGCGGCCGCTTCGGCGATCTCGACCTCGCTCGCGTTCTCGGCGCCCTTGCGCATCAGGTCCGACGGGAGGTACGGCCCGTCCCAGGCGCTGTGTCTTGCGCCACTCGCGATGTCGCGGACCTGCTGGACGATGTACGCGGCAGGCAAGCCCGCCACCGGCGCGTTTTCGGGCCGCCCGCCGCCGTCCGGCAGGTGGCAGTAGGCGCAGGCGTACACGGACGGCCTGCGCCCGTGCGCGACGACTTCCGGCATCGGCGGGTGATCGTCGGGATACCAGTCCGGCGGCGCGAAGAGGTCCTTCACCTCGGCGCGGGTGTACGCGGCCGTGCTGCCCGGCACGTGCAGCGGAGCGGTGTCGTCGGTCGCCGGGGCGGGCACGGCGCCGGCCGGCGGATTGCCGGGATAGGCCCAGGCCGGGACGACGAAGCCGTTCGCCGCGGGAGCTGTGCCGGCCGCGACCAGCAATGGAAGCAGCAGGCAAGCCGATGCCGCGAGCAGCCGGAGCCCACGCCGCAAGAGCCCGGTCGCGCGGCTCATGCCACTGATCGCGTCTTGACCATCACCAGTGATCGAAGCTTGAGTACCACCGTGCCGTGCTGGTTGGCGAGCACGCCGTCGAACGTGACGAGCCCGCGGTCCGGCTTGGATTCCGACAGGCGCTTGTCGACGTAGATCACGGTCAGCGTGAGCTGGTCGCCGGGGCGAGCGGGGTTCGGCATCTCGATCTCGTGCTTGATCGAGGCGATGCCCGCGACGGGCTCCATCCGATTCAGCAACAGCGCCGCAACGGCGTAGCTGTGGACGCTCGACGCCGTGAGGCCCTTCATGGGCGAGCGCTCTGCAGCCTCGACGTCCACGTGCCAGGGCTGGGGATCCCACTGACGCGCGAACGCCATGATGTCCTCGGGCCGCAGTTCGTGGACGCCCGCCGTCTGCGACCAACCGATTTCGATGTCTTCGAAGTAACGCATGGTTCCCCCCGGCGGCATGCTACCCGTCGGGCCGAACCCGATCACCCACCGCGCCGTCTGCGGTATCATTCCCAGCCCATCCTGCGCTGCGAAAAAGGGTCCAGCCATGACCATATCCGCCTCCGCCGGTGCCCGGCTCCGGGCCGCCCTGGCCGCCGAACGGCCGCTGCAGGTCGTTGGCACGGTCAATGCCTTCAGCGCGCTGCTGGCCGAGCGGGCGGGGTTCCGGGCGCTGTACCTCTCGGGCGCCGGTGTGGCGAACGCGTCCTTCGGCCTGCCCGACCTCGGCATCACCAGCCTGAACGACGTCTGCGAGGACGTCCGGCGGATTTCCTCGGCGAGCGACCTGCCGCTGCTCGTCGATGCCGACACCGGCTGGGGCGCCGCTTTCAACATTTCGCGCACCATCGCCGACCTGGTCCGCTCTGGCGCCGCGGGTTGCCACCTCGAGGACCAGGTGCAGGCCAAGCGCTGCGGTCACCGCCCGGGCAAGGCACTGGTCTCCTGCGAGGAAATGGTGGATCGCATCAGGGCCGCGGTGGACGGCCGCACCGACGGGCAGTTCGTGATCATGGCGCGCACCGACGCGCACGCGGTCGAGGGCCAGCAGGCCGCGATCGACCGGGCCTGCAGGTACGTTGAAGCAGGTGCTGACATGATCTTCGCCGAGGCGCTCACGACCCTCGACGAATACCACCAGTTCACCGCCACCGTTAAGGTGCCGGTGCTCGCCAACATCACCGAGTTCGGCAAGACGCCGCTCTTCACCGTCGCCGAGCTCGCGACCGCGGGGGTGCAGCTGGTGCTCTATCCGCTCTCCGCGTTCCGCGCCATGTCGAAGGCTGCCGAGGCCGTCTACAGCGCGATCCGTCACGAGGGCACGCAGAAGAGCGTGCTGGACCGCATGCAGACCCGGACCGAGCTCTACGACGTGCTCGGCTACCACGACTACGAGCGCAAGCTCGATGAGCTCTTCAGCCGCGAGGGCGCCGACAAGTAGCGACAAGTGCCTCGCGGATCGGGCGAGGCGACGCAACCACATTCACAGTGACGAGCAGCGAACCATGAGCACGGACACAACCCCCGCCACCGGCTTCAAGCCCAAGAAATCCGTCGCATTGTCCGGAGTCACCGCCGGAAACACCGCCCTCTGCACCGTCGGCCGCAGCGGCAACGACCTTCATTACCGCGGCTACGACATCCTCGACCTTGCGGACGACTGCGAATTCGAGGAGGTGGCCTACCTGCTCGTGCACGGCAAGCTGCCGAACCAGGCGGAACTCGACGGCTACAAGGCGAAGCTGAAGACGGCTGCGCGGCCTGCCGGCTGCCGGTGCGCGCCGCGCTCGAGGCACTGCCGGCCGCGAGCCACCCGATGGACGTGCTGCGCACCGGCGCCTCGGCACTCGGCTGCGCGCTGCCCGAGAAGGACGATCACAACACCGCCGGCGCGCGCGACATCGCCGACCGGCTGATCGCCAGCTTCGGCTCGATGCTCTGCTACTGGTACCACTGCAGCCACTCGGGCCAGCGCATCGACGTCGAGACGGACGACGACACCGTCGGCGGCCACTTCCTGCACCTGCTGCACCGGCGTCCGCCGCCGGAGTCCTGGGTCAAGGCGATGCACGTGTCGCTCAACCTCTATGCCGAGCACGAATTCAACGCTTCCACGTTCACCGCGCGCGTGATCGCGGGCACCGGCTCCGACATGTATTCCTGCATCACCGGCGCGATCGGCGCGTTGCGCGGGCCGAAGCACGGCGGCGCGAACGAAGTCGCCTTCGAGGTGCAGAAGCGCTACGAGAACCCGGACGAGGCCGAGGCGGACATCCGCCGGCGCGTCGAGGCGAAGGAAGTGATCATCGGCTTCGGCCACCCGGTCTACACGATCGGTGATCCGCGCAACAAGGTGATCAAGGAAGTCGCGCGCGTGCTCTCGAAGGAAGCGGGCGACATGAAGATGTACGCCATCGCCGAGCGGCTCGAGAGCGTGATGTGGGACATCAAGAAGATGTTCCCGAACCTCGACTGGTTCAGCGCCGTCTCGTACCACATGATGGGCGTGCCGACGGCGATGTTCACGCCGCTGTTCGTGATCTCGCGCACCACGGGCTGGGCCGCGCACGTGATCGAGCAGCGCATCGACGGCAAGATCATCCGCCCGAGCGCCAACTACACCGGGCCGGAAGACCGGGAGTTCGTGGCGATCGGCAAGCGCGGCTGAGGTTCATGAACAAGGCGCACCGCAGGTCCCTCCCGGGCACGGCCCTCGATTACTTCGACGCGCGTGCCGCGGTGGACGCGCTGCAGCCCGGCGCGTACGACCGGCTGCCCTACACCTCGCGCGTACTGGCCGAGAACCTCGTTCGCCGTTGCGACCCGGCCACGCTGAACGACTCGCTGCGGCAGCTGATCGAGCGCCGGCGCGACCTCGATTTCCCGTGGTTCCCGGCTCGGGTCGTGTGTCACGACATCCTCGGCCAGACCGCGCTGGTCGACCTCGCCGGACTCCGCGACGCGATCGCCGAGCAGGGCGGCGACCCTGCAAAGGTCAATCCCGTCGTACCGGTGCAGTTGATCGTGGACCACTCGCTCGCGGTGGAGTACGGAGGATTCGACAAGGACGCGTTCGCGAAGAATCGCGCGGTGGAGGATCGCCGCAACGAGGACCGCTTCCACTTCATCGACTGGACGAAGAAGGCGTTCAGGAACGTCGACGTGATTCCGCCGGGCAACGGAATCATGCACCAGATCAACCTGGAGCGGATGTCCCCGGTGATCCACTCGCAGGACGGCGTGGCTTTCCCCGACACCCTGGTCGGCACCGACAGCCACACTCCGCACGTGGATGCGCTCGGCGTGATCGCGATCGGCGTCGGCGGGCTCGAGGCCGAGAACGTCATGCTCGGACGCGCTTCCTGGATGCGCCTGCCGGACATCATCGGCGTGAAACTGTCGGGCAGGCCCGCACCGGGCATCACCGCGACCGACGTCGTGCTCGCGCTCACGGAATTCCTGCGCAAGGAGAAAGTGGTTGGCGCGTGGCTCGAGTTCCACGGTGAGGGCGCCTCGGCGCTCACGCTCGGCGATCGCGCGACGATCTCCAACATGGCTCCGGAATACGGCGCCACCGCCGCGATGTTCTTCATCGACCAGCAGACGATCGCCTACCTCAAGCTGACAGGCCGCGAGGACGAGCGGGTCAGGCTGGTCGAGACCTATGCGAAGCAAGCCGGGTCTCTGGGCGGATTCGCTCGAGACCGCCGAGTACGAGCGGGTGCTCGAGTTCGACCTCTCGACTGTGGTCCGCAACATGGCGGGCCCTTCGAATCCGCACAAGCGCCTGCCGACCTCCGATCTTGCTGCCCGCGGCATCGCCGGGAAGTGGGACGACGTGCCGGGCCGGATGCCGGACGGCGCGGTGATCATCGCCGCGATCACCAGCTGCACCAACACCAGCAACCCGCGCAACGTGATCGCCGCGGGACTGCTGGCGCGCAATGCCAACGCTCGCGGCCTCACTCGCAAGCCCTGGGTGAAGTCCTCGCTGGCGCCGGGATCCAGGGCCGTGCAGCTCTACCTCGAGGAAGCGAAGCTGCTGCCGGAACTCGAGAAGCTCGGCTTCGGCATCGTCGCGTTTGCCTGCACCACCTGCAACGGCATGAGCGGCGCACTGGATCCGGCGATCCAGAAGGAAATCATCGATCGCGACCTGTACGCCACGGCGGTGCTGTCGGGCAACCGCAACTTCGACGGCCGCATCCATCCGTACGCGAAGCAGGCCTTCCTCGCCTCGCCGCCGCTCGTGGTCGCCTACGCGATCGCGGGCACGGTCCGCTTCGACATCGAGAAGGACGTGCTGGGCATCGATGCCGCAGGAAAGCCGGTGAGACTCGCGCGACATCTGGCCGAGCGACGCGGAGATCGACGCCATCGTCGCTTCGAGCGTGAAGCCCGAGCAGTTCCGCAGGGTCTACGACCCGATGTTCAGGGTCAGCGTGGCGTCCGGCGAGAAAGTGAGCCCGCTGTACGACTGGCGCCCGCAGAGCACCTACATCCGCCGGCCGCCGTACTGGGAAGGTGCGCTGGCCGGCGAGCGCACGCTCACGGGCATGCGTCCGCTCGCCGTGCTGCCGGACAACATCACGACCGATCACCTCTCGCCCTCGAATGCGATCCTGCTGGACAGCGCCGCGGGCGCATATCTCGCGAAGATGGGCCTGCCGGAAGAGGACTTCAATTCGTACGCGACGCACCGTGGCGATCACCTGACCGCACAACGCGCCACCTTCGCCAACCCGACGCTGGTGAACGAGATGGCGGTGGTCGATGGCGTGGTCAGGAAGGGATCGCTCGCACGCATCGAGCCGGAAGGCAAGGTCACGCGCATGTGGGAAGCGATCGAGACCTACATGGAGCGCAAGCAGCCGCTGATCATCATTGCCGGCGCCGACTACGGCCAGGGCTCGTCGCGCGACTGGGCTGCCAAGGGCGTGCGACTCGCCGGCGTCGAGGCGATCGTCGCCGAGGGCTTCGAACGCATCCACCGCACCAACCTCGTGGGCATGGGCGTGCTGCCGCTGGAGTTCATGCCGGGCGTCAACCGCAAGACGTTGAACATCGATGGCACCGAGACCTTCGACGTCACCGGCGAGCGCAGGCCGAGGGCGACGCTCACGCTGGTGATCACGCGCAGGAACGGCGACCGGGTGGAAGTGCCGGTGAGCTGCCGCCTCGACACCGCCGAGGAGGTTTCAATCTACGAGGCCGGCGGTGTGCTGCAGCGTTTCGCCAGGGACTTCCTCGAGGAAAATAGGGGACATTCCCCTATTTCCTCGCCGGAAATAGGGGAATGTCCCCTATTTTCCGATATTCATGGCCCATGTTCCGCAGATCAGGATTCCCGCCACCTACATGCGTGGCGGCACCAGCAAGGGCGTGTTCTTCCGCCTGCAGGACCTGCCCGCGGCCGCACAGTCGGCGGGTGCCGCGCGTGACGCGCTGCTGCTCCGCGTCATCGGCAGCCCGGATCCGTACGGCAAGCAGATCGACGGCATGGGCGGGGCGACGTCGAGCACCAGCAAGACGGTCATCGTGTCGAAGAGCAGCCGGCGCGATCACGACGTCGATTACCTGTTCGGCCAGGTGTCCATCGACAAGGAATTCGTCGACTGGAGCGGCAACTGCGGCAACCTCTCTGCTGCAGTGGGGCCGTTTGCGATCGCGAACGGGATGGTCGATGCAAGTCGTGTGCCCAAGGACGGCACTGCGGTCGTGCGCATCTGGCAGGCGAACATCGCCAAGACCATCGTCGCGCACGTGCCCATCACCGGCGGCGCCGTGCAGGAAACCGGCGACTTCGAGCTCGATGGCGTGACCTTTCCGGCGGCCGAAGTGCAGCTCGAATTCATCGACCCGGCAGCCGAGGAAGACGGCGCGGGCGGATCGATGTTCCCCACCGGCAATCTCGTCGACGATCTGGAGGTTCCCGGAGTCGGGACACTCAAGGCCACGATGATCAATGCCGGCATCCCGACCATCTTCGTGAACGCGGACGCCATCGGCTACACGGGCACCGAGCTGCAGGAGGCCATCAACGGTGATGCGAAGGCGCTCGCCATGTTCGAGGCCATCCGCGCCCACGGTGCGGTGCGAATGGGCCTCATAAAGCACGTCGACGAGGCGGCGAGGCGCCAGCACACGCCGAAGGTCGCCTTTGTCGCGAGGCCGGTCGGTTACGTTTCCTCGAGTGGCAAGCGTGTCGAGGCGGCCGACATCGACGTCCTGGTGCGAGCGCTCTCGATGGGCAAGCTGCACCACGCCATGATGGGCACGGCAGCCGTGGCCATCGGCACGGCTGCCGCGATTCCCGGCACGCTGGTGAATCTCGCCGCGGGCGGCGGCGCTCGAAACGTGGTGCGCTTCGGGCATCCTTCGGGCACGCTTCGGGTCGGCGCGGAAGCGAGCCAGGTCGCAGGCGAGTGGAAAGTGACCAAGGCCCTCATGAGCCGCAGCGCGCGGGTGCTGATGGAAGGCTCGGTGCGCGTGCCCGGCGACGTCGTTTGAGCGCGGTAGCAGAGGGAATGTCCCCTATTTCCGACGGCGCCCGCGAGCTCGGCATCGAGCTGTCGCCCGAGCAGGTCGGAAAGCTCGTCCGGCACCTCGACCTCATGGACGAGTGGGGTGAACGCATGAACCTCACCGCCATCCGCGACCGCGACCAGCAGGTCACCAAGCACGTCCTCGACAGCCTGAGCGTGCTGCCGTACATCCGCGGCGCGCGTGTCGCCGACGTGGGCAGCGGCGCCGGATTCCCTGGCATTCCGCTCGCAATCGTGATGCCTGAAACACACTTCGCGCTGATCGAGTCCACCGGCAAGAAGTGCCGGTTCCTCGAGCATGTACGCGACGCGCTCGGCCTCGCGAACGTCGAGGTCGTGCAGTCGCGCGCCGAGTCCTGGAAGCCGACGGTCCGTTACGACACGGTGCTGGCACGCGCCGTCGGCCCGGTTGCCGACCTCGTTCACAACGCCGGGGCGCTGGTCGCCGGCGGCGGGCGCCTGCTCGCGATGAAAGGCCGTTTCCCCGAAGACGAACTGGCGAAGAAGCTGAGCGGCTGGAAGGTGATGGCCGTCCACAAGCTCGTGGTGCCTGGGCTCGCAGAAGAGCGCCACGTGGTGGAACTCTGCCGTTCGCACGACAAGACCGCCTGATCGCGGCTATCCTCGTCCCATGAAGCGCGTCATCGCAGTGGCCAACCAGAAGGGCGGCGTCGGAAAGACGACCACCGCCGTCAACCTTGCCGCGTCGCTGGCCGCGACGAAGCGCAAGGTCTTGCTGGTCGACAGCGACCCGCAGGGCAATGCCACCATGGGCTGCGGCGTGGACAAGGGCAGCCTCCGCTACTCGATGACAGACGTGCTGCTCGGCGACTGCGAACTCGCGGCGGCGCTGCTTCCGGTCGAGCCGGGCGGATTCGCCGTCGTCCCTGGAAACCAGGACCTGGTCGCGGCCGAAGTGCAGCTCATGAGCAAGATCGGGCGCGAGGTCCGGCTCAGGAATGCGCTGCGTCCCGTGCGCGGCCTCTACGACGTGATCATCATCGACTGCCCGCCCGCGCTGAACCTGCTGACACTGAACGCGCTCGTCGCCGCCGACACCGTGCTCGTGCCGATGCAGTGCGAGTATTACGCGCTCGAGGGGCTCTCGGCGCTGATGGGCACGGTCGATCAGATCCGCGCCAGCGTGAACCCGGATCTCCGGCTCGAAGGCATCCTGCGCACGATGTTCGACCCGCGGAACAACCTCTCGAACGAGGTCTCCGCGCAGCTCATCATGCATTTCGGCGACAAGGTCTTCCGCACCGTCATCCCGCGCAACGTGCGGCTCGCGGAAGCGCCGAGCTTCGGCAAGGCCGCCATGTACCACGACAAGGATTCGCGGGGGGCGCTCGCCTACCTCGCGCTGGCCGGCGAGCTGATCCGGCGCGACGAGGAGGCCGCGCTCGCAGCGTCGGAGCAGGCCGGGAGCGGCGTGTCCGCCGACGCGACCCAATAGCGCTGCCGCAACCGTCGATCAGGCGCTCGGACGCATCGGTTTACTCGATGACGAGCAGGTGCCTGTCCTCCGCACCCGACACCGCCGCAATCGGCGCGCGCCTGTCGAATGTGACGAATCTTCCTTGATGCGCGACCGCCAGAGCGAGCAGGTAGGCGTCGGTCACGAATCGCGAACCGAGAATGCCCTCCCACGCGAACGATCGCTCGGCAAGCAGGTCCACGTCGGCGCCCCAGAATTCGTGATGGCGGTCCCGAGCGGCCATGCGCAGCCGCTCAGCGACGAGTGCAGTCGGCTGAGGGTTCGGATAGGCCGGCTGCGACATGATGCGCACGCCACCGATCTGCGTTAGCGGGCACGAAGCCCAGCCGTGGACGGATGTTCGTGCCCAGCCAGTCCATCGCCAACCGATGATGGACGTGCGCCTCATCGAGCAATGCGATGAGCACGTTGACATCGAGCAGCCCGCGCATCAGACGCCTTCGCCGTCGCGCAGCTCGTCAATGACCTCGTTGGTGACGATCCTGCCGTCGGCCGCGAATGGCATGAACCCGTAGGTCGCGCGAGGCTCCCTGACGCCCCCTGCCGGGGCATGGCCAGTCAGGGCCTTGCGAGCCAGCGACGAAATGACCTCGCCAGCCGTGCGGCCCTGTCTACGTGCCAATTCCTTGGCAGCGGCGAGGACGTCGTCTTCGATGTCGAGAGTAGTACGCATACGTGATGCATCTGATGCTAACGCATCAGATGACACGTGCCAAGCTGTGCGTTGTGCCATGACGATTCGACCTGGATCTGTCATCGGAATGAGCAGACTGCTGCTGAACAAGCTTTGGAGAACAACTACTTGCTAAACTAGAAAACGATACTAGAATGTTATTCGAACGCTAGGTTGCGAGATCCTGAATGGTTCAGCAAGCCACCGCCCGCCGCCAGTTATCGCTCGGTCGTGCGCCGACAGCAGGTGCTCGAGGCGGCCCTCGCCTGCTTCGCCGAGCAAGGCATCGAGGGCACGGCCATCGAGGACATCTGCGCTGCCTCGGGCGCCAGCGTCGGCAGCATCTATCACCTGTTCGACGGCAAGTCGGCCGTTGCCGCGGCGCTCTATCTCGAGACGCTGTCCGACTACCAGGCGGCGGTGACCCGGGACATCGGTCCCGCGACAGGGGCCAAAGAGGGCATCGTGGCAATCGTCGCGGCGCACATCCGGTGGGTCGAGCGCAACCCGCAGCGGGCGCGGTTCCTGCAGCAGGCGAGGCACACGGAGGTCGTCACCGCGCGTGCGCCTGAGATCGCAGACCTCAATCGCGATTTCGGCCGCGCGATCGCGGCCTGGATGGCACCTCACGTAGCGGCAGGAAGCCTGCGCGCCTCGCTCGTGGATATCTTCATCGCGCAACTGCTCGGGCCGGCGCAGGAATACGCGCGCGGCCGCATGTCAGGCCGGGAAGGCACGCCGCCGGAGGCCGCGATCGAAACACTGGGCGCGGCTGCGTGGCGTGCTCTCGGGGTCGACAAGGGTCCGACCATGCGACTGTCGTGGCGCGACGAAAAATGGGTCTGATGTTCGACTGAGTTCGATGCACCACTGATCTCGGTACAAGCTCGATGAGCGCACGTCGCAAGATCTACGCCCGCCCGCCGTCCGCACCGGCGTACATGCTGCAGGCATTCCGGCCGTCTCGCGGCTGGCATTCGGAGCGGGGTTGCCCGGATCTGCAGCTGCATGGAACGGCTACCGCATCGAGGCGACGCTGCCGAATTGTTGCGCGCGCTGTGCGGGCTGCGAGGCGACGCCGGCCCACTCGCTTGGCCTGCTCTATCCGCAGGTGACGGGCTTCCGCCTCATCATGGCGATGCTCACCTGCCCGGCCTGGCCGCTGCCGATCTGGAACGCGCTGCAGGTACGAAACCGCCTCGGCTGCACGGCCCGCTCGAGCGGACGACGATATCGTGCTCGATCTCCGGCCGTCGGGCTGGAGGGTGCTGGCCAAAGGCGTGGAGATCGACATGCACATGACGCTTGCCGCCAAAGGCGCGCGTCGCTGGGAAAGCGTCGTCGACCTTCTACTACCGCGGTCGCCACGGCGAGCGAAGCGGCAGCGGCCAGGAACTCGGGGCCGGCCACCGCGCCCGCGATCGTCGCAGGGAGAGAGACGGCGTGGCGCGGCACGCGATATCGACACTGGAATGTCGGCGACGGGCATCGATGGGGATTCGGCGGCCTCACCGGCGACTACAACGGCCTGCACCAGTGGAGCGGATACGCGCGCCGCATGGGATTTCCCGCGGCCTTTCCGCACCCGCAGCGCGTCCTCGGCCAGTGCCTCGCCCGCCTGCCCGAGCCCGGGCCGCCCCCGCTGGCTCTCGATCTCTGGATCAAGGGCCCCGTGTTCTTCGGCCGCGACGTCACCATGCGCCACCGGCCCGCGGCCGCACCGGGCGGCCACGAGTTCGGGCTGTGGCTCGAGGGCGAACCCCGCCCGGCGCTGGTCGGGACCCTGGGGACGGCGGCCACCGCGGCAAACTGGCGCCCCGCCTGATCCGCGCCCAACTGGCAGCAAGTGCCGCGGGTCGATCCGCTAAACTTCCCCAACTATGGCAAGCAAGCGACCCTCGCTCGGCAGGGGCCTCGAGGCCCTGCTCGGCAAACCGACCACGTCCCCGGACCAGGAGTCGTCCGCGCCCAGGCCGCCCGCCGGCGAGGAGCTGGCGCACATCCCGGTGGACCTGCTGCAGCGCGGTCGTTACCAGCCCCGGCTGGACATGCGGCCCGAGAGCCTGCAGGAACTCGCCGACTCGATCCGCGCGCAAGGCGTGGTCCAGCCGATCGTCGTGCGGCCGGTGGCCGCGCAGCGGCCCGGCGAGGAACAGCGCTACGAGATCATCGCCGGCGAGCGTCGCTGGCGCGCCGCGCAGATGGCGGGCCTGCACCACATTGCCGCCGTCATCCGCAACGTGCCGGACGAGGCTGCGGTCGCGATGTCTCTCATCGAGAACATCCAGCGCGAGAACCTGAACCCGCTCGAGGAGGCCCGCGCGCTCGATCGCCTGATCCGCGAATTCGAGATGACGCACCAGACCGCGGCGGACGCCGTCGGCCGCTCGCGGGCGGCCGTGAGCAACCTGCTGCGCCTGCTGGAACTCGCCGACGAGGTGAAGTCCCTGGTGGAGCAGCGCCAGCTCGAGATGGGGCATGCCCGCGCGCTGCTTGGACTGGCTGCCCCGCGGCAGCAGATCGAGGTCGCCGCGCTCGTCGCCCGCAAGGGATTATCGGTGCGCGAGACCGAGGCGCTGGTCCGCCGCATGCTCGACCGCAAGGGCGGGGAGCCGGAGCCCGAGCCGCCGCGCAAGGACCCTAACGTCGACCGCCTCGAGCGCGATCTCGCGGGCAAGCTCGGCGCGAAGGTGCAACTGCAGCACACGGCCAAGGGCCGCGGAAAGCTGGTCATCAGCTACAACACTCTCGACGAACTCGACGGCATTCTCGAGCACATCCAGTAGCGGGATCCCGCCGGCTCGCGGGCGTGGTGTCGAAGCGCGCGCTGGTCGATTCAGCGCATGTCCGATATAATCAAGTTCAGCTATCTGGTTAGGTTAGAGACTTGTCGAATTTACAGCGCAGGCAATTATTTTGTAACGAATCTCTAAAGCATAGACTGGTGACCGCTGCCGGTCGCGACGCCGCCCAGCTGATGCCCAGCTGAGGCGCGGAGATTGCTGCAGGGCACGAGCAGCGGCAGTCGTGTTCCCGACGCGCATCCTCGCGGGCAGGCAAGCCTCGGTTTTCCGCAGGCATGCGCTTGATTGAAGCACTGCAAAAAGACCCGATATAATCGTCGGCCTTCCGGAGGCCACGCGGTGAGGCGTGAGCGGCCCGGGTAACGGTACGAATCGCCACCCGTGGCCGGAGTGCCCGGCACATGACGTGGCTTTTTTGTTGCCCGGAGATTTGGTGAGGACTTGAGCAACCTCGAAGTCCAGGTTGGCCGGCGCCAGGCGCTGGCCGTCGTTCTGGGCCAGGTCCTGCTCGGGGCGGTCATCGCGATCGCCTGCCTCGCCGGATGGGGCACGCGAGCGGCGGAATCGGCGCTCGTGGGGACGGGGATCGGCGCGGCTGCGACGGCTTTGATGGCCTTCGCGATGCTGCGCCACGGGGACGGGGCAGGCGTCGAGCGGGTGGCCTTGAGCTTCTTCTCGGGCTGGCTCGTGAAGGTGCTCTTCACCATCGCGGCGCTCGTGGTGGCGCTCCGGTCACCGAAGGTCGAGGCGGTGCCGCTCATCGCGGCGTACGCGGCGACCTTCATCGGATACTGGTTCGCGGCCGCCCGGGTGGGCGTACGGAAAACGAAACGAACGGTCGGAGTGGCAGACTGAAATGGCCGGCGAAGCTCCCGCAAACAGCACCGAATACATCACCCACCACCTGACCCACCTCACGGTCGGCAAGGGGTTCTGGTCCTTCCACGTCGACACGATCGTCATGTCGGTGCTGCTGGGCCTGGTCACGCTTGCGATCTTCTATTCGGCGGCACGCAAGGCTACGGTCGGCGTCCCCGGCAAATGGCAGGCTTTCATCGAGATCGTCGTCGACGCGGTCGACAACACGGTGAAGGAAGTCTTTCACCTCGATCGCAGCTTCCTCGCGCCGATGGCCCTCACGATCTTCGTGTGGGTGTTCCTGATGAACGCGATGGACCTGCTGCCGCTCGACCTGCCCGGCAAGGTCACGGGCCTGTTCGGCATCCATTACTGGCGCGTGGTGCCCACGGCCGACGCCAACACGACGTTCGCGATGTCGCTGACGGTCCTGGCCGTCGTTCTCTTCTACAGCGTAAAGGCCAAGGGTGTGGGCGGGTATGTCCACGAACTCTTCACCGCGCCGTTCGGTGCCAACCCGCTGCTGTGGATCCCGAACTTCCTGCTGAACCTGGTCGAGCTGCTGTCGAAGCCCGTCTCACTGGCGATGCGACTCTTCGGCAACATGTATGCCGGCGAGCTGGTGTTCATGCTGATCGCGCTGCTCGGCGCCGGCTTCTTCACGTGGACAATCGGCGGCACGGTCGGCTTCTTCGGCCACCTCCTCATGGGCGCCGGCTGGGCGATCTTCCACATCCTGATCATCGTGCTGCAAGCGTTCATCTTCGCGATGCTCACCGTCGTGTACACCGCGATGGCCACCGAGCACCACTAGGGACGGACGCCGGCAGCTCCCTTCATTCCTTTCCCGTTTACTGCAACCGCACATTCCGCCAGGAGATTGAGATGGAAAACCTCGCGCTCATCGCACAGGTCCAGAGCTACACCGCGATCGCACTCGGCCTGATCATCGGTCTGGGCGCCATCGGCGCCTGCATCGGCATCGGCATCATGGGCTCGAAGTTCCTCGAGGCGGCCGCGCGCCAGCCGGAACTGATCCCGACGCTGCAGACCCGCATGTTCCTGCTTGCCGGCCTCATCGACGCGGCGTTCCTGATCGGCGTGGCGCTCGCGATGTTCTTCGCGTTCGCGAACCCGCTGCTCGCGAAGTTCGGTTAACCGGCTCCACGCGAGGACGTCGTCATGGATATCAATGCGACGCTGCTCGGCCAGATGTTGGTGTTCTTGTTCCTGATCTGGTTCTCCTGGAAGTTGATCTGGCCGCCGCTGGTGAAGGCCGTCGAGGACCGCCAGAAGAAGATCGCCGAGGGGCTGGCCGCTGCCGAGCGTGGGCAGGTGGAACTGCAGAAGTCGCACGGCGACGCTGCGGTGATCGTGAACGAAGCGCGCGAGAAGGCGCTCAAGATCGTCGACCAGGCGAATCGCCGCTCGAACGAGATCGTCGACGAGGCGCGTGCCACGGCGATGACCGAGGGGCAGCGGCTCGTCGGTGACGCGCGGCAGGAAGTGCAGCTCGAACAGGCCCGCGCGCGCGACGCCCTCCGCAAGGACGTGGCGAAGCTGGCCGTGGCCGGGGCCTCGCGGCTCCTCGAGCGCGAAATCGATCCGAAGGCGCACGCCGACCTGATCGAGAAGCTCGCCACCGAGATCGAGGGCGCCAAGGCCTGACGGCCGCGGCACCCTCGACCAGGAGTACCGACTGATGGCCGAGAGAGCCACTGTAGCGAGACCCTATGCCAGGGCAGCGTTCGCGTACGCGAGCGAGGCCGGCCGCGTGGCGGAGTGGTCCGGCTGGCTCGCGACCGCGCGCGGCGTGGTGGCGAGCGAGGAGTTCCAGCAGCTCGAACGCAGTCCCGGCATCACGAGTGCGGACCTGTCCGGACTCGTCACCGGCATCTGCGGCGACGCGATCGACGCGCATGGACAGGCCTTCCTGGCGCTGCTGCGCGAAAACGGGCGCCTCGATTTCCTGCCGGAGATCGCAACGCAGTTCGAGGAGCTCAAGGCCGAGGCCGAGAACGTCGCGGACGCCGAGGTCGTCTCCGCCGCGCAACTCGACGAGCGCCAGAAGGAGCGACTTGCGGCCGCCCTGCGCAAGCGACTGCGCCGCGACGTGCGATTGCATTGCACGGTCGACCCGGCGCTGATCGGCGGCGCGGTCGTACGCTCGGGGGACCTCCTGATCGACGGCTCGCTCAAGGGACGGCTCGAACGGCTCGAAACTGAACTGACCGACTGAGAATTCATCCAGGCCCGGCCGCGACCACGGCTACGGCGCGCAGAGGAAAGCAGACATGTCCATCAAGGCTTCCGAGATCAGCGAACTGATCAAGGCACGCATCCAGAACTTCACCGCCGCGACCGAAGCGCGCAGCGTCGGCACCGTGGTGACCGTGACGGACGGCATCTGCCGCATCCACGGGCTGCAGGACGCGATGCAGGGCGAAATGCTCGAGTTCCCCGGCAACACCTACGGCCTTGCGCTCAACCTCGAGCGCGACTCGGTCGGCGCGGTGATCATGGGTTCCTACGAGCACATCACCGAGGGCGATACGGTCAAGTGCACCGGCCGCATCCTCGAGGTGCCCGTGGGCCCCGCGCTGATCGGCCGCGTCGTCGACGCCCTCGGCCAGCCCATCGACGGCAAGGGGCCGGTCGAGTCCAAGGAATTCGACGTCATCGAGAAGGTCGCGCCGGGCGTCATCGCCCGCAAGTCCGTGAGCCAGCCGGTGCAGACCGGACTGAAGGCCATCGACGCGATGGTGCCGATCGGCCGTGGCCAGCGCGAGCTGATCATCGGCGACCGCCAGACGGGCAAGACCGCGGTGGCGGTCGACACGATCATCAACCAGAAGGGCAAGGACCTCATCTGCATCTACGTCGCAATCGGCCAGAAGGCCTCGACGGTGGTGAACGTGGTGCGCAAGCTCGAGGAGCACGGCGCGATGGACTACACCATCGTCGTCGCGGCCTCGGCCTCCGAATCGGCGGCGATGCAGTACATCGCCCCGTACTCGGGCTGCACGATGGGCGAGTATTTCCGCGACCGCGGCCAGGACGCGCTCATCATCTATGACGACCTCACCAAGCAGGCCTGGGCCTACCGGCAGGTGTCGCTGCTGCTGCGCCGCCCGCCGGGCCGCGAGGCGTACCCGGGCGACGTGTTCTACCTGCACTCACGCCTGCTCGAGCGCGCCGCGCGCGTGAACGAGGAGTACGTGGAGAAGTTCACCAAGGGCGCGGTCAAGGGCAAGACCGGCTCCCTCACCGCACTGCCGATCATCGAGACGCAGGCGGGCGACGTCTCCGCGTTCGTGCCGACCAACGTGATCTCGATCACCGACGGGCAGATCTTCCTCGAGACGGATCTCTTCAACGCCGGCATCCGCCCGGCCATCAACGCCGGCATCTCGGTGTCGCGCGTGGGCGGCGCGGCCCAGACCAAGGTCATCAAGAAGCTCGGCGGCGGCGTGCGCCTCGCGCTCGCCCAGTACCGCGAGCTTGCGGCCTTCGCCCAGTTCTCCTCGGACCTCGACGAGGCGACCCGCAAGCAGCTCGACCGCGGCAGCCTGGTCATGGAGCTCATGAAGCAGCCCCAGTACTCGCCGCTCTCCGTGGCCGACCAGGCCATCACGCTGTTCGCGGTAAGCAAGGGCTACTTCGACGGCGTCGAGGTGAAGAAGGCGCTCGCCTTCGAGTCGGGCATGCGAGCGCACCTGCACGCGAAGTTCAAGCAGCTCATCGATCGCATCGAGAGCACCAAGGACCTCTCCGCTGACGACGAGAAGGCTCTCGTCGACGCGATCGAGGACTTCAAGAAGAACGGCGCGTACTGACCGGACTTCGGGAGCACTCATGCCAGGCACCAAGGAAATCCGCCTCAAGATCAAGAGCGTGCAGGGCACGCGCAAGATCACCAAGGCGATGGAGATGGTCTCTGCGTCCAAGATGAAGAAGGCGCAGGACCGGATGCGCGCGGGGCGCCCGTACGCCCAGCGGATCCTTTCCATCGCCATGCACGCCGCGCGCGCCAACTCCGAGTACCGGCACGACCTGCTGTCGCGCCGGGAGAAGGTGAACCGCGTCGGCGCGATCCTGATCACCACGGACAAGGGACTCTGCGGCGGCCTGAACACGAACCTGCTGCGCCTGATGCTGAACCAGCACAAGGAGTGGCTCGCCCAGGGCATCGAGGCCGAGTACTGCACGATCGGCAACAAGGGCTTCGGCTTCGTGAACCGCATGGGCGGCAAGATCGTCTCGCAGGTCGTGAACTACGGCGACCGCCCGTCGCTCGAGCGGCTGATCGGCCCCGTCAAGATGCTGATCGACGGCTACCGGGAGGGGCGCATCGACGAGGTGCACCTCTACTCGAACCGCTTCGTCAACACGATGAAGCAGGAGCCGATCCACGTAACCATGATCCCGATCCCGAAGGAGTGGCAGACCCCGGACGGCGGCTCGCTGGCCGACGACAAGGTCGGCGAGGGCAACTGGGACTACCTCTACGAGCCCGACGCGAAGTCGGTGCTCGACGAGCTGCTCGTGCGCTACCTGGAGACCTTCGTGTACCAGGCCGCGGCGGAGAACATCGCCTCCGAGCAGTCGGCACGCATGGTCGCCATGAAGGCGGCATCCGACAACGCGCAGAACATCATCGAGGAGCTGCAGCTCATCTACAACAAGACCCGCCAGGCCGCGATCACCAAGGAACTCTCGGAGATCGTCGGCGGCGCGGCCGCCGTGTAGTGCTGTGTTCTGCTTGCTATCCGCTATCCGCTAGTCACTAATCACTTTCCTCCAGGCAAACGTCATGTCACAAGCTCACGGCACCATCGTCCAGACCATCGGCGCGGTCATCGACATCGAGTTCCCGCGCGACGCGATGCCAAGGATCTACGACGCGCTCGTCCTCGAGGACAGCGGCAGCACGCTGGCCGAGAAGGGCCTCACCTTCGAGGTCGAGCAGCAGCTCGGCGACGGCGTCGTCCGCACCATCGCGCTCGGCTCCTCCGACGGCCTGCAGCGCGGCATGAAGGTGCGCAACACCGGCGCGGCGATCTCGGTGCCGGTGGGTCCCGGCGTGCTCGGCCGCGTCATGGACGTGCTCGGGCGCCCGATCGACGAGCGCGGCCCGATCCAGTCGAAGGATCGCCGCGCCATCCACCAGCTCGCGCCGAAGTTCGAAGAGCTGTCGCCGTCGGTGGAACTCCTCGAGACCGGCATCAAGGTCATCGACCTGATCTGCCCGTTCGCCAAGGGCGGCAAGATCGGTCTCTTCGGCGGCGCCGGCGTGGGCAAGACCGTGACCATGCTGGAGCTGATCAACAACATCGCGACGCAGCACTCGGGCCTGTCGGTGTTCGCGGGCGTCGGCGAGCGCACCCGCGAGGGCAACGACTTCTACCACGAGATGTCCGAGGCGAAGGTCATCGTGCAGGAGGACCTGAGCCAGTCGAAGGTGGCGATGGTGTTCGGCCAGATGAACGAGCCGCCGGGCAACCGCCTGCGCGTCGCACTCACCGGCCTCACCATGGCCGAGAGTTTCCGCGACGAAGGCCGCGACATCCTGTTCTTCATCGACAACATCTACCGCTTCACGCTGGCGGGCACCGAGGTGTCGGCGCTGCTCGGGCGCATGCCCTCGGCGGTGGGCTACCAGCCGACGCTGGCCGAGGAAATGGGCCGCCTCCAGGAGCGCATCACCTCGACGAAGGTCGGCTCGATCACGTCGATCCAGGCCGTGTACGTCCCCGCGGACGACCTGACCGATCCTTCTCCGGCGACCACGTTCGGGCACCTCGATGCCACCGTCGTGCTGTCGCGCGACATCGCGGCACTCGGCATCTACCCGTCGGTGGACCCGCTCGACTCGACCTCGCGCCAGGTCGACCCGCACGTCGTCGGCGAAGAGCACTACGAGACGACTCGCGCGGTGCAGGCCGTGCTGCAGCGTTACAAGGAACTGCGCGACATCATCGCGATCCTCGGCATGGACGAGCTGTCGCCCGAGGACAAGCTCGCCGTGGCCCGCGCGCGCAAGATCCAGCGCTTCCTGTCGCAGCCGTTCCACGTGGCCGAAGTGTTCACGGGCTCGCCCGGCAAGTTCGTGTCGCTCAAGGACACGATCCGCGGCTTCAAGGCGATCGTGGCCGGCGAGTACGACCACCTGCCCGAGCAGGCGTTCTACATGGTCGGCAGCATCGAAGAGGCCGTCGAGAAAGCGAAGAAGATGCAGTAGGAACCACGATGTCCACCATCCACATCGATGTCGTCAGCGCCGAGGAGTCCATCTACTCCGGCGAAGCGGAGTTCGTGGTGCTGCCAGGCATCATGGGCGAGCTCGGCATCTACCCGCGCCACGCTCCGCTGATCACCCAGATCAAGTCGGGCACGGTGCGCATCAAGGTCCCGGGCAAGGAAGAAGAGGAGATGGTGTGGGTGCAGGGCGGCATCCTCGAGGTGCAGCCGCACCACATCAACGTCCTCTCGGACACGGCGATCCGTGCCGCGGACCTCGACGAGGCCAAGGTGCTCGAGGCCAAGAAGTCGGCCGAGGAAGCCGTCCGCGCCCGCACCGAGAAGCAGGAAATCGCCACCGCCGAGGCCGAGCTCGCGGTGATCAGCGAGCAGCTGAAGGCGATCCAGAAACTGCGCAAGAAGCACGGCTAGGGACTGTCCAGAGGGACTGTCCCCGAAGGGGACTGTCCCTGCAGAGACTGCATGAGACGCGAAAAGAAAGGGCCCGCACTGCGGGCCCTTCCAGTTTCGGCGAGGCCGAAATCCCGCCTTACTTGAGCACGAGCTCGCGGATCAGCTCGGTGCCGAGTACCGTCCGAATCTTGCCGCGCTCGACGTTCGCCTGGGTCTGCTGGTCCTGGGAGCCGAACGCCTTCTCCATGACCGGATCGACCCTGTCCTGCATGCCGTCGAAGGCAGCCATGTTCTTGTAGGTGACGACGAGGTAGACGTCAGGATCGTCCGGAGTGCGTGCCCGGGTCGAGTAGACGTGGTAGTCGAGGACGATGCCGGCCGCCTTCTGCGCTTCCATGCCCTTCTTCCAGCCGCTCTGCAGCCAGTTCATGTAGGCATCCATCTGGCCGCATGACCTTGATCGAGGAAACCACCGACACAGCGCCCTGGATGTAGGCGTGGTCAGCAGCGATCGCGGATCCGGTGAGCGACACCATCGTCAACAGCCGGCAGCGCGCCAGCGCGCGATTCTGAACTTCATTTCTTCTCCCCTGTAACGCGCGGTTCGCGCCGCGCTGATTGTTGCGGGGCAGACGCCCCGTGCGGCGCAGTCTACGCCGGGCGGCAGGGGCGGGCACGCCACAATGCGGTAGTCGGACGATCGCGGAGGCAGCTTCGGTACAATGACGCGCAACCAACAGCGCCGGACCCGCACATGACCCTTTCCGTGGTGATCCTGGCCGCCGGCCAGGGCAAGCGCATGAAGTCCGACCTGCCCAAGGTGCTGCAGCCCCTGGCGGGCAAGCCGCTGCTCGGGCACGTGCTCGACGCCGCGCGCGGCCTCGAGGCGGCGGCGACCTGTGTGGTCTACGGCCACGGCGGCGAGCAGGTCCCTGCGGCGTTTCCGGGCACCGAGGTGCGCTGGGTGCTGCAGGCCGAGCAGCACGGCACCGGCCACGCGGTGGCACAGGCCATGCCCCAGGTGCCCGACGACCACCTCGTGCTGGTCCTCTATGGCGACGTGCCGATGGTGCAGACCGAGACCCTGGCGCGACTCGTCGCCGAGGCCGGCGAGGGCGCGATCTCGATCCTGAGCGTTCTGCTGCCGGATCCCACGGGCTACGGCCGCGTCGTGCGCGACGGGGCGGGCAACGTCGTGCGCATCGTCGAGCACAAGGACGCGAACACGAAGGAGCGCGCGATCCACGAGTGCAACTCGGGGGTCATGTGCGCGCCGGCGGGCCGCCTGCGCCACTGGCTCGCCTCGCTCAAGAACGACAACGCGCAGGGCGAGTACTACCTCACCGACGTCATCGTCGCGGCCGTCAGGAGCGGCCTCAAGGTGCGCGCCGTGATCGCGCCCACCGCGACCGAGGTGCTCGGCGTGAACGACAAGCTGCAGCTCGCCGAGCTCGAGGCGGCCTACCGCCGCAGGCGGGCAGACGAGCTGATGCTCGCGGGCGCCACCATCGTGGATCCCGCGCGATTCGACGCGCGCGGGCCGGTCAGCGTCGGTCGCGACGTCTACATCGACGTGAACGCGGTGTTCGAGGGTACGGTGAAGCTCGGCGATCGCGTGCGCATCGGGCCCAACGTGATGATCCGCGATTCCGAGATCGGCGACGACACGCAGGTCTTCGCCAACTGCGTGATCGACCGCGCGCTCATCGGGCGAAACTGCAACATCGGGCCCTTCGCCCGCTTCAGGCCCTCGTCACAGCTCGCTGCCGGCGTGCACATCGGCAATTTCGTCGAGGTGAAAAACAGCGTACTGGGCGCTGGCAGCAAGGCGAACCACCTCACCTACCTCGGCGACACCACGGTCGGGGAGAAGGTGAACGTCGGTGCGGGCACCATCACCTGCAACTACGATGGCGTGAACAAGTGGCGCACGGAAATCGGCGACGGCGCGTTCATCGGCTCCGGCACCATGCTGGTGGCGCCGGTGAAGGTCGGCGCCGGTTCCACGATCGGCGCCGGTTCGACCATCACCCGCGACACGCCCGAGGGCCAGCTCACGCTCGAGCGCGCCAAGCAGTTCACTGTCCCGGGCTGGAAGCGACCGGAGAAAAAATAGGGGACATTCCCCATTTCGGCTGGCAAATGCCCTGAAAAAGTGGCGGAAAAGGGGAATGTCCCCTATTTTTTCTGCTAGCCTCCCCGCCCCGCCTGACAGGAACCTTCCATGTGCGGAATCGTTGGTGCCGTCGCTGACCGTGACATCGTCCCCGTCCTGATCGAGGGCCTGCGGCGCCTCGAGTACCGGGGCTACGACTCCGCCGGCGTCGCCGTGCTGAATGGCAGCGGCGAGATGCAGCGCCGGCGCACCGTCGGCAAGGTCCGCATGCTCGAGGACGCGCTCGATGTCGAGCCGACCCACGGCGGCCTCGGCATCGCCCACACGCGCTGGGCGACGCACGGCGTGCCGAGCGAGCGCAATGCCCATCCGCACATTTCCCGCGACGGCATCGCCATCGTCCACAACGGCATCATCGAGAACCACGAGGAGCTGCGCGACGAACTGAAGCGCCTCGGCTACGAGTTCTCGAGCGAGACCGACACCGAGGTCATCGCGCACCGCATCCACTACCACCGCAAGGTGACGGGCGACCTCTTCAAGGCAGTGCGTGCGACGGTTGCGGAACTCGAGGGCGCCTACGCGCTTGCCGTGATATCGCGCGACGACCCCGATCGCATCGTGCTCGCGCGCGAGGGCTGCCCCGTGGTCGTGGGCCTCGGCGAAGGTGAGAACTTCGTCGCCTCCGACGTCGCAGCGCTCCTGCCCGTGACGCACCGCTTCATGTTCCTCGAGGAAGGCGACGTCGGCGAGGTTCGCAAGGGCAGCGTCCGCATCATCGACCGCGAAGGCAACACGGTGCAGCGCCGCGAGTGGCTGAGCGAGCAGTCCGCCGACGCAGCCGAGAAGGGCGAGTTCGCCCACTACATGCTGAAGGAGATCTACGAGCAGCCGCGCGCCGTGGCGCAGACGCTCGAGGAACGCGTCGCCGGGGGCAAGCTGCTCGAAGCCGCGTTCGGCCCGGCCGCGCAGGCGGTGTTCGCCAGGACCGAGGCCGTGCGCATCGTGGCCTGCGGCACGAGTTTCCATGCGGCCACCGTCGCGCGCTATTTCATCGAGCAGATCTGCCGGTTGCCGTGCTGGGTGGAGATCGCAAGCGAGTACCGCTACCGCAGCCCGGTGGTGCCGAAGAACACGCTGTTCGTCACCGTCTCGCAGTCGGGCGAGACCGCCGACACGCTCGCGGCGCTCCGGCTCGCGAAGCAGGCGGGGTACCTCTCGCAGCTTGCGATCTGCAACGTGCCGGAGAGCTCGCTGGTGCGGGAATCGGAGCTGGTGATGCTGACGCGCGCGGGTCCCGAGATCGGCGTCGCCTCGACCAAGGCGTTCACCACGCAGCTCGCTGCGCTCAACATGCTGGTCATCGCGCTCGCCAAGTTCCACAGCGCGGACGCGGAACGCGAGCGCGGGCTGGTGCACCGGCTGCTCGGCATCCCGTCTCTGATCGAAAGCACGCTCGCGCTGGACGGCACGATCCGCGAGCTGGCGAAGCGATTCGCGGACAAGCAGCACGCGCTCTTCCTCGGTCGCGGCGCCATGCACCCGATCGCGATGGAAGGCGCGCTCAAGCTCAAGGAAATCTCCTACATCCACGCCGAGGCGTATCCGGCGGGCGAGCTGAAGCACGGGCCGCTCGCGCTGGTGGACGCGGACATGCCGGTGATCACCGTGGCGCCGAACAACGACCTGATCGAGAAGCTCAAGTCCAACCTGCAGGAAGTGCGCGCGCGCGGCGGCGAGCTCTATGTCTTCGCGGATCCGGAGTCGGGCATCGAGTCGTCCGACGGCGTGACCGTGATCCAGATGCCGCGGCACGTGAGCTATTTCCAGGCGCCGGCCGTGTACACGATCCCGCTGCAGCTGCTCGCGTATCACTGCGCGATCCTGAAGGGCACCGACGTCGATCAGCCGAGGAACCTGGCGAAGAGCGTCACGGTGGAGTAGGTCTTCTCGGGCCCGACATTCCGGCGCTGTCCGGCGGTCGGCAGCGCCATTGGCCGGCACTGCCGAGGGCAGTCGCGGGACGCCCGGTGGACGCCGCTCGCTGCAATCAGGCCAGCCTCACACCGGTCGCCCGACCCGCGTGACGCCGCCTGCCATCCGATTTTCTAACGCCGCCCTAACACTCGACAGCCTAAGATTTCCTCCATGGCTGGAGGTCAGGGCATGGAAATCCTCGTTCTGCTGGTGACGTTGGCGCTGTGCGGCGCCACCTGGGGGCTGTTCCGGCTGTGCGACCGGCTGAGGGGGCAGTCATGACTCCCGTGGACGGGATCGGCCTGTTGCTGGCCGTCGGGCTCTTCGTCTACCTCGTAGTCGCGCTCCTGTACCCGGAGAAATTCCAATGACCGGCCAGGGTCTGCTGCAACTGGCGTTGTATGTCGTGGTGCTCGTGCTGCTTGTGAAGCCGCTCGGCGCCTACATGGCTGCTGTCTTCCAGGGCGAGCGCACGTTCATGTCGCCGCTCCTCGGGCCCGTCGAGCGGTTGATTTATCGCCTCTCCGGCGTGGACCCGGCCCGCGAATCGGACTGGAAGCGCTATGCATTCGGGGTCCTGCTGGTGAACGTGCTCGGCTTCGTCGCCGTGTATGCGTTGCAGCGCCTGCAGGGCATGCTGCCACTCAACCCGCAGGGGCTTGGCGCGGTTTCACCCGACTCCTCGTTCAACACCGCCGTCAGCTTTGCGACGAACACCAACTGGCAGGGGTACGTCGGCGAAGCGACCATGAGCTACCTGACGCAGATGCTCGGGCTCGCCGTGCAGAATTTCCTGTCGGCCGCCGCTGGCATAGCGGTGCTGCTCGCGTTGATCCGCGGCTTCGTCCGCCGCGAGGCGGGCGAGATCGGCAACTTCTGGGTCGATTTCACGCGCAGCAACCTGTATGTGCTGCTGCCCTTGTCCTTCATCCTGGCCGTCGTGCTCGCCGCGCAGGGCGTCGTGCAGTCGTTCGCGCCGTACCAGCAGGCGACGCTGGTCGAACCCGTGGTCATCCAGGTGCCGGCGACCAACGCCGACGGCACGCCGCAGCTGGATTCGGCCGGCGCGGCGGTCATGAAGGACCAGACTGTCACCGAGCAGACGCTGCCGCTCGGCCCGGCCGCGAGCCAGGTGGCGATCAAGCAGCTCGGCACGAACGGTGGCGGGTTCTTCAACGTCAACTCGGCGCACCCCTTCGAGAACCCGACGCCGCTGACGAATTTCCTCGAGGTGCTGGCGATCCTGCTGATTCCGGCCGCCCTCTGCTACACGTTCGGCAGCATGGTCAACGACAAGCGGCAGGGCTGGGCATTGCTGGCCGCAATGCTCGTGATCTTCGTGCCCTTGCTGGTCGGCGCGTTTGCGGCCGAGCAGGCCGGGAATCCTCGCTTCGATGCGCTAGGCGTCGACCAGGCCGCCTCCTTGATCCAGCCGGGCGGCAACATGGAGGGCAAGGAGACCCGTTTCGGCATCGCCAACTCCGCGCTGTGGGCAACGGCCACGACGGCCGCATCGAACGGGTCCGTCAACGCCATGCACGATTCGTTCACGCCGCTCGGCGGGCTGGTGCCGATGTGGCTCATGCAGCTCGGTGAAGTTGTCTTCGGCGGCGTGGGCAGCGGCCTCTACGGCATGCTGATGTTCGCCGTCGTCGCGGTGTTCATCGCCGGACTGATGGTCGGGCGCACTCCCGAATATCTCGGGAAGAAGATCGAGGCCTACGAGGTCAAGATGGCGGCGATCGTGCTGCTGGTGCCGTGCATCGCAGTGCTGCTCGGCACCGCAGTGGCGGTCATGGTGCCGCGGCCACCGCGAGTGTCGCCAATCCTGGCGTGCACGGATTCTCGGAGATTCTGTATGCATTCTCGTCCGCCGGTAACAACAACGGCAGTGCATTCGCGGGGCTCTCGGCCAACACGCCCTTCTACAACCTCGCACTTGGCGCCGCGATGTGGGTCTCGCGCTACTGGCTGATGATTCCTGTACTGGCCATTGCCGGCAGCCTGGCCGCCAAACGTGCGACGGCGAACACGGCGGGCACTTTGCCCACGCACACTCCCCTGTTCGTAACCCTGCTGGTGATCACCGTGCTGCTGGTCGGCGCACTCACGTTCCTGCCCGCGCTTGCACTTGGGCCGATCGTGGAACACCTCCAGCTCTATGGGAGCCACTGAGATGACTTCGACACCCGCCGGCGCCCACGCCCTGGGTCGACCCATCGTGCTGCAGGGGGTCCGGGATTCTTTCGCCAAGCTCGACCCGCGGGTGCAGGTCCGCAATCCGGTGATGTTCGTGGTCTTCGTCGCCAGTCTCTTCACGACAGCGCTGGGCGTGGCCGCCGCACTGGGCATCGCGCCCGACGCCGGGCGCCCCGGATTCGTCCTGATGATCTCGGCGTGGTTGTGGCTGACGGTATTGTTCGCGAACTTTGCCGAAGCGGTGGCCGAGGGTCGAGGCAAGGCCCAGGCCGCCGCGCTGCGTTCCAGTCGCAAGGAAGTGCAGGCGAAGAAGCTCAAGGGTCGACGCCCGGAGGATGGCTACACACTGGTCCAGGCTTCCTCGCTGCGACGCGATGACATCGTGCTGGTCGAGTCCCAGGACATCATTCCCGCCGACGGCGACGTCGTCGATGGCATCGCCTCCGTCGACGAGGGCGCCATCACCGGCGAATCGGCCCCCGTCCTGCGTGAATCGGGCGGCGACTTCTGCTCGGTGACCGGCGGGACGCGCGTCCTGTCGGACTGGCTGGTGGTGCGTGTCACCAGCAATCCGGGTGAAGCCTTTCTCGACCGGATGATCGCGATGGTGGAGGGCGCCAGGCGCGGCAAGACTCCGAACGAAATCGCCTTGTCGATCCTGCTCTCGTTCCTGACGCTGGTGTTCCTGCTCGCCACCGTCACGCTGGCGCCATTTTCGAGGTATGCAGTGGAAAGCGCAGGTGTCGGCACCTGCGTCACTGCGGTCGTGCTCGTCGCGCTGCTGGTCTGCCTGATCCCCACCACCATCGGAGGCCTGCTGTCCGCGATCGGCATTGCAGGCATGGACCGCATGGTCCGCTCAAACGTGATCGCGACCTCCGGCCGTGCCGTGGAGGCAGCGGGCGATGTCGACGTGCTGCTGCTCGACAAGACCGGCACGATCACGCTCGGGGACCGGCAGGCATCGGCCTTTTATGCGGCGCCGGGCGTGAAGGAACAGGACCTCGCCGACGGTGCGCAACTCGCATCGCTGGCGGACGAGACGCCGGAGGGCCGTTCCATCGTCGTGCTGGCCAAGCAACGGTTCCAGCTCCGCGGCCGCGACCTTGCCGGCACGACGCACGAATTCCACAGGTTCTCGGCGAAGACCCGCATGAGCGGCGTGGATCTGGAAGGACGCAGGCTGCGCAAGGGCGCCGCCGACGCGGTGCGCAAATTCGTCGAGGAGGAAGGTGGCGCGTGGCCGGTCGCGGTTACCCAACAGGTCGAGACGGTGGCGCGAGGCGGCGCGACGCCGCTCGTCGTCGCGGAGGGAAAGCGCGTGCTCGGCGTGATCGAGCTGCGTGACATCGTCAAGGGCGGGATTCGCGAGCGCTTCGCAGAACTGCGGCAGATGGGCATCAAGACGGTCATGGTCACCGGTGACAACCGGCTGACCGCGGCGGCGATCGCGGCAGAGGCAGGCGTCGACGACTTTCTCGCCGAGGCCACACCGGAAACCAAGCTCGCCCTGATCCGGCGTTACCAGAACGAAGGTCACCTGGTCGCGATGTGCGGCGACGGAACCAATGATGCCCCGGCGCTTGCACAGGCAGACGTCGCAGTGGCCATGAACACCGGCACGCAGGCGGCGAAGGAAGCCGGCAACATGGTGGACCTCGACTCGAATCCCACCAAGCTGATCGAGGTGGTGGACGTCGGCAAGCAGTTACTGGTGACCCGCGGAGCCCTCACGACGTTCTCGATCGCGAACGACGTCGCCAAGTACTTCGCCATCATTCCGGCCGCCTTTGCGACGACGTACCCGCAGCTCGATGCGCTCAACCTGATGCACCTCGCGAGTCCGGAGAGCGCCATTCTCGCGGCCGTGATCTTCAACGCGCTCATCATCGTGTTGCTGGTGCCGATCGCGTTGCGAGGCGTGAAGACCCGCGCGGCCTCCGCCGCGCACCTGTTGCGCCGCAACCTTCTCGTGTACGGGCTGGGTGGACTCGTGGTGCCATTCATCGGAATCAAGGCGATCGACGTGCTCCTGGCGGCCACCGGGTGGGTATGAGGACCGCACAATGATCCGTGAACTTCGCACGGCAGTGGTCGTGTTCCTGCTGCTGACGGTCGCGACGGGCGTCGTGTATCCGGGGCTGGTGACGCTGGTCGCTGCGGTGGCGTTTCCCGCGCAGGCCGGCGGCAGCCTCGTCAGGGTGGACGGCAAGCTGGTCGGCTCGCGCCTGGTCGGTCAGCCGTTTTCTTCGCCGCGATACTTCTGGGGCCGCCCATCGGCGACAAGTCCCGATGCCGAGCAACGGCGCCGCATCGTCCGGCTCGAACCAGGGAGCCCTCAGCGCCGCCCTGCTGGCCGCCGTCGCGAGCCGTGTTGCCGCGCTGCGCGCGGCCGATCCGGGCAGCACGCAGCCGGTGCCGGTGGATCTGGTGACGGCATCGGCCAGCGGGCTCGATCCGCAGATCTCCATCGCCGCGGCCGAATTCCAGGTGCCGCGCGTGGCCCGCGTACGTGGCCTGCCTGAAGCGAAAGTAGCCGAGTCTGGTCCGGGCCGCCACGGAGGGGCGAACGCTGGGCGTCCTGGGCGAGCCGCGGGTGAACGTGCTTGAATTGAACCTGGCGCTCGACGCAGGACGATAATCGCCGAATGGCCGACGACCGCCCGGATCCCGACCGACTCCTGGCGCAGGTGCAGGCCGAGGAAGCGCGGGCGCGCCGCGGGCGGCTGCGAGTCTTCTTTGGCGCCTCCGCCGGGGTCGGCAAGACCTACGCGATGCTCGAGGCCGCGCTCGCGGCCAAGGCAGCGGGGACCGACGTCGTGGTCGGGTACGTCGAGCCGCATGGCCGTCGCGAAACGGAGCGCATGCTCGAGACGCTGGAAAGCCTGCCGCTGCAGGCGGTCCGCTATCGCGGCGTGGTTCGCCAGGAATTCGACCTCGACGCCGCGCTGCAGCGTCGTCCCGAGATCCTGCTGGTTGATGAACTGGCGCACTCGAACCCGGTCGACGGCGAGCCGCCGCCCCGGCACGCCAAGCGCTGGCAGGACATCGCGGAACTGTGCGACGCGGGCATCCATGTCTGGACGACGCTCAACGTCCAGCACCTCGAAAGCCTCAACGACCTGATCGCGCAGATCACCGGCATCCGCCAGCGCGAGACGATCCCCGACCACGTGCTCGACGAGGCCGATGAAATCGAGCTGATCGACCTGCCCCCGGACGACCTGCTGCAGCGGTTGCGGCAGGGCAAGGTCTACCTGTCCGACCAGGTCGGCACGGCGGTCGAGCGCTTCTTCCGCACGCCGAACCTGATGGCGCTGCGCGAACTCGCGCTGCGCAGGACCGCGGATCGTGTCGATGCGGCAGCTCGTGCACAGGGGCTGCCTGGCTCGCCATCGCGGGCCTACCTGGCTCGCGACCGGCTCCTGGTCGCCATCGGCCCCGACCCTCAGGCGGAGCAACTCGTTCGCACCGGCAAGCGGATCGCCGATGCGCTCGACGCGGAGTGGACGGCCGTCTATGTTGAGACGCCGCCTTTGCAGAGACTCTCAGCTGCGGAACGCGATCGACGCATCGACATCCTGCGACTGGCCGAGTCACTGGGTGCCGGCACGGTGACGCTGGATGGCCCGACCGCCGCCAGTGCCCTGTTGGAATATGCGCGAACGCGTGGCGCGACGCGCGTGCTGGTGGGGGAGCCGAAGAGGCGCGGCTGGCAGGCGCTGTTGCGACCCTCCACAGCGACTGAACTCGTGCAGCGCGCGAAGGGATTCGATGTCCTGGTGGTCGCAAGACAGGGTGGCGACGCAGTAGAGCGGGCGAAGCCCCAGCTGGACTCGCCGCGCGAAGTGCCCTGGTCGCGCTACGGCTGGGCGGCGGCGATTACCGCCGGCTGCACCGGCATCGCCTTCCTGATGGATCCGGCGTTGTCCGAGACCAACGTCGCCATGATCTTCGTGCTGGGCGCGACGATTGCCGGGCTCCGGCTCGGCCGCGGGCCCGGAACGCTGACTGCCATCGCCGGCGTCGCGGCATTCGACTTCTTCTTCGTGCCGCCACGGATGACATTCCAGGTGAGCGATGCGCAGTACCTCATCACGTTTCTAGTCATGCTGGCCGTCACGCTGATCATCGGCAACCTGATGGCCAATGTACGGCAGCAGAACCGCGTTGCGGGCGCTCGTGAGCGGCGCACCGCACTGCTGTATGCGATGAGCCGCGAGCTGGCTGGGACACGCGGCAGCGACAACATGGCGCGCGTGGCGGTTCGGCACATCGCCGAGGTCTTCGACTCGAGCGCCGTCGTGCTCACGCCCGACTCGCACGGGCGCCTCAGGTATCCGGACGGGAGCCCCCTCGAGAGCTCGTTCCATGGCGCCGATCTCTCGGTGGCGCAGTGGGTCTTTGATCATGGCCAGCGCGCCGGTCTCGGGACCGACACGTTGCCTGCTGCGCCCGCAGTCTACCTGCCACTTGGCGGCGCGCATCGGTCGCTCGGTGTACTCGCCGTGCTGCCGACGAACCGGCGGCGCATCCTGCTGCCCGAGCAGCGGCATCTGCTCGAGACGTTCGCCGCGCAGATCGCGCTGGCCTGGGAAAGGGCGGCCCTCGGGGAAGAGGCGGCGGCCTCGCGCGTTGCGGCGGAGAGCGAGAGCCTGCGTAACACGCTGCTCGCGTCGATATCACACGACCTGCGCACGCCTCTGGCAGTGATTGCCGGCGCGGCGAGCACGCTGGCCCGCCACGGCTCCGCACTCGAGCCATCGGCCCAGCGGTCCCTTGCGCTGTCGATCGAAGAACAGGCGCACGAGATGTCCAACCTCATCTCGAATGTACTGGACCTGATGCGTCTCGAGTCCGGTCGGGTTGAGCTGCGGTGTGATACTCACTCGGTCGAAGACCTGGTCGGAGCTGCCTTGCATCGGCTCGAGCCTCGTCTTCAGGGCAATCCCATCTCTATCGATCTGCCCGAGGATCTGCCGAGCGTGTACGTGGATCCGGTGCTGGTGTCACAGGTGCTCGCAAACCTGCTCGACAATGCAACGAAGTACACACCGGCGGGCACCAGAATCCGCATTGCCGCGGTGGCAGACGCCCCGATGGTGCGCGTCGTGGTCGAGGACGAAGGTCCAGGACTGCCACCAGGCGATCCGCGGCTGCTGTTCGAGAAGTTCCACCGTGGGCAACGGGAAAGTGCTGTCGTTGGCGCCGGCCTTGGTCTCGCCATCTGTCGTGCCATCGTCAACGCCCACGGTGGCGACATCACGGCCGGGCCAGGGACGCGCGGCGGCGCCCGGTTCGAGTTCACGTTGCCTGTCGCCGAAACCGTGTCATGACAGAGGCGATGCACCAGATCCTCGTCATCGAGGACGAACCTGGCATCCGCGCGGTCCTGCGTCTGCTTCTCGAGGCGGAGCACTACCGAGTCACGGAGGCGGGCGATGGTGCGCGTGGCGAGATCGAGGCGCGCACCCGAAAGCCTGACCTGCTGCTGATCGACCTGGGGCTGCCGGACGAAGACGGAGTGAATGTGATCCGCCGCGTCCGAAAGTGGTCGCCCGTGCCCATCGTCGTACTGTCGGCGCGCACTCTGGAATCTCAGAAGGTCGCAGCGCTGGACGCGGGTGCCGACGACTATGTCACCAAGCCATTCAGTGCACCCGAGCTGCTGGCGCGCGTCCGTGCCGGGCTGCGCAGATCGTCCCGTGGTGCGGATGCCCTGCCAGCGCTCTCGCTCGGCCAGGCGCGTGTCGATCTGAGCCGCCGTGCCGCGATCGGGCCGTCGGGCACGATCCACCTGACTCCGCTGGAGTACCGCGTCCTCGACTGCCTCGCGCGCCAGGATGGGATGATCGTCACATCGCGACAGCTGTTGCGCGAGGTCTGGGGCCCGGACCGAGCCGGAGACTCCGGCGCGCTGCGTGTGTGCATAAAGGGCCTGCGCGACAAGCTCGAGCCTGACCCGCGGCGCCCGCGATTTCTGGTGACCGAAGCTGGCGTCGGTTATCGACTGAGAACAGGCGATCCGGACGAAGACTGATCCGCTACGTTCGGGACGCTCCGTACGCGTTCGATCCGGCCGACGACGAAGATGCCCGACGACTCGCGTCGCCGGGCATCTTTCACCCGCCGTCGATTACGGGTTCGGGCCGTTGTGGCAGTCGTAGCAACCCACGACCTGGCCCTTGGGCACGGTGCGCGTGCCGTACTCGGTGCTCCAGGTGCGGACGGCAGCAGTCTTCGAGAGCACGGTGCCGCGGTAGTTCGTGCCGTGGCACGCGGCGCAAGCCTGCACGTTTGCCTTCGCGAGGTTTTCGTGTCCCGACGTCCAGCGCGAGTCGCCGACGTTGTGCATGCCGTGCGGGCCGTTCAGCGTGAGGGCGAGCGAACCCGGTGCATGGCAGGTCGAGCACTCGGCCACCGTTCCGGTGTGGCCCTGCAGTTCCTTCGCCGCGACGTTGTCGTTGTGCGTGTCGACCGGATTCGACCAGATCGCGTGCGTGCTGTTGTGGCAGCCTTCGCAGGCGATGCCGCTGTGGCCCTTGCTGTAGCGGAACAGCTTGCCGCTGTTTTCGGCGAACCTGATGTTGCTCGCAAGTCGCGGCGAGGCGGACGCATCCGTCGGGTTGAACGCGGCGATCGCACGCAGCCCATCGGACGCCATGAGCGACGGATCGAGCTTCGAATAGCTGACGGCGTCGCCGGTGTGGCAGGACTGGCAGCGAGGCAGGTCCATCCACGGACGGCGCGGCTTGCCATCGTTCGTGCCGTCGATGCTGCCGCCTGTATTCAGCGCGGTCATCCCGCCCACGGCAGCCATGTTGCCGTGGCAGTTCTGGCAGTTCACGGTCTCCGTCATCGCCCCGCGCAGGCACTTGGTGTTTCTCCCGGGATGACAGGTGTAGCAGGCCTGAGTCTGCGAATTGGGCGTCCCGCCGAGGCGGACCCAGTCGTCCGTGAAGCCCGCCATCTTGTTGCTGTGATACGCATGCATCGCCGAAGACATGGTCCTGTGCAATTTCTGCGTGGGGCTGGGGCCGGTGCCGGCGAGGTCCAGCGCCGGGGAGTAATGGCAGCCCGCGCACAGGACGGGCTTCGACGCCATCAGGTTGGTCTTGCTCATGTTGTCGTGCAGCAGCAGGACGTTCTCGCGTGTGCGGATTTCCTTGTCCAACGCGGCCGACCAGGTGATGCCAGTTCGCTGCGTGGCGCTCCCTCGGCTGATGTTGTCATGGCAGTCGGAGCACGTCGTTTCCTCGGACACCGGCAGTACGACATCCAGGTAGGCCACGTCTTTTCCCGTCGCCTTCTCGGTGGCCACGAGCCGCATCAATGGGTAGCGATTCGAGTTGCCCGCGTCATCCGTCGGCATGATCGGAACGCCCTCGGCCTTGAACAGGCCGCCCGCGGTGTTCCAGGACAGTGAATGCGCCGCGAGGGATGGGGCGTCCTTAGGCATGTACAGGTTCTTCAGGCCCTGGCCCGAGGCGAGCGTTGCGCCGTACAGCGGCTTCGCATACGTCCAGAAATTGGTCTTGCCGCCCAGGCTCGTGCTGTTGATCGACGACGCGCCGTCATAGACGGCTTCGTAGCGAATGCTCACGAGCGAGTCGTTCATGACAACGGGCTTGCCGGTCGAGGCGCGGCGCACGACCTGCGCATTCACCACGTTATAGGGCGGCAGGATCGAGAACACCGAGAAGTCAGCGTCCACGCAGTGCATGCCGAGGTCGTTCGTCGCCAGGACCTTGTAGACCCAGGCGGTACTCGCGGTCGAGGTGCCCACCGTGATCGGCACGCTGACCGTAACCTTGCTGTCCCTCACTGACACTACAGTGCTGCCCGCCTTCAGGCCCTTGACCGTCACGACATTGCCGCTGACCGAGGTCGTGGCGATGCCGGTGCTGGCAGAGCTCGCGGACACGGTGCCTGAATAGTTGCTGGCGGTGAGCCGGCCGCTGGCGCCGACCGCAAGTGTCAACGAAGTCGGTGACACGCTCATGGATTTGACGACCGTGACCGGCAGGCTGATATTCGACGTCCTGGCGTCGCGGACATAGACGGTCGCGCTGCCCGCGCTCACGCCGTAGACCGTGAGCGTCGCCCCGGTCGTCGTCACGTTCGACAGCGAGGCCTTCACCACAGCGGTGTTCTTCGACTCTGCCTGGATCTGGCCGCTCGCACTGCTGATCTTCACCGCGGCGCTGCTTCCCACCGCGACCGTCACTTTGGTCGGTGAGAGCGTCAGTGCCGATGCCTGGCCGGCGAACAGCAGTGAACAAAGCGTTATCCAGGCAAGAAAGATCCAGTTGACGCGTATATTGAAGTTCCCGCTCTGCAATCCATTCATGGTGAGTTCCCCTCGAGGAATAAGTCGCTGGCTGTCGCGCGATGACGGTTCCGGTGCGGCACCGTCAGGGAGCTAAAAATGGCGAAATGCGTCTGCTTATCATTTCCCCAACCCTGAAACGAAGAAGCCCAGATTTCTCTGGGCTTCGTTAGACGGTCGATCCCGGCCAAATCAATCGGTCGGCCTCGCGGTTCAATTGAATGTGCGCCCGACTATAGCCAGCGAGTTTCAGTCGCTCCCTGTGAAGTGCCGAAAGGGTGACGCGCCGCCGGCTTTTCGCGTCTTACGATCGCCGTCGCAAGGCTGTGTCCTGGCCGCTCGATTCGGATCGAATGGCGGCGGAGCGGCGCGAGATGCGGGAGCCCGCGCACATCGTCCAGCTGAAGAAGGCTGGGCGAAGTCTCAGTGCTTGAACGGAACGATCAAGCTCACGTTGACCGAGCTGTACCAGTAATCGGGAGAGGTCGCAAAGCCCGCTGCACTGCTGTACACGAGGCCGACGGCGAGGCGCATATCGCCGGACAGCGAACCTTCGGCGCGAATCTCTGCGAGACCGGTTGTCTGCCACGGACCGCTGTCTGCGCGTTCCTGGCCCGCGCCTGCGAGGCCCGAGACGACCCACGTGCCGATGTGTCGACGCAACGACAGCCCGGCATCCCAGTTGCAATAGCGCCCGGGATTGTAATAGGCAGTGGTTCCTTCCTCGCTGCTCGCGTATTGCCGCCAGCGGACCTGGGCAGACAAGCCCTGCTCGGGCACCACCGACAGGATCAGTCGCGCGCGAAACAGCGTGCGGGAGTTGCTGTCCGTGAATGGCTGCCAGCCGACGAGGGCGATGCCTGTCAGACGCTCGCCGAACTGCTGCTCTACGCTCGCGGCCAGGAGGCCGTAGCTGATGCCTTGTTCGATCGCTTCGCGGGTCCCGACCACGTCGCCGGCGGCGATCAGCTCAAATCCAGTCGACTCTCGTGGACGCACGCTCCAGGTGACATCGCCGACAGGACGCGCGCGACCGGCCACCGACACCACGCCGGCCTCGGCACGAACGCCCTCCATCGTGTCGCGTTTCTGGCTGCGGTAGATGCCAATGAAGCCCGGCACGTCCTCGCTCCAGTTGCCTTGCGAATAATGCGTGTCCTGGACAGCGAAACCGCGATTCTGCAGGTGCGACTCGTAGTCCAGCAGGAGTCCCCCGCGGAGCAGCAGGGCGTCGAAATCGTCCGCGTCACTTTCAAAGCGGGACTCGGCAAGCGCACCCGTGCGCTCGACCTGCGCGTCCTCCGTGGCCGTCGAGACCGACGGCGCCAGGGACAGGAGGGCAAACGTCACGAGCGCGGCTCGAATCGGGAGATTCACTTCGAGCCCCAGGTCTTGCGCAGCCCGAGCAGCTCTGAGAAATGGCCCGCGACGCTCGCCGGCTGGAGGATGAGGCTGTACGCGAACGCATACAGCAGGAAGCCCACCGTATTCCGCCTTACGCGCAGGCCCTGCGATGCGAACATGTGCCTTCCGATCCGGTACATCAGGTAGTTCATCAGCAGGGCCATCGGCAGCAGCACGAGCGTCAAGGGGCCCGCGATCCAGAAGATGCCGAAGAATGCGAGGACCACGCCCGGGATGAAGAAGAGCGTGTAAGCGAGGTCCAGCCACGGGAAGAGCACGTTCCACCAGACGAACAGCGTCGACATGCGGATCGCCACGAGGACCCGTGGGTGCTGCCGGAACGCTTCCATCATGCCGCGGCTCCAGCGCTGCCGCTGGCGGACGAACTGGCGAAGCGTGTCCGGCACGTTCGTGAAGCAGCAGGCATCCTCGGCGTGACCGACCCGCCAGCCGCGCTCCAGCATGGCCCAGGTCAGGACGATGTCCTCGCCGACGCAGGGCTTCCAGCCGCCCACTTCGCGCAGCGCCTCGCGGTCGTAGATCGAAAAGGCGCCCTGCGCCACCATCGTGCCCTGGAACAGGGACTGGACTCGCTTGATCGCCGAGATGCCGTGGAAGTAATCCCACTCCTGCGCGCGCGTGATCCAGTTCTTGCGCGAATTGCGCACCAGCATCGTCCCGGCCACCGCGCGCGTCGACGCCGGGTCGCTGAAGTACCTTTCCACGAGCCGCTCGAGTGCGTCGCGGTACAGGTAGGAGTCCGCGTCGAGCGTTACGACGTAGTCGTGCCTGGCTTCCGCGAGGCCGCGATTGAGAGCGGCCGACTTGCCCATGTTGCGGGGCTGGCGCAACAGGCGCAGCCAGGGGCGAGGGTTGGCCTCGACGACAGCCGCCGTGGCGTCCTTCGAGCCGTCGTCGATCACCAGCACCTCGAATTCGCCAGGGTAGTGCTGCTCGGCGATCGAGTGGAGCTGTGCCGGAGACAGGGAGAGGTGGCGAGACTTAACCCCGCAGCGCGATGCCGGCCGTTTACAGGTACGCACACCCTGCAAACGGAGATCGAGCCATGAGTCAGACCATCCCTCGCCGCACGCTGCTGGCCCTCGCAACCGCGACAGCCCTCGCGATTGCGATTGCCCCCTTTGCCGTTTCACACGCGGACTCGCTGGCGCGCGTCGACATCTACGACCGCGCTGCGAGCGAGGCACTGCCGGTGTACCGCCACCACGGCCGACGGTACGTCGTGGGTCAACCCGGCAACGAGTACGCCATCCGCATCCGCAATTGCTCCGGCCGGCGGCTGCTGGCGGTCGTGAGCGTGGACGGAGTCAATGCCGTCACCGGCGAGTCAGCCTCGCCCGACCAGTCCGGGTATGTCCTCGAGCCGGGTGGCTACGTGAACATCCAGGGCTGGCGCAAGGACCTGAGCCGGACCGCCGCGTTCTACTTCTCCGACCCGGCGGATTCCTACGCGGCCCGCACCGGGCGACCGAATGACCTTGGAGTCATCGGAGTAGCCTTGTTTCGTGAGCGACCGGTCGAGAGACCGGCTTGGATCGGCAACGGCAGTTGGTCGGGCACGCAGGAAACAATGAGCCGGGCCGAGGCCGACGCCTCAGGTGAAGCCAAGGCGAGCCGTGCTGCGGGCTCGGCTGCGCCAGCACCGGCCATGGAGCAACCCTCGCTCGGCACCGGGCACGGTCGTGGGGAATATTCGCCGGTCGAGCAGGTCGAGTTCGAGCGTGCCAGCTCGCAGCCGGACGAAATGATCGCCATCCGTTACGAGCGCCGCGAGACGCTGGTCGCCATGGGCGTGATTCCGCAGCGGCAACACAGTCCACCCGCGCCGGGACCCCGACCCGTTCCCGGCTGCGCTCGGCTTCGTCCCGGATCCCTGAGGCTCGCGATTGCCGCATCCGCCGCGCCGGTCGATACTGCGCGGCGGATGCAACCCGCGAACGCCGAGCAGGACGAGCGTACCGACGAGGCGTTGATGCGTGCCTACGGTCACGGCGATGCGCATGCGTTCGAGACGCTCTATGCGCGGCACAAGGCCGCCACCTACCGTTACTTCCTGCGCCACGCGGGCGGCAATGGCGCCACGGCGGATGAACTGCACCAGGACCTCTGGCTCCGTGTGATCGGCGCGCGCGAGCGCTACGAGGCGCAGGCGAAGTTCTCGACCTGGCTGTACACGCTCGCGCGGCACCGGATGGTCGATCACTGGCGTTCCCGCCATGGCGTCACGCTGGCCTCTCTCGAGGACGAGGCGACGGTCGCGCTGGCAGAGGAGTCAATGTCGGCGTCGCGCGATGGGAGCGACGATCCACTGTATGCAACCATCGACGGTGAGGCTCGCCGCCGGCTCGTCGCGGCGCTCGCCGAGGTGCCGAAGCTGCAGCGGGACGCATTCCTGTTGCACGTCGAGGGCGGCCTCTCGCTGGAGGAAATCGCCAGCCTCACGGCCGCCTCCGGCGAGACGGTCAAGAGCCGGTTGCGCTATGCCTACCGCCGACTGCGCGCGGCGCTGGAGGACCTGCAATGAGCAATCACGACCGCAAAGGTCCACAGCCACCCGACGGGGACGAGGTCCAGGACGGGGCGCTGAATCAGGCGTGGCGACAGGCCTCGGATGAACAGCCACCGTCCGCGCTCGATGCTGCGATCATCGCCGCCGCACGCAAGTCCGTGCAGGATCGTGGCGCGGGCACAAAGGCCGTCTCGTCCAGCCCCCGGCCACGGAATCGATGGATGCAGTGGCAACCCCTGGCCGCAGCGGCGACCGTGGCCGGACTCGCGTTCATTCTCGTGCAGCTGATGCCGCGAGACCGCGATGTTGCGCCGTCGATCCGGATGGAAGAATCGGTACCTGCGCAGGCTGCGAAGGAAGTACCCGTGCAGTCTGCGGAGGAAAAGGAGGCGCCGGACAATCAAGGTCAGGGCGCGACCGTCCCGGCGCCGGGCGCAGCAGCCCCCGCGGTGACTGTTCCACAGGCCACGGTCGAGGCTCCCGCACCCGCACCGGCCAGGTCCTCTCAGGCCGAGACTGCCGCCGCTGCCGTCAACGGGACGTCGATGGATGCGACCGAGGCCGACCAGCGCAAGGCAGTGGTGCCGGAGATGGCCGGCAGGGCGGCGTCGGTCGCGGCGCCTGCACCCGCGCTGGAGCGAAGCCTCGGCAATGCAGCGCCGCCGGGCGCAGCGGACCGCGCCGCCGCAATCGCGGCGCTGTACGCCTCGGGCGACATCGCCGGCGCGGCGGATGCGCTGCGCGCATTCCGTGCCGCCGATCCGGACGCCGACACCTACCTTCCGGATTCACTCCGCGGCTGGGCCCGGACGATCAAGTGACGATCGCGGGGTGCCACCCGGCCTGATCGCCAGGCCGGGCGCCCTCAGGCTCAGGTGCGACGTGCGCGACGTGGCGCCTTCCGCGCCTTGGTCTTGGCCTTCCGAACGACTCGCTTCGTCTTTGAGGCCGCGGCCTTCTTCTTTTTCGGCGCGGCGCGTTTCTTCGCTGCGGGGGCGGCGGTCTGCCGCTCCGCGACCTTGCGAGCATCGCTCGCCGCCTGCCTCAGGATCGTCATGACGCGCGTGAGGTCATCCGCGATGCGCTCGCGGGTCGACTTGAGGACGTCCGCCTGATCGCGGGCAAGGTCCCGGAAACTCCCGGTGTTGGCGATGCGCTCGATCTGGGCGGCTGCGTCGGTGAGGGCGGAGTTGATGATTTCGCCCTGCAGTTCGATGAGGCTCTGTGCTGCGTCGTGAGAAACGGACGTCAGCCGGACGCCGGAACGCGCCAGCTGGCGTATCCGTCCGTTCAGCGACCGGATGCGCGCTGCGGACTGGATCGCGGCCTTGCGCGCGGCCGCCAGCCGCGATGTGCGAAGGTGCTCCGCGAGTTCGGTGAGGCCTTTCGTCTGCTCGTCGAGAAAGTCGTCTGCTGCGGAATGCATGGGTGCCACCTCTGCTGGTTACGGCCGCGGCGCGTGGCGTCTGGGAGCCCGAGTGGCGCCGCTACGTGGGCCGGACCGTCGTCGCGACGCCGACCAGCCCGCTGAATTCCGTCCGGGCCTGGCATAATTTTACGCCGCCCATGGATTCTGAATAGGCTTGCGTGGCGGGGGGCGGGGAGAAATTTCGCCCCACTGCGTCGTTTGGACTAATCCCGTGGTTAATGAGATTCGACGCAGCGGAGCGACCGCGCACAATCAAACGCGCGCGTGGCGCGCATTGTGCGCATGTACGCGGCGTGAGTCCAGAGGCAGATCAAGGCGGCACCCGCCGCGAAGCATCACCGCGAGCAGCGCGCGACCCAGCATGATCGAGTCGCGACGGCCTGGGAAAAGTATCTCGACTTCGACAGAAGCGATCTGGAATCATCTGCTGCCAGGCAACTCGAGGATGCACCAATGCTCAAGCTCCACGGATTCCCCGTCAGCAATTACGCCAACATGGTTCACCTTGCGCTGCTCGAGAAGGGGCTGTCCTTCGAGTACGTGTTGGCCCTCCCGGACCAGAATCCAGACTTCCTCGCCAAGAGTCCCCGCGGCAAGGTGCCCTTTCTCGAGACGCCTCGGGGATACATCAACGAGACCCGCGCGATCCTCGAGTACCTCGAGGACACGGGCGAGGGCAAGCCGCTGCTGCCCTCCGATCCGTATGACCGCGCCATCGCTCGCGCGCTCATGCAGGAGATCGAGCTCTACATCGAGCTGCCGGCGCGGATCGGTCTTTGCCGAGGCGTTTTTCGGCGGCAAAGGTGCCGGACGCGATCAAGGCCAAGGCGCGTGACGACCTGCAGTGCCGGATTCGCGACCTTGAAGCGGCATGGCAGGTTCGCGCCGTACGTCGCGGGCGACATGTTCAGCCTCGCCGACATCATTTTCCTGTATTCAGCGTCGATATCGCTGCCGGCGTCGGCGAAGACAGCTCTTCGGCCTCGACCTGCTCGGCGACAACCCGGCCGCGCAGGCACTCCTGCAGCAGCTCGGCGAGAACCCGAACGTCAAGGCGATTGCGGCAACCAGGGATGCGGCCATGCCCGCCTTCGTCGCGAAGATGCGCGCGAGATTCCAGGCGGCAGGCTGACTCTTGCCCCGTCGCCTCTGCCGCGAGGCAGGGGCGACGTTCGCAGGACGCCAAGCGGAGACCAGCACACCATGATCGAGCCGCGGTTCTTGCCGTTGACCACCTGGGAGGAGTTGCCCCCGGAGGTCATGCAGCAGCGTGCGGACGCCTTCGAGGCGCAGTTGCAGCGGCGACGCACGGTGCGACAGTTTTCCGACCGGCCGGTGCCGCGCTCCATCATCGAGAAATGCCTGCTGGCAGCAGGTTCGGCGCCGAGCGGGGCGCATCAACAGCCGTGGCATTTCGTCGCGATCTCGGACCCCCTGCTCAAGTCGCGCATCCGCGAGGCGGCCGAGGTGGAAGAGCGCGACTTCTACCGGAAGCGCGCGCCGAAGGAGTGGCTGGACGCCCTGCGTCCCCTCGGCACCGACGAGCACAAGCCGTACCTCGAGACCGCGCCGTGGCTGATCGCGGTATTCCTGCGACGCTTCACGCGCCTGGCGGACGGACGCAAGCTCAAGCACTACTACACGGATGAGTCGGTGGGCATCGCGACCGGCTTCCTGATTGCGTCGGTGCACGCGGCGGGCCTCGTCTCGCTCACGCACACGCCGAGCCCGATGGGTTTCCTGACGGAGATCCTCGGGCGCCCGAAGGACATCGAGCGGCCGTTCCTGCTGCTGGTGGTCGGCTACCCGGGCGCCGACGCCCGCGTGCCGGACATCGCGAGAAAACCGCTGGGCGAGATCGCGACTTTCCTGCCGCCCTGAGGCGTGCGTCGACCCGGGTTTTACGTGGGAGATGCTTGCACCCGGCGCACCGACTGCTACGAGGCGGGCGATGCGCTCCCGTCGCTGGCCGCCGCAAGGCGGGCCTCTGCGGCCGCGATCATCGCCTTGAAGCGCGGATCGTCGCGCAGGGGATCGAGGTCCGGGTCGGCCTTGGCGTGGTTCAGCAGGCCGATGGACATCCTGGTCGAAAGCGGACCGAGCAGTGCGATCGCCCCATCTGGATCCTTGGCATAAGTCGACAGGCCGCAGGCGAAGTTGTAACGCATGTTCATGTTGTCCGGATCAATCAGCAGTGCGCGCTTGATCCATTCCTTGGCGCGCCCGGTCTCCCCGAGAAGCACCAGGGCTACCACGCCAAATCCCATCGCCGCCCCATTGTTCGGATCCTGCGCCAGGGTCTTTTCGGCTCGGGACAGGGTGGTCCGCGCGATGCGCACGGCAGCTTCTGAATTCCCCACGGCGGTGTAACAGGTGATCAGCATGGACGCCGAATTAACGTCGGTCTCCATGAGGGATGTCGCCTTCTCGAAGTAGTGAATGGCGTCCTGAATTCGTTGCTGTCGGAACCTCACATAAGCGGCGGCTCTGTTGACCTCGTAGGACTCGGCGTCGAGGCGCAGGGCGACGTCGATTTCGGCGGACGCCTCATCGTAACGACCAGCCTCGGAAAATATTCTGGCTTTTACGGCGTGGGCCTCGGCCAGATTGGCGTCAAGCGCCAGCGCCCGGTCGGCAGCCGCCAAGCCATCATCGCCACTCTTGCCATGCACGAATCGCAGAATCATCTGGCCAAGGGCCATGAGCGCCCAGGCGCGCGCGTAGTTGGGATCGATTTCCGCGGCACCGGTGCAAAGGCGGACGATCGATTCCGCCCTTCGAGCGTCGCCTTCCAGTCCCGTGACGTAGTACTGCCAAGCCATGAGGAAGAGGTTGTACGCCTCGACATTGTCCGTGCCGCGCCGCTCGATCGCCTTCTTCTCCTCCGGGAGCAGCTTGAGCTTGAGCGCCTTGACGATGGCCTGCGAGATCTCGTCCTGCAGGGCGAAGATGTCGTTCAGGTCGCGATCGTAGCGCTCGGCCCAGACGTGGTTGCCAGTCGAACTGTCGATCAGCTGCGCCGAAATGCGCACCCGCTGGCCAGCTTTGCGCACGCTGCCTTCGAGGATGTGGCTGACCTTGAGCTGCCGCGCAATCAGCGGAATGTCGATCTGCTTGCCCTTGAAGCCAAAGGCGGTGTTGCGCGCGACCACGGAAAGTGCCGAGACCTTGTTCAGGTCCGTGATGACGTCCTCGCTGATGCCGTCGCTGAAATATTCCTGCTCGGCATCACCGCTCATGTTTGAAAAGGGAAGGACGCAAATCGAGACGCGCGGAGCAGCGGCTGGTGAGGCGGGCACCACCGAACTTGTGTCGGCGCCCACGGCTGCATTCGCGCGCTGGCGGGCGATCATGGCGCCGAGCGAGCGCAACAGTGCCTGGAACTGCGGGCTCTGGGCGTTCTCGGCCCAGCCATCGAGGTCGGTGGTGTGAATGGCGCGCACGTCCATCGGCAGGCTGGCGCCCTCGAAGCGCACCGGGACCAGCGTGCCGCGGTCGGCCGCCTCGCGCGCCTCGCCGCGCACCCAGCGCGACGCCGCGGACGTCGGAGTCCATACCACCAGCACGGCCTTGGCGGCTTTCAGTTCGGCCTCGATCTGGTCGTCGAACTGCTGGCCGGCGTCGATCTCCGGGTCCCACCACACCGACCAGCCCTGCGCCTCGATCGCGGCGACGAGGGGCGCTACGCGCTCCTTGTCGGTGCGAGCGTAGGAAATGAAGACGTCAGCCATGCTGGAGAGTTCTCATTCGCCCGCTGCCGCGAGGCGCGCCTCGGCCGCCGCGATCATCGCCTTGAAGCGCGGATCGTCTCGCAGGGGATCGAGGTCCGGATCGACCTTGGCGTGAGTCAGGAACCCGATGGGCATTTTTTCGAAGGTCGGGCCGAGGAGAGCGAGCGCCGCGTCCGCTTCGTGCGCGAAGGCACAGAGTGCGCACGCGAAGTTGTAGCGCATGTTGATGTTGTCCGGGTCGATCATCAGGGCCCGATTCATCCATTCCTTGGCCCGCTCGACCTGGCCGAGCGTGGTAAGCCCGCTCACGCCATATCCCATGGCGGACCCGTTCTTGGCGTCCTGCGCCAGGGCTTTTTCGGCCCTGGAGACCGCGGCCTGCGCAACCCGCAGGGCGTCCGTGCGGTTGCCGAGCGCGGTGTAACAGGTGATCAACATGCAGGGTGAATGCCCGTCGGTCTCGACGAGCGCCATCGCCTTTTCCCAATGGCGGACGGCCTCGTCCAGTCGCTGCTGCCTGAAGTACACGAATGCGGCCGAGGTATTGACGTCGTGCGACTCGGGGTCCAGGCGCAGCGCGACTTCGATTTCGGCGGACGCCTGGTCGTGCTGGCTGTTCTCACCGAAGTAGCTGGCCTTCACCGCATGCGCTTCTGCGAGGTCGGCATCCAGAGCGAGCGCACGCTCGGCAGCCTCGAGGCCGCCGTCGCCGCGCCCGCCGTGGTCGAAGCGGAGTGCCATCTGCCCCAGGGCCATCAGCGCCCAGGCGCGTGCGTAGCCCGGATCGATCTCGGTGGCCCGGCCGCACATGCGGATGATCGCTTCATCACGTCTGACGTCGCCGACATTGCCGGTGATGTAGTACTGGCGCGCCATCAGGTAGAGGTTGTAGGCCTCGACGTTGTCGGTGCCGCGTTGCGCAATCGCCTTCTTCTCCTCGGGCAGCAGCTTGAGCTTCAGCGCCTTGACGATGGCCTGCGAGATCTCGTCCTGCAGGGCGAAGATGTCGTTCAGATCGCGGTCGTAGCGTTCGGCCCAGACCTGGCTGTCCCTGGAGCCCTCGATCAGCTGGGCGGTGATCCGCACGCGGCCACCCGCCTTGCGGACGCTGCCCTCGAGCACGTGGCTCACATTCAGTTGCCGCGCGACCTGCGCCACGCCCGCCGACTTGCCCTTGAAAGTGAAGGCGGTATTGCGCGAGACCACGGAGAGCGTCGAAACCTTTGTCAGGTCGGTGATGACGTCCTCGGTGATGCCGTCGCTGAAGTACTCCTGCTCCGGATCGCCACTCATGTTGGCGAACGGCAGCACGCAGATGGAGATGCCCGCAGGAGGGCTGGACGAGCCCGGGGCCGTCGGCGCGGACGTGGCGGCCGCGGAGGGGGCGGAAATCGCGGCCGACGCCTTCGTGGCTCCGCGACGGCTGATCATCGCGCCGAGCGCACGCAGCAGTTCCAGGACCTGCGGGCTCTTCGGGTCGTCGCCCCAGCCGTCGAGGTCGGTGGTGTGAATGGCGCGCACGTCGATCGGCAGTTCGGCGCCCGAGAAGCGCACCGGGACCAGCAGGCCGCGATCGGCGGCATCGCGGGCCTCGCCGCGCACCCAGCGGGACTCGACCGACTGTGGTGTCCAGACGACGACGACGGCGGCGGCGGCCTTCAGCTCTGCGGCGATCTGGCGGTCGAATTCCTGTCCGGCCGCGATGTCGGGGTCCCACCACACCGTCCAGCCCTGCGCCTCGATCGCGGCGACGAGCGGCGCGACACGCGCCTTGTCGGTTCGAGCGTAGGAAATGAAGACGTCAGCCATCCCTGTGAAACCTCACCCTATTGCCCCCCATCCGCCGGCGGGGGTCGTAGCTTAACCCGCCTTCGGGCGGGAAGTGGCGCGGCCGGCTCCGTCCGGCGGCGGGCGACGGGTTACGCCCGTCACGTGATCTGAGATACTGCGCGGGACCAGCCGCGCCGCCACGGCCGCGACGGTCGAACAGCAAGGAACCGACCATGACCGACACCCCCCCGGGCGCAGCCACGCCCGTCGCGCCCGCCGGCCCGCCGCCGTCGCTGGTCACCTACACGCACTGGATGTACGCGCTGCACGCCGCGAGCGCGCTCATGGGCGTGTTCACCGGGGCCGCGATCGTCACCCAGTTCGTGTTCGGCATCCCGTCGATCATTGCCGTGGTCATGAACTACGTGAAGCGCGACGAAGCGCGCGGCACGTGGCTCGAGTCGCACTTCAGCTGGCAGCTGCGTACGTTCTGGTTCGCGCTGCTCGCCTTCCTCGTGATCGGGATCTTCTCCGCGCCGCTGGTGCTGCTGCTCGGCCTCGGCATCGTCACCTGGATTCTCGGCGCGTTCGTCGTCGGAATCTGGATCGTCTATCGCGTCGCCCGCGGGTGGCTGCGCCTGAAGGACGGCCGGGCCGTCTGATATCGGAGTGCATCATGATCATCGCACCGGACAAAGTCGTCCTCATCCACTACACGCTCACTGACGACGCCGGCAAGGTGCTCGACAGTTCCTCGGGTGGCGAGCCGCTCGCCTACCTGCACGGGCAGGGCAACATCATCTCGGGTCTCGAGAGCGCGTTGAACGGCAGGCAGGCCGGCGACAAGCTCAACGTGCGCGTCGAACCGGCCGACGGCTACGGCGTGCGCGACGACGCGCTCGTGCAGCAGGTGCCGCGGCGCCAGTTCGGCGGCACCAACGTGCAGCCCGGCATGCAGTTCAACGCGCAGTCCTCGCAGGGCCACGCGCGCGTGGTGACGGTCACCCGCGTCGTTGGCGACATGGTGACCGTGGACGGCAACCACCCGCTCGCCGGCGAAGTGCTCAACTTCGACGTCGAGGTCGCGGAGGTTCGCGACGCGACACAGGAAGAACTCGAGCACGGGCACGTCCACGGCCCGGGCGGGCACCACCACCACGGCTGAGGCAGCGCGCGTGAGGCCCCCGCGGGCGCCGCTCTTCGCGGACTAAGGCAACGGCTGGAGCGCCTGGTCGAGGGCCGCGAGCGTCGGCGGGTCGCGCCCGTAGATGTCGTTCCTGAAAATTACCCGCCCGTCGGGAGTCGGCTGCGCGGTCCAGTAGAGGATCAGCACCGGCACCGGCTTTGCGAGATTCACGGTCTTCATCGCCTTCGCTGCCACGACTTCCGCGATGGTGGTTGCGTTCCACTGCGCCGGGTCGTTAAGCACAAATTCCGCCAGCTCGAACGCCTTCTGCACCCGGATGCAGCCTGAGCTGAACGTGCGCTGGTCCGCGTCGAACAGCGCCTTCGTCGGCGTGTCGTGCAGGTAGACCGAGTACGGGTTCGGGAACATGATCTTGACGAGCCCGAGCGCATTGTCGTCGCCCGGGTCCTGCCGGAGCTGGTACGGCGGCAGCCGTCCTGCGCCATACGCTTTCCAGTTGATCGAATAGGGATTGACCTCGCGGCCGCTCCGGTCGATGACCCGGATGTGATTGCGCTTCAGGTAGCCGGGATCCTTCTTCAGGATCGGCAGCTTGTCCTTCACCAGGATGCCGGTAGGGATGGTCCAGGTCGGGTTGAACACCACGTAGGTGATGAGCGATTTGAAGACCGGCGTCTCCCGGTAAGGGCGGCCCACGATGACCTTCGACGTCCAGACCTGCTCGTCGTCCCGGAACCACGAGACGTCGAAGCCGGCAACGTCCACCAGCACGAAGTCGCCCTTGAGCTCGTGCATCACCCAGCGTGCGCGCTCCATGTTGACGCGGAGCTGATCGATCCGCGCGGACACCGGCACGTTGAGCGCGGCGAGCGTTCCCGGGCCGATGACGCCGTCGGCCGTGAGCCCGTGCCGGTCCTGGAAGCGCTTCACGGCAGCCACGAGTTCGGAATCGTAGGTGGTGTCATAGGGCGGCAGCGGTGCCTGGTAGGCCGCCGTGCCCGCACCGCCTGGCGACACGAGGTCGCCCGTCACCGCGAGATGCTGTCGCAGCGCCGGTACGCGCGGATCACTGGCGCCCGGTTCCATCGTCGGGCCGTTGGCGAGCTGCGACCAGCCGCCCGCATCACGTAACGCGTAATACTCCTTCAGCCGCTGTCTTCCGCGCTCGTACCACGCGTGCTGCGGCCGTGCGCGCTCGAAAAGATCGCGTATCTGCCCCGCCGCGACTGCCGCGCAGCAGCTCACGCCGGCCTGCGTCAGGTCGAATGGTGGCGCCGGATAGTTCCACTGCGGGCTCAGCTTCGCGGGGTCCACCTTGCCGAGGTACAGGTGATACAGCGCGAGCATCATCGCGTCCGTCGCGAGCAGCTCGAGGTCGGCCTGGTCCCGGGACGCCTGCAGCTTTGTGCTGCGCAGGTCCGAGCGGAACGACTGCAGCGCGGCAACGTGGTAGTCGTCGGCATTCAGGCCGTCGTACTTGAGATCGGCGATCGCGGCAATCAGCTCATCGAGGCGCGCCGGATCCTGCCACTGCGGCTCGAACCGCGAGGCTTCGTAGAAGCGTGCGACACCCTCCGGGAGCATCAGGCGGACGCCGCGCACGACGCTGCCCTGATCGGTCTGGGCGTAACGCAGGCGGTCGACCCGCTCGCGTATCTCTTCCTGCGCCGGTGTCGCCGCCGGCGCCTGGGCAATCGTCTCGCTGCGCAGCGCGGAGGGCGCCGTGGCCTGCGGTTCGGCGTGCGCCACGACGAGCGGCGCACCGCAGGCGATCACCAGGGCGGCGAAGAGTCGTTTCATGCGTTGAACTGAAATCCGGATGGCAACGGCGCACCAGTTTACGCGCCGCGCGGGCATGACCGGACCATGCCGGGCGCTAACGACCGTGAATGACGCTGGCGCTGAGGTCGTAGGCATCGGCGCCGGTGATTTCGACGTCTGCCCAGTCGCCGGGCTTGAGCCGGCCGGCGTCGAGAATGCGCACCACGCCGTCGATCTCGGGCGCGTCGGCGGTCGAGCGGGCAAGGGCAGCCTCGTCGCCCACTGCGTCCACCAGCACGCGCATGCGGCGCCCGACTTTCGCTGCGAGCTTCCCGGCGCTGATTGCGGCCGCGAGTTCCATGAAACGGTCGTGGCGCTCCTGCTTCACTTCCTCGGGCACGGGATCGGGAAGCGCGTTTGCCGCGGCGCCCGCGACGGGCGAGTACTTGAAGCAGCCGACGCGGTCGAGGCGGGCCTCCTGCAGCCAGTCGAGCAGGACCTCGAAGTCCTCGTCGGTCTCGCCGGGAAAACCGACGATGAAGGTGCTGCGGATCGCGATGTCCGGGCAGGTTTCCCGCCAGGCGCGGATGCGCGCAAGCGCGTTCTCCGCGTGTGCGGGTCGCTTCATGAGCTTCAGCACGCGCGGGCTGCCGTGCTGGAAGGGGATGTCGAGGTAGGGCAGCACCTTGCCATCCGCCATGAGCGGGATCACCTCGTCCACGTGCGGATACGGGTAGACGTAGTGCAGGCGCACCCACGCGCCAAGCGAGCCGAGCGACCGCGCGAGATCGGTGAACCGCGCCTTCACCGGCTTGCCACCCCAGAAGCCCGTGGCGTACTTGAGGTCCGCACCGTACGCGCTCGTGTCCTGCGAGATCACGAGCAGCTCCTTCACGCCGGCCTTCACGAGGCGCTCGGCCTCGAGCATCACCTCGCCGATCGGGCGGCTCGCGAGGTCGCCGCGCAGCGACGGGATGATGCAGAAGGAGCAGCGATGGTTGCAGCCTTCGGAAATCTTGAGGTAGGCGTAGTGGCGCGGCGTGAGACGGATGCCCTGCGGCGGCACGAGGTCGACGAACGGGTCGTGCAGCGGCGGCAGCTGCTCATGCACCGCGTTCACGACCTCTTCGTAGGCGTGCGGCCCGGTCACCTTGAGCACGCTCGGGTGCCGGTCGGTGATCGTCTCGGGTTTCGCGCCCAGGCAGCCCGTCACGATCACCTTGCCGTTGCGTGCCACTGCCTCGCCGATGGCCTCGAGCGACTCGTGGATCGCGTCGTCGATGAACCCGCAGGTGTTCACGACGACGAGGTTGGCGTCCTCGTAGGACCCGACGACGTCGTAGCCCTCCGCGCGGAGTCGCGTGAGTATGCGCTCGGAATCCACCAGGGCTTTCGGGCAGCCCAGCGAGACGAAGCCGATCTTGGGGGGAGCCGACACGGAGAGTGATCAGTGAGTGGCGGATAGCGGATAGAAAGAGGAGTCGGCGCGCTACTCGAACGAGCAGCCGCCGCCGCCGCAGACCGGGGCGCCGCAGGGGCCCGTGTCGCAGGGGCGCTCGTGGCTGCTGCCGAGCGAGCCCGTGAGTACGTTTCCGCCGGTGATGAGGCGCTCGACCTTCGCCTTGCCCGGCGTGCCGTCGAGCGGGATGCCCGCCCTGCGGCAAAGCTCGCCCCAGTTGGCGACCGTGTCGGCCATCTTGTGGCTGACTTCGATGACCCGGCCGTTGGCGGGGCAGTGGTAGTCGTAGGTGGGCATGGGCGTCGCCTGCGTTGCAGCGGAAACGGGCGGGCATTCTAGTGGAAAGCGTGCTGCTTAACACGGCACGCCCGGGCGCGCATCATGTGCGCCCGATCTTCCGCATCCAGCCAGTAGAGGCCTGCCCATGACGGTGAAGGACAGCAACGGCAACGAACTCAAGGACGGCGACACCGTGCAGGTCATCAAGGACCTCAAGGTGAAGGGCGCGGCGATGACCCTGAAGCGTGGCACGGTCTTCAAGGGCATCCGCCTCACGGACGACGAGGAGTCGGTCGAGTGCGGCCAGGGCCGCAACACGGTGGTGCTGAAGACGTGCTTCCTGAAGAAGGCCTGACCGCGGCGCCACTCCGGCAGCCCGGAGCGGACTACCCCAGCGCGTAGAGGTAGCCGTCCATGCTGCCCACGTACACCACGCCGCTGTCCACCGCGGGCGAGCCCATGATCGCGCCCACGGAGATGAAGCGGTAGAAGTCGATGTACATGTCCTCGAAGTCGCCGAACACCGGCGCGAACGATGCCTCGTTCAGGCTGCCGTCCGGGTTCAGAATCTTCATGCCATCGGCCTTCGACGCCTCGGTCTGGAACTGCCAGGCGAGCTGGCCCGTCTTCGCGTCCACTGCGTAGAGCCGTCCGTTATGACTGCCGAAGTACGCGAGCCCGCCCGCGAGCGCGGCCGACGAGAAGACGTAGGCCTTGGCGTCGAAGTTGAAAACGAGCCGCCCGGTGCGCGCATCGAGTGCCATGAATCGCGAGCTGTCGGAGGTGGCCGCGTAGACCATCCCGTCGCGGACTGCGGGCGTGCTGTTCACCCACGACTTGCTGGTCGGGTAATCCCACTTCTTCCGGCCGGTCGCGGCGTCGAGCGCGTAGACGTGCGCGTCGCGGCTGCCCACGTATACCGTGCCGTCCACGACGGCGGGCGAGGACTGGAATCCGACCTGGTTGTGGACCGCGGGATCCTGGCCGCCGCGGAAGATCCATTTCTGCTGCCCGCTCTGCGCGTCGATCGCGTACATGCAGCCGTCCCAGCTGCCGATGTACACGGTTCCGTTCGCCACTGCGGGCGAGGCGTGCACGACATCCCCGGTCGAGAACTTCCACTGCAGCACGCCGCTCTTCGCGTCCACTGCGTAGACGCCGCCGTCGCCGCTGCCGAAATACACCTTGCCGTCGACGACCGCGGGCGATGAAGTGAAGACGTCCCATGCGTCGGGAATCGTCTGCGCGGCGGGCGGGTAGCCGTGCAGGTTCTTCGCTTCGAACTTCCGCTCGTACTCGGCCGCGAACACCCAGCGCGGCTGGCCGGTCGCAGCGTCGATGGCGGCGAGCGAGCCCGCGGAGGAGACGAAGTACACGGTGCCGTCCGCAACCGCGGGCGAGGACGCGATGGGCATGCGCGACTTGAAGTTCCACTTCTCCTTGCCGGTCTGCTGGTCGATCGCGTGCAGGTGGCCGCTCATGCTGGCGACGTAGACCACGCCGTCGGCGATCGCGGGCGTGGTTACGATCGGCCCGGCCGTCTTGAAGGTCCATTTCACCGCCGGCGCGGACGTCGGTCCGGCCGACGGATACACGCCCGTGCGCGCGGCATTGGCGTGGAACGTGGATTGCGCCAGCGCGGGCGATGACGAGACCACGAGGAGGACGGCGGCGGCGAGATGTTTCATGGAGAGATCCCTTGGGAGCGGCCCAGGCTCGAGGCTTCGATCGCGATTTCGACAAGTTCGCGGCCACAGCCGCGCCCGGTCAAGACTTGATCCCAGGCGCGAGCCTTAAGATCGACAAATTCGATTGGTGCTGTCGATTTTTCCGCCTTTATTATCGATCAGAGTCGCGCATATCTTGCCTCGAAAGCAGAGAAAGGAGGTTCGTCATGCTCGAGATCCGCCGCGCCAGCGACCGAGGTTACGCCGACCACGGCTGGCTCCGCTCCTTTCATTCGTTCTCGTTCGCCGACTACTGGGATCCGAGGCACGTCGAATTCGGCGCGCTGCGCGTCATCAACGAGGACCGGGTCGTGCCGGGCGCGGGCTTCGGGACTCACGGCCACCGCGACATGGAGATCGTGAGCTACGTGCTCGAAGGCGAGCTCGCTCACAAGGATTCGACCGGCACGAGTTCCGTCATTCGACCTGGCGATGTGCAGCGCATGAGCGCTGGCAGCGGTGTCAGGCACAGCGAGTTCAATGGCTCCCACGAAAAGCCCGTCCACTTCCTGCAGATCTGGATCCAGCCGGACACCCTGGGCATCGAGCCGGGGTACGAGCAGAAGCACTTCGCTCCGGAAGAGAAGCGCGGGCGCCTGCGGCTCGTGGCGTCACCGGACGGTGCCGACGGCTCGGTCCGCATCCGGCAGGATGCCCGGCTCTACGCGGGACTCTTCGATGCTGCGGAACGCGGTAATCTTTCAGTCGACGCCGGCAGGCGAATCTACGTTCACGTCGCCCGCGGCAGGGTCACGGCGAATGGCGAGAGCCTGGCCACGGGCGATGCGTTGAAGCTGACCGACACGACCATGCTCGCGCTGTCGGATGGCGTGGACGCAGAAGTGCTGGTCTTCGACCTGCCGGGCTGACGAGCGACCGGCGCTTGGCACTCGAGTCGCGGAGGATCGATCACGTGTACACGCTCTATTACTCGCCCGGCACCGCAAGCATGGTCGTGCACCTCGCACTGCTCGAGATCGGCGCGCCCCACCGGCTCGAGAAGGTCGACTTCGACAAGGACGCGCAGCACAGCGCCGAGTACCTGCGGCTCAATCCGCGCGGGCAGGTGCCCACGCTCGTGATCGAAGGCAAGCCGTACTTCGAATCGGCCGCGCTGCTCATGATCCTCGCCGAGCGTCACCCTGAGGCGAAGCTCGCGCCTCCGCCGGGCAGCGCGTCGCGCGCCGACTGGTACCAGTGGATCGCGTTCCTCGCAAACGCGCTCGGATCCGCCTACCGCCTGTGGTTCTATCCGCCGGACCTGGGCGCAGACGAGCATCCGCCGGCGGTACGGGACGCATTGCGCCGGAAGATCGAGGACTCGTGGACGCTCGTCGACGCGCACCTTGCGGCCCGCGGGCCGTACATGCTGGGCACGGAGTTCTCGGGCGTCGACCTGCTCGCGCTCATGTACATGCGATGGTCGCGCAACATGCCGAAGCCGGCGACCGAGTGGCCGGCGCTGCGCAAGCACGCCGGCCTCATGCGCGCGCGACCGAGCTGGGCGCGGCTCTACGAGGTCGAAGGACTCACGGACTGGCGGGCCTGAGGCTCGTCGCTGGCCGCGCGGGTCGTGCCGCGGACGGCCCGCGGCGCGATCGCCGTCAGAGGTGTATCCGGCGCCAGGCGCCCGATCGCCAGCGCAGGTAGAGCGCGCCGCCGAGCAGGACCACGTAGACGAGCATCGCGAGCCAGCCGCCCACGGCGCCGAGGCCGAACTGCGGCAGGCCGGAAAACCATCCCTGCCCCGGCGCGAACGACAGCATGTATGCGAGCGGCACGAACACGCCCCACGCGAGCACCAGGAAGATGACCGCGGGGAACCGCACGTCGCCCGCGCCGCGCAGCGCGAACCCGGAGCCGAGGTTGAGGCCGTCGAAGAGCTGGTAGCCGGCCGCGATCCACAGCAGCACCGTGCCGAGCCGTGCGACCGCGGCCCCATTGGGATCTCCCGCGGCCACGAACGCCGGCATCAGCCACGGCCCGAGTGCGGCGAGTGCGACTCCCACGACGCCCATGTAGGCGACGGTCATCCTGATGACTGCGTTGCCGAGCTTCCTCGCCCAATCCCGGTCGCCCGCCCCGATCGCCTGCCCGACGAGCGTCGTGCCGGCGAGGGCGAGCCCGACGCCGGGCAGGTAGGAGACCGAGGTCAGCATCACCACGACCTGCGTGGTCGCGCCGTCCACTTCGCCGAGCCGTACCTGCATGAGCTGGAAGAGCGCCATGCCGAAGAGATCCGCCGCGTACATCGCGCCCATCGGCAGTCCGAGCCTGAACTCGCGCGCGAGATTCGAAAGATCGGGCCGCCAGGTGAGATGGGTGCGGTAGACGCGGCGCAGGTCGGAACGCAGGAACATCCAGAGCGCGAACACGACGCCGAACGCCATGCTCACGTTGGTGGCCCACGCGGATCCCGCGATGCCCCAGCCGAGGCGGAAGATGAATACCTGGTTCAGCGCCGCGTTCACGACGGCGACCAGGATGGTCGTCATCACCGTGACCCGGGGACGCGAGATGCCGTTGAAGAATCCGAGCACCGCCCACAGCGCGACGCCGATCGGCGCGCCGAGCATGCGCGGCGCCCAGAATTCGAGCGCGAGGCGCTCGAGTTCCGGGTCGAGGCCGAATGGCGACACGAGCCAGTGACCGCCCCACGCCAGCGCCGCGAACACCGGTGCGGTCAGGAGCGCGCCCCAGAGCGCGACCCAGGTGGCGTGGCCGGCACGCCAGCGCCTGCGGCTTCCTTCCGACTGTGCGACGAACGTCTGCACGGCGAGGCCGATCCCGCCGAGCAGCACGATGAAGAAGAACACCAGCCAGTAGATCGACGCCATCGCGGCCATCGCGGTCGTCGACAGGTGGCCGACGAACCAGGTGTCGGTGAGCCCGATGATTGCCTGCACGCTGCTGTTCAGCATGAGCGGCAGCGCGAGCGCGGCGATGGCGCGGTAGTCGACCCGTGGGCGGCCGTCGCTGCCGGTGCGCTGCGCCGGCAGCGCGCGCTCGCCAGTCGTGGCCACGGTCTTCATGTCGGAATTCGGGCCCGTGTCCGGCACGAGTGGGCTCAGCGGCGCATGTGTCGGTGCACGAAAAAGTAGTAGAGGCTCCAGAGAAAGACCGTGAGGCCGATGCCCCAGAGCGTGATCCGGTGCAGGCTGCCCTCGATGAGGGCCTGGTCCTTGCCGGCGGTCACGCCGAGCCAAACCAGCACGCTGCACCACAGCGCCGATCCCGCGATTGTCGCGAGCGAGAATTTCCAGTAGTTCACGCGTACCACGCCGGCCGGGATGCCGATCAGGTGCCGGATGACGGGGAGAATGCGCGCTATGAACACGCCCATCCCGCCGTAGTGCCGGGCCCAGGCTTCGGCGCGCTCGATCTTGTCGGGCGTGATCAGCACGTAGCGGCCATAGCGCATGAGCAGTGGCCGCCCGACCAGCCGGGAGAACCAGTACATCGTGCTCGCCCCGACCCACGAGCCCAGCGTGCCCGCGATCACGATGCCCACGAGCGAGAAGGTGCCGCGGGTGTGCGCGAGGTAGGCGGCCGGCGGGATGACGAACTCGCTCGGCACCGGAAGGATCGAGCTCTCCGCGGCCATGAGGATGGCGATGAGCAGGTACCCGCCCTGGTCGAGGGCGCCGAGGTACCAGTGCAGGATCGAGGCATATGAATTCGCGCATCTGCGGGGTGTCCGTGGCCTGTGCCGTCGCGAGTCCGGCAGGGTGCCCGCGGAACGGCATTCTGCCAGATCGAGGGCCCAGAACCGCGGCGGATCTCGGTGTCGGACCGTCGCCCGTGATGCGACAATGCCCCGTCATTTCCGCCCCGACACGGGATTGGGTGTCCATGCGACGCTTTTTTCGACGGATTGCCTGCCTGCTCCTGGCCGCCTCCACGCTCGCCGCGTTCGATGCGGCCGGCGCGTCATTCGGTGCCGCAAAGCCCGCCGCGGCGCCCGCGGCCGCCACGGCGCCAGCCGCCATCGAGCCGATCGCCGCGATCGATATCCCGGTGCGCGCCGATGCCGACGAGCGCTTCGCCCAGGAAAGCATGGCTCGCGCCCGGCAAGCCGATCCGGCCGACAAGCTCGCCCCGCAGCTCGATGCGATGGCAACGGGTATCCGCAAGCTGTCCGAGACGTTCAAGCGCGACGAGCTGCAGTCCCTGCCGGCCCTCCGGCTGCAGAGCCTCGAGCGCCACTGGAAGTTCTACGACACCGGGCTCGCCGCATGGCGCGGGCAGCTGCAGCGCATCACGGCCCGCTATTCGGAAGACGTCGCGGAACTCGCCAGGAGGCGCGCGGCCTGGGAGGCGACCCGCGCGACCGGCGCAGCCCTGCCCCCGGCCTTGAGCGAGCGTATCGACTCGATCATCGCGGAGATCGGACTCGCCGAGCAGGCGCTCTCGGGTCCCCTGGACAACCAGCTCAGGCTGGCCCGTCGCGGCAATTCCGTGCAGCAGGCCGTCGATTCCGGGGAGAAAGCGGTAGCTTCCGCGATCGCCTACTTCGATCGCCGCCTGCTCATGGTCGACTCGCCGCCACTGTGGGAAGAATGGCGCAACCGGACGCCGTCGGACAAAGCGTTGTCGACGCTGCTCGTCGGTCTCAACATCGAGTCCGACTTCCTGAAGGAGTACAACGCCACCTACGAGACCAGGCTGCGGGTGCTGCGCATCGCCGCGCTGCTTCTGCTGCCGCTCTTCATCTGGCTCAGTCGCCGCAGCCGCAAGCTCGTGTCCGACGATCCGGAACTGCAGGCGTCGGCGCGGGTCCTGCTGCGGCCGATCTCCTCGTGGCTGGTCGTCATACTCGTCGGCGTACTCTTCTTCGAGCCGCACGCGCCGATCCTCCGCCACCAGTTGGCCCTGATGCTGGCGCTCGTCCCCGTGCTGCGCCTGCTGCCGCGCAAGGTGTATGCGGTGCTCGGTCCGTGGCCGTACATCGTGACCGCGCTGTACCTGCTCCACCAGCTTGGATTCCTGTTCGTGGGCGTGCCGCTCATGCTCCGCATGCACCTGCTGGCGATCGGATCGCTGACGCTCGTGGCCGTGCTCTGGTTGCTGCTGCGGCGCAAGGGTCGCATCCGGGAGCCCGGCGAGCCGAAGCAGCGGGCGATCGTCCGGGCGTTCGGCTGGGCGGCTGTGGTGGCACTGCTGGTGGCGCTCGTCGCGAACGTCGTGGGCAACGTCTCGCTCGCCGAAATGCTCACCGGCGGCGTGCTCGACAGCGGTTACGTGGGCCTTGCCCTGTACGCCGGCGCCTCGGTGCTGAACGCGATTCTCGCGCTCGTGCTCGCGCGCCGCGGCCTGACCCGGTTCCACGCGGTCACGCGGCACGCCGGGCCGTTGCTGCAGGCCATTGGCCGACTGGTGAACGTGGCCGCTTTCGTCGCATGGGTCGTCATCGTGCTGAACGAGTTCCGTGTCTACCGGCCGCTCGATCACTGGGCGCGGGCCGTCCTCACGTATCCGATCGGGTTCGGCGCGATATCCCTCACCCTCGGCAGCGTGCTCCTGTTCCTGTTGTCGGTGTGGGTCGCTTTCTGGCTCGCCAGGACAATCCGCATGGTGCTGCGCGACGAGGTGCTGCCGAAGATGCAGTTGCCGCGCGGCGTCGACAACAGCATCTCCACGCTCACCTACTACGGAATGCTCACGATCGGCGTGATGATTGCGCTCGCGGCCGCCGGGTTCCACCTGAGCGAGCTCGCCTTCGTGGTCGGCGCGCTGGGCGTCGGCATCGGATTCGGCCTGCAGAACGTCGTGAACAACTTCGTTTCGGGCCTGATCCTGATGTTCGAGCGTCCCATCCAGCCCGGCGACGTGATCGAGGTGTCGGGCACGTCCGGCAAGGTGCGCGAGATCGGCATGCGCGCGACCACGCTCACGACCTTCGAGGGCGCCGACGTCGTGGTGCCGAACGGGACGCTGCTTTCGGAGAAGCTGATCAACTGGACGTTGAGCGACATGAACCGTCGCCTCGACGTGAATGTCGGGGTCGCCTACGGCGTCGATCCGAAGCGCGTGCTCACGCTGCTCGGTGAAGTCGCGGCATCGACGCCGGGCGTTTCGGCGGATCCGCCCCCGGCCGTGATCTTCACCGGCTTCGGCCCGAGTTCGCTCGACTTCGGCCTGCGCGCCTGGACCGACAACTTTGCCGACTGGGTCGCGATCAGGAGCGCACTCACCGTGCGGGTGCACGACGCGCTGGTCGAAGCCGGGATATCGATCCCCTTCCCTCAGCACGACCTGCACCTGAAGAGCGTGTCGCCGGAGGCGCTGGCCGGCCTCGGTGGCCTCGGGCAGGGCGAGGGTGGCAATGACTCGCTCCCTGGCGGGAAAGATCGTCGTCATCACCGGGGCCTCTTCGGGCGTCGGCGAAGCCTCTGCGCGCGCATTCGCCCGGGAGGGCGCGACCGTCGTGCTGGCCGCCAGATCGGCGGCAGAAGCTCGAAGAACTCGCCGCTGCAGTTGAAGGGGCTCGCGGTGCCGACCGACGTGAGCCGCGCGACTGACCTCGCGGTGCTCGTCGAGCGAACGATCGCGGTCTACGGCCGCATCGACGTGCTGGTGAACAACGCGGCGGCCAACGCCCGGGGCGAGTTCGACTCACTCGATCCGGAGGCGATCGCCACCGTGATCGACACCAACCTCAAGGGGCCGATGCTGCTCACGCGTTTCGCGCTGCCGCATCTGCGGAAGACGCGAGGCGTGGTGGTCAACGTCGCATCCATCGCCGGTCACGTGCCATTGCCGCACGAGGCGCCCTACAGCGCGTCGAAGTGGGGGCTGCGCGGGTTCACCTTCGCGGTGCGAGAGGAACTGCGGGAGACGGGCGTGTCGCTGTGCGCAGTGTCACCGGGGCCGATCGCGACTCCGTTCGTGCTCGACGATATCGACCACGTGCCGGACCTCGTGTTCTCGCAGCCGATCCTCACGGCCGAGCAGGTCGCCGAGGCGATCGTCGCCTGCGCGATCGACCGCAGGCGCGAGCGCGCCATGCCGCGCTCGACACTGCTGCTCGCGAAGGTCGCGCGGTCGTTTCCGTGGCTGCAGGAAATGCTGCGGCCCGCGCTCGAGGCGAAGGGGGCGAGGGTGAAAGCCGGCCTGAGGGCCAGGCTGAAGAAGGGGTGAACACGACCGTGCGAGCCATATGCAGGGGCGTCCCGCGCCCGCGTCCGGGGTAAGCTAGCCGCCCAGCCGGCCGGTTACCGCCGTGCTCCGGGATGAGGTTTCACTGAATGGCCGACGTCTTTGTTTCATATGCCCGCAGCGACAAGGCGCGAGTGGCGCCGCTGGTTGCAGCCATCGAGGCGAAGGGCTGGTCGGTCTGGTGGGACCCGGAGATCGACGCCGGGCAGCAGTTCGACGACCAGATCGAGGCGGCGCTCAAGGGCGCCAAGGCCGTGCTGGTGGTCTGGACCCCGGCCTCGGCGGCATCGCGCTGGGTTCGCGGCGAGGCGCGTGAAGCGGCCGACCGGGGCACGCTGGTCCCGGTGCGCTTCGAGGGCGCGAGCCTGCCCATGGACGTGCGGGCGATCCACACGACCGATCTCGACGGCTGGGGGGAAGACCCGGCCAGTCCCCCATTCCAGGCACTGCTGCGTGCGCTCACGGCGATGATCGCCCGCCAGGGAGCCGCGCAGCCCGGAACCGCGGTTGCGAGTCCCCCCGCACCCACCGCCGACGCCACGCCTCGATTGGCGATCTGCGTGCTGCCCTTCGCCAACATGAGCGGCGACCCGGAGCAGGATTACTTCAGCGACGGCATCAGCGAGGACATCATCACCGACCTGAGCAAGGTCTCGGCACTCGCGGTCGCTTCCCGCAACAGCGCCTTCCTGTACAAGGGCATGAAGGTCGACGTGCCGAAAGTCGCCCGTGAACTCAAGGTCAGTCACGTACTCGAGGGCAGCGTGCGCAGGGCGGGCGGGCGCGTGCGGATCACCGCGCAGCTCGTCGACGGGTCGAGCAACGACAGCATCTGGGCCGAGCGCTACGACCGCGACCTGAACGACATCTTCAGCCTGCAGGACGAGATCTCGCAGGCCATCGTCAAGGCGCTGAAGCTGAAGCTCCTGCCCGAGGAAAAGAAGGCGATCGAGCAGCGCGGCACCGACAACGTCGAGGCTTACAACCTCTACCTGATGGCGCGCCAGACCTACATCACCGGGAATACCGCCGACGATCGCTCGGCATCCGCGATCATCCGCCTCTGCTCCCGGGCCACGGAGATCGATGCGAACTATGCGCGCGCCTGGGCGCTCATGGCTCTAGGACAGGCGCAGTTCCGTCACCTGCGCGGTGGAAAGGCCGATGACGGATTGGCGGCCGCAGAGCGCGCCCTCGCGCTCGACGCCAACCTGGCCGAGGCCCACGCCATCAAGGCCGCCATCCTGGCCGAAAGCGGACGATACGACGAAGGCGCCGCGGAAATTGCGATCGGCCTGCGTCTCGACCCCGAGTCCTACGAGGTCAACCGCTCCGCCGCCTATTTCAGCTTCAGGCGGCAGCACATGGAGGACGCCATTCGCTATTTCGAGAAGGCCGTGACGCTCGTCGAGACGGACGTGAACTCGGCCTGCATGCTGCTCACCTGCTACACGGCCATCGGCGACGTGCAGGGTACCCGGCGCGCCGCGCAACTCGCGCTCACGCGTGCCGAGGGTGTGCTGGCGCATGACGCGAACAACGGGGCGGTCACCGGTTACAGTGCCTATGCGCTCACGGCGATGGGGGAAACCGATCGTGCCAAGCAGCGCATGGCCCGCGCCCTGCTGATCGATCCCGACAACCTGAACATGCGCTACAACTTCGCCTGTGCGCTCAGCGTCCATCTGCATGAAACCGATGCCGCGCTCGACATGCTCGGGCCCGTCCTCGAGAACATCGCCGGCGGCTTCCTGCACCATGCCAAGGTCGATCCGGACCTCGACCCTCTGCGCGAAGACCCGAGATTCAAGACCATGATGGCCGAGGCCGAGAAGCGCCTCGCGGCAGCAGGCATCAGCGGGTCCGCGCCCGCCGCCTAGCGGGTCACGCCGCCCTGACCACCGTGGCGCCGCCGATCGCGTTCGACACCGCGTCGTCCACGCGCTCCAACCAGACGAACTCGACTTCGCGCTTGACGCTTTCCGGGATGTCCTCGAGGTCCTTGCGGTTGCGGGCTGGCAGCAGCACGGTGCGGATACCCGCGCGGTGCGCGGCCACAGTCTTTTCCTTGATGCCGCCCACCGGCAGCACGAGCCCGCGCAGGCTGATCTCGCCGGTCATCGCGGCATCGTTGCGCACGGTGCGGTTGGTGAGCAGCGACACCAGCGCGGTGTAGATCGCCACGCCTGCGCTCGGGCCGTCCTTCGGGATCGCGCCCGCCGGCACGTGCACGTGGATGTCGCTCTTCTCGAAGAGCGCCGGGTCGAGCCCGAGCGCCTCGGACTGCGACTTCACGAGGCTGAGAGCGGCCTGCGCGCTTTCCTTCATCACGTCGCCGAGCTGGCCGGTGAGGATCAGCCGACCGGCGCCGGGGACGCGGGTGGCCTCGATGAACAGGATGTCGCCACCGACCGGCGTCCAGGCAAGCCCCGTGGCCACGCCAGGCAGGCTCACCCGCATCGCCACCTCGTTCTCGAAGCGCGGCGCACCGAGGATTTCCGCGACGTCGGCCGCCTCGATCCTGACCGCGGTGGCCTTGCCCTCGGCGACGCGCACGGCGACGTTGCGCAGCACGGCGCCGATCTCACGCTCGAGGCTGCGGCAGCCCGCTTCGCGCGTGTAGTCGCGCGCGATGCGCAGCAGTGCTTCGTCGGAGACCGCGGCCTGCCCGCCCGCGAGACCGTTGGCCTCGAGCTGGCGACGCACCAGGTAGCGGCGTGCGATCTCGACCTTCTCCTCCTCGGTGTAGCCCGTGAGTTCGATGATCTCCATGCGGTCGCGCAGCGGGCCGGGAATCGTGTCGAGCTGGTTTGCGGTCGCGATGAACAGCACCTTCGACAGGTCGAAGGCCACGCCGAGGTAGTTGTCGCGGAAAGTCGAGTTCTGCTCCGGGTCGAGCACCTCGAGCAGCGCCGAGGCCGGGTCACCCTGGATGCCGTGACCGAGCTTGTCGATCTCGTCGAGCATCAGCACGGGGTTGCGCGTGCCGGCCTTCTTGAGCGCCTGGGCGATGCTGCCCGGCAGCGCGCCGATGTAGGTGCGGCGGTGGCCGCGGATCTCGGCCTCGTCGTGCACGCCGCCGAGGCTCGTGCGCTGGAACTTGAGGCCGAGCGCGCGGGCGATGCTCTGGCCGAGCGAGGTCTTGCCCACGCCCGGGGGACCCACGAAGCACAGGATGGGGCTGCGTCCCTGCGGGTTGAGCTTGCGCACCGCGAGGTACTCGACGATGCGCTTCTTGATCTTCTCGAGGCCGTAGTGGTCGGCGTCGAGGATCCCGCGCGCCCGCTGGAGGTCGATCGACTCCTCGTCGAGCTTCGACCACGGCATCGCGATCAGCGTGTCGAGGTAGGTTCGCGCCATCGAATATTCGCCGCTCGCCTCGTTCATGCGCTCGAGGCGCTTCAACTCCTTGCGCGCGTGCTCCTCGACCTCCGCAGGCATGCCGGCCTTCGTGATGGCCTCGCCGAGCTCGGCGATCTCGCCGCCCTCGCCGTCGCCCAGCTCCTTCTGGATCTGGCGCATCTGCTCGCGCAGCAGGATCTCGCGCTGGCGGTCGTCGATCGCCTCCTTGGTCTGCTGCTCGATCTGGCGCGACAGCTTCAGGACCTCGACCCGCCGGGTGAGGTTGTCGGAGACGGCCTCGAGACGGTCGCGGACGTCCGTGATCTCCAGCAGCGACTGCTTCTGCGCGGGGCTCACGTCCAGGAAGCTCGAGATCATGTCGGCAAGCGCTGACGGCGACTCCATGGCCTGCACGGCGTTGGCGAGTTCCGCCGGCGCCTGGGGCAGGAGGGAGATCGCCTCGACCGCCTTCTGCTTGAGATACAGCGCGCGCGCCTCGACCTCCGGGTGGTGCGAGCCGGAGTCGGGCAGGTATTCGACCCGCGCCACGAGATAGGGGAACCCGGCGACGTGATCCAGAACACGGAAGCGTCGTTCGCCCTGGCAGATCAGGTGGCGGGTCCCGTCCGGGGCCGTGACGAACCGCATCACGGCGGCGACCGTCCCGATGCGGTGCAGGTCGTCGAACCCGGGGTCCTCGGTTTCCGGGGCCTTCTGCAGCAGGAAGCCGACCTTGCTCTCAGCGCGGACCGCCTCCTCGGCACCGGCCACCGTCTTCTCGCGCTTGACCGCGACCGGCAGCACGACGCCCGGGAACAGGACGAGGTTGCGCACCGGCAGGATGATCAGCATGTCCTCGGGCAGGCCGGGGGCTGCTGTGCCTGATGCCGTCGGGGTCCGCTCGCTATCGTTCGTGGTCATAGTGCCTCTCGCCCTGTGTTATGCCGCCAATGGACCTGAGGTTGGGGCGCGGGGTGCAGGACTCAATGCCGGTCCATCGTCCGTTCCACCCGAACTCGCGAAACCCGACATGCTCGTCCGGATGGAACGGGCGGTGAACCGGCCCACGGTCGCACGGCTGCGCAAGGGAGGCCGTGGGTCCCGGCTCTCTTTCTGGCGCCACCGTCATTAGTCACATATAATTAACAAACAGGCAACACGAGCCATTCGATGAAACGGATCCCTTCAGATAAGCTTTCCGGGTGAAGACCTCATCGAACGAACGCTTCGGCCCCGAGTTCTACCGGCGCCACTACGACAACCCACGCACCCGGGTGGTGACGAGAGCGGAAATGGCGCGCCGGGCCGAGCTGGTCGCGGCCTTCGTGCGTCACGGCGAGCTCAAGGTGCGCTCGATCCTGGACGTCGGCTGTGGGCTCGGGCTCATGCGCGAGCAGCTGCTCCTGCGGTTTCCCCGGGCGCGATACGTGGGGCTGGAGGCAAGCGCCTACCTCTGCGGGCGCCACGGCTGGGAGCAGGGCTCGGCCGCGACCTTCGACCCGGGACGCAGGTTCGACCTGGTGATCTGCTACGACGTCCTCCAGTACCTCACCTCGCGCGAGGCCGCCGCGGCGATCCGCAATCTCGGGCGGCTCTGCGCCGGGGTGCTGCACTTCGGCGTCCTGACCACCGAGGACTGGGAGCATTACTGCGACCAGAAGACCACGGATCGCAACGTCCACCTGAGGCCGGGCATCTGGTACCGGAAGCGGCTCGCGCCCGCGTTCATCAACGCAGGGTCGGGGATGTTCGTCCGCCGGGGCGCACCCGTGCACCTGTGGGAGCTCGACCAGGTCGAGGTCCTGCGGTCGCGCCGCTAGGCATTGCCCACGGCTTGACCTCGGCATTGCGCAATTGTTGCGCTGCACCAGGAGGGGGATACAGGTAGGACAGCATTCCACGGAGGGCTGTCCATGAAACTTCGATCCCTGCTGCTCGGCGGCGTTGCCGCCGTCCTCGCCAGCGGCCCGTCGGTCGCACAGTCCTGGGAGGCCTTGCCGACGGTGGCGCCTGCGCCCGCGGACAACCCGACGTCGGCGGCGCGCGTGGAACTCGGCAAGATGCTCTACCACGACCCGCGCTTCTCCGAGACCGGGACGGTTTCCTGCGCCACCTGCCACAACCTGATGGAAGGCGGCGACGACCACCGGCCGACCAGCATCGGCGTGCACGGCATGAAAGGCGGCCGCAATGCGCCCACGGTCTTCAACGCCGCGTTCCTCACCTCGCAGTTCTGGGATGGCCGTGCCCCCACGCTCGAGGCACAGGCCAAGGGCCCGATCGTGAATCCCGTCGAGATGGGCATGAAAGACCTGGGTTCCGCGGTCGGCCGCATACGGGCCATCCCGGGCTACGCCCCCTATTTCAATGCCGCATTCGGTGCGGGCGACATGGTCACCATCGACAACGCCGCCATGGCGATCGCGGCGTACGAGCGGACCCAGATCACCCCGGGCAGCCCGTACGACCGCTTCGTCGCGGGCGACACGTCGGCGCTCACCGCCGAGCAGCAGCGCGGAATGGCGGCGTTCGGCAAGGCCGGCTGCAAGGCCTGCCATTCCGGGGTCGTATTTGGCGGGCCGCCGCTGCCGATGGGCACGCCGTTCCTGCAGAAGTTCCCGACGCTGACCGACAACCCGTACGTCGCGAAATACGACCTGCTGGCCGACAAGGGCCGGTTCAACTTCACCAAGGACCCGGCCGACGAGCACATGTGGCGGGTGCCGCAGCTCCGAAACCTGCCCTACACGGCTCCTTACCTGCACAACGGCAGCGTCAAGACCATCCCGGAGATGGTCCGGTTGATGGCCAAGGTGCAGCTCGGGGAAGACCTGCAGGATGCGCAGGTGGCAGACATAGCCGCGTTCCTGGCCAGCCTGACGGGAGAGTTTCCGAAGGAGACCATGCCGCGGCTGCCGCCGACGCCGGGCGACCTGCTGGAGTAGGGACCGGACTGCCGGGCAGCGGGGTTCCGCAACCGGAGGCCGGGGGCTGTACAATGCGCGCCTCCTGAATGGCCCCCGGTAGTACTGATGCGTCCGACCCCGCTGCGGCTGCTGTCCGCGATCTCGCTGCTCGCACTTGCGGGCTGCGGGACCACGAACTCGTGCGGCGGGAACGACGCTTACCTCAAGGCGCAGGAGCGTCCGAGGCTCAACCTGCCGCCGAGCGTGGTCGGCAGCGAGCGGATCGCGCCGATCGTGATCCCGCCCCCGGCGCCGGATCCGGTCAAGCTCGACCCGCAGCCGCGCTGCCTCGACTACCCGCCGCAGTACTTCGCCCGTCCGCCCGCGACACCGGGCTCAGCCGAGGCAGCGGTGCGCGCCTGGGGTGCCGCCTGGGCCGAACGCAAACCCGACGTGGTCATGCAGGCGTACGCGCCGTCGTTCCAGGCACCCAGCCAGGGCGGTTCGGCGGCGTTCCTGTCCGAGCGCGAGGAACAGGTTGCGACCGGCAGCGCTCCGTCGCCCGTGCTCCAGGACCTCGTCGTGTCCAAGGACGGCGATAATCGCCGCGTCGTGACCTTCGTGCAGGTGTTCGGCGACCAGAAAGTCCACCGCGAGCTCACGCTGGTGCGCGACGGCCAGTCGTGGCGCATCGTGTCCGAGCGGACGCTCACGGCGCCCTGACCTGGTCGTCCCGGTCATCGGACGCACGGCATTGACGCGACCGTGAGAGACAACACGCTCCACAACGGCATCGGCCTCGCGCCCGGCAAGCTCCGGGACGTGCTGCTCGACCGCCTGACGCGCGCGCTCGGCAAGCACCCCGACACCGCGACGCAGCGCGACATCTACGATGCGCTGTCGCTCGCCGTGCGCGAGGAACTCGCCACGCGGTGGCTCGCAACGCAGCGGCGGGTCGCGCAGGCAGGCGTGAAGCGCGTCTGCTACCTCTCGGTCGAGTTCCTGCTCGGGCGCACGCTGGTGAACGGCCTGTCCTCGCTGGACGGCTCGCTGGTGCAGGAGGCGCGCGAGACGCTCGCCGAACTCGGCTTCGACCTCGACCGCGTCGCGGAGGAAGAGATCGATCCGGGCCTCGGCAACGGTGGCCTGGGCCGGCTCGCGGCGTGCTTCCTCGACTCGCTCGCCACGCTGCAGTACCCGGCCGTGGGCTACGGCATACGCTACGACTACGGCATCTTCACCCAGGCCATCGACGAGGATGGCCGGCAGCGCGAGATCGCGAGCAGCTGGCTCAGGCAGCACAATCCCTGGGAAATCCCGCGCGACGACGCGCGCTACGTGATCCGCTTCGGCGGCCGCTGCGTCGCGGCGCCGGACCCGACGGGCCGGACGCGCTACCGCTGGGTGGACACGCAGAACATCTGGGCCGCGGGCTACGACCTGCTGATCCCGGGCAATCGCAGCCAGACGGTGAATCACCTGAGGCTCTGGGCGGGGCGCGCGATCGCGCCGTTCAGCGTGGAGACCTTCAACGCAGGTCGCCACGCGGAGGCCTCGGTCGCGGACGTCGACGCCAAGAACGTCTCGCGCATCCTCTACCCGGACGACACGACCCCGCAGGGCAAGGAACTTCGATTCAAGCAGCAGTACTTCTTCGTGAGCGCGAGCCTGCAGGACATGCTGGCCCAGCACCTCGCGGAGGGACGCACCCTCGAGTCCCTGCCAGACTCCGTCGCGATCCAGCTGAACGACACGCATCCGGCGCTCGCGATTCCCGAGCTGATGCGCCTGCTGGTCGACGACCACGAGCTCGAGTGGGACCGGGCGTGGGATCTCACGCGGCGCGTGTTCTCCTACACCAATCACACGCTGCTGCCCGAGGCGCTCGAGGTCTGGCCGGTGGCGTTCTTCGAGCGCATCCTGCCTCGCCACCTGCAGATCATCTACCTGCTGAACCGCGCGCTGCTGGATGAAATCTCGGCGCGCTATCCACAGGACAACGACCGCCGCCAGCGCATGTCGCTGATCGACGAGGGCCATGGCCGCACGGTGAGGATGTCGCACCTCGCCGTGGTCGCCAGCCACACCGTCAACGGCGTCGCCAAGCTCCATTCGGAGCTCATGAAGCAGACGATTTTCGCGGACTTCGCCGGGCTGTACCCCGGCCGGTTCACCAACGTCACGAACGGCATCGCGGTTCGGCGCTGGCTCAAGCAGTCGAACCCCGGCCTCGCGGCGCTGCTCACCGAGCGGCTGGGGCACGCCTGGGAAAACGACCTCGAAGAACTCGAGCGGCTGCGCGGCGTGGAAGACGACGCCGGCTTCTGCGCGCGTTTCGCCGCCATCAAGGCCGAGAACAAGCGGCGCCTCGCCGAGACCATCCAGCGCCGGGTCGGGATCGAGGTGGATCCGGCTTCGCTCTTCGACGTGCAGGTCAAGCGCATCCACGAGTACAAGCGGCAGCTCCTGAACCTGCTCTACGTCGTGACGCGCTACAACCGCATCCGCGCGAACCCCGACGGCGACGTCGTGCCGCGGACCGTGCTCTTCGCGGGCAAGGCCGCGCCCGGCTACACGATGGCGAAGGACATCATCAAGCTCGCCAACAACGTCGCGCGCGTCGTGAACGCCGACCGCAGCGTGGCGGGGCGCCTCAAGGTCGCGTTCCTGCCGGACTACGACGTGTCGCTGGCGCAGCGCATCATGCCGGCGGCCGATCTCTCGGAGCAGATCTCCACTGCGGGCATGGAGGCCTCGGGCACGGGCAACATGAAACTGTCGCTGAACGGCGCGCTCACGATCGGCACGCTCGACGGTGCCAACATCGAGATCCGCGAGCAGGTCGGGGCGGACAACATGTTCATCTTCGGCCTGACGGCCGACGAGGTCGCCGAACGCCGGCGGCGCGGCTACTCGCCGACCGAGGTCGCGGCCGCGAACCCCGAGCTCGCCACGACGCTGGCCATGATCGATTCCGGATTCTTCACGCCCGGCAACCTCGCGGATGGCAGGCCGGTCGTGGATCGCGTGCTGAGCGAGGGGGAGCCATTCTTCGTGCTGGCGGATTTCGACGCGTACTGCGTGGCGCAGGACGCGGTGGACGAACTATATCGCCGGCCGGCCGAGTGGACCCGCCGCGCGGTATTGAACACCATCGGCATGGGCACCTTCTCGAGCGACCGCAGCATCCGCGAGTACGCCGAACGCATCTGGCGCATCAAGCCGGTAATGTAGTTTCGCTAGACTGGGCTCGTGCCGACCAGACAGAAGCTCACTGCCTCGGAGATCGACGCGCTGATTCAGGCGCGGCACCCGGAGCCGCGTTCGCTGCTCGGGTACCACGAGATCCCGCGCAAGAGCGGCCCGCCGGCCTGCGTGGTGCGCGTCCTCGAGCCCGACGCAGAACTCGTCGAGGTCCGGTGGGACGACGACTCGCCTCCCAGCGTCCTCAAGCGCGTCCATGACGCCGGACTCTTCGAGGGACTCGTGCCCCACCGGCGACCGCTGTCGCCTTACCTCCTGCGGATCCGGTATCGAAACGGCGCCGAGCACACCAAGCACGACCCGTACTACTTCTCGCCGCAGCTCTCGGAATTCGACCTGTATCTCTTCGGCGAGGGAAATCACCACTTCATCTATCACAAGCTCGGCGCCCACCCGTCCGTGCTCGACGGGCTCGACGGCACGCGCTTTGCCGTCTGGGCGCCGAACGCCGAACGCGTGAGCGTCGTCGGACCGTTCAATTTGTGGGACGGGCGCAGGCACGCGATGCAGATGCGTGGCGGATCGGGGATCTGGGAGCTCTTCGTTCCCGGAGTCGGGCCGGGCACGAACTACAAGTACGAGATCCGCGTTCGCGGCGGCCGCACGCTGCTCAAGTCCGATCCCTACGGCTTCGCGATGCAGCTGCGGCCGGAGAACTGCTCGGTGGTGGCAGATCTCGAGGGCCACGAGTGGCAGGACGACGCCTGGATGGAGGCCCGCCGTCACGCGAATCACCCGACGAGGCCGATCAGCATCTACGAACTGCACCCCGGGTCCTGGCGCCGGCGCCACGACCGCAACCCGTCGTTCCCGAACTGGCGCGAGCTCGCCGACGAACTGATCCCGTACGTCCGCGACCTGGGATTCACGCACGTCGAACTCATGGGCGTGGCGGAGCATCCGTTCGACGGTTCGTGGGGCTACCAGGTCGTCGGCTACTACGCACCGTCGTCGCGCTTCGGCTCACCACAGGACTTCATGCACTTCGTCGATCGCTGCCACCAGGCCGGCATCGGCGTGATCCTCGACTGGGTGCCTGCGCATTTCCCGCGCGACGAGAACGGCCTCGTCGAATTCGACGGCACGGCGCTCTACGAGCACGCCGACCCGCGGCTCGGAGAGCACGCCGACTGGGGCACGAAGATCTTCAACTACGGCCGCCACGAGGTGCGCAATTTCCTGGTGGCGAATGCGCTCTACTGGCTGGATCACTACCACGTGGACGGGCTGCGCGTGGACGCGGTCGCCTCGATGCTGTACCTGGACTACAGCCGCAAGCCCGGCGAGTGGCTGCCGAACCGCCACGGCGGGCGCGAGAACCTCGACGCGATCGACTTCCTCCGGCACCTGAATGTCGCGGTCGGCCGCTACCACCCTGGCGCGATGACGATCGCGGAGGAATCGACTTCCTTTCCGGGCGTCACGCAGCTCGTGCACCTCGGCGGCCTCGGCTTCCACTTCAAGTGGAACATGGGCTGGATGAACGACACGCTTCGCTACGCGGCGATGGACCCCGTGCACCGGCGTTTCCACCACCAGCTGGTGACCTTCTCGTTCGTGTACGCGTGGTCGGAGAAATTCATGCTCCCCGTCTCGCACGACGAGGTCGTGCACGGCAAGGGCTCGCTGCTCGGCAAGATGCCGGGCGACGACTGGCAGAAGCGTGCGAACTACCGGTGGTTCCGCGCCTACATGACCGCGCACCCGGGCAAGAAGCTGCTCTTCATGGGCTCGGAATTCGGGCAGTGGCGCGAGTGGCGGGACGACGACTCCCTCGACTGGCACCTGCTCGATGACGCGCATCATCGAGGGCTCCTCGACTTCAACCGCGATCTCAACCGCATGTATGCGGACCTCTCGGTGCTGCACGCCGGCGATGCCGATCCCGCCGGCTTTGCCTGGATCGACCTGCACAACTCGGACCAGAGCGTGTTCGCGTTCCTGCGTCGCGACCCCTCGCGGCCGGAGGCGCCGCCGGTCATCTGCGTGTTCAACGCGACGCCGGTGCCGCGCGACGACTACTGGATCGGCGTTCCGGAGGGCGGAACCTACGCGAAGATCCTCGACAGCGATGCGACACGCTATGGCGGCGCCGCGTACAACCTGCAGGACCGCGTGGCCGCGGACCAGCACGCGACCCACGATCGCCCGTTCCGCCTGAGGGTCAATCTGCCTGCGCTCTCTGCGCTCTACTTCCGGCCTGATCGCTGAGGCCTCACGTTGCAGATGCGCAATGCAATGCACTGGCGAGGCTTCACCTGATGCCTGACACGCTGCCGGTCGCGGCCGCTGATTCTCCGGTCCTCGAGGCCGGCTCCGCACAGCCGCTCGGGGCCAGCTGGACCGGGCGCGGCATCAATTTCGCCGTGCCCTCGTCCGGCGCGACGCGCGTGGAGCTCTGCCTGTTCGACGCCAGTGGCCGGAACGAGACGGCGCGACTCCCGATGCCATCCCGCAGCGGCGACGTCTGGCACGGATTCCTGCCGGCGCGCCACGGTGGCCCGGGCACGCTGTACGGATACCGCGTCCACGGACCCTATCGGCCCTCGGACGGGCATCGCTTCAACCCGGCGAAGCTGCTGGTCGACCCCTGTGCGGCCGCGCTTGCAGGCGAACTCAACTGGCACCCGTCGCTGAACGGCGCAGAGTCCGGCAACGACGCGCTCCCCGATCCGCAGGACAGCGCGGAACACGTCCCGAAGTGCCGCGTCGTCGATCCGGCGTTCGACTGGGGCGGCGTGCGCTCGCCGAACGTCCCGTGGCGCGACACGATCATCTATGAGCTGCACGTGAAGGGATTCACGCAACGCAATCCCGCGGTTCCCGCCCGCCTGCGGGGAAAATACCTCGGGCTCGCCGAGCCCGCCGTGCTCGACTACCTGAAGCGCCTCGGCGTCACGACCGTCGAGCTCATGCCATGCCAGGCCTTCGCATCGGAGAAGTTCCTCGTCGATCGGGGACTCTCGAACTACTGGGGCTACAACCCGCTCGCCTGGTACGCGCCCGATGCGCGCTACGCGATCGAGGATCCTGTCGCGGAGTTCAAGACCATGGTGCGCGCGCTGCACGGCGCGGGCCTCGAGGTCGTGCTCGACGTGGTGTTCAATCACACTGCTGAAGGCAACGAGGCGGGCCCGACGCTCTGCCTGCGCGGCTTCGACAACGCCGTGTACTACAGACTCTTCCCGCACGACCAGGCCAGTTACAAGAATTTCACGGGCTGCGGCAACACGATCAAGTTCGACAACCCGGAGGTGCGCGCGCTGGTGCTCGATTGCCTGCGCTACTGGGTGACCGAAATGCGCGTGGACGGTTTCCGCTTCGACCTCGCGCCGGTGGTTGGCCGCGACAGCGGCGGGTACAGCGTCACCGCTCCGTTCTTCGCGGCCCTGCGCTCGGATCCCACGCTTGCCTACGTGAAGCTCATCGCCGAGCCCTGGGACGTCGGTCCCGGCGGCTACCAGCTCGGCCACTTTCCGGCCGGATGGTCGGAGTGGAACGACCGCTACCGGGACACGATGCGCGCGTTCTGGCGCGGCGACCGCGGGCTGGTCGGTGCGTTCGCGGAGCGATTCGCGGGTTCGAGCGACCTGTTCCGCCAGCACGGGCGCAAGCCCACGGCCAGCGTGAACTTCATCGCCGCGCACGACGGCTTCACGCTGGAGGATTCCGTTTCCTACAACGCCAGGCACAACGAGGCCAATCTCGAGAACGGCGCTGACGGACACGCCCACAACCTGAGCTGGAACTGCGGCGTGGAAGGCCCGACCGACGATCCCGCCGTGCGGGAACTGCGCTCGCGCCAGGCTGCCAACCTGCTCGCAACGCTGTTCCTGTCGCAGGGCGTGCCGATGCTGCTCGCGGGCGACGAGTTCGGTCACACGCAGGGCGGAAACAACAACGCGTACTGCCAGGACAACGAGATCTCCTGGCTCGACTGGAGCCTGCCCGGGAAGAACGCGGATCGCCTGCGTTTCGTGCGGATGCTGGCCGATCTCAGGCGCTCGAGGCTCTGGCTGCGTCGCGACACGTTCCTGAAAGGCTCGCGTCGCAGCGCGCACGCGAAGGACGTTACCTGGCTGAACGCGTCTGGCCGCGAGCTCACCGATGCAGACTGGCAGGATCCCGCGCTGCGCGCGATTGCGGTCCACATGAACGGCGTGCCGTCGGGCGCCGTGGACCGCGGTGACCTGCTCGTCGTCTTCAACGCCGACGACGTGCCGGCCGACCTGGTGCTGCCGTCGCCACCGGATGGCGCGAACTGGCGGCTCGTGTTCGACACCGGCGGCGGACTCCGCGCGGCCGGGTCGGAATTCGAGCGTGGACAGTCATTGCGCGTGGAGCCGCATTCCACCGTGCTGCTCGAGTCGAAGGCGACGTAGGTGGCAAACGTCCCCTGCGGCCTCTGGCGCGGCCGGTCATCGCCGCGAACCCTGCGGACGGGCCCCTGACATGTCCGATTCGCCGATCGACCGGCTTGCACGACTCTGCGGAATCGGAGACGCGTACGAGAATTATCGCGGCGATCCCACGCCCATTGGAGCGGCTGCACGCAAGTCCATCCTGGCGGCGATGGGGTATCCCACCGAGGACGCCGTTGGAATCGAGCAGGCTCGACAGGAGCGCGAATGCTCGCGCTGGCGCTCGCTGCTCCCACCGGTTGCCGTCGTCCATCCGGGGAGTTCTTCGGTCGACGTATCCGTGGCCGACGAATACCTGGGACGCGCGCTCGATTGGGTCATCGCCCTCGAGGAGGGCGGCGAGATCGCGGGCCGCGTGTTCTGCGGCGACCTCGCGGAACTCGAACGAGGCGATCTCGATGGCCGCTCGCACACGCGACGCTCGCTCGTGCTGCCCTCGGACCTGCCGCACGGCTACCACGTGCTGCGCGTGGTGCTGGGGGCCGACGTCAGCGCGCAGTGTTCGCTGATCGCTGCTCCTCGAGCGTGTTTCGAGCCGAAGGCGCTCAGCGACGGTCGCCGCCTCTGGGGCGTGTCCGTGCAGCTCTACACGCTGCGCTCGCTGCAGAACTGGGGCCTCGGTGACTTCGCCGACCTCGAGCAGTCCGTGCGCTGGATCGCGCCCGCGGGCGCCTCGTTCATCGGCTTGAACCCGCTGCACGCGCTGTTTCCGGCCAATCCATGGCACTTCAGTCCCTACAGCCCGTCGTCGCGGCACTTCCTCAACGTGCTCTACATCGCCGTGGAGCGTGTCCCGGAGTTTGCGGAGTGCGCGGAAGCACGGAGCAGGGTGGCGGAGCCGGGATTCCAGGCCGAGCTCGAGCGCCTGCGCGCGACGGCCAACGTGGACTATCCCGGCGTCGCGGCGGCAAAGCTGCCGTTGCTGCAGGCGCTCTTCCGTCACTTCGCACGCGAGCACCTTGCGCGGGGATCGTTTCGCGCGCAGCAGTTCCGCGCCTACGTGGCGGACCGCGGCGAGCCGTTGCGCCTGCACGCGCTGCACGACGCGATCGACGGGTACCTGCGTGCGAAGGACTCACATCGGTACTGGGGCTGGCCCGTGTGGCCCGCCGAGCTCAGCGATCCGTCTCACGATGGCGTGCGCGAATTCGAGGCCGCTCACGCGGACGAGGTGGCGTTCCACGCGTGGATGCAGTGGCAGGCCGAGGAGCAGCTCGGTGCGGTCCAGCGCCTCGCACGCGAGTTCGGGATGGAGATCGGCCTTTACGGCGACTACGCCGTCGGCGTGAACCCGAGCGGGTCCGAGACCTGGTCCGACCAGGCGCTTTACCGCAGGAGCGCCGGCGTCGGCGCGCCGCCCGATGCGCTGGCGCTCAAGGGACAGGACTGGGGAATCCCGCCACAGGATCCGAACGTGCTCAAGGCCGAGGGATACCTGCCGTTCCGCGAACTCATCGCCGCGAACATGCGTCAATTCGGCGCGCTCAGGCTCGACCACATCATGGCGCTCTACCGGCAGTGGTGGGTGCCCGTCGGCCTCGGCGCCAACGACGGTGGATATGTGCACTATCCGCTCGACGACCTCATGTCCGTGCTGGTGCTCGAGAGCGAGCGCCACTCTTGCCTCGTCGTCGGCGAGGACCTCGGCACCGTTCCCCGCGAGATGTCGGTCGCGATGGGCGAGCGCCTCGTGTACTCCTATCGGGTGCTGCTGTTCGAGAAGCACGGCGACGGCAGTTTCCGCAGGCCCGGCGAGTACCCGCGGCGCGCGATCGCGACCATCACCACGCACGACCTGCCGACGCTCGCCGGGTACTGGTCGGGCAACGACATCGAGCTCCGGGAGCGGCTCGGGCTCTATCCGGGCGAGCAGGTGCAGTTGCAGGTCGCAGACGAGCGCACGCGCGACCGAGGGTCTTTGCTTGCCGCGCTCGCGTCGGAGGGACTCGCGCCTGCCGGAACGGACGCCCTCCGGGGCGACGCGCTGTCGCGAGCGATCCACGTGTATCTGGCGCGCAGCGCGTCCGCGCTGGTCGCGCTGCAGATCGAGGACCTGGTCGACATGACCGATCCGGTGAACGTGCCGGGCACCAGCGATGAGCACCTGAACTGGCAACGCAAGATGAGCTGCGGGCTCGAGGACATTTTCTCCAGCGCGAGCGTGCGCCAGGTCCTCGACGATGTGCAGGATGCCCGGGCGTCCCGGGCCCTGCGCGGCGCCGTGGAACGCGGTGACGGGGCCTGCCGGACCCCTGACAGCCCGGCGGGCCACCCGCTATAGTCCGCGCTTGCCCGTCCGCCCCCGTCTTTGGAGGACCACCGTGATTTCAAGAGACAGGAAGTTCGCAGTGCTTGCCGTAGCCGTCGCGACCCTGCTTACCCAGGCGGGCTGCCAGCGTGCCAGCGACCAGACAGCGGCCGAGGCGAAACCGCCGGCGCGAGCCTGGGCACTGGACGAAAGCAAGCTCACGCCGCCAATCCGGTTCCAGAGTGCCGACCTCGACCCTTCGATTGGAGCCTGCACGGATCTTGCAGCTCACGCCAACGACAAGTGGCTGGCCGCGAACCCGATCCCGGCCGACCAGATCTCGTGGGGTGCGGGATCAGTCCTGCGCGAGCGTTCGCTCGACATTCGCCGCCAGATCGCCGAGCACGTGGCGGGACTCCCGGACGCGACCGGGACCGACAAGATCGTCGGCGATCTATGGCGTTCCGGCATGAACCAGGCGCGCGTCAACGAGCAGGGCATCAAGCCGCTCGCGACGCGCCTGGCCGAGATCGACGGGCTCGCCGACGGGACGGCCGTCTCCGCGTACCTGCGAAAGGTCGCGGCGGAAGGACTGAATCCGTTGTTTTCGTTCGGCCCGGAGGCTGATTTCAAGGACTCGAAGACGAACATCGCGTACGCGGTGCAGGGAGGCCTTGGGCTGCCGGACAAGACCTACTACTTCGACGCCGACAAGAAGTCGATCCGCGAGGCCTACCAGAAGCACGTAGCGAAGGTGCTGGAGTTGTCCGGTGTCGCCGCGACGGACGCCGCCACGCAGGCGACGGCCGTGCTGGCATTCGAGACGCGCCTCGCGCGCGCCTCGAAGTCGCAGGAGGACCTGTCGCGGGACGTCGAGCTCTACTACAACCCGGTGGCGCCCGCGAAGGCGGACGAACTGGCGCCGAACTTCCCATGGACCGCGTTCTTCGAGTCCCAGGGCATCGCGACGCCGGCGATGTTCTCGCTGTCGGTGCCATCCTTCCACAAGGAAGTCAGCACGATGATCGGCACGGTGCCGGTCGCCGAGTGGAAGAGCTACCTGCGTTACCACCTGGTGGATGACGCGTCGCCCTACCTGAGCGACGCGTTCGCGACGGAGCATTTCGAGTTCCACGACAGGACGCTGCTCGGCCAGAAGGAGATCCAGGCACGCTGGAAGCGCGTGCTCGGCGCGGTCGAGGACGGAGTCGGCGAAGCGATGGGACAGCTCTACGTAAAGGTGGCCTTCCCGCCGTCGTCGAAGGAGGCCATGGAGCGGCTCGTCGGAAATCTTGCCGCCTCGCTCAAGGTTCGCATCGAGAACCTGGCCTGGATGACGGACGAGACCAAGAAGAAAGCGCTCGCGAAACTCGCGACCTTCACGCCCAAGGTGGGCTATCCGGACAAGTGGCGCGACTGGAGCGGGCTTGCGACCAGCGGCGAGGACTACCTCGGCAACGTCTACGCCGCGCGCGCATTCAACTACCGCTGGGAGCTCGGCAAGGTCGGCCAGCCCGTCGACCGGACCGAGTGGGACATGACCCCGCAGACGGTGAACGCGTATTACAACCCGCTGCAGAACGAAATCGTGTTTCCGGCCGCGATCCTGCAGCCGCCGTTCTTCGATCCCTCGGTGGACGATCCGCTCAACTACGGCGCGATCGGTGCGGTGATCGGCCACGAGATGACCCACGGCTTCGACGACCAGGGCTCGCGCTTCGGCCCCGACGGCAACTTCGAGCAGTGGTGGTCCGACGTCGACGCGGCGCAGTTTCGCAAGCTGACAGCACGGCTGGTCAAACAGTACGACGCCTATGAGGCGCTACCGGGCCTGAAGGTCAACGGCAACCTGACGCTCGGCGAGAATATCGCCGACCTTGGCGGCTTGAGCGTGGCCTACGACGCGATGGGACTTGCCAGTGCCGGAAAGCCCGACCCGATGATCGATGGAATGACGCGCGACCAGCGTTTCTTTTATGGCTGGTCCACCACCTGGCGCTCCCAGCAGACCGCCGAGCGGGCGAGGGTGCTGGTGGCGTCGGATCCGCACTCGCCGCCGCGGGTACGCGCGAATGCACCGCCGACCAACGTGCCGGCGTTCGCGACGGCTTTCGACTGCAAGCCCGGCGATCCGATGCTGCGCAAAGGCGACGCACTGGTCGTCATCTGGTGAGGGCTGGATCACGGCGTGGGGGCCGATGACAGCCCCCGCGCCGCGGAGCACGTTCAGCGCTGAGACAGCGTCGCCTCCGGCGCCAGCTTCCACACGCCGTCGGCGCCCGTGCAGGCCGTCGCCCGCCCCTCGCTCAGCCCGAAGGATCCCGTCGCGATGAGGCGGAATTTTCGGCAGCCGTCGTTCGAGTACGGATGCTCGGCCGGAGTGAGCTGGTAGGTGATGCCGCTCGCCGGGTTGCGCCAGGTGACGCTGCGGCCCGGGCTCGCGAGTTCCAGGGCGTGGCCGGTGCATGCGCGATCGGTGTTGTCCATGCGGCGACCTATTTCCGCGCCGATGGCGGCGCCGATCACCGTGCCGATGGCGACCGCGACGGCCCGGCCGCCGTCCTTGCCCGCTTCGGCGCCAATCGCGGCGCCGGCGATGCCGCCGAGCAGGGCACCGACCTCCGCGCGATCGCAGCGGCCGGATTGAACGCCGTAGTCGTGATCCCAGCTGCGTCCGCTGTAGCCGGCGTAGGTCGGATCGTTCTTCGCGCGCCAGCCGTGCGCGGGCGCCCACGGGGGTGGTGTCGCGAGGGCCACCGAGGGCAACAGGGTGACCGCCAGGAGTGCGCCGAGGGAGCGGCGTCGTTCCGAGGGTTGGCGAGCCCTGGGGTTCGAGACGTTCATGCAGGTCTCCTTGCCACGAGGCCGCGCGCGGCGGCCACGCAGTCAAGCTAGGCCACGCGCGCGCGCGCCGCCCCGCCATTGCCGGGGATGGTGACGCGCGTCACGAAAACTCGACGCCGGTTGCGCGTTCCTTGCTCGACGCGCAATCACATAAGATGAGGCCCCGCGGGGAGGGCTGCAGCTTGGCGACTCGAATGGATCGTCCGGTCAGGTGGGGCGCGCTCTGCGCGAGCCTGCTGCTGCTCGGCGTGTCGCCCGGGCGCAGCGCATGGGCTGCCGGGGAATCTCACGAACTCCGTGTTGCCGTCGCGTCGAACTTCTCGCAGTCCGCCGAGCGAATCTGCCGCGAGTTCTTCGCCACCCGCCCCGGACGGTGCGTGCTGACGCCCGGTGCGAGCGGGCTGCTCGCGTCGCAGGTCGCGCAAGGCGCGCCGTTCGACCTCTTCTTCTCTGCCGATCTCATTCGTGCGCAGCGGCTGGAGGTCGAGGGTCTTGCGGTGGCCGGTACCCGCTTCACGTACGCGATCGGGCGGCTGGTGCTGTGGGCCCCCGTGCGTCGCGGCGACGAGGACCTGAAGTCGATCCTGTCCGGCGACTCCGTCCGTACGCTTGCGATCGCGAAACCTGCCGCGGCGCCCTACGGGGCCGCGGCGCTCGAGACACTGCGCGCACTCGGCATCGATACAGGCGCAGGTCTCCGGATCGTGCAGGGCGAAAACGCGGCCCAGGCCTTCCAGTTCGTCGCGAGCGGCGCGGCGGATGCCGGATTCGTCGCCCTGTCGCAAGTGCTGGAATACCAGTCGTCGTCCGGAACGAGCATCGCGCACGAGGTCGTCGAGGTGGATCCGTCGCTGCACGGTCCGATCGAGCAGCAGGTCGTGCTCCTGAAGCAGGCTGCATCGAACGCCGACGCTCGCGACCTGCTCGAATTCCTGCACTCGGACGCGGCCGGGCGCATCATCCGGGCGGCGGGATACGTCGTGCCCCCGCGCTGACCGGCGATCGAGAGGACGCGTGGCGCCATGGACCTGATGCCTTTCTGGTTGAGCCTGCGGCTCGCGCTCACGACCACGCTGGTCCTCCTGGTCGTCGGCACACCGCTCGCGTGGTGGCTCGCGCGCACGCGCTCGGCGGCGAGGCCGCTGGTCGAGGCGCTGGTGACCCTGCCGCTGGTGCTGCCGCCGACGGTGCTCGGTTTCTACCTCCTGCTGCTGCTCGGGCCGCGCGGGCCGCTCGCTCCGCTGCTGCAGTTCCTCGACCTGCGCGTCGTCTTCAGCTTCACCGGCCTCGTGATCGGCTCGGTGGTGTTCTCGGCCCCGTTCGTCGTCAACCCGATCAAGGACGCCTTCGAGGCGATCCCGCGCGGGCAGCTCGAGGCGGCGGCGATGCTGGGTGCGGGCCCGCTCGACCGCTTCTTCAGCGTCGCGCTGCCGCTGGCGGCCACCGGATTCGTCACGGCCTCCGTGCTCGGCTTCGCGCACACCCTCGGCGAGTTCGGCGTCGTGCTCATGATCGGCGGCAACATCCCGGGCGAGACGCAGGTGCTGTCCATCGCGATCTACGATCGCGTCGAGCAGCTCGATTACCGCGCCGCGCAGGCGTATTCGCTCGGACTGGTGGCGTTTTCCTTCGCGGTGCTGTTCGCGCTCCACTGGTCGCGCCGCTCGCGCGTGCCGGTGCGGCCGTGACGAGGCTCGACGTTCGACTTTCGCAGCGGCGCGGCGAGTTCGTGCTCGAGGTGGCGTTCGAGCTCGACGGGCGCGGCGTGACCACGCTGTCCGGCCCGTCGGGATCCGGCAAGACGACGCTGCTCCGGTGCATCGCAGGCCTCGAGCGCCCGCGCGCGGGCGAGATTTCCTGGAATGGCGAGACCTGGCTGGACTCGGCTCGCGACATCGAGCTGCCGACCCACCTTCGCGGGATCGGTTACGTGACGCAGGAGGCGCACCTCTTCCCGCACCTCACCGTGCGAGGCAACCTCGAATATGGCTCGCGGCGCGCAGGTGCACGGGCCGGTGCCTCGGATCCCGGTCGCGTGGCCGCCGACCTCGGCATCACCCCGCTGCTCGACAGGCGTGTGCACGACCTGTCCGGTGGCGAGCGCCAGCGCGTGGCCATTGCGCGGGCGTTGCTCGGCCGTCCGCAATTGCTGCTTCTCGACGAGCCGGTGTCTGCGCTCGACGAGGCCGGCACGTCGGAGGTCCAGGACGTGCTGGAGCGCGTGCTCGCGTCGCTGCCGATTCCGTGCCTGTACGTCAGCCACGACCTGCGCGAAGCTGCCCGCCTCTCGGACCGCATGATCTGGCTGGATGCGGGCCGCATCGCCGCGGACGGGCCGGCGCAGGAGGTCATGAGCGACCCGCGCCTGCCTTTTGCGCAGGCGGAAGGCGCGGGCAGCGTGATCGATGGCCGGGTCGAGTCGGTGGACGCGGACCACGGTCTGGCGCGAGTCGGCTTCGACGGCGGTGAACTGTGGATCGCCGCGAGCCCGGCCACTGCGCCCGGCCGCACGGTCCGGGTCTGCATACATGCGCGCGACGTGAGTCTCGCACTGCGTCGGCCCGAGATGATCAGCGTGCTGAACGTCCTCGAGGGCCGCGTGCTCGACGTGGCCGAGGCGCCGGATTCTCCGTCGCAGGCACTGGTGCGCGTGGCGGCGGGCCGGTGCCTCCTGCTCTCGAGGGTCACGCGACGGTCCGTCGCGGAGCTTGGTCTCGCTCCGGGCCTGCCGGTGTGGGCGCTGGTGAAGAGCGCGGCGATCGTGCGCTGACTCCGGAGTGCGGTTGCCGCACGGCGCGCTGTATATTCGAGCCATGGCAAAGACGATCACGATCGGCGGCGACCTCACGGTCAACCGTCTCGGCTTCGGCGCGATGCGCGTCGCCGGCCCGGGAATCTGGGGCGACCCGCCCGACCCGTCCGGAGCCCGCCGCCTGCTGAGGCGCGTGATCGAACTCGGCATCGACTTCATCGACACCGCGGACTCGTATGGCCCCGAGGTGAGCGAGCGGCTGATCGCCGAGGCGCTGTATCCGTACCCGGAGGGCCTCGTGATCGCGACCAAGGGCGGCATCGTGCGGCCCGCTGCGGAAAAATGGGTGCCGGACGGGCGGCCGACGCACTTGCGCGAGGCCTGCCTCGCGAGTCTCCGGCGCCTTCGGCTCGAGCGCATCGACCTGTACCAGCTCCACACGATCGATCCGAAGGTGCCACTGGAAGAGTCGCTCGGCGAGATCGCGAGGCTGCAGGCCGAAGGCCTGATCCGCCATGTCGGCGTGTCCAACTTCGATGCCGACGAACTCGCGAGGGCACGCAGGATCGTCGAGGTCGTGTCGGTCCAGAACCGTTACAACGTCTCCGACCGTTCGTCCGATACCGTGCTGGCCGTCTGCGAGCGCGACGGCCTTGCGTTCATTCCCTGGTCGCCGCTGTCGCAGGCTCCCCGCGACGGGGACGCCCGGGCACGCGCCGCGCTCGAGCGCTGGGCCGTGCGGCGAGGCGTGTCGTTTTCCCAGGCCGCGACCGCATGGCTGCTCGCGCGATCCGAAGCGATGCTGCCCATCCCCGGCACGTCGAGCGTCGAGCACCTGGCAGACAACGCGGCGGCTGCTTCACTGCGGTTCACGCCGGCAGAGCTTTCCGAGATTGGCTGACTGATACAAGCGAAGGAGAATCCCATGAGCAAGGGCATGAACCAGAAGAAAGAAGGCAAGAAAAAGCCGCAGAAAACCAAGGAAGAGAAGCGCGCGGCGAAGAAGGAAAAGCGCAAGGCTTGAGCCGTACCGCAGCGGCCGCGCTTCCATCGGCACTGCGGCGCTGGTCTAATGCGCCGCCATGACGAAGCGAAACTGGCTGCGCGAGCCGCTGCTGCACTTTCTCCTGCTCGGCGCAGGCTTGTTCCTCCTCTACCACTGGGTGAGGGGCGGGGAGACCGTCGCGCCGGGTGAGATCGTGGTGACCGAGGCCCGGGCCGAGGCCCTGGCCGAGAATTTCGCGAAGACCTGGATGCGGCCCCCGTCGGCACAGGAGCTGCGGGGACTCGTCGACGATTACGTGAAGGAAGAGGTGTTCTATCGCGAGTCGATCGCGATCGGCCTCGACCGTGACGACACGGTGATCCGCCGTCGCCTCCGCCAGAAGATGGAGTTCGTCTCGGAGGACGTGGCCGAGTCGCGCCAGCCGACCGAAGCCGAGCTTCAGCAGTTCCTCGACGCACACGCCGACAAGTTCGTGGCGGCGCCGATGCTTTCGTTCCAGCAGGTGTTCCTCAGCACCGATCGCCGTGGGAACGTCGCGCGAAGCGATGCCGAAAAGCTGCTGGCGGAACTGCAGTCGGGCAGGGGCCCCGCCGATCCGGCGGAGGCCGGCGACCCGACGATGCTGCCGCCGTCCATGGAACGCGCCACACCGCAGGAAATTTCCAACACCTTCGGCGAAGCGTTCTCGGCCGATGTGGAGAGCGCGCCGCTCGGACAGTGGACCGGTCCCTTCGAATCGGCCTACGGCCTGCACCTGGTGCGGGTCGCAGCGCGGACGCCGGCGAAGCAGCCGACACTCGCGGAGATCCGGCCGTCGGTCCTGCGCGAGTGGCAGGCGGCGCAGCGCCAGCAGGTGAACGATGCCTTCTACGATTCGCTGCGCGGCAAGTATGAAGTCCGCTACGAGGGCGAGCTTGGCAAGTTGCTGGCGCAGGCTCCGGCCACTGCGCCGCCCGCGCCTGCTGCGAAGCCGTGACGCGCCTGCTGCGACTCGCGCTGCTCGCCTGCCTCGCATGCCTTGCGGGGAGGGCTGCCGCGCACGAAGTCCGGCCGGGTTATCTCGAGATCCGCGAGTTCAAGGCGGGCTCCTACGATGTGCTGTGGAAGGTCCCGGCCAGCGGCGAGTTCCGACTCGGGATGTACGTTCGCCTGCCGAAGGACTGCACGGGTGCCCCGAGCTCCGGCGCGATGGTGGGCGGGGCCTTCGTGGAGCGCTTCCGCGCGACCTGCCCCGGCGGCCTGACCGGAAAAGTGGTCACGATCGACGGCCTGAGCGCCACGCGCACCGACGTGCTGGCGCGCGTCGAGCGCCTCGACGGCACGTCACAGACCACGCGCCTGACGCCCGAATCGCCCACTTTCGAGGTGACCGCGGCGCCGAGCAGGTTCGAGGTCGCGAAGACCTATTTCGCGCTCGGCGTCGAGCACATCCTGCTCGGCGTCGATCACCTGCTGTTCGTGCTCGGCCTGTTGTTCCTGGTCGGCAACTGGAAGCGCCTGATCGCCACGGTGACCGCGTTCACGGTCGCGCACAGCATCACGCTGGCCGCAGCGACCCTCGGGCTCGTGCACGTCTCGCAGGCGCCGGTCGAGGCCACGATCGCGCTCAGCGTCGTGTTCGTCGCCGCCGAGATCCTGCACGCCGCGCAAGGCAGGCCAGGGCTCACCGCGCGCGCACCCTGGGTCGTGGCATTCGTCTTCGGGCTGCTGCACGGATTCGGTTTCGCCGGAGCCCTGCGCTCGATCGGATTGCCGGAGCAGGACATCCCGGTGGCGCTGCTTTTCTTCAACGTCGGCGTCGAGGCGGGCCAGTTGGTCTTCATCGCGGCCGTGGTCGCCGTACTGTCGCTCGTCGGTCGGCTGATCGCCCGGCACCGCACCGGGGAGCGCGGACCATGGCACACGGAGGACCTGATCCGCACGCCGGTCGCCTATCTCATCGGCGCGACGGCCGCGTTCTGGGTCGTGCAGCGGGTCGTCGCGTTCTGGGCCTGAACGGCCGCAGGCGCGGTCAGGGAATGCTGGTGCGCGAACTCCGCGCAGACCTGACGCACCATCTCCTTGCACCAGGCCGACAGCCGGCAGCGGATAGGCGCTTCGATTGGTATGCAGCTGGACGAGGTGCTTCTGCGGCACCTTGGTTTCCAGCACGCGCAGCCGGCCTGACGCAATCTCTTTCGCAAACGTGAAGCGGGGCCCGGCCGTGAAGAAATGCGGGGCATCCGCCGTGACACCGGCCAGTACGTCAAAATCGGAGCAGACGAGCCGACCGGGTTGCACTGCGACGTCGACGCCGAAATGAACTCGCACGAAATCCAGGTAGCGCGGCTCCAGGAACGGCAGGGCGGCGGGGTACTTGAATATCTCCCTGATGCCGGGAGGCGGCCCCTTGAACATCGGGTGGTCGGGGTGCGCAACGATGACGCTCTCGGTTTCGAGCATCAGTTCCGCCTCGATGGCAGGATCGGTCGGCTCGAGCGGCGCCGCCAGGACCATGTCCACTTCGCGCTGCAGCAGCCAGCCGCGCAAGGCGGTGCTGGTTCCGGTGCGGATCTCCAGGTTGATGTCGGGGCGCTGCGCCCGGACCCGGCCGGCGAGCGGCCCGACGAGCGCGCGCATCGGGGCGGGCCCCATGCCCAGCCGCACCAGTCCGGTCTGCCCCCGGGCCAGCCGTTCGAGTTCGCGGCTGAGCAATGACGCGTCATTCGCGAGTCCTGCCGCGCGAGTGGCAATGAACTCCGCCAGCGCCGTCGGGCGGGACTGCCCCCGGGAGCGGTCGAACAGGCTCGCGCCGAGCTGATCCTCGAGGTGCGAGATGCGGGCAGCTGAGCGTCGGCTGGGTGATGCCGAGCACCGACGGCCGCCTTCCGAAAGCTCCCGGCCTCGCAGATTGCCTGCACGTCCAGCAGGTCTCGTACGTTCACGACCGGCCTCCCTGATAGGCGCACCTATCACTCTACCCCAAAGTTCATTATTCCTTGCCGGCACCCGGCTGCATAGAGTGCTCAGTCTACGTCGACTCATCGGCAGCGATTCAGGCGGCGCAGGTCGAAGATCCGGCAGCGGCGAGGGCCTCAAGCTGGCAAGCAGCAGATCAGCAGTGACCTCGGGGGAGGCAATCCATGCGCACATTCCTGTTTTCGGCCATCGCGGCCGTCCTATGCGTCGCCATCGCGCCGTCTGCTCGAGCCGACGACGGCGGCAAGAGCGTTTACCTGCTCGGCAAGAGGGGGCCGCTCGCCGCGTTCGTGCCGAAGCCGGGTTTCTACCTCTCGAACGACGTCTACTCGTACGACGCGAGCAGCAGCGACCTGCTGCCGCTCGGTGATCGCCTCGGCGATCACGTCGTGCAGGACGTGTCGGCGCAGGCGCTCATGGATATTCCGCAGTTCACGTGGGTGACCGATGTCACGGTCGCCGGCGGGCGCCTCGCGTTCAGCGCGCTTATTCCCTTCGGCAAGGTCGACGTGACAGGCAAGGGCACTGCGCATTGCCGGGCGGTGCACCGGGCCCGCCGTCAAGCTCTCGGACTCCGACAGCGGCTTCGCGGACCCGGTCGTGGGCGGCTCCGTCGGCTGGAAGCATCGCGACGGCGACAAGTTCCGGGCCTGGAGCGTCTACTCGTCGGTCTGGATTCCGATCGGCTCCTACCAGGTCGGGCGGCTCGCCAACCTGAGCAGCAATCGCTGGGCGCTCGACGTCGGCGGCGCCTACACCATGGCCAACTTCAAGGGCGGCCGCGAGTTCTCGTCGGTGCTGGGGTTCACCTTCAACGGCGACAACCAGGACACCGACTACAGCAGCGGCACGGACTTCCACCTGGAAATGTCCGGCCGGCAGCACCTGCCGCACAACTGGACGGTCGGCGTCGTCGGCTACTGGTTCCAGCAATTGACCGCCGACAGCAACGGCCCGGCCGTCCTCGGCGACTACAAGGGCAGGGTCTACGCGATCGGGCCCGAGATCGCCTACCAGTTCCCGGGCAAGGTGCACCCGGTCGGGGTCGACCTGCGCTGGTATCACGAATTCGGCGCCGAGAATCGCGTCGAGGGCGACGGCGTGTTCCTCACGCTGTCCGTGCCGCTCAGCATCAAGCCTCCCCGCAACAAGAGCGAGGACTGGACCCAGGCCGAGGAAGCCCAGCAGTAGCTCATTGCTTCATTGGAGGTGGTCGACATGCATACAGAGAAACGATCTGGTCCTCGCGCTGGTGGCGGCGACCGCTCTCGGCGGCCTGCCGGCCGTCGCATCCGCGCAGGTGACGTCCCCGAAAGAGGATCACGACGCAGCGGCAGACCACGAGGCGACGGCGCCCGCGAAAACCGTCTCGGGCCTCGATTACTCGCCCAACGCCGGGCGCAAGTACCCGATGCACGTGTACTTCGGCGACACGCACCATCACACGGCGAACTCCGGGCGACGCGTTCTTCGCCGGCAACCGGCTCACCCCGGAAGACGCGTATCGTTTCGCACGTGGCGAGGAAATCGTCTCGTCCTCCGGCGTTCCGGACAAGCTCTCGCGGCCGCTCGACTTCCTCGTCGTCTCCGACCATGCGGAGGGCCTGGGCGTCGGCTACGAGGTATTACAGCGGCAATCCTTCGCTCGTGAGCGACCCCGCGGTCGCGCGCTGGCAGAAGATGCTGAAGGCCGGCGGCAAGGAGGCGAAGGATGCCCAGAACGAACTGACCTCCGCCCAGGCGCAGGGCACGCTGCCGAAGCCACTGACGGATCCGGCCATCGTCGGCCCGGTGGTGAAGACCGTCTGGCAGGCCTACACGGCGACCGCGGACAAGTACAACCAGCCCGGCGTCTTCACCGCCATGATCGGCTACGAATGGACCTCGGTGCCGGGCGGCAACAACCTGCACCGCAACGTGCTGTTCCGCGACAACAAGGACAAGGCCGACCAGATCATCCCGTTCTCGGCCTGGCAGAGCGAAGACCCTGAGAAGCTCTGGGAGTGGATGGCCAAGTACGAGCAGAAGACCGGCGGCAGGATGCTCGCGATTCCGCACAACCCGAACCTGTCCAACGGGCGGATGTTTGCCGTCGTGGACGTCGAAGGCAAGCCGCTCACCGCGGACTACGCACGCCGTCGCGCGCAGTGGGAGCCGCTGATCGAGGTGATGCAGACCAAGGGCAACAGCGAAACGCACCCGACGCTCTCACCCAACGACGAGTTCGCCGACTACGGCATCCAGGGCTGGGACAACGGCAACCTGACGTTGGAGGGCGAGCCCGAGACGCCGGCCATGCGCCAGTACATGTACATTCGCGGCGGGCTGCTGAATGGCCTCAAGCTGCAGGCGCGCTCGGCGTCAATCCGTTCAAGATGGGCATGGCGGGCGGCACGGACGTGCACAACTCGCTCACCTCCATCGAGGAGAACAACTTCTTCGGCAAGCACGTGGACCAGGAGCCGCGCCCGGATCGCTGGTCGGGTGTGTCCAAGAAGGGGCTCGGCTTCACCCGCTACAACTGGCAATACACCGCGGCGGGCTATACGGGCGTCTGGGCCACCGAGAACACCCGGACGGCCCTGTGGGATGCGATGAAGCGCAAGGAGGTCTACGCGACCTCGGGCTCGCGCATCACGCTGCGTTTCTTCGGCGGCTATGACTACCAGCCCGGCGATGCCCGCAGCCGCTCCCTCGCGGACGCAGGCTATGCCAAGGGCGTGCCGATGGGCGGCGATCTCGCAAAGGCTCCGTCCGGCAAGGCGCCCACGTTCCTCGTGGCCGCGATCAAGGATCCGGAGAGCGGCAACCTCGACCGCATCCAGGTCATCAAGGGCTGGCTGGACGCCAAGGGCGAAACGCACGAGCACGTCTACGACGTCGCGTGGGGCGATGCGGAGCGTCGCAGGCCGGGCAAGGACGGCAAGGTCCCGTCGGTGGGCGACACCGTGGACGTCGCGACCGCGACCTGGACCGACTCGATCGGCGACCCGGAGCTGGCGGCCGTGTGGCGCGACCCCGACTTCGACCCGAAGCAGATGGCCTTCTACTACGCGCGGGTGATCGAGATCCCGACGCCGCGCTGGACCAACTACGACGCCGTGCGTTACGGGATCAAGATGGCACCGGAAGTTCCCATGAAGCACCAGGAGCGGGCCTGGAGCTCGCCCATCTGGTACACGCCGTAAACATCACACAGTGAGCACGCCCATGAATACCGATCCGTACGCCTCGCGGCATATTGCCTCGGCTGTGACCACGGCGCTGCTTTGTGCGGTCGTCGCAAGCCTTGCCGGGTGCAGCCGCGGTGGCGACACACCGAAGGACGCCGCAACGGCGACGGCACCCGCAGCCGCGACGGCCTCCGCCCCGGCGCCAACGGTCGAGCAGCTCGAGGCCGCGGTCGCGGAGAACCCGCTCAAGGACGCGTACTTCGGCGAGACGCACGTGCACACGTCCTACTCGCTCGACGCATACATCGGCGGTGCGCGGATCACGCCGGACGAGGCCTACAAGTTCGCGCAGGGCGGTGACGTGGTCGTGAACGGCCAGAAGCACAACATCGGCCGGCCGCTCGACTGGGTTGCCGTCTCCGACCACGCCGAGTTCATCGGCGAGATGTACTCGACGCAGGTCCCGGGTGCCAAGGGCGGCGACAATCCGATGCTCGAGGAGCTGCGCAACCTCAAGTCCGTTGACGAGCAGCGCGCATGGTTCCTGAAGTATGTCGTCGAAAACAACCGCGGCGCGAACCCCGGTCACCCGCCGTTCTACGCTGGTCCCGAGACCACGCGCAGCGCCTGGAAGGACGTCGAGATCAAGGCCGCGATCGACAACTACCGGCCCGGCAAGTTCACGACGCTGGCAGGCTACGAATGGACCGCCGCGCCGCAGGCCGGGAACATGCATCGCAACGTCATCTTCCGTGACCTCAACGTCCCCGACATGCCGTTCTCGGCGCTCGACAGCGCCGACGAGGAGAAACTCTGGGCCTGGATGGCCGAGCAGGAGAAGAAAGGCTCGCGGCTGCTGGCGATTCCGCACAACTCGAACGGCAGCAAGGGCCTGATGTTCGAGCCGCTCGACAACGCCGGCAAGCCGATCACGGCCGATTACGCGCGCCTGCGCAGCCACTTCGAGCGCCTGATCGAGATGATGCAGATCAAGGGCAACTCGGAGGTTCATCGGAGTTTCTGGCCGGCCGACGAGTTCGCGAATTTCGAGAACGCCGACAGCGTCGGGATCGTTCAGCGGGCGCACGTTCAAGAAGGAGGACTTCGTGCGCTGGGCCGTGACCAAGGGCCTCGACTACCAGCAGAAGCTGGGTGCGAACCCCTACCAGCTCGGCTTCATCGGCGGCACCGACAACCACAACGGCCTGCCCTCGGACGTCGCCGAAGACGACTACATCGGCAGCCACGGCCCGGCGGACGGCACGCTCGAGGCGCGGCGCGATGGCGAGATCGACGGCTGGATCAAGTCGAAGGAGTCGAACCCCGGTTCGCTCGCCGCCGTCTGGGCGACACGCAACACGCGCGGCGCGGTCTGGGACGCGATGGCCGCGCGAGAAACGTTCGTCACCTCGGGCACGCGCATCAAGGTGCGGTTCTTCGGTGGCGCGGAGCTTGGCGCCGCGTCGACGAACCCGCGTGAACTCGTGGAGCAGGGCTATCGCAATGGCGTGCCGATGGGCGGCACGATCGAGAAGGCATCCAAGGCGCCGACGTTCACGGTCTGGGCGGCAAAGGATCCCAACGGCGCCAACCTCGATCGCATCCAGATCATCAAGGGCCAGGTCGACGCCAAGGGCGAGCCGCAGGACAAGGTGATCGACGTCGTCTGGAGCGGCGATCGCAAGCGCGACGGCCATGGGAAGCTCCCGCCCGTCGGAAACACGGTCGATGTGGCGAAAGCGACGTACGCCAACACGATCGGCAGCGAGGAGCTGATGGGCACGTGGACCGATCCCGACTTCGACCCGGCCAGGCCCGCGCTGTACTACGTCCGCGTGCTCGAGATACCGACGCCGCGGTGGACGACCTACGACGCCGTCAGGAACAAGCTGCCGCTGCTGGCCGACGTGCCCTCGGCGGTCCAGGAGCGGGCCTGGACCTCGCCCATCTGGTACACGCCGTAACACAGGAGGCCGTGTCGCAGCGGATGTCTGCGCGGCCGTTTTGATATTACCGACAGGAGAGCAACCATGATCAATTCATTCAAGTCGCGACTGGGCCTGGGGCTTGCGCTGGCGCTGGCAGTGACGGCGGTCAGCGCGGGTCCGCTCGACCCGGATTGCACCGCGGAGAAAGCCGCGAAGAGCGCGGCCGCGAAGGCGACGGTCGGCGTCGGCGGACGCTGCGACGCGAAGGAGGCTGCCCACGATACGGCTGGCCTCGGCGACAAGGACAAGAAAGACAAGAAAGACAAGAAAGACGACAAGGACAACAAGGACAAGAAGAACAACGACAGCAACAACGGCGGCTGGTCGGACAGCAATTGAGCGTAGGCCCACCGGCCCGAACTTGAACGGTGATCGATGCGTCGGAACGGCGACGCGCGGGACAACATGACGACAGGCCAGATGCCTGAACGGCAAGGACAGGAGATTTTCATGGATTTCATATCGAAGACCTCTGCACGGACTCTCTCTCGCGCTGTCCATCGCCGTTGCGGTCGCCCTGTCGGGCTGCGGCAGCAAGGAGCCGGCTCCTTCGGCCCCGGCAACCCCACCTGCCGCCACGGCGCAGACGGTTCCGGACGCTGCCCAGCAGGCCGCTGCGCAACCCCCGCAGCCCCTGCAGGCCACCACGACGACCTGGACGCCGGAGGCGATGGAAGAGCTGCTGGCACCGGTCGCGCTGTACCCGGACCCGGTGCTTGGCGAGGTGCTCGTCGCATCGACGAATCCCCAGGAAGTGCTCGACGCGGGCAACTGGCTGCTGCAGAACCCGGGCCTCGAGGGCAAGGCGCTCGACGAGGCCGCGAAGCAGGTGGGCTTCACGCCGCCGGTGCGCGGACTCCTGCAGTCGCCGGAAGTCATCGACATGATGTGCCAGGAGATGGGCTGGACGGCCGAGCTCGGCCAGGCATTCGTCAACGACCAGGCGGGCGTGCTCGATGCGGTGCAGCGCCTGCGCCAGCAGGCGGAATCGGTCGGCAACCTCAAGTCGTCGCCGCAGATGCAGGTCGCCAATGAAGTCCAGGACGGCAAGGAGGTCGTGGTGCTGAAGCCTGCGTCCGACGGCGTCGTCTATGTGCCGCAGTACGACCCGGTTGCGGTCTACGCGCCGCCGCCCGCGCCGGCGGTCGCGCCTGCAACGACCACGACGACGACCACCACGGGACACAGCACCGGCGCGCTGGTCGCCACCGGGCTGCTTTCGTTCGGCGCGGGAATCCTCGTCGCCAACATCTTCGACGACGACGACGACGACTGGTACAAGAAGGGCTACTACAACCCGCGGTACTACGGCCCGCCGATGCCGTACTACCCGCCGCGTCCGTACTACCCGAGGTACGGCAATGGCTATTACCCGAGCAACGGGTACAACCGTCCGCCCGGATACGGCGGGCGCAACGGCAACAATTACGTGAACAACGGCAACATCGTCGTCAACACCGGCGGCAACAGCTACTGGGATCACTACGACAACAACCGGTCGGGTTACAACGGCGCAAATCGGGACGGACAGTCGCGCAAGGCAAACAGCCCGATCACGGCGGCCAAGCCGAATCGCCCGGAACTGAATTCGTTGAATGCGCAGGCCAAGCAGGGACCGAAGCGCCCGGCGCCCGGCCCGGACGCCTGGAAAGGCCAGAGTTCCTATGCGGGCGCGCAGCAGGGCGCGAAGAGCAAGGTGCCGGACGCCAGGCCCGGCGCAGCCTCCACTGGCCTCGCGACGTGCCGAAGGTGCAGGGTACCTACGCGGGCGGCCAGTCGAACGCCGCGGACGCCAGGAGCAAGGCGACGAGCGCGACGCCCGCCGCAAAGCCCGCGGCCAAGGCAGCGGCGCCGAATGTCAGTCGCCCGGATGCCAAGCCGTCGGCGAGTGCTGCGCGTCCCACCGCGTCGGATCGCGCCAACGCAACACCGTCGCCGGCGAAGGTCGACCAAGCCCGCGAGCAAGCCTGCGGCGATGCCGTCCAGCGCGCCGGAGCGCGCCAAGTCGGGCGCCGCCTCGGGGGCCAAGAGCGGCGGCGATCGTGCCAAGCCGACCAAGCCTGCCGCTGCGCCCGCGAAGCCCAAGGGCGCTGCGCCTGCGAAGCCAAAGGGCGCGAAGAAAAAGACGCCCGGATGACGGGTCGGCAGGTATCGAGATGCACTTCACTCGGCGCGAAACGGATTTGCAGGCGGCTCACCGCGACGACCGGGCTGCTGCTGATCCTGGCGGCAACGGCGGCAGGTGCCGACTCGTTCGGCTCCGACGGCGACAGCGCACCAGCTGCAGCGAGCCAGGTCCCGATGCCTGCCGCCGATGCTGGCAGTGGCGTCGGCGAAGTGTCACCGATGCCGGACGCGCCGCTCATCGATGCTGCGGCGGTCGCGGTCGATCGATCCACGGAAAGATCTTCGCGACGGCGAGGCTTCGGTCGGGCACGGACGACGAGACTTCAGACGTTTCTCGATCAGCTCGTCACGCAGTATTTCGAAAGCTACAACTGACAGGGACGCCTGGACGTGTCGTCACAGGACAGGAAACGCGGTGTTCGATTGACTCGCGGGCGTATTTTTTCCGGAGACAAGAAGTGAAATCTCAAAGCACGAATCGATCATCCCGGCTGGTTGCAACCGCGATCGGCCTCGCCCTGGCGCTCTCGTCGCTGGCGGCGTCGGCAGCCGAGCAGGCCGCGCCTGCGCACACGAAGGGATACAACGAGCTGCGCAATCCCTACTTCGGCCAGACACACCAGCACACCGGGTGGTCGTTCGACGAGGCGATCTACAACGTCCGGCTGGGACCGGACACCTCCTATCGCCACGCGCGCGGCGAGAAGGTGAAGCACCCGGCCGGCTACGACGTGCAGCTCAAGGTGCCGCTCGATTTCCTCGCGGTCTCGGACCACTCCGAGTACCTCGGCGTGCTGCTGCGCATGTACGACCCGAATGATCCGCTGTCCAAGCACGCACTGGCCCAGGAGGTCACCAGTTCGGGCGACGACGTGACGAAAGCCACGAAGGTCTTCTACAAGCTTGTCTCCGAGACGATTCAGCCCGACGGCAGCATCAAGGCCGACCCGGTGCTGGCGGACCCTGCGCTCAAGCGCACGATCTGGGACCAGTACATCCACATCGCCGACAGTTTCAACGAACCGGGCAAATTCACCACGCTGGTCGGCTACGAGTGGTCGTCGCAGCCGAACATGTCGAACCTGCACCGGAACGTCATCTTCCGGTCGAGCAAGAACCTGCCGGTGCCGTTCTCGTATTTCGATTCGCAGAGGCCCGAGGACCTCTGGAAGTGGATGGACGCCCAGCGCGCCAAGGGGACGCAGTTGCTCGCGATTCCGCACAACGGCAACCTGAGCAACGGCGCCATGTTCGCCCTCACGGATTCCGACGGCAAGCCGATCACACGTGCTTATGCCGAGACGCGGGCGCGAAATGAGCGGCTGACCGAAATCGTGCAGACCAAGGGGCAGTCGGAGACCAACCCCGGCGTGGCGCCGAACGACGAGTTCGCCAGCTTCGAGCTGTGGACCAAGCCCGTTGCCGGGCCCGGTACGGTCAAGGTGGTGACGACCAATTACGTTCGCAACGCCTTCGAGAACGGCCTGGCGCTCGAGAAGAGCATCGGCGTCAATCCGTTCAAGTACGGCGTCGTCGGTGGCGGCGACATCCACACCGCGATCGTCTCGCACGAGGAGTTTGCATTCACGGGCGAGCACAACCTCAAGTCGAGCACCCCGCATGCGCGGCTGCTCGAGGGCGTTCCCGGCGAGCCGTCGAAGATCGAGCAGGGTTCGGCCGGGCTCTCCTGCGTCTGGGCGGAGGAGAACACCCGCGAATCCATCTACGACGCCATGGCACGCAAGGAGACCTGGGCCACCAGCGGAACGCGAATCGTCGTGCGCGTGTTCGGCGGGTTCGACTTCGGCGACGCGAAGCCGGGCGACAAGGAATGGGTGCGTGTCGGCTACAGGAACGGCGTGCCCATGGGCGGCGATCTCAAGCCTGCCGCAAAGAAGGCCGCGCCGCGGCTGATGATCGCTGCATCGAAGGACCCGAACAGCGGCAATCTCGACCGGATCCAGGTGATCAAGGGCTGGGTGGACGCCGCAGGCAAGGCGCACGACAAGATCTACGACGTAGCCTGGTCCGGCAACCGCAAGATCGGTGCGGATGGCAAGTTGCCCTCGGTCGGCAACAGCGTCGACATCAAGAACGCTTCGTACACCAACACGATCGGCAGCCCCGAGCTGGCCACGATCTGGAAGGACCCGGATTTCGACCCGGCGGTCCCGGCGTTCTACTACGTCAGGGTCCTCGAGATCCCGACGCCCCGCTGGTCCACCTACGACGCAAAGGCACTTGGCATCGACCCGCCGAAGGACTTCCCGGCGACGATCCAGGAGCGTGCCTGGACCTCCCCGATCTGGTACTCGCCGAGCGGCGGGTAAACGGCCCCCTTCCGCGGGTCGGCTCACGGCCACTCGGCTTCGGCTGAATCGTGAGTCGATCCCGCGGATTTTTCGCAGGACAGAACAAGTTCATGCAAGGCCTGCCGGGCCGCAGGCCCTAGTCGTCTACGAGGTGCACCATGGGTCTGACCGCAATCCTCCTGCTCACCCTCAAGGTGTCAGTCGCCCTGCTCATCTTCGCCGTGGGCCTCGATTCGCGACTCAAGGATCTCTCCTACCTGACGCAGCGTCCGTTCGTGATGCTCCGCTCGCTGCTGGCGATGTACGTCGTCGTACCCCTGCTCGCGCTGGCGGCGGTGAAGCTCCTGCAGCTGCCCGCTGCGCTGGAACTCGCGCTCGTGGTGCTGGCGATCTCGGCAGGCGCGCCGATGCTGCCCCGCAAGTTGATGCGATTGGGCAACGAGCAGTACGTCATTTCGCTCGTGGTCGTGAGCTCGCTGCTGGCAATCGTCACGGTACCCGCGTGGCTCCTGCTGCTCGGGCCACGCATTGACCGCCTGGAGGCGCTCGATCCGGCCACGGTGGCCGGCGTCCTCGGCAAGTCGTTCCTGTTGCCGATGCTGCTGGGCATCGCGGTGCGCTGGTTCCTGCCCGATGCAAGCGCGCGCCTGTCCGACGCGCTGCTGAAGTTCGTGGGCATCGTCTTTTCGGCCTGTGCCCTGCTGCTGCTGGCAACGCACTGGCAGGTGCTGGGCGCCATCCTCGGCCCGCCGATCCTGACGCTGGGCGGATTCACGCTTGCAGCACTCGGCGTCGGGCACCTGATGGGCGGTCCGGACCCGAACGATCGCACCGCGCTCGCGGTCACGTGCGCGACGCGACACGTCGGCGTGGCGATGGTGATTGCCGCCGCGACCCCTGGGCCTCGCACCGTAGTGCTGATCGTGGCCTACACGCTGGCGTCGGCACTCGTGATCATTCCGTACATGAAGTGGCGCGGCCGGGTGACTCCGACGGGACTGTCGCGTTCGAATTGATCGTTCAGAACATTGGACATCCTGGAGAAGAGAAATGAACAGCGTACGACGATGGGTGGTGAGCGCAGCGGCGCTCGTGCTGCTGGGCGGCAGCGCGATCGCGAACCAGAACGACAAGCATGACGGCTCCTGGGTCAAGCTCGGCACGGTCACGGCGGGCCACGGCGCCGACCACGACAAGATCAAGGTGGAGGGACGGAACGACGACTTCCGAAAGTTGAAGTTCCGGGTGAAGGACTCGCCGCTCAACATGCACCGGGTCGTCGTGACCTACGACTCGGGCGTCCCCCGAGACGCTCGACGTCAGGGAGAACATCGCGAAGGATAGCGAGACCCGTGCGATTGACCTGAAGGGCGGCAAGCGCAGTATCCGCACGATCGAGTTCTGGTACGACACCCAGGGAATCCTGAACGGGAAAGCGGAAGTGACGGCCTACGGGCAGCGATGACGGGTCGCCGGGGACGCCAGGAAATGCCCATGGAGACATTCCGGGCGATGCCTCGGCTGATCCCGGCGGCATTGGTGATCCTGTGCGCCATGCAGTGTGCCGCGGCGGCGGACGAAGGCGCCGGCGGCCAGTCACTGGAGCAGGCGGCGAGCGACCCCACGGCATCGCTGATGTCCGTGCAGGTGCAGGACATCTACGCGGGCGCCTACCACCAGCTCGACGAGGAGAGCGGCAACAGCATCCTGCTGCGCTCGGCCGTGCCGTTCACGACCGGCAGCCTGGAGCACATCGCGCGATTGACGCTGCCCATCGTGACCGACAGCCCCTCCGGCGAAAGCGGCTTGAGCGACCTCGTGCTGTTCGATCTCATCAAGTTCGAGAAGTCCTGGGGACGCTGGGGCATCGGGCCGGTGCTGCTCGCGCCGACCGCCACGGACGAAGCGATCGGCGGGGGCAAGTGGGCCATCGGTCCTGCGATCGGCTTCGTCGCCCGCGGCGAAAAACTGATGTGGGGCCTGTTCAACCAGAACCTCTTCTCCTTTGCCGGAGACAGCGACCGCGAAGACGTGAACGTCAGCATCCTGCAGCCGATCGTCAACTATTCGCTGCCGGAGAAGTGGTCCATCGGCACGTCCGAAATGAACATCACCTACGACTGGAAGAGGGATGCCTGGACCGCGTTGCCCCTGGGCGTGAAGCTGGCCAAGCTGGTGAAGTTCGGCAAGCTGCCGGTGCAGTTCGCCGGAGCGTACGAATACAACTTCGCCGACGACTACGTTGCGCCGAAATGGACGGTGAACCTCACGGTCAAATTGCTGTTCCCGGTCGGGCGGCGGTAAAGGAGCCTGCGCTTACGGTGTCGCCTCGGGCGCGCCACGGCGCGCCGACCGGGTACAGCCGGAACCGGCGAAGCAGGCCGCGAACGCGGGGCACGCTGTAGAATCGGCAGCCACAGACATCCGCCCCGCATTCCGCCCTGGGGAGACCCCATGCGCACGATCGTTCGCCTGTGCCTGCCAGTCCTGGCCCTGCTGGTTTCCGCCTGCGCGGAACTGCCGCCGCGACCGGCGCTCCCACCCCAGCAGGCCGTGCCGGTCGGCACGGGCACCAGGCTCGACTCGACGATCGCGCCCGCGGAGGCGGAGCACCCCGGTGCCGCCGGATTTCACCTCGTCAGCACGGGGCCCGCGGCGTTTGCACTCAGGGCGCGCACCGCGCAACTCGCGGACCGCAGCCTCGACGTGCAGACCTACATCTGGGACGACGACCTCACCGGGCGTTACCTGGCCTATGCGCTCCTCATGGCGGCAGACCGCGGCGTGAAAGTCCGCCTGCTCGTGGACGACATGGACGCGCGCAGCAAGAACTACGGCTTCGCGGCGCTCGATGCCCATCCCAACATCGAGGTGCGCATGTTCAACCCGCTGCCATCGCGCAGCGGCGCGCTGGCGTTCATCGGCGACTTCATGTCGAGCGGCAAGCGACTGAATCACCGCATGCACAACAAGACCTGGATTGCGGACAACCGGATCGCACTGGTCGGGGGCCGCAACCTGGGCGACGAGTACTTCGGCGCGAGCGAGGACGTGAACTTCGTCGACCTGGATTTCGTGATGGTGGGTCCGATCGTTCGCGAGGCGTCCGCCTCCTTCGACAAGTACTGGAACTCGCGGGCCGTGTATCCGATTGCGCTCCTGAGCCCCGAGGCGGTGACGCCGGCGGCACTCGAGAAGCTGCGCGGGGTCGCCGGCCAGGCGGTCGAGGAGGGCAAGACCAGTTCCTATGCGGAACTGCTGAAGCGCGACGACTCCGTCGAGCGACTCGTCGCGGGCGACTGGCGGCTCGAGTGGAGCAGCGAATTCCAGTTCGTCTCCGACGATCCGCTCAAGGCGCTGAAGGCGGAGGGCCTCGAGAAGTCCGACGTCCTGAGCACGCTGGTGCCGGTCTTGAAGTCGGCCCAGCACTCGCAGACCCTGATCTCGCCGTATTTCGTGCCCGGCAAGCAGGGAACCAGCTTCTTCGTGTCGGCGGCGAAGGAGGGCAGGCAGGTGCGCATCCTGACGAACTCGCTGGCCGCGAACGACGTGGCGGCGGTGCACGGCGGATATTCGCAGTACCGCAAGGACCTGCTCGAGGGCGGCGTGAAGCTCTGGGAACTCAAGCCGCTGACGGCCAAGACCAAGGCCAGCATGTTCGGGTCCAGCGGCTCGAGCCTGCACACCAAGGCGCTGGTGGTCGACGGCCAGCGGCTCTTCGTCGGCAGCTACAACCTCGATCCGCGCTCCACGTCGCTCAACTGCGAGCAGGGCGTGCTGGTGAGGAGCGCTGCCCTGGGGGGCCAGTTCGAGCAGATCTTCGACACGCAGTCCGACGGCGCCCGGGCCTGGCAGCGTGACGCTCGTCGACGGTGACCTGAGCTGGACCGACGGCACCACGACGTACGATCGCGACCCGCTGGCCTCGCCTGGCCAGCGGTTCCAGGCGTGGCTCGCTCGGGTGCTGCCGTTCGAGTCGCAGCTGTAGCCACGGCTCCAGCGCCGGTTCCGTCAGCAGCTGCGGTCCCAGCTCCAGCGAGGATCTCGCGCCTTATCGGCCCTTGCGTTGAGTGCGCGCGCGCGCCTTGCCGGACGGAGCGGGCGGCACGCGCGGCAAGCCGGTGTGCTGGGTCCGGAACGGCGTGGCCTTTGCCACGGCCGCGCTCTTCGCCGCGGGTGCGGCCCTTCGGCCGGCGCTTGCCCTCGTGTCCCCTGCCCGTGCCGATCGGCTGGTAGCTCGGCACGAGCTGCTGCTTGCCGTTGCCGATCAGGTCGGCGCGTCCCATGTGCCGCAGCGCCTCGCGCAGCAGCGGCCAGTTGTTCGCGTCGTGATAGCGCAGGAAGGCCTTGTGCAGGCGGCGCACCCGGATGCCCTTCGGGATGTGCACGTCCTCGGAACTGCGGCTCACGCGATGCAGCGGGTTCTTGCCGGAGTGGTACATCGCGGTCGCCGTTGCCATCGGCGAGGGCAGGAAGGCCTGCACCTGGTCGGCGCGAAAACCGTTCCGCTTCAGCCACAGCGCGAGCTCGAGCATGTCCTCGTCCGTCGTGCCCGGGTGCGCGGCGATGAAGTAGGGAATGAGGTACTGCTCCTTCCCGGCTTCCTTCGAGTACTTGTCGAACATCGCCTTGAAGCGGTCGTAGGTGCCCACGCCCGGCTTCATCATCTTCGACAGCGGGCCTTCCGCAATCGCCTCCGGCGCGATCTTGAGGTAGCCGCCGACGTGGTGCTGCGCAAGCTCCTTCACGTACTCCGGCGACTCGATCGCGAGGTCGTAGCGCACGCCCGACGCGATCAGCACCTTCTTGATGCCGGGCAGCGCGCGCGCGCGGCGGTAGAGGCTGATCAGGGGCGAGTGGTCCGTGTTCAGGTTCGGGCAGATGCCCGGGTAAACGCACGAGGGCCTGCGGCAGGCCGCCTCGATCTCGCGTGACTTGCAGGCGATGCGGTACATGTTCGCCGTGGGCCCGCCGAGATCCGAGATCACGCCGGTGAATCCCGGCACGGTGTCGCGGATCGACTCGATCTCGCGTATCACCGAGTCCTCCGAGCGATTCTGGATGATGCGTCCCTCGTGCTCGGTGATCGAGCAGAAGGTGCAGCCGCCGAAACAGCCGCGCTGGATCGCGATCGAGTGGCGGATCATCTCGTACGCCGGGATCTTCGCCTTGCCGTAGGACGGATGCGGTACGCGCCGGTACGGGAGCTCGTAGATCGCGTCCATCTCCTTGGTCGTGAGCGGGATGGGCGGCGGATTGAGCCACACGTCCGCATCGCCGTGCCGCTGCACGAGCGCTCGCGCGTTGCCCGGATTTGACTCGGCGTGCAGGATCCGCGACGCGTGCGCATAGAGCACCGGGTCGTCGGCGACCTGCTCGTAGGACGGCATGCGGATCACGCTTCGCTCGCGGTCGGCGTTGGGCGGCAGGCGGCGGTGGAAGCGCAGGACCGTTTCGGATGCTGCGGCAGTCGCACGTGGCCTCGTGCCTCCGCGCCTGCCTGGGAGGCCGTGCGCGGCATGGACGCCGCGCCCGGAGCCCCCATGGATGGGTTCACGGCGTCCTCCCGGGCAGGCGCGGAGGGGCGAGGCGACGCCGCAGCATGCGCCGGCCCCATCGCGTATGGATCGACCGGCGGGTTGAGCCGCCCCGGCTCGTCCACGCTCGTCGAATCGATCTCGGTCCAGCCCTCGGGCGTTTCGCGGCGGACGAACGCCGTGCCGCGCAGGTCGTGGATCTCAGCGATGCGGCGTGCCTGCCGCGAGCCGGTGCGCGATCTCGCAGATCTGGCGCTCGGCGTTTCCGTAGACGAGCAGGTCTGCTTTCGCATCCAGCAGCACCGAGCGGCGCACCTTCTCCGACCAGTAGTCGAAGTGCGCGATGCGGCGCAGCGACGCCTCGATGCCGCCGACCACGACGGGCACGTCCTTGTACGCCTCGCGAACGCGCTGCGAATATACGATCACGCAGCGGTCGGGCCGCGCGCCGGCGACCCCGTGCGGCGTGTAGGCGTCGTCGCTGCGGATGCGGCGGTCCGCCGTGTAGCGATTCACCATCGAATCCATGTTGCCGCCGGTCACGCCGAAGAACAGGTTCGGGCGGCCGAGCTTCATGAAGTCGCGCGTGGAGTGCCAGTCCGGCTGGGCGATGATGCCGACGCGGAAGCCCTGGGCCTCGAGCACGCGGCCGACGATGGCCATGCCGAAGCTCGGCAGGTCCACGTACGCATCACCCGTAACCAGGATCACATCGCAGGAATCCCAGCCGAGTTCGTCCATCTCCGCACGTGACATGGGAAGGAAGGGCGCCGGGCCGAAGCGGTGCGCCCAGTGCTTGCGGTAGGAGAAGAGGTCGCGGGCGGGCTGCATGGGCGGCAGTTTAGCTGGCTTGCCCGCCATCCCATTCGCCGGGACGGTCAATCCGTTCGCATCGGGGCCAAATTCAGGTGGCGGCAATCAGCCGGGGCGCCGCAGCATCCGCCGACGCTTGCCCATCGCGCGGACGTGTTGCACCATAACGGTACCGAAACGGTACCAACATAGAAGTCCATGCTCAACATGACACTGAAGAACATCCCCACCGCCCTGCACCAGAAGCTCAAGGCGCGGGCGGAATCGAACCATCGCAGCTTGAACAGGGAAATCCTGGCGCTGCTCGAGTCCCAGCTGGAAGCGCCTGCGGTGGATGTGGCTGCCGAACAGAAGGCCATGGAAGAATTCGTGAGCTCCCTGCCGCGCGTGGACCACGCGCGGGTCCGCCGCTTCCGCAACGCAGGCAGGGCATGATCGTCGTCGACAGCAACGTCATCGCTTACTGCTGGATTCACGGAGAGCGGACTGCGCTGGCGCATCGCCTGCGCAGGATCGATGCCGAATGGCACGTCCCTGTGCTGTGGCGATCCGAAATGCGCAGCATCCTGGCGGGCTATCGGCGCGACGGCAGCCTCGATGATTCACAGGTGCGCGAGATCATGGCCGCGGCCGAGGCCGGTCTTGCGGGGCGTGAGCATTACCTGCCCAGCGACAGAGTCTTCGACGTGACGGAGCAAAGCCGGCTGTCGGCATACGACTCGGAGTTCGTGGCGCTGGCGGAGATTCTTGGTGTCCGGCTCGTGACGGAGGACCGGGCCATCCTCGTGGCGTTTCCCGAGCGTGCGATTGATATCGCGGGTGCCGTCGAGGCGATGTGAGTGAGCGAGACGCGTTGGCGTAGCGTGCTCGCGAAGGTCTCAATTCGGCCAACTGCGGACGAACACGGTCAGCGTACAATCCACTCGTAAGCAGCCGTTGAGGGCCGACACTTAGGGGTCGGCCATTTTTTTTGGGCGAAGCGGTCTAGGAGTATGCGCGGTGATGTCGATCGTGTATCGAACGAAGTTTGGGCGTACGTGTCGTCTCGCGGCATTGGCATTGGCAAGTTTCAGTCTCCTGCCGCTGGCTGCAGTTGAGGCCGCCGTGAGCGTCAACGGCCAAGTCTTGGGCGGAGGCGCGCCCATTGCCAATTCAACAGTAACGCTTTGGGCTGCCGGTGCGGGTGCGCCGGCACAACTGGGTCAGGCGCGGAGCGGCATGGATGGCCGCTTCAGCATCAGTGGAAGCGGCGCGGTGGCGAAGGATGCCAGCCTGTACCTCGTTGCAAAAGGTGGGACACCCGCCGCCAACAAGGCGGCCGGGGACAACCCGGCCATTATGCTGATGGCGGCCGTCGGCAGCAGTCCACCGGCCAAGGTCACGATCAACGAGTTCACGACCGTCGCGTCGGTCTTCACGCACAACCAGTTCATCGACGGCGCTGCGATCAAGGGTACGCCGCTTGCGCTGCGCATCGCTGCCGGCAACGTGCCGAACTTTGTCGATCTCGGGACCGGCGGTTGGGGCGCGACGATCCAGGACCCGCTGAACAGCTCGCAGACGCCGACGATGGCGAATTTCGCCACGCTCGCCACCATCCTCGCTGGCTGCACCACGCGGGTCCGAGCGGACGCGTGCGCCAAACTCTTCGCTGCCGCAACCCCGCCGTCCGGGGTGGTGTCCACCGACACATTGGTGGCCACTGAAGCCATCGCTCGGAACCCCGCGCATCAGGCAGGCAAGATTTTCGGCCTGCTGGATTCGTTCTATCCGGTACCGAGCGGCAAGAAGATGCGGGCTACACCCTACATGCCCTATCTCACTTTCGCGCCCAGCGCGTGGGTGTTCCCGCTGAAGTTCGCCGGCGGTGGCATCAGCGGCGGTGGCAAGCTGATGTTCGACAGTCAGGGCAATGTCTGGGTCGGCAACAACTTCGTCGTCGGCGCGCAGAACCAATCCATTCTCTGGAACGGCAACCTGTCGAAGTTCGCGCCGAACGGCAAGCCGCTGTCCCCGATGACCACCGGCTTTGCCGGTGGCGGCCTTTCGGGTGTCGGCTTCGGCCTGGCCATCGACGCGCAGGACACCGTCTGGGCGAGCGGCTACGCCAGCCAGAACATCGCCCGCTTCGACAACGCCGGCAAACCGCTGTCGCCTCCGGAAGGCTGGACGGTGAACGGCCGGCTCGGGGAGATGCAGGGCATCATCGTCACGCGCACCGGCGACATCTGGGCCGTGGACCAAGGCAAAAGCACCATCGTGCACCTGCCCAAGGGCGATCCCGCCAAGGCGCGCGTCTATTGCGAGAACAGGAGCAAGGACCCCCTGAAGAATCCATGCGGGCTGTTCGCCCCGTTTCACTTGGCAATCGATGCGCAGGACCGCATCTGGGTCAGCAACAGCATCGGCTCGTCGGTGATTCGCTTCCATGTTTCCGACCCGACCAAGGTCGAGAAATTCGACGCCGGCTTCAGTGGCAGCGGCATCGCCATCGACAGCCAGGGCAACGTCTGGCGCGCGGATCGCTTCGGCAGTTCCCAGCTTGGGCGCGCAAAGCTTGACGCAATGCTGGCCGCCTATGTCGTCAAGGGCGAGAAGGAGGCGACGGAAGTCCTCGTGCACCGGCTATCCGCGCAGAAGCCAGGCTACTGGGACGGCGGCAGCGTGACCGTGCTGCGTCCGGACGGCTCCAAGGCGCCTTTCTCCCCGGTGACCGCAAAGGGTCTGGCGGGACCGTGGGCCGTGGCGGTGGACGGCAACGACAACGTCTGGGTCTCCAACCTGGTTTCGGACTCATCCGGCATCGTGCAACTGTGCGGCGTGCGGACGGGGGCATGTCCGCCGGGCGTGAAGACCGGCGATGCCATTTCGCCGAAGGGCGGCTACGTTGGGGGCGGCATGCAGCCTAACGGTCGACATCGGCATCGGCCCGGCGGGTACGATGTCTGCGACGTGGACGGCGATGATCTCCACGGTCAACGGCATGCTTCATCAATGGCCGCAGGTAATCGTGAAGTGACGGCAGTGGGTCGCAAGCGGCCGGACGTTGGATCCAATCCACGTTACTCAGATTGACGTTCCGGTGGCAACGTCGCTGATCTCACGTTCGCGCTCGTCGCACCCCATCTTCTGGCGGCCCAGCCTGGTCTGCGCCTGACTCTTCCGCGCGCGAGCTGGTCACGCCAGCGTGTGATACACCTTCTGCACGTCCTCGTCCTGCTCGAGCTTGTCGATGAGTTCCAGCACCTCGGTCGCCTCGGCCTCGCCGAGTTCCGTGGGGGCCTGGCAGATGTACTCGTGCTCGGCCGAGATCGGGTTGATGCCCCGGTCCTCGAGCGCCTTCTGCAGCGTGCCGAAATCCTCGAACGCGCAGCGCGCGACGAGCTGCGGCTCGCCCTTCTCCCCGGTGCTCTCGCCGAACTCCTCGAGGCCGTGATCGATGAGGTAGAGCTCGAGGTCGTCCTGGTCGATGCCCTCGGGGTTCAGGCGGAACACGCCCATGCGCTTGAACTGGAACGCCACGCTGCCGGTCGTGGCGAGGTTGCCGCCGTGCTTGCTGAAGGCGTTACGTACGCTGGCGACGGTGCGGGTCGGGTTGTCGGTCGCGCACTCCACGAGCACGGCGACACCGTGGGGCGCGTAGCCTTCGTACATCATCTCCTCGAAGTTGGCCGCGTCCCGGCCGGATGCACGCTTGATCGCTGCCTCGACCTTGTCCTTGGGCATGTTGACCGCACGCGCGTTCTGGACGCAGCGCCGCAGCGCCGGGTTCGAGTTAGGGTCGGTGCCGCCCTTCTTGACCGCGATCGTGATTTCCTTGCCGATGCGGGCGAACTGCTTCGCCATGCGGTTCCAGCGCGCGAACATCACGTGCTTGCGGACTTCGAATATGCGACCCATGGGAACTCGACCTGTCTGGGAGGGCGCGCAATCTACCTGAGCGCGCGGCGCGGGCCAATCGGCTCGCCCGCGCATCATAACAACTGACAAAATGAACCCATTGAAACACCTTGAGCGGGCGACACTATTGTCAACTATCACTGAATACAGGCTTCAATCACTGGCGGCGCCTGGATGGCCACCCGTCGGACGGTGCAACATGGGCCGCAGGAGTTGCCCTGGGTGAGCGTCTATCGCCGCTACATTTTTCCGAAGCTGCTCGACCTCGCGATGTCGAGCCGGGCCTATCGCCGCCCGCGGGTGCGCACGCTCGCGCCCGCCAGCGGCCGCATCCTCGAGATCGGCTTCGGCACCGGCGCGAACCTCGAGCACTACCCGCCTGGCGTACGGGGCATCGAGGCCATCGATCCGGACCCCGATCTCGACCGGTACTCCCGGCCCAGGATCGCGGCGTCGCGGATCGCGGTGGATTTCCATCACCTCGATGCCGAGCACCTCCCGTTCGAGGACGACCGCTACGACACGGTCGTGAGTACGCTCACGCTGTGCTCCATCCCGGACGTGGCCCACGCGCTGGCCGAGATCAGGCGGGTGCTGAAGCCCGGAGGCCGTTTCCTGTTCATGGAGCACGGGCGCGCGCCGCAGGAATCGGTGGCGCGCTGGCAGGACCGGCTGACGCCGGCGTGGCGGCCGGTCAGCGGAGGGTGCCACCTGAACCGGCCGATACTCGAGCTGATCGAAACCGCCGGCCTCGAAGCCGGGCCCGTGCAGTCCGGCTACCTTCGTGGCGTGCCGACGCTCATCGGATACGTGAGCGAGGGCGTCGCCCGCAAGCCCTGAACGGTACGCAGCGCGGCCGGGTTGCCCTAAACTGCCTTCGGTGGCCTGTAAACGCGACGACACCCGCTGCAATGCGGGTGTCGCCAGCCAGGAGTCTGCAATGAAGACCTTCGCGCCGCATGCGGTGCTCTTGACCATCGTCGGGCTGGCCATCAGCGGCTGTTCGTTCGAAATGAACGGCGACGATGCCGTGACCCACCAGTTCGGTTCCGATTATTTCGGGGCCGGCGGATTCATGAACCTCACCGATCCGGTGGCGGGCGACGCGTTCCTGGCAGGCGGCCAGGTCGCCACCGCCAGCGAGGTGACAGGTGACCTCGTCGCGGCGGGCGGCGATGTGTCCATCGGTGGCAGCGTCGGCGATGACCTGTATGCCGCAGGCGGCGACGTGAAGGTCGATGCGATCGTTCACGGAAATGCCCGGGTCGGTGGCGGAGACATCGCCGTGGGGCCGGCGACCGCCATCGTTGGGTCCGCGACCCTGACGGGCGGTCGCGTCAATTTCGAGGGAACTGCCCACGGATACCTCCAGATTTCTGGAGGATCGGTGACGATCGCTGGAGTTGTGAATGGAGATGCGGAGGTCCGGTCCGAAGAACTCGTGATAGGCCCGGAGACGCAGATCTGCTGGCCGCCTGATCTACCACGGCCCGAGTGCACCCGTGGTTCCGGAAGGCGCTGTCATCGCCGGCGGCGTCGAGTTCCACGAGGCCAGCCACGGAAGCTACATGCACGGCGAGCATGGACCCGTGCGCGAGGCCGTGCACTGGGTCGGCTCGGCGCTCTGGTTCGCCGGCGTGTTCTTCGTGGGCGCGCTGTTCATCATTCTCTTCCCCGGCCTGTCCTCGCGGGCCGCGGACGCGATCGGACGGGAACCACTGCGCTCGCTGGGCCTCGGTCTCGCCATCCTGGTCTGCGTTCCCTTCGTTGCCGTCGTCCTGCTGATCACGATCATCGGCATACCGCTGGCGCTGCTCCTGGTGCCGCTCTACCTGCTGCTCATGTTCCTCGGGTGGATCGTGGCCGCGCTCTTCCTCGGCCGGCGTGGGCTCTCCGCCTTGCGCGGCGCGGAGCCCGCGACCACCGGCTGGCGGCTCCTGTCGCTGCTGCTCGCGCTGATTGCGCTGTCGCTGGTGCGCCACGTACCAGTGGTTGGTGGCCTCATCGCGCTCCTGGCGCTCGTCGCCGGCATCGGCGCCCTGGTCTCGCAGGGCTGGGCCGGGCGTGACGGCACGCCGGCCGCGGCCCGCTGACCGCCGTGAACTACTGGCCGCATCTGCTCGCCGTACTCGTGGGAGCGGGGCTCACCGTGCAGGTGGGCATGAACTCGACCGTGCGCATGGCGATCGGATCGCCGGTGATGGCGACCATCGTCAATTTCGCTGTTGGCCTCGCGGCGCTGGCGCTGGTGGCGGTGGCGAGTGGCGCGCGCGTCGTCCCGGGTTCGGCGTCGGCGGTCCCGGCATGGGCCTGGTTCGGCGGACTGCTGGGCGCGGCCTATGTCGCCTCCACCACCGTGCTCGGTCCGAGGCTCGGCGCGACGGCATTGCTCGCACTCACGCTCGCGGGACAGATGGTCGCAGCACTGGCCGTGGACAAGTACGGCGTGGTCGGCTTCCCGCAGAGCGCCGTCACGCCCGCGCGCCTGCTCGGCGCAGTGCTGGTGATCGCCGGCGCGCTGCTCATCGTCCGCCGCTGAGGAGGACCGTCCGTGGCCAGGACCCCATCCACGATGCTCGCGCTCGGCACTCCCGCGCCGCACTTCGACTTGCCGGACTTCGACGGGAAGCGGCACTCGATCTCCGACTTCGCGGGCTCCAGCGCGCTGCTGGTCGTGTTCACCTGCGAGCACTGTCCGTTCGCGAGGCACCTCCGGGCCGGGTTTGCGGCCTTCGCTCGCGAATACCTGCCCCGCGGGCTCGCCGTCGTCGCCATCAATTCGAATGATCTCGTCGCCTATCCGAAGGACGGTCCCGACGCGATGCGGGAGGAGGCGCGCTCCGCGGGCTATGTCTTCCCGTACCTGGTGGACGCCGACCAGTCGATTGCGAAGGCCTACCGGGCTGCCTGCACGCCCGACTTCTTCCTGTTCGACGCGGGCCGTCGGCTCGTTTATCGCGGACAGTTCGACGACAGCCGGCCGGGCAATGATCGTCCCGTGACCGGGTCGGACCTGCGCCGGGCTGCGGACGCGGTGCTCGCGGGGCGACCGGTGGACGCCAACCAGCAGCCGAGCGTCGGCTGCAACATCAAGTGGAAGCCGGGCGCTGAGCCGGACTATTTCGCGCGCTGAACCCGGCCCGGCCGTTGCCCGACCTCGCGGGCGGTTTACTTGCCCGCGCTGCGCGCCGGGAATGACTCCACGATGGCGGCCGCCATGTCCGCAGCCGTGTGGATCGCCTCCTCCGATGACGCGGAGCGCGTCTCGGCAGTGATCGCGCCGCGCCAGATGATCTGTCCGGTCGCCGGGTCGTTCACGAACACGATCACCGAGCCTTCGGTCACCCGGCGTTCCGGCAGGCAGCTCCGACGCCGAGGGGGGCTGCGGATTGCTGGTCATGAGTACGTCGTCCGGCAGGGGCGCGTTGTACTTCGGTGCATCGGAGGTCACGTATCTCCGGGTGCCGACGACCTGGTAGCTCACCAGCATCCGTGCCGACTTCGCGTCGGCCACTTCCTGGTAACCCTTGCGAACCAGGCCCGCAACGACGACTTCGCGGATGTGCTGGTCGGTGGCGGTCACCAACGATGGATCCACTGTCGTCACGGTGCCGAGCTCGCCGCCCGTCCACGCGAAGGTGTTGCGCGCAGTGATGTCGGCGCCGGGCGCCTGGTAGTTGTCCACCTGCCAGGTCGTGGCGCAGCCGGCAGCCAGCGCGAGCATCAGTGCGGCGAGGTGTCGATGCCATCCCATGTTTTTCTCCTGATTCGTAGCTCCAGTGTATAGGGACCACTGCGACCCCCTGTCAACCGCGCCCGGCGTCACCCGGCTGCCACATTCCACCATTGCGCAGCCCGTGGTGGAGGCGCAGCTTGGATGCAGGTCCCATCGTCAGGGGAGGTTCCCATGAGCAGGTACCGGATTCTCGTCGCCGACCAGGCAGAAGCGATCTTCTACGACGCGCCGACGCTGCACACCGCGCCGAAGGAAGTGGCCCGGATCAGCGATCCACTCGCACGACTCCACGATCGCGACTTCGGCACCGAACGGCCGGGGCGCACTCACGAGAGCCAGGGTGACACGCGTCACTCTATCCAGCGGGAGAACACCCCGCGCCGCGCCGAGGCTTCGCGCTTCGCGCGCCGCATCGCCCGCCGACTGGACGACGCCAGGCGCAAAGACGAGTTCGAGCAGCTCGTCGTCGTGGCCGGTCCGTCGTTCCTCGGCCTCGTCCGCGAGGAGCTGTCGGGACCGACCCGTGCGCGGGTCGCCCGCGAGATCCACAAGGACCTCGTGCACAGCCCGCCCGGGGTGCTGGCGCTGCAGCTCGCCGCGAGTGAGGGTCCGTAGCAGGGGGTTTCCGACCGGGCAATCTGTGACCCGCATCAAGCGGGAGCGCGTCCTGTTGGAGCGCGCGCCGCGGCGGGGCATACTGGGCGCACCCAAATGGGTGGCACGACGGGGCGGCGCATGCATCGAGCGGGCGGCAGGACGCTACGAACGGAAGGCGGCGCGCGCCCGTGAGTTCCATTCTCCTCGCCTACGAGCGCGACCAGGATCTCGCGGCGCTCGAGACCATGCTCCAGTCGCGCGGCCATCATGTGGTCAAGGCGCACACCGGGCTCGAGGCGCTCGAGCTCGCGCGCCACGATCCGCCGCATGCGGTCGTGAGCGACGTCCTGCTCCCGCTGCTCGACGGATTCGCGCTGTGTCGCCGGCTGAAGGAAGACCCGGCCACGCTGTACCTGCCGGTATTCCTGCTGTCGTTCCGCATCGAGGGACCGAAGTACGAGGCATTCGCCGCGGAGGTGGGGGCACAGCGCTTCTTCCCTCGCGGCTCCACCATCGAGGATCTCGCCACGGCGATCGACTCGCTGAAGACGGGCTCCGACACGATGCGCATTCCGGCGCTCGTGCCTGAGCTGCTCGATCGACAGCAGCAGGACCGTCGCCGCGTCTCCGAGCTCGAGCGCCAGGTGCGCGAGCTCCAGTACACGAACAAGCTGCTCGCGGCTGCGGAGCGGGCCGTGCGCGGGAAAGTCGTGCACCAGGAGAAGGAGCGTGCCGGCGTCGCCGCTGTGGAATCGGAGAAGGCGCGCGTTGAATCGGAGAAGGCGCGCGAACTGCAGCAGCGCATCGACGAGCTCGAGGCGCAGCTACGCGAATTGTCCGAGGCCGAAGCGCGGGCCAGGAGTGCGGCCGAGGAGTCGCGCGCTGGGCAGGCGCGCGTGGCCGTGCTCGAGGCGCAGCTGCAGGAATTGTCCGAGGCCGAATCGCAGGCCAGGGGCGCGGCCGAGGAGTCGCGAGCTGGGCAGGCGCGCGTGGCCGCGCTCGAGTCCCGACTCGGGGAGCTGCAGTCCAGCCGCGCGAAAGCCCAGGCTGCGGCGGCCGATGCCGAGCGCGCCTTCGGCGCCCAGCCGTTGCCGACCCTGCTGTCCGACATGGAGACCCAGGAGATCCGGGCGGCCAGCGACTCGGCGGCCGCGCTGCTCGGCATCGCTCCGCAAGAGCTTGCGGGCCGGTTGCTGGCGGACCTCCTGCCGGGCTGCGTTCCCGGCGACGACCATGCATTTCCGGCTGAGATCGACTTCGAGAAGCCCGACGGCTCGCACCTCGTGCTCGAGCCGCGACGCACGTCGGTCTCCTACGCCGGGCGCGCGTGCTGGCTCACGGCATTCGTGGACGTCACGACCGAGCGTGCGCGACGCGAAACGCAGCGTCTGGTGCAGAAACACGCGGCCGCGCTCGACGCATCGCCGGTGGCCACCTGTCTCGTGGATGAGCAGGGCCACTTGACCCACGCCAATGCGGCATTCAACGCGCTGCTGATGCTCGATGCCGACAGGATCGACGGCCTGTCGCTGCAGAGGTTCGAAGTCGGGGCGGCGGACGCATCCGCCGGAAGCGCCCCGGCGGGAAAAGACGGCGCTGCGCCACGCCGCGCGAAATGGCGTCGCGCCGACGGGTCCGTGTTCGATGCCGAGGTGTCGACGGCCGCGGTCGCCGATGCTTCCGGTGCGAGCGTCGTGTCGGTGCGCGACGTCACGGAGCTTTATCGCAGCGAGGCGCGGGCCGGGCGCGAACAGCGCCGACACGCCGGCCTCCTCGATCTCGCGCAGAACACGCACACGCTTACCGAGACGGAGGTCCCGGCCCGCGCACTCGAAATCGCGCGCGAGCTGACGTCCAGCGAACAGGGCTACGTCTTCCTCACCACGACCGACTCCGGGCACCTGGAACTCGCCGCGCGCAGCGCCGCCGCGGAGGAAGCGGGCCACGCGCTGCCGACGCGCTGGCGCGGGCCGCCGCCGGCGGAATCGGCCCTGTGGGAATGCGTGACCTCGCAGCGCGTCGCTGAGCGCCCGGCCGCGGAAGGTACGGGCAGCCTGCGCCAGGCGGGATTGCCGGGTTCGCTGTTGCGGCAGCTCGCAACACCGATCCTCGACGGCGGCCGACTGGTCGGAGTCGTGCTGCTTGCGAACAAGCACGAGCCCTACGACGACGAGGACCGCGCTCATGCGGCGCAGGTGGCCGACGCACTGTGGAAGGCACTGCGCCGGCGGCGCTCCGATTCCGAGATCGTGAGCGCCATGGATCACATGGAGCGCGTGATGCTGGGCGCGATCGAGGCGATCGGCGCTCTCTCCGAGGCGCAGGACGGTTGCAAGACCGGCCGCGCGAAACGCGTGGCGGACCTTTCGGCGGGCATCGGCACGGCCATGGGCCTGCCGGGGCACAGCGTGCGGGGACTGCGCGTCATCGGTCAACTCATCGACGTCGGCATGCTGCACATTCCGCGCGAGATACTCTGGCGCCCGGCGCCCCTCGGCGCGGCGGAGTTCGAGCTCGTCAGGACTCATGCCGATCGCGGCCACGAGACCCTGCGGCGCATCGATTTCCCCTGGCCGGTGGCGGAGGCCGTGAGGCAGCACCACGAACGCCTCGACGGGTCCGGGTATCCACGCGGGCTCAAGGGCGACGAAATCCTGCTCGAGTCGCGCATCGTCGCGGTCGCCGACGCGGTGGAAGCGATGCTGTCCGCGCGGCCGCAGCGAGCGGCGCTCTCGATGGCGGCCTGCCTCGAAGAATTGCAGGCCCAGGCCGGGCGTCGTTACGACGCGGCCGTGGTGCGTGCCTGCGTGAAGCTCCTGCGCGAGCGGCAGGCGGAGCCGGAGGCGCAGCCCGGAAAGCGGATCGCCTGAGTCGCCGATGCACCTGCAGTTCTTCGGCGCGGCCGGGGAAGTCACGGGCTCCTGCCACATCCTCGAGGTCGGCGGCCGCCGGATCCTGCTCGACTGCGGGCTCGTGCAGGGCGGTGTTGCGCACGGCGAGCGGAACCGCGCGCCGTTCCCGTTCGATGCGGCCGCCATCGACGCCGTCGTCCTGAGCCACGCGCACATCGATCACAGCGGCCGCCTGCCGCTGCTGCACAAGCGCGGATTCCGGGGGCCGGTGCACGCGACCAAGGCCAGCAGCGACCTCGCGCGCATCCTGCTGCTCGATTGCGCGGCGATGGCCGAGCACGATGCAGAGCGCGAGGAGCGAAAACGCAGGCGCAGCGACAGCGGGCACCCCGTCGAGCCGCTCTTCACGACGAGCGACGCCGAAGCGGTGCTGCGCTCGTTCCGCGCGGCGCCCTATGGCCGTCCGGTCGAGGTCGTGCCGGGCGTCGAGGTCACCTTCCGGGACGCCGGCCACATCCTCGGGTCGGCGAGCGTCTGCCTGAAGCTGACCGAAGGTGATGTCGAACGGCGGGTCGTGTTCAGCGGCGACCTCGGCCAGTACGACTCGCCGATCCTCCGCGACCCGGAAGCGGGACTCGCGGGCGACGTGGTGCTGATGGAGAGCACCTACGGCGACCGCCTGCATCGGGAGCGTGACGCGACGCTTGCCGAGTTCGGTGAAATCCTGCGCCGCGCGCGCCGCGACGGTGGCAACGTGCTCATCCCGGCCTTCGCGGTCGGGCGCAGCCAGGATGTGCTTTACGCGCTCGGCACCCACTTCGACGAGTGGCAGGTCGCCGACTGGCAGGTCTTCCTCGACAGCCCGATGGCGATCGAGGCGTCGGAGGTCTACTGGCGCCACGTCGAGCTCTTCGACGAGGAAGCACTGGAGGTACGCCGGCGTGCCGGCGCCATGCCCGCGCTTCCGAACCTCAAGCTCTGCCGCACGGTGGAGGAGTCGATGGCGATCAACCGCATCGCCGACGGCGCGATCGTGATCGCGGGCAGCGGCATGTGCACCGGCGGGCGCATCGTGCATCACCTCAAGCACAACCTCCCGCGCCGGGAGTGCGACGTCGTGTTCACCGGGTTCCAGGCGGCCGGCACGCTCGGACGCGCGATCGTGGATGGTCGCGACGAAGTCCGCATCCACGGTTCGCCGGTGCGGGTGGCAGCACGCGTGCACACCCTGGGCGGGTTCTCGGCGCACGGCGACCAGGCGGATCTCCTGCGCTGGTATTCGGGAGTCGCCGGCCAGCCGCCGGTCTGGCTGGTGCACGGCGAACGCGAATCGTCCGCGGCGCTGCGCGACCTGCTTGCGCAGAAAGGCGTGAGCGTGAACGTTGCCGAGCCGGGCATCCGACTCGATCTCGCCGACCTGTCGGCGAGCAGGGCGGGCTGAGGGTCGGAGTCCGGCGGCGTTCAGCCGTCGACGTTGAATCGCAGCGTGACGGTCGAACGGTGCGACACCGGCTGGCCGTTCGCGAGCCGCGGCTTGAACCGCCAGGCTCCCAGCGCCTCGCTCGCCGCGGACTCGAAGACGCCGCGTGGCTCCGAATCCACGACTTCGATGTCGCGCACGGCGCCCGTCTCGGTGATCGTGAAGATGAGTTCCACCCAGCCCTCGACGTGGTCGCGAAACGCGGCGGTCGGGTACACGGGATCGGTCGCATACACGCGGTTGAGTTCGTCTGCCGGCATCGCGAGAGCGGCAGCCACGGCCGGATCGATACCCGACGCGGATCTGTAGGCCGGCGGTTCGGGCGGGCGAGTCTTCACGTAGCCCGCGATCGGCAGTCCGTTCGAAACCGGCGGGCCATAAGTCCTGGGACGGTGCCTGCGGCTCGCGAGCAGTTCCTTTTCGTGCATCTGGTCCGCGTTAGCCACCCTGGGCGCGAGAGGATCGGGCCTCACGACAGGCGGCACGGTCGCCTGGGGCGGCCGGTCGGCGGCGGTTGCGGGTGTGTCGTCGCGCCGGTCCGCGCACGCGTTGCCGTTTGCGGTGCGCTGGCGTGGCGACGTGCGGAGTCGTGGTCGTCGGTGGTGGCGACGGTTGCCGTGGCCGGTGCGTGCGTGTCCGCGGGTCGCGCAGCTGTCGGCGCTGCCTGCGGAGCGCGAAGTTGCCACGGCGCTGGGGCTCGTCGCGGCGGTGCCGGGTGCTACGGCCGAATCCTGGGGCGCCGGAGACGCGAGGTATGCGGCGAGGCGCGCGACGGCCAGGTTCGAGGCATCGGCTGACTCGAGGCGGGCGAGCAGCCGCCGGGCCTCCGCGTGGTTTCCGTCGGCTTCCGCGAGTCGCGCGATGCTCACGACCTGGTCGATCGTGCGGTCGAGGCCGCCGCGGGCCTCGGCCTGGCCGGGTCTCGCCAGGAGTACGGCGGCATACAGGTCGAGTGCGTTTCGTCCCGCCGGCGATTCATAGCGGCCGGCTGCAAACGCGGCGCGAGCGCGCGAGAGTACGGGGTCGGCGAGCGGCTGCGACGGGGGTGCCGCGGGAGCCGCGACTCAGGGGCAAATTCGGTGCCGGGGTCTCTTCGACGTGGTTCGAGCGATCGCCGACGAGCAGCCAGAGCAACGCGATGAAGATCGCGAGCCCCATCGCGACGAACAGCCACTTTCCCGGATCGAACCGGCCGGGCAGGATGGCGGCAGGCGGCCGGATCGTGGTGACCGAGTGCGACTCGCGCTTCTCGACGTGGCGACGGATCGCCGCGTGCAGGAACATGCCGGCGCGCTTGGCCGAGAGCGGCTTGTGCATGAACCGGTAGACGAGTCCGTCGCTGATCGACTGTGCGAGGACCGCCTCGTCCTCGCGCCGGCCTGCGACGATGACCACGACGTCGGGGAACTGCTCGACGATCTGCGCGATGAGCGTAGTGGGTGCCGTCGATACGGCGGCCGTGTCCACGAGCAGCACGCCGCAACGACCCGTGAGCAGCAGGTCCACCGATTCCTCGGCGGAGCGCGCTCGCCAGACGGGGTTGCGCTCGCCGATCGATGCACGGATCGCGTCGAACAGGAGCAGGTCCGCGGAGAGCACGAGCACGTCCACCAGGACCGCGGGATCACGCGAGTCGGTCTGGGGCAGTGTCTGGCGGAGTGAGACAGGATTCGGCACTCTCGGGATTCCGAGGCACCGGGCCCGAAACGTCCACCTTTTCGCTTCTAAAACCTGAGGCAATTCAAAGTTTAGCGATGCTCGACCCGGCGCTCTGGACCGAGTCCAGACATGGGCCTCCAGACCCGCTCGGTGCGGCGTTGCGGCCCTCTCGACACGCGCCAGCCGGGCGAGCATGATCGGCCACCATCACCCAGAAGACCGGCACACCGGCCCAGTCGGAGCATGAGGACGCCAGTCAGGTACACGTCGCGGATTGCGGCCCTGCATCGCGCTTCGCTCGAGCGCCTGCTCTTCTTCAATGGGTGCCAGCATCGCGTCGCGGACGGAATCGTGGACGCCATCGACAAGTACGGCCCGCCCGAGATCCACGCGGACTCCGGCTGGCTGCGTGTCCAGGTCGCTGGCCTGACCGAGGTCCAGTCGCTGTTCGTGGTGGACGAGGTGACCGGCGAGCCGTTCGGCATTGCCGTCTACACGCGCCCGGATCTCGAGCACATCATGGTGCTGCACATCGGGCTGGCCGAGGAGTACTGCGCCGGCGGCGAGCGGGAGAGCCTGAACCTGCTGCTGCGGCTCATGCGGGAAATCCGGCGCTCGGCGAAGCAGGTCAAGGGAGTCCGTCGGCTGAGTGTGCACTATGGCACGCAGCGACCCCGTGCCCAGGCCTGACCGTCCGGCGCGCCGGGCGGCTTCAAGACTCCTTCTCGTTTTCCCGGCGGCACTTTTCGCAGCGACGGCGCTCTCGCTTGCCGCTCCGCTCGGCTGGCCATTCGAACTCTTCGTCCACTTCCGGGTGCAGTACGCGGCGCTGGGGCTCGCGCTCGGGATCATGCTGTTCGCGGCGCGCCGGCCGAAGACGTCGTTGCTGGTGATCCTGCTGTCGGCGTTCAACGCCTTGCCAGTGCTGCGCGGCGCCCAGGCCGACCCGCCGCCGGCCGGTTGTGCGGGCGCGGAATTCACGGTGGTCTCGGCCAACGTGCAGTATGGCAACGGCGACCGTCGACGCTTCGTCGAATGGCTGGCAAAGCACCCGGCGGACCTCGTGGTCGTGCAGGAAGTCACCGCGGCCTGGGCACGCGACCTGGATCGATTGCCTGGGTATCCCTACCGCCGGCTGCTCGCGCGTGAGGATCCGTACGGCATCGGGGTCCTGAGTCGCTGGCCGCTCGACGCCGTCGGGCCCATGGACTACGCGGGTGATGGATTGCCCTCGATTGCCGGCCGGGTGGCACTGGCCGGCCAGTCGCTCCGCTTCCTGGGGCTGCACACGCACTGGCCTATCACGCCCGGCCTCGCCAGAGCGAGAGATCGGTCGCTCGATGTCGCCGCGCGGTCGATCGCGGCGGGGACCGGCCAGGCCGTCGTGCTGGGGGACCTCAACGCCACGCCGTACTCACCCGCCTATGCGAGCTTCCTGCAGGCCTCAGGGTTGCGCGACGCGGCCCAGGGCTCGCGCTGGCAACCCACGTGGATGGCGGGTTTCTGGCCGCTCGCGCTCAGGATCGATCACGTGTTCGTGTCGCCCGGGTTGTGCGTCCTGCGTGCCGAAGTCGGCCCGGCGATTGGATCGGATCACCGGCCCGTGGTCGCGCGCCTGCGGTTCGCCGGGTGATCACTCCGCCGCGAGCGTCTCCCCGGTCGGTGGCGGGAACTCGCGGCAGCACTCCACCAGCCAGGCGCGGAAGCGCACGACCTTGGGCAGCGAGAAATTTTCCGGCGGCGCGACCAGGTGCCAGGCATTGCGTTGCAGAACGCTCGGCATCATCGGACGCACCAGCCTCCCGGCCGCGAGGTCTGCGGCGACCAGCGACCAGCGCGCGAGCGCCACGCCCTTGCCCTGCTCGACCGCGGTCAGCGTTGCCGCCGAGTCTTCAGCCATCGGCACGGTTTCCGCGCGCGTGGTGTCGCCCCCGACGCGACGCAGCCAGAGCACCCAGGGCTCCGACCGGCTGTGCACCAGCGGGTAACGCGAGAAGTCGTTCAGGGTCTCGATGGGACCGAGTTTCGCGAGCAGGGCCGGGCTGCAGACCGGGAACACCCACTCGTCGAGCAGTCGTTCCGACTTGAGCCCGGGCCAGGTGCCCGAGCCGTACAGGATCGCGGCGTGAAAATCGTCGCGACTGAAATCGAGCAGCGCCCGCGCGGGTCCGAACCGCACCTCGATCTCGGGATGCTGGCGCGTGAACTCGCCCAGGCGTGGCAGCAGCCAGCGCTGGAGATACTCGCTCGGGACGCTGAGGTTCAGCATGCCGCCGACGCGCTCGCGGCGGATCCGGTCCACGGCGCGTCGCAACTCTTCCAGGCCGCGCCGGACTCCCGGCAGAAGCTCGGCGCCCTCCTGGGTCAACGCGACTGCGCGAGTATGGCGACGGAAGAGCGGTACCCCGATGTCGGCCTCCAGCGACTTCACCTGTGCACTGACCGCGGCGGTCGTAACCCCGAGTTCTTTCGCTGCCGCGGTGAAACTCAGGTGCGTCGCCACGGCCTCGAAGACCCGCAGCGCGTTCAGTGGAATCCGGCCGGATTCTGCCGCCATCGTCACCGTCCCGAGTAAACTATTGGTTGACAATACTGGCGAACTCGTCCGTTCGCAAGGCATTCCTGTAATGTCTGTCGAAGGAATCTGAAGAAAGGAGCCTGCATGAGCAAGCGCGAGAACTTCTCGACCGGGACTCCATGGGAGCCGGTCGTCGGCTACAGTCGGGCAGTGCGCGTCGGGGCATTCGTATGGGTGGCCGGCACGACTGCGACCGGGCCGGACGGCCGCATCGTCGCACCCGGCGACGCATCGGCGCAGACTCGGCAGGTCCTCGAGAATATCCGCAGTGCCCTGGAGAGGGCCGGCGCGCGGCTCGACCACGTCGTCCGCTCCCGCATGTACGTACGCGATGTTCGTGACTGGGAGGCGGTCGGGCGGGTGCACGGGGAGTACTTCGGTGCGATACGCCCGGCAGCCACCATGGTCGAAGTCAGCGGCCTCGTGGATCCGGACATGCTGGTGGAAATCGAAGTGGATGCCTGCGTGTCTGACTGAGCGGATCGATGCTGAAACGATCACCAAGGAGACGGAGATGAAACCCAGGAACCTGTTCTGTTTGCTCTGCGTCCTTGCGGTCGGCCCGGTGCTTGCCCAGGGACAGGCAGTCACCGCGGCCCAGCAGGCCGCTCCGGTCCAGCAAGCCGCCCGGCCCAGCAGGCCTGCAGGTCGCACAGGTGTCACCGGACGCGTTGCTCGAGATGCAGGCGAAGAAAGATCCCTCGCTGCTCCTGCTCGACGTGCGCACGCCGGAGGAGTTTGCCGCGGGGCACATCGCCGGTGCAGTCAACATCCCGTACAACCAGGTCGCCGCGCACTTGAGCGCAATCCCGAAGGACGACGAGGTCGTGCTCTATTGCCACTCCGGCCGGCGCGCGGGACTCGCGGCCGAGGTGCTCGCGGCCAACGGCTACACGAAGCTGGCACATCTCGAAGGCGACATGCAGGGATGGCAAAAGGCCGGCCGACCGGTTGAAGCAGCGCCCGGGCCTGTCGAACCGAAATAAACGGTGACTGGTCGCGCGGCGCCTGCAGGCAGCCGCATGCGGCGCATGCGCGGCCTCGGGTCAGCCGCCTCAGCCCAGCGCCTGGTCCAGGTCGGCGATCAGGTCCGAGGGATGCTCGAGGCCGACCGAGAGTCGCAGCAGGTTCGGGGGCGTCTGGCTCTGCGGTCCTTCCATCGAGGCTCGGTGCTCGATCAGGCTCTCGACGCCGCCGAGGCTGGTTGCGCGCGTGAACAGCTTTGCGCGCGCCGCGACCGCCATCGCCGCCGGCGCGCCGCCCGGCACCTGGAAGGACACGACCGAGCCGAACCCGCCCGGCATCTGCCTGGCGGCGAGCGCGTGTCCCGGATGGCCGGCCAGTCCCGGGTAGTGCGTGCGCTCGACGCGGCGGTCGGCGTCGAGGAAACGAGCGACCTCGGCCGCATTGGCGGCCTGCGCGCGGACCCGCAGCGGCAGCGTCGCGAGGCTGCGCAGGACCAGCCAGCAGTCGAACGGAGAGGGGACTCCGCCGGTGGTTCCCTGGAAGTCGCGCAGCCGATCGAGTGCCGGACCCGGTTCCCGCAGGACCAGCACGCCACCGAGCACGTCGCTGTGGCCTCCCAGGTACTTGGTCGTGCTGTGCATGACGAGGTCCGCGCCGAAGTCGAACGGCCTCTGCAGGAGCGGACTCGCGAATGTGTTGTCGCAGGCGAGCAGCGCGCCTCGCTCGTGGGCAAGGCGGGCGAGCGCGGCGAGATCGCTCACCTTGAGCAGCGGGTTCGACGGCGTCTCGACCCACAGCAGCGACGCGGGCGATTCGAGGGCACGGGCGACCGCCGCCGTGTCGGTGGTATCGACGAATTCCGCGCTGATGCCGAAGCTCGCCAGCACGCCCCGCAGTTGCTTCGCGGTGCCGTGGTAGCAATCGGCGGAACACACCACCCGGCCGCCTGGGGCGGCGAGCGAAAACGCCGCGAGCGTCGCGGCAGATCCGGACGCGAAGGCGACGGCGTCCGCGCCGCCCTCCAGCGCGGCAACTGCCCGCTCGAGGGATCCACGGTTCGGATTGCTGGTTCGCGTGTAGTTGTGGCCGTGCGGGATAGCTGCCGTCCGCCTGGCGCTCGAAGGTGGTCGAGAGGTGGATCGGTTCGCGCACGGCGCCGGTGCTGGGATCCGGTTCGCGCCCGGCATGCACCGCGAGTGTCTCGATCTTCAATGGCGTCGCTCAGTCGTGGGTCAGCAGGTAACTGCGGCCCTGGTACTCGATGACTGCGCCCGCCGGCGTGATCTGCCTGACCACGGGCCCTTCCTGCATCGTGTCGCCCTCGCGATACTTGTGCGAGTTGATGAACACCAGTCGCTCGGCCGGCGTGGTCGAGTACACGTGCAGGTCGAGGTTCAGTGCCGGTACGGCGCCGGACGCAGACAGCTGGTCTGCCGGAGGAAGCCCCGATCCGCCGTCCTGGGAGGGCCGGTTCCCATTAGGCCGTGGCGTGTACTGCGGCCCTCCGACCGTTGCCGAGTCCGGCAGCGATTCGTAGACGACCGATCCACGCGACGAGGGCGTGCGCGTCACCGCCGGCGGGCCGGACGGCGCGGCTGCGGCCTGCGCCGCCATCTGGGGATCGAGCGTCGGCGCGTCACCCGTCGCTTCCGCTTCCAGGGAGTACTGGGGCCCATTGCTGGCCGCGGTCACGGGTTCTGCCGGCCGCATCATCGGGGGCGTCGAGGCAGTCGGACTCACCGTCGCGACTGGCGCCGGTGAAACGGGTGCCGGTGAAGCGGGTGCCGGTGCCGGCGTGTTGTCCACGCTTGCAGTGGCCGGCGGCGGTGGGACCGGCTCGCGCATCGACTTGCGAATCATGAGCACGCCGATCACGGCGAGATTGACGAGCAGGAGCGCGATCACGATCGGAGCCCAGACATTGCTGCGCGGCTTCGGCTGGGCAACCGGAATTTCGGCGAGCGCCGGGCCGGCCTGTCGCTGGCGTTCGTGCTCCGACTTTCGCAGGGCGTCGAGGATGAACGACACGCTTCAGCTCCCCGCGGCCTGCGCCACGATCGTGGGCGAACCGGTCGCGCGTGTGACCGTGTCGAGCACGATCTGTGTCTGCACGCCGGCGAGGCCGTCCACGGTCAGGCGATGCTGGCGCTGGAAGTCCTGCACCAGCCGGGTGAGTTCCGCGTCGTAGGCGTCGCCACCCGGCACGGCCGGCAGGCCCTGCGCCGCGCGCAGGCTTTCGCGCAGCCACTTCACGTCTTCGCCGCGCATGCCGGGGCCGAGCGCCTTTGCGACGGCCATCGGCGGACGCCAGAGCATCAGGAAGTCTCCGAACCAGTAGCGCGAGGCCTCGGCAATGGGAACGGCGCGCGCCTCCCCACCGATCTCGAAGGTCGCCGTCTCGTCGGTCAGGCCCTTCAACACCACCTGGTGGGCGCGGCCCGTGTCGTCGGTGAGCGTCAGGATCGCGGGCCTGTTCAGCGTGCGCAGCTGCGCCCACGAGCCCTTCTGGAACAGGCACTCCAGGCCCTGCCCGGCCGCCTGCTCGCAGCCCCGGCCTTTCGACGGGTCGTAGCTTGCGCCCCAGACCTTGAAGAGCTGGGCGAATGCGGCCTCGGTCGTGGTGTCGCCTGCATGGCTGGTGAGCAGGACCTCGAGCTCGCGCAGGCGTTGCGGCAGCAATCGTTGCGGTGCCCTGGACTGCAGGCGCTGACGGGGCGGTGGTCGTCGGCGACGATGCGGCCGGAACCGTCGCGGCCTGCGAGGGCGTGTCGCGTTTCGCGGACCACAGGCTTACCAGGCCCACCGCGACCAGGGCGACGGCAACGATGGCTGCTCCCGCCGTGGCCCACTTGAGCCAGGGCGCGGGTATCGGGCGGCCGTAGACCTCGGAGGCGGCCTGGCGAATCAGCGCGGCCCCGACACGGTGCTCCTCGCGCGTGAACCCGCCGAGCAGCGCACGATCGCACACGACGTTGATGACGCGCGGCACGCCGTGGCTCAGCCTCTGGATCTCGCGCAGCGCCGAAGGCGTGAAGACTTCGGCCGTCGCACCGGCGACGCGCATGCGGTGGCGCACGTAGCCGGTGGATTCGTCCGGGGACAGCGGGTCGAGGTGGTATCGGCCGGTAATGCGCTGGGCGAGCTGACGCAGTTCCGCGACGGTCGAGCAGCTCGCGCAGCTCGGGCTGGCCGATCAGGATGATCTGCAGGAGCTTGGTGGTCGCCGTCTCGAGATTGGTGAGCAGCCGCACCTGCTCGAGGGTCTCGGTGCTGAGGTTCTGCGCCTCGTCCACGATCAGCACGACGCGTCGGCCGCGCGCGTGAGTGTCGAGCAGGTGCCGTCCGAGCAGGTCCATGAGCGTCTTGGTGCTGCCGCGGCCCGACTCCGGCACCGGGATGTGCAGTTCCTCGCAGATCGTGAGCAGGAACTCGGCCGGCGTGACGCGGGGATTGAGGATCAGTGCCACGTCCGCGTGACCGGGCAGCTGCTCGAGCAGGCTGCGGATCACGGTGGTCTTGCCCGTGCCGACTTCACCGGTGAGCTGGATGAACCCGCCGGACTCGTTGATGCCGTAAAGCAGGTGCGCGAGCGCCTCCGCGTGCCGCCCGCTCAGGTACAGGTACCGCGGGTCCGGAGTGATCGCGAACGGCTTTTCCTGGAGTCCGAAAAAGCTCGTGTACATGCGGGGTTAGCTTGGGCAACCGGCCGTGGGTCGGGTCGCCAATGATGCCTGCCCGGAAGGGTCGTGGCTAGCCGGGCGCGTTGGCAGCGCGCGAACCGGGCGGCGGGCCACGATGCCAGCTGTTACCGTGCTCTCCTAGGTTGGAGGGAGATTCAGGCCATGTCGCTCCGGTCGCTCCTGCTGCTGCTCGCGATTGCCCCGACGGCAGGCAGGCCTGCGGCAGAACCCCCGGTACCGCAGCAGCGACCGCTGACCGAGGTCAGGTTCGAGGCGAGTGCTGGCCGCGTGGACCGTGGCCGGTACCTCACCGAGCACCTGCTGCAGTGTTTCATCTGCCATTCCGAGCGCGACTGGACCCGGCCGGGCGCGCCGCCGATACCGGCACGCAAGGGAGCCGGCGCCGTCCTGAGCGAGCAGGGCGAACGGCGGATCGTCGCGCCCAACATCACGCCGGACGCCGAGACGGGTGCAGGCACCTGGACCGATGACATGCTGGCGCGTGCGATCCGCGAAGGAATCGGCCACGACGGTCGCGGCCTGTACTGGGGCATGTGGTACCAGTCGTTCGCGAACCTGTCGGACGAGGACATCGCTGCCGTCGTCGTCTACCTGCGCACTCTCGCGCCGGTGCGCAATGCCTTGCCGGCGACGCACCTGCCTGCCGACGAACTGGTTGAAAACGCGGCGTACCCGAAGCCGATCACCGCGCCTGTCGAGGGTCCGGCAACCGGCGACTCGATGGCCCGCGGCCGCTACCTGATCAAGCTCGCCGACTGCGAGGGTTGCCACACCTCGTGGTATTCGTCGCGGAATCCCGGCCTCTTCGCCGGAGGCAACCTGATCCAGCGCGGCAGTCGCAGCGCATTCAGCAGCAACATCACGCCGCACGCGTCCGGAACCGGCTATCCCACCGACACGTTCATCATGATCATGCGCACGGGCAAGGGCGGGTCCTTGAATTCGATCATGCCCTGGATCGTATTCAGCGGCCTGACCGACGACGACCTCGCGTCCATCCACGAGGCGCTCGGCCGTGTGCAGCCGGTTGCGCACTACATCGGAAACGTCGGTACGCCGCGGCATTGCGCGGTGTGCGGCCAGGAACACCCGCTCGGTGAATTCAATCGCCTCGAGACGCCGGTGGGCGTGCCGGTCGCGCCCGATCGGCTCGAGCAGCTCGCGGGGCGTTATTACTCGACGGAGGCCGATGCGACCCTGACGATTCGTCGCGAGGGAGGCCGGCTCTATGGACGCGAGAACGACAGCCCGGAGATCGAGCTGATTGCACAGTCGGATACCCGGTTCCTGGCGCCGGGCTGGCTCGCGCCGATCGAGTTCGAGGTGGGAGACGACGGGCGCGCGCTCCGGCTGAATTCAATGGAGCTCGAGCCGCTGGTGTTCGATCGTCTCCCCTGACCGCGCGACTCCGATGCGCCTTCACCTCTCGCGTTTGCGGGGTGAGTCGCCGGGCGGGGGCGCCGGGCCTTCCTCCCGCGCCCTCGGTTCGAGCGAGCTCGCGGGCTTGAGCGCGACCTTGCCGAACTTCTCGCGAATCCGGTCCACGGCCGCGTCGAGCTGACGGTTGCGGCCCGTTTCCGCCGCCGTGAAGAGTTCCATCTGCAGGGCCGGCTTGAGCTCGCTCACGCCGACGCCGAGCAGACGGAGTGCTGCACGCGGCTGCTCCAAAAGCCATGCACGAAGCAGCTCGAGCGCGATCGCAGTGATGACGCGCGTTTCCTGGGTGGGAGGCTCGAAGTGTCGCTGGCGCGTGAAAGTCGTGAAATCCCCGCGGCGTATCTTCACGGTCACGCAGCCTGCCGCGAGCTCGTTCGCTCGCAGCCGTCCGCAGGTGCGGTCGGCCAGTCGCACGATCTCGGCCGCGAGCTTGGCGTGATCCGTCACGTCGATTTCGAAGGTTTCCTCCGCGCTGATCTGCTTTTCCTCGACGTCGGGCATCACCGGCCGATCGTCGATGCCCGCGGCTCGCTCGATCACGCGCTCGGCGTAGCGGCCGAAGACCGGCCTGAGCCGCGCCGGGCTCGCGCGCCTCAATTCGCCCAGCGTGCGGATGCCCAGCGCCTCGACCCTGGGGGCGGTCCTGGCGCCGAGTCCGAACAGCCGGCGGATCGGCAGTGGGTCGAGCAGTGACTCTATCTCGTGGGCAAGCACGACCACGAGCCCGTCCGGTTTCTTGAGATCGGAGGCGATCTTCGCCACCAGCTTGTTCGGCGCGACGCCGACGGACGCCGTGAGTTCCGTGCGATCGCGGATCCGACGCTTGATCTCCCGCGCGATGTGCTCGGCTGGCCCGAAGGCGGCGATGCTGCCGGTCACGTCGAGGAAGGCCTCGTCGAGCGACAGGCCCTGCACCAGCGGCGTGAATTCGTGGAAGACGGCGAAGATGCTGCGCGATTCATCGGCGTAGTGCGAGATGCGTGGCGGCACGCAGATCGCCTGCGGGCAGCGACGAAGCGCCTCGCGCACCGGCATCGCCGAGTGCACGCCGAACTTGCGCACCTCGTAGCTCGCGGCCGCCACGACGCCGCGTCCGCCGGTCCCGCCGACGATCACCGGCTTGCCGCGCAGCGCCGGGTCGTCGCGCTGCTCGACCGACGCATAGAACGCGTCCATGTCCACGTGCAGGATCCAGCGCCCGGTGGTCATGGGCGTCGTTGCCGCCGCTCAGAGCGTGAGCGCGGTGTAGAAGAGCAGCCCCACCGCCGTGATCGTCATGCAGAAGAGATAGGCGATGCCGAGCGCCGAGTACTTCGCGAACGTCACGAAGCGGCCCTGGCCGTAGACACGCCGCATCGCCACGTAGAGGTAGATCGGGGCGTAGCAGAGAAAGGCCGCCATGAGCAGGTTGGCCGCGGTATTCGCTCCAGCCGCGAACCGGGTTCCCGGGCCAAGCCACGCGAGTCGCTCCACGAGCAGGAATGCGAGGCCGCCGAGGAAGAAGAACGCGTGGTAGTGAACGACGAACAGCAGGTGCTCGACGTAGTACCGCCCGGAACCGATGTACAGCACGTACATCACGACCGCGATGAGCGGCAGGAAGATGAACATCATCTTCGGGATGTTCTGGAAGAGCGCCCGGCCGAATGTCGGGGTGTCGCTCCAGATCTTGCTGCAGGCCTGGCGCAGGCGCGGCTCGTAGTCCTTTCCGAAGCCACCGATGTCTATCTTGAGGTCCTGGTTGTTGCAGGGGTCGTTCATCAGCTTCTTGACGGTCCCGAGATCGGCCTCGGGTACGGTCGCGAGTTTCTTCGACAATTCGATCCTGGCCTGCGCGCGGTCCTTCTCCGGCATGCGCTTGAGGATCGATTCGACGAGCCGGCTCGTCTCCGCATCGAGCCTGGGCGCGACCGGGACGGGTGCCGCCGGGGCGGGCGGCGCGCCGCCCGACTGGCGTGATTTCGCGGCCGGCGGCGCCGTTTCCCCGGGCGCCGTCGGCGCGCTCGCAGGCGCCGGTTCGTCGGCGGAGAGCTGTCAGGTTGGCCGCGCCCTTGTCGTCGATCTTGAAGTGCAGGTCCGAGCCCGGGTCCGACCCGAGCGAGGCGACCAGGAAGAAGCGACGCTCAGGATGACGTACATCCGGAACGGCGGCGTGTAGCTCGCGCGGCGTCCGCGGAGATAGTCCTGCGTCAGTTTCCCGGGGCTGAAGGCGAGCGGCCGCAGCGTGCGCCAGATGCGCGCATCCCAGTCGATGAAGTCGCCGAGCAGGTCCTTCGTCATGCCCCAGAGCGACAGCACGCGGACCTTCGCGCGCTGGCCGCAGTGCGCGCAGTGCTGGCCCGTGAGCACTTCGCCGCAATTGAGGCAGTTCTCCGTCGAGACCGCCCCGCGAATGAATTCCTCGCGGTGCGTGAGTACCCGCGGCTCGGTGCTGAACCGCTCGCCGAAAAGCGCCATGCCCTCCGTCCGCATGCGCGGGGCGTACCTGTCGAGGTATTCGTCGAGCGCCGCGCGGTCGCGCAGCCGGTACTGGACGGTGCGGCGGATCCGGCCGTCGAGCGGCGCGGCGTCGGCGAGGACTTCCGCGGAAAGAAAGCCCGGAAACTGCAGGACGTCCGCGATGTGGTCGCGCAGCCAGGTGTCGAATGGGCCCTCGATGGCCGCTTCGGCCTCGAGGTCCACCTCGTAGATGATGTCGCCCGCGGTCGGCAGGATTTCGCTCACGGGTGCTAGGGTACCAAAAGGCGCGCGTGCTCAGCGCCGGCGGTGCCAGGGCTACGCGGGCTGCTTGCCGACCATCACCGGCAGGATCACGAGCTCGATGCCGCGCTCGTTCAGCATGCGCTGCATCGCGAGCGGCGTGTGGCTGTGCAGCCAGCTGTTCCACCAGTGCTCCTGCGCGAGCACCACGCGGCTCGAGAAGAACACGCAGTTCGGGTACTGCTCGCGGACCTCGATCGCGAGCCGCTCGAGTTCGGCACGCCGGTCGCTCGCGTAGCCGTCGTACCAGCGCGATCCCTTGCCCTGGTGCTGCGAGTGATTCACCAGCGCGTCGAGCGTGGCGCGCGTCTCGTACTGCAGGGTACGCAGCGTCTGCTCGCTGCCGTAGGACTCCGTGTCCACCGTGCCCACGCTCACGAACACGTGGTTTCGGAAGTGGCCCGGCAGCAGCTTCTCGACACGCTCTACGGTGTGGAGGCCGAGGCCGCGGTTGGCGCTCACCAGGAACACGGCGGTCGGCGCCGCCGGGTCGAGCGGTGGGGGCTCGCCGTCGAGCGGCCGGAACTGCCAGCGCTGCCCGCGGCCGATGGCCTCGGTGAGCGTGCGCACGTGGGAATAGTGGCGCCGGATGAGGAGGCCCGTGACGATGACGCAGGAGGTGATGCCGAGCGTGACGATGCCGCCCTGCATGAAGCGCTCGATCACGATGATCACCAGGATCGCCGACGTGACCAGCAGCGCGAACCCGGACAGCACGAGCCGCCGGCTGGCCGCTGCGACGTCGCGCCGCTGTCGCCACCAGTAGAGCGTGAGCCCGGCAAGCGACAGCGTGAAGGTGATGAACACGTTCACGGTGTAGAGCACGACCAGCAGCCCGACGTAGCCGCGCGTCCACAGCAGGATGGCGAGCGCCGCGAGGCCCATGAGCAGCACGCCGTTGCGGGTCACGAGCCGGGAGGAGAGCGCGCTGAACTGGTTCGGCGCCCAGCGGTCCACCGCCATGTTCGCGAGCACTGCCGGCCCGCCGAGGAAGCCCGTGTTGGCGGCGACGAACAGCAGCGCGCCCTCGAAGGCCAGTGTCACGATGAGCAGCAGGTGCGAGGTGCTTGCCGTAAGCCCGATGCTCGAGATGATCTCGCGGAACACGATCGCGTTCAGCGTCTCGTGGGTCTGGACCGGAGGGATGTCCCACAGCAGGTAGAGCAGGATGATGCCGCCGGCGGTGATCGACAGCGAGAGCGCCATCATGAACATCGTCCACTTGCCGGTGCGGACCCTCGGTTCCTTCAGCATGTTGACGTTGTTCGAGACCGCCTCGATGCCGGTGTAGGTTCCGCCGCCCAGCGAGTAGGCCTTCAGCATCACCGCGATCACGAAGAACCAGCCGACCTGCCCGCCGAACTCGCCGAACTCGCGGAACGACTGGGAGACCTCGGTATCCAGCTCGTAGCTGTGGCTCGTGATTCCGTAGGTGATGAGCGCAAAATGCGTGATCACGAAGCCGAGGAAGATCGGCGCGAGGATCTTGATCGACTCGCGTGTGCCGCGCAGGTTCAGGTAGATGAGCAGCACCAGGACCGCGACTTCGACCTCCAGCTTGACCGCCTGGTGGACCGGGGGCAGCAGGCTCGCGAGTGCGTCCACGCCGCTCGCGACCGAGATCGCGATGGTGAGCACGTAGTCCACGATGAGCGCCGACCCCGCCACCAGGCCCGAGTACGGGCCGAGCAGCCGGGATGCGACCTTGTAGCCGCCCCCGCCGTTGGGAAAGAGCTCGATCACCTGGTTGTAGGCGAGCGAGATCAGGAACACGGTGAACGCGGTGGCGATGGCCAGGTAGACCGCGAGGTCGCTGTAGCGGCCGAGCGCCATGAAGGCCTCGGCCGGGCCGTACGCGGACGAGGACAGGCCGTCCGCCCCGATGCCGATCCAGGCGAGAAACGCCGCGAGCGCGATGTGCTTGCGCGTCTCCGGCGACAGCGGGTCGCGTGGCGGCCCGAACACGACGTCGCGAAGGCGGCGCTTGTTTTCGGCGGACATGATCGTGTCGTGTGACCGGGCGGCGCGGCTCCGCAGCCGCCCGCCGGTTGGGCCGGATCAGGTCAGATCAGGTCCTTGACGCCGTCGCGCTCCTCGAGGAGTTCCTTGTACGTGGCGTCCATCTTGCCGCGGCTGAATTCGTTCACCGCGAGCCCCTGTACGACCTGGTAGTCGCCGTTTGCGCAGGTGACCGGGTAGCCGTAGATGACTCCGGCGGGTATGCCGTAGCTGCCGTCGGACGGCACGCCCATGCTGACCCAGTCTCCTTCCGCCGTGCCTTTCACCCACGTGTGGATGTGGTCGATCGCGGCCGACGCAGCCGATGCAGCCGAGGACGCGCCGCGCGCCTTGATGATCGCCGCGCCGCGCTGCTGCACGGTGGGAATGAACTGCTCCTTGTACCAGGCGGCGTCCACCAGCGAGAGCGCGGGCTTGCCGGCGACGGTCGCGTGATGCAGGTCGGGATACTGCGTGGCGGAGTGGTTGCCCCAGATGATGATCTTGCGCAGTTCGGTGGTGTGCTTGCCGGTCTTCTCCGCGAGCTGCGACAGCGCGCGGTTGTGGTCGAGGCGCACCATCGCGGTGAAGTTGCGGGGGTTCAGGCCCGGTGCATTGCGCTGCGCAATCAGCGAGTTGGTGTTGGCAGGGTTGCCGACCACCAGCACGCGAACGTTGCGGTCCGCGACCGCGTCGAGCGCCTTGCCCTGCGCGGAGAAGATCTGCGCATTGGCGAGCAGCAGGTCCTTGCGCTCCATGCCGGGGCCGCGCGGGCGCGCGCCTACCAGCAGGGCTACATGGCACTCCTTGAACGCGACGGTCGCGTCGTCGGTCGCGACGATGCGGTTCAGCGTCGGGAACGCACAGTCGTTCAACTCCATCACGACGCCCTGGAGCGCCCCGAGCGCAGGGGTGATCTCGAGCAGGTGCAGGTTGACCGGCTGGTCCGCACCGAGCATCTGGCCGGAAGCAACGCGGAACGCGAGGGCATAACCGATCTGGCCCGCCGCACCCGTGATGGCGACGTTGACTGGGGTCTTCATGAGAACTCTCCGCTGGTGATCCTTGAGCCGCGCGACGGGCGAGGGTCCCTGGGTGGGGTTCGGCCTTCGGCGGGACAGCGATTTTAGCGCGCGACCGCCCGCGCCCATGTAGGTGTCTCCCGGCACGGGGGGGCCGCTTGCAATTCCTATGGTGTTGTAGTTAACTACAACACTGATGCAGAATTCGGTTTCAGGGAGGCGGAAGGAAGATGAGTGCAGGGAGCAGGTTTCTGGCAACGGTCCTGGCAGGGATCGTCTGGATCATTGCCGGTTTCTCGGTCGCGTCGGGGCCGTTGGCGGCGAAGGCCATCACGCCAACGGCCCTTGATGCGGCTGTGAAATCCTCGGTCAGCGCCCGGCACTGACGGCCGGGAGTTAGCCGCTGGTGTTCTGCTACAGTACTTCAGCACAGCACCAAGCCCCTCCCGAATGGACTCACACTGGAACGACGGCCAGCCGATCTATCGCCAGCTGCGCGACAAGGTCGTTGCGATGATCCTCGATGGCGTGCTCGCCGACGGCGACGCACTGCCGTCGGTCCGCAGCGTTGCGGCCGAATTCGCCCTCAACCCCCTGACTGTCCTGAAGGGCTACCAGCAACTCGTGGACGAGGGCCTCGTCGAGAAGCGTCGGGGCCGCGGCATGTTCGTAACCACGGGCGCGCGGACGCTGCTGCTCAAGGGCGAGCGGCAGAAGTTCCTCGAGCACGAGTGGCCCCGCGTTGCCGCGACGATCGAGCGGCTCGGGTTCGATGCCGCCGAGCTGCTGGGCCGGAAGAAGAAAGGTAATGGTGAATAGCGGATAGCGGATAGTGAATAGTGGATAGGAAGATCGGACACGAACCGCTCTCTGCTCGCCATCCACTACCCGCTATCCACTAATCACTATCCACTTTGTTCCCAGTCGCGCCCGCCGGCCACTTCGCCTTGATGGACGGCGGCAGCACCTTGTACATCACTGGCGTCACCAGTCGGCCGATCAGCGTGGACGAGATCAGCCCGCCGATGATCACGATCGCGAGCGGCGAGTAAAGTCCCGAACCCTGGAGCGCGAGCGGCAGCAGTCCACCGATTGCCGTGGCCGAGGTCAGCAGGATGGGCAGGAAGCGAACCTCGCCTGCTCGCGCGATCGCCTCGTCGAGGGGAACGCCCTGCTCGCGCAGCTGGTTGGTGAAGTCGACGAGCAGGATCGAGTTCTTGATCTCGATGCCGATGAGTGCGACGAGTCCGATCGCCGCCGTGAAGGACAGCGAAAATCCCGTCAGGAGCAGCGCCAGGAGCCCGCCAGCGACTCCGAGCGGGATGACGCCGGCAACGATCAGCATGGAGCGGAAGCTTCCGAACTCCAGGATCAGCACCGCGAGGATCCCGAACACGGCCACCAGCACGGCCGTGCCGATGCCCCCGAAACTCTCCTGTCGTGCCTCGGTCTCGCCTCCCGCGCGCAATCCGTATCCCGGCGGCAGGCTCAGTTGCTCGAGTCGCTTGAAGACCTGGCGCGTGACCTTGCCGGTGTTGTAACCCGCGGCCGGGTGGGCGGAGAGCAGCACCTGCCGCTCGCGATCGTGGCGCTCGATCACGCTCACCGCGGAGGTGAACTCCGGCGAGGACAGCTGGCGCAGCGGAACCGGCCGACCGGACACGGAGGCCACCTCGATCAGATTCAGTGCGTCGAGAGTCTGGCGGCCCTTCATCGGCAGCCTGAGCGTGATGTCGTACTCGTCGCCGTCGGCCTCGCGGAACTTTCCGGCGCTCAGCCCGGCCACCGCTGCGCGGACGGTGCGGTCTGCCTCGACGGGCGCGACGCCGAGCAGCGCGGCCTTCTGCGTGTCGATGCGCAGGTCCAGGTCGGTGCGCAACCGACGCATGGGATTCTCCACGTCGCGCGTCCCCGGTGTCGACTCGATCAGCGCTTCGGCCTTCTCCGCCAGATCCCGCAGCTGCCCAAGGTCCGGTCCGGAGATGGCGACTTCGATCGGGGCGTTGATCGGCGGCCCGTTCTGGTAGGACTCCACGAGGATCCGCGCGCCCGGGTACTTCGCAAAGCGGCTGCGCAGGTCTTCGTAGAGCTGCGGGCTGCGACGCGGGTCGAACTCGTGCAGCTCGGCGAACACTTCGGCGACGTTGGCATTCGTCTCCTCGGGGAAGACGTTGTAGTACACGCGGGGGTTTCCGCGACCCAGATTTGCGAACCAGTGCTTCACTTCCGAACGGCGCGCCAGTTCGGCCTCCACGAACCGAAGTGCCCGGTCCGTGTCCGCGAGGCTGGCGCCGTCAGCCGCCTCGATGGTGATGCGGAACTGCGGGATGTCGGCGGGCGGGAAAAGGCTCATGCCGATCAGCGGCACCAGCGCGACCGACCCGGCCACGAACGCGAGCGCCGCAAGCAGCGTGCGGCGCGGACTCGCGAGTGCCACCCGCAGCGCCGGCGAGTACACGCCGTGGATGACGGACATCAGGGCCCTGAAGATCCTGTTGCCTTCGCCGGCCTCTCCCTCGGGACGCAGGATGCGGCTCGCGAGGAACGGGATGACCGTGAGCGCGACGAACAGGGAGGCCAGCACCGTGTAGAGAACGGCGGCCGGCAGCGACCGGATGAACTTCCCGGCGCCTTCAGGCAGGAAGAGCAGGGGCAGGAACGCGAAGAGGAGCGTGGCGGTGCAGCCGAGCACGGCCAGCGCGATCTGGTCGGTCGCGGCGATCGCCGCGTCGAACCGCGAGTAACCCGCGCGCAGGAAGCGTGCGATGTTCTCGACCACCACGATCGAATCGTCCACCAGCAGGCCCAGGGCGAGCACGAAGCCGGCGATCGACAGCTGATTGAGCGAGAAGCCGGTGAAGTAGAGCAGCGACAGTCCGATCGCGAGCGACAGCGGTATCGAAATCATCACCACCGTCGCGGCGCGCAGGCCCAGTGGCAGAAGTGTCAGGGACACGAGCGCGATGGCGATCAGGAAGTCGATGGCCAGGCGCGTCAGGCGGTGACTCACGTTGCGGCTCTGGTCGAAGCCGCGCTCGATCGACACTCCCTTGGGCAGTCCACGCTCGAACTGGTCGACCTTGGCGTGGATCCCGTCGCGCACCTCGAAGACGTTGACCGCGTCCTTCGCGTTCGCCGTCACGAACACCGCGCGGCGGCCCTTGAACCGCCCGACGTAACCTTGCTCAGCGGTATCCCAGCTCACCTCCGCCACGTCGCGCAGCTTCACGATCCTGCCGCCGCGGCTCGCGACCACCGTCTCGGCGAGCTCGTCGAGCGAGTCGTAGCCGCCCGAGGTCTTGAGGTTGTACTTGCGCAGGCCCACGTCCACCGCGCCGCCCGGCACCGTGGCGTTCCCGCCGCGGATGGCCTGCTCGACCTGCGCGAGCGCCACGCCCGAGCGTCCCATGCGCTCCAGGTCGATCGCAACGCGCACTTCAGGTTCGGGGACCGCCCAGACCTCGCTGCGCCGGACGCCGGGCACGGTCTCGATGGCGTCGCTCAAGTCGCTGGCGAGCTCGTGGAGCTCGCGATAGCTCGCGTCCTCGCTGACGAGCGCGAGCTGCACGATGTTTACCAGGCCCGAGCCCGCCTTGCGAACCTCGAGCGACGCGAGTCCGGCGGGCAGCTCGGGGCGAATGCGGTTCACTTCCCGCACTACTTCGTCGTACTTTTCGTCCGCGTCGGTGTCCCAGCTGAACTCGGGACGGACCACTCCGACACCGTCCATCGAACGGCTTTCGATCTTCTTGATGTCGTCGAGCTCGTTGATGGCGTCCTCGATCGGCTGCACCACGAGTCGCTCGATGTCGACGGGATCGGCGCCGGGGTACACGGCCACGACCGTGGGTATCGGCACATGGAACTCCGGATCCTCGGATCGCGGTATGTTCATCAGGGAATTGACGCCGACTGCAGCCAGCAGCCCGAACAGGACCAGCGTGAACTGCCAGCGCCGGACGCTGAATGCCCAGATGCGCACGGAATTCAGCCTGGCTCGCCGACCGCGCCGACCACGCGGACCCGCGAGCCGTCCGCGAGCCAAGCGGCCCCGTCCGTGATCACCACTTCGCCGGCCTCGAGTCCCGCCGCGATGACCACGCGGTCGCCGACGATCGGTCCCACGGTGACCTGCTTGCGCCGCGCCAAGCCCCGGCCCGGGTCCAGCACGTAGACAGTGGCTTCTGCGCCGTTCGCTTCGACGATCGCCGTGACCGGCACGACGGTGCGCGGCGCCGACTCCGCGTCGTTACGGACCGCGAGCGAGACCTTTGCTACCAGGCCGCGCGCGAAACGGGCGCCGTCCGCCGCAACCTCGATCTCCACGTCGAAGGTGCCGGTCACCGGGTCCGCGCTCGAGCCGACGCGCGTCACGCGGCCGGCAAACCCGCGGCCGGGAAACGCGTCGAACGAAATCCTGGCGGTGTCGCCCACGTCGACCCGCACCGCGTCGCGGTCAGCGAGCGCCGTACGGACGACCCAGCCACCAGTGGCGCCACCGAGCACCAGCACCGGCTGTCCGGCCTGCACCACTTCGTTCGCCTCGACGAGCCGCTGCTGCACGACCGCGTCCTCGGGCGCTTCGATCCTCGCGTATCGCGCGTTGAAGCGTGCGGCATCGAGGTTCGACCTCGCGACGCTGTAGGCGGTGGCGAGATCCTGCACCTGCTCCTCGGTCGCCACCTCGTCGGCCTTCAGCCGTTGCGCACGGTCGAGGTCGCGGCGCGCCTTTTCGGCGGCCTCGGTCGCCTGGTTCACGGCGGCATCCACCTCCGCGCGCTTGATGGTCGCGAGCAGCTGTCCGCGACGCACGCGGTCGCCCGCGTCCACGGCGACGGTGTCCACCACGCCGCCGACCTTGAACGACAGCCGCATCTCGTCGCGTGGCTCGAGGACGCCGACCGATCGCACCGACCCCGCGATCTCCACACTCTCGGCGGGCGCGGTGCGCACCGGCTCCGCGTCCTGCGACGTCGTGTGGGCGGGCGCAGGGCCGCGGCCGCAGGCCGAGAGCAGCAGGCCGGCGATTGCGAGCGGGAACAGGATTCTCTTCACTTGAACTCCTCGTCGGCCGCGTGCGGGTCGCCGATTGCGAACTCGAGCTCCGCAAGGCGCCCGAGGAATTCCGTGCGAACACGGTTCAGGTTGAGCTGGGCGTCGGTGAGCGTCCGACGGGAGTCGATGAAATCGGCCTGGTTGATCTGGCCGAGGTCGCGCTTGCGTGCCGCGATGCGGAAGCCTGCATCCGCGGCCTGTGCGCGCTTCTGCGCCGTGCCGAGCGAGGCGTCGGCGACCTCGAGCTGCTCGAGCGCCCGCTCGACCTGCAGGCGCACCTGCTGGGCCGCGAGATCGCGCGTGGCGCGGAGTTGCTCGGTCAGTGCCCGCGCCTCGGCCAGGGCAGCCTGGTCCGCGCCGCCGCGGAAGGCGTTCCAGCGAAGCACGATGGAGGCGAGCACGTAGCGCTCGTCGGTGCCCAGGCCGTAGTCCTCGCCCTGGATGCCGGCTTCGGCGCCGACCGCGAGCGTCGGCTTGAAGGCGGCACGCGCGAGGTCCTGCTGCGCCAGGCTGCCGGCGATCGCGGCGTCGAGGCCCTGGATCTCGGCGCGCCGCTCGGTGGCCACCTGTTGCATGACCGGAGCGTCGAGCCTGCGTCCGGCAAGGCGACGGATCAGGCGGCCGCGGAAACGTTCGACGGTGGATTCGTCGATGGTCGCCTCCGGCAGCGGCGCCGACAGCGGGAAATTTCGCAGCAGGTTGACGTAGCTCTGCGCGATCTTCACGCGGCTCAGGGCGGCGCGGCGATTCTGCTCGATCTCGAGCAGGTCGGCCTCCGCGCGGTAGACGAGGTCGCGCGTGATGCGGCCGTTGCGGTAGAGACTCTCGTTGACCGCGAGGTTCGCCTTGGCGAGTTCGAGCGTCGCGTCGAGCACCAGCGCCTGCTGCTGGGCGGCGAGCCACTCGTAGTAGGCCTGCTTGGTGTCGCGTATGACGCGGGTGCGCAGTCCCGACAGGTCGGCCTCGACACGATTCAGGTCCTGCCTCGACTGCTCGACCGTTGGCGCGAGGCGCGGGTCGTAGATGGGCTGGGCGAGCACGAGACGTGTGTTCTGCTCCTGCGATTGCAGCAGGTTGATTTCCTGGTTCTTCACCCGCGGAAAGGACGGCGGCTGGCCGGACTGCACCAGCAGGTCGTCGAGCGTCTGGTAGACCGGGTTCAGCAGGTCGCCCACCGGGAACTCGATCAGGCGGCCGCCGTCCGCAACCGAATAGCGCGCGTCGAAATCGAGCACCGGAAGGTAGTAGGCCCGCGCCTGGTCGAGGGCGGCCACCCGCTGCTGGACGCCTGCGGCGCCGGCACGGAGCTCGAGATTCGCGGCGAGCGCGTCGTCGAGCACCTGCCGCAGTCCGTCCTCGACCGTGGCTGCGGGTTGCGCAGCCGCCTGCGCATCAGCAGACACGGAGGATGGCGCCGTCGGCGGGACCTGGGCCATCAAGCCCCGCGACGTGGATGTCGTCGCCTGGGCAGACGCGCCGGCGGCCGCAAGCGTCGCCACGGCGACGAGCAGCGCATGGGCGGCCTCGCGAGCGCCAGGGAAGCGAAGACTTGCGGTGCGCATGTGCAGGTGTGCCGGGAGATCAGGGCCGCAGCGAGCGGAGGACCAGGGCTGTGGAATGATCGATGAACCGCTGCACGGGTACGCCCTCGTGCTCGATCTGGCCGCCCTTGCTGGATGCGATCTGGATGACGCCGTGTGTGTAGGCCCAGAGTGCGAGTGCCGTCACGTACGGATCGCCGAGGTCGCTGCGGATGGAGCCGTCCGCGACGCCTCGGTTCAGCGAGTCGACCAGTGTTTCGTGCACGCGATGCCCCGCGCTCATGCAGGCTGCTTCGGTCGGCGGGATCACGGCATCGGCGCAGGCCTCCCCGCAGGCATGCGACTGGTAGCGGGCGCACGCGTCGTAGTAATGGGGCATCTCTCGCGAGAAGGCGACGTAAGCATTGCCGATGGCCTCGATTTCATCGATCCCGCGTGCCTTGCCCGCGCGTGCCGAATCGAAGCGCTGCGCGCAGCGTGTCGAGGGCGCGCTCGACCAGCGCGAGGTGCAGGTCCGCCTTGTCCTTGAAGTAGACGTAGACGAGGGCGCGGCTCAGGCGGCCCCGGCGCGCCACCTGGTCCATGGTGACCGAATCCCAGCCGGCCTCCGCGTACAGCGCGTCGGCGGCATCGACGATCTCGGTCCGGCGTCGGTCGCGCTCTTCCTGTCGGCGTTCTGCGATGTGCGACATGGCGCCATGATGTGGAGGCATTGACACGATGTCAATTACTAAGCAACTGTATAAATTTTCGGCGCGAGCGCCCCGATCGACTTGCCGCTAGTCGCTAAGCCATTGTCAAAACAGCTTTTTTTGAGAGCCGCTACCCGCGATCGGCGATCCGCAAATCGCCATTCACTATCCGCCGTCCCGCTCAGCCCATCAGCAGGCGGCTCTCCTCCTGCTCGAGGTCCTCGGGCGCGCCCCACAGGATCAGGACGTCGCCCTCGCGCAGGCGCGTCTCCGGATCCGGATCCCGCCCTACGATTCCTTCGCGCCGCAGGGCGTTGACGAGCACGCGGCCCTGGTCGAGTCCCAGCTCCCGGATCGTGCGTCCCACGGCACGGGCGCCGGGCGGAAGGAGGACGGTTCGCAACTGCTGCCGGAGTGGGTGGTCCTCGCCGAGGTGGCGAGCGTCGCGCTTCGGGAACAGGTTGCGCAGCATCGAGTAGCGGTCGTGGCGAATGTTCTCCGTCGTCTCGAGCACCTCCTGTGCCGGGACGTCGAGGAAGAGCAGTACATGTGCGACCAGCGACAGGCTGGTCTCGAACGTTTCCGGGATCACCTCGGTGGCGCCCGCCGCCTGCAGCGCGTCGAGCTTCGAGTCGTCCTCGGTCCGCACCAGCACGGGCACGTCGCTGCGCAGCTGCCGCACTGCGCGAACGATACGCAGGGCCGTCTCGGTATTGTCCACGGACACCACCAGCGTGCTCGCGTGTTCCAGCCCGAGCGCGCGCAGCACCTCGGGTTCGCCCGCGTCGCCGTAGACCACGGGGTCGCCGGCCTGCCGGGCGTCGCGCACCCGGAACGGGTCCAGGTCGAGCGCGATGAACTCGAGCCCGCGGTGCTCGAGGACCCGCGCGAGGTTCTGGCCGACCCGCCCGAACCCGCAGATGATCACGTGCTCGCGCCCGGCGAGCTGGCGCGTCGCCGCCGTCTCGAGCGCAACCTCGGACGATGCGACGGTCCGGCGTCCCAGGATGCGATCGGCGATGCGGCCGTTGTATCGCACCAGCAACGGACCAAGCAGCATGCTGAGCGCGATCGCCGTGAGCACCGGCTGCACGACCGCTGCGGCTACCATGTGGCCCTTCAAGAGCAGCGTGAGCAGGGCGAATCCGAACTCGCCGCCCATGCAGACCACGATGCCCGCCCGCAACGCCTTGCGGTTGTTCGGCACGAACTGGCGCACGACCAGGGTGACGATCGCTGCCTTCACCAGCATCAGCCCGACGAGCAGCAGCAGCACGAGCGGCAGCTGGGTCACCAGCAGGCGAAGGTCGAGCAGCATCCCGACCGACACGAAGAAGAGCCCGAGCAGGATGTCCTGGAACGGCTTGATGACGGCTTCCGTCTGGTACTTGAACTCGGTCTCCGCGAGCAGCATGCCGGCCAGGAACGCGCCCAGGGCCATGGAGAGGCCGAGCGCCTGCGTCGCCCAGGCTCCGCCGAGCGCAACGAACAGGACGGTCAGCGTGAATGTCTCCGTGCTCCGGTGGCGTGCGATCTCGTGGAACAGCGGCCGCAGGACCCAGCGACCCAGCACCAGCACGACGAGCAGCGCGCCGATCGCGCGCCCGGCCATGCCGAGCAGCCACGCCGGCCCGAGCGTCTGACCGGCTTCGCTGATGGATGTCGCGAGCGCGAGCAGCGGCGCGAACGCGAGGTCCTGGAAAAGCAGGATGCCGAGGGCAAGCCGCGAGTGCGTGCGGTTGAGTTCGAGCTGGTCCCCCAGCTGTCGGAGGATGATGGCCGTGGACGACATCGCGAGTGCGCCGCCGAGCACGATCGAGACCGCGGGGTCCAGCCCGATTGCCCAGGCCGTTGCGCCGAACGCCGCCGTCGTGAGCAGCATCTGCAGGCCGCCCACGCCCAGCACCTCGGCCTTCATCGCGATCATGCGGGCGAGGGAGAATTCGAGGCCGAGCGTGAAGACGAGGAACACCACGCCGATCTCGGCGAGCATCGCGACCGCGGCGGCATCGCTCGCGAGGTTGAGCGCGTGGGGTCCGAGCAGCATGCCGACCAGCAGGTAGCCCAGAATGGGGGGCAGGGCGAAACGGCGCACCATGCTGAGCACCAGCAGCGCGCCTGCGAGCAGGATCAGGATCTGCGAGAGTACGTCGCCTGCCATCGTCCTCACCACCTCCGCCGACCGATGCTAGCATTCAATGACGGCGCCGGTTCACGAGCAGCAATTGAACTTCCAGGCCACTCCAAGCGACGCGTGCGATCGCCTCCGCCTCGAGGGCGAATGCCGCATGGACGACCTCCCGGAGCTGGAATCGCGCCTCCGCGCGGTCGGCGCCGCCGCGCCGCCCCGGCTCACGCTCGACCTCACCGGGGCAGGCGCGTTCGACATCGGGCCCGCGTGGCTGCTGCACCGCGCGATCGCGGCACTCGCAGCGCGCGGGACGAGCGTCACCGTCGAGGGCAAGACACCGGCGCATTTCGCCTACCTCGACGGTCTCGCGGCGGGCGAGCCGTCGGTCGTGTCCACGCGGACCGGCTCCGCCCCGATGCGGTGGCTCGCGGACGTCGGGCGGGGACTCGAGGTCCGCGCGAGGACCTGGTACGACGCGCTCGTGTTCGGCGGGCAGCTGATCACCACCGCCGGCACGCGCTGGTCCAGGCTCGAGGGGCTGCGCGTGCCCTCGGTCGTGCGGCACGTCTACGAGACCGGCGTGCGCGCCATACCGGTGGTCGCGGTGATCGCCTTCCTGATCAGCGTCATCGCCGCCTACATCGGAGCGCAGCAGTTGCGGCCGTTCGGGGCGGAGATCTACACCGTCGACCTGGTGGCGATCGGTGTGCTGCGCGAGCTCGGCGTGCTGCTCACGGCGATCATGGTGGCCGGGCGCACCGGCAGCGCCTACGCGGCCGAACTCGGCGTCATGAAGCTGAACGACGAGGTCGACGCGCTGGAGTCCATGGGGTTGAACCCGCTCGAGCTGCTGGTGCTGCCGCGCGTGGTCGGTCTCGTGATCGCGATGCCGCTGCTGACCATCGTCGCAGATGCCATGGGCCTCATGGGTGGCGCCGTGCTCACGCGCTATCTCTTCGACCTCTCGTGGCCGCAGTTCGTCGCGCGACTCGACGAAGCGATCTCCGACACGACGTTCTGGGCGGGCCTCGTCAAGGCGCCGGCGTTCGGCCTCGTCATCGGGCTGACCGGGACGCTGCGCGGCCTGCAGGTGCGCGAGTCCTCGCGCGAACTCGGCCGTCTCACGACGGTGGCGGTAGTGCAGTCCATCTTTCTCGTCATCCTCGTGGATGCTCTGTTCGCGGTCCTGTTCCTGAAAATCGACTTCTGAGGCTGCCCGTGCAAACCGTCGTCTCCGCCAGGGGTATCGTGAACAGGTTCGGCACGCAGGTCGTGCACGACGGCGTCGACTTCGACGTGCACGCGGGCGAAGTGTTCGGCATCGTCGGCGGCTCGGGCAGCGGCAAGTCGGTGCTGTTGAAGACCCTGCTCGGCCTGCGCCGCCCCGACGCGGGGACGGTCTGCATCGAGGGCCGCGAGATCACGGCGATGGGCGACACGGAACTGCGGGACATCAAGAGGCGCTACGGCGTGACCTTCCAGCACGGCGCACTCTTCAGCTCGCTCACGGTGTCGGAAAACGTCGCGCTGCCCGTGGTGGAGGCGATGAACCTCGCCCCCGCCACCCTCGCGAACCTGGTCGAGCTGCGACTGCGCATGGTGGGGCTGCCGCTCGAATCGGCGGCCAAGTTCCCGGCGCAGCTCTCCGGCGGGATGATCAAGCGGGCGGCGCTCGCCCGGGCGCTTGCCCTCGACCCCAAGCTCCTCTTCCTCGACGAGCCCACCGCCGGGCTCGACCCGATCGCGGCGGCCGCCTTCGACGCGCTGGTCCTGTACCTGCGTGAGGCGCTCGGCCTGACCGTCGTGATGGTCACCCACGATCTGGACACCCTCGCGCGGACATGCGACCGTGTCGCGGTGCTCGTGGACGGCAAGGTCATCGTGGACACGCTTGAAGGCATCGTCGCGAACGACCATCCCTGGATCCGCCAGTACTTCCATGGCGCCCGCGGCCAGGCGGCGCTGCTGCAGATGGAGCCCCGCGATGGAGCGTGACGCAAAGTACGTGGCCGTGGCCGCATTCGCGCTGCTCGCGATCGTAGCCTCCGTCGTGTTCGTGCTCTGGTACTCGGGACACGGCGACCGGCGCGAGTACGTCCGTTACGAGATCTTCTTCGACGGCTCGGTGAGCGGCCTTTCGCACGGCAGCCCGGTGCGCTACCTCGGCGTCGACGTGGGGCGCGTCGAGAAGCTGGCGCTCGACCGGGACCACCCCGGGCGCGTGAAGGTGCTGGTGGACGTGGATTCGGAGGCGCCGATATCGGGTGCCACCGAGGCCCGGCTGGGGCTGCTCGGCCTCACCGGACTCCTGTACATCGACCTGCAGAAGAATCCCGCCGGGGATCCGGCCAAGCCACTCGCGAAGGGCGAGAAATTCGACGTCATTTCGTCCCGGCAGGGCGACATCGAGCGGTTCCTCGCGAAACTGCCCGACCTGATGGGACATGCGGCGTCCGTGGCCGAGCGTCTGGAGCGGCTGCTGGCGGACGAGAATCTCTCGGCAGTATCGGAATCGCTGAAGAACGTGGAGGCGGCGTCGCGAGACCTGCCGACCGTCACTCGCGAGGCGGCAGCGCTCGCGACCGAGCTGCGCGGCGCCTCGAAGGAGGTGAAGGATCTCGCGACCAGCCTGCGCGGCATCGCGTCCCGCGCCGGGCCGCAGCTCGACGCGACACTCGCTGGCACGAGCGCCACCTTTGAGAAGCTCGCGCGAACGGCCGACAGCCTCGAGCGGATCGTGTCGACCAACGAGGGCACGCTCGCGCAGTTTGCGGGCAGCGGTGTCGGCGACCTGCAGCAGCTCATCATCGACCTGCGCGCGACGAGCGAGGAGATGCGCGCGCTGGCGCGCAACCTGCGCGACAACCCGTCCGGGCTGCTCATCGAGCGCAAGGAATCAGGACTGGAGATCCCACCGTGAGACGCATCGCGACACTGCTGGCGGCGGCGTGCCTCTGTACGGCCTGCGTCGGGGGCGCGCTGCGCTCCGATGCGAAAGCCCCCGACCTCTACCGGCTCGAAGGTCCCGCGGCTGAGCCCGGCGGCACGGTGTTGCCACTCGCCGTCGCCGTCCTGCGGCCTCGTGCGCCGTCGTCGCTGGACACGGATCGCATCGCCGTCACGAAGCCAGGCCACGGCTTCGACTATCTGGCGGACGCGCGCTGGGCCGATCCCGCTCCGCAGGTCCTGCAGCAACTCCTGGTCGGTGCCCTCACGGCGGAGGCGCATTTCGCGACCGCGGTCGCGTCGCCGAGCCGCGTGCCGGCGGAACTGCTGGTCGACGTGGAGGTCGTGCACTTCGAGGCCGACTACTCGAACGTGGATGCACCGCCCACCGTCGTGGTCGAGTTCAGCGTGAATGTCGTCAACGCGCGCAGTGGCCAACGTGCGGCGAGTTTCGGCTCCGCCGCTTCAGTTCCCGCCGCACGCAACGACCGCACTGCGGTGGTGGCAGCCTTCGAGCAGGCGGCGAACCAGGCGGTGGGCGAGGCGGCGAGGCAGGTGGCGGCGTCCGCGACGACGAAACCCTGAGGCGATCGACAGCATCACAGGCAAGGGCACCAGCAGCTTGCCGGCCCGTTCGCTCTTGGCCGCCCAGGTCGCGTAGGTGAATGTGAAGAGCAGTGATACGCCCAAGGCGGCAAGCATGCGCAAGGTGGTCCGCGTTGCATACTCGGGCAGGTGCGACGGATCGAGCGACTGCGGAGTCGCCTTGAGCTGGGAGAGCGGCTCAAGGAGGCTGCGACTCCCCTCCCAGGGGACCGCAATCAGGCCGATGACCAGCACCAACGCGAGGATGTCCCAGCGCGTCGCAGGGTCGCGCACGAATGCAAAGCGTTCGAGACGGGGCATCAATCCGGCGTACGGCCACCCGGCACGGCGGTTCAGTCGACGGTTGCGAGCAGCAGCAGCCCGAGCGCGATGCGGTACCAGCCAAAGGGCGTGAAGCTGTGTGTCTGCACGTATCGCAACAGCCACTTGACCGCGACGAAGGCGACCACCGCGGAGACGAAAAAGCCGATACCGAGCTCGATCCAATTCTCGTCGACAACGTGACCCGATCGATACAGATGGAAGGCCTCGTAGGCCGTTGCCGCGAACATCGTCGGGATGCCGACCAGGAACGAGAACTCCGCCGCCGCCGGCCGCGATGTCATACCGGCGAGCATCGCCGCAAAGATCGTCGCCGCGGAACGTGAGGTGCCCGGAAACACGGCAGCGAGGATCTGACCGATGCCGACCCAGAGCGCGACCTTCCACGTCAGCACGTCGTTCGACGTCTGGCGCCTGGCGTAGGCCTCGATCGCAAAGATCGCCAATCCGCCGAGAACCAGCGCCCACGCGACGGGCGCGACCGTATCCGGCAGTTCGAGGCCCATCTGCTTGGCGACCAAGCCGCCGACCACCGTAACTGCAACTGCAGTGGTGAGCTTGAGGACGTAGCTGCGGTTCTCGGTCCTAGAGAAGTGCACCGCAAGGTCCCAAAGCCGTCGCCAGTAGATGGCCACGACCGCAAGGATCGCGCCGGCCTGAATCGCGACGTTGAAGAGATCCGAACGCCGGCCGAGCCAGTGCTCTGCGATCAGCAGATGTCCCGTGCTCGAGATCGGCAGGAACTCAGTGATGCCCTCGATGATGCCGAGCAGCACGACCTGCAGCAGACTTTCCATGCGCCGCCCGTGATTCAGACCTGGGAACAGCCCGCATCATATCCGGTCAGCCGCTGACCCGCAGTTCGACCAGCAATGCCGGTTGGTCCGGTCGATCCATGTCCGCCACGACATCGAACACCCCATGTGCGCCGGGCCGGGGCTCGATTCCTTCGAGCTTCAGCCGGGTCGCACGCCCATCCGGCTCGGTCACGTCCGCGACTTGCGCACCCGCCTCGTCCAGCCAGCCAAACCGGCAGCCGAGGACCGGTCCATCGCTGCGCACGTCCGCTGAATCTTCCGCACACGCGAGAAAGGCGATGCGGCCGCCAATCGTCGCGGCCGCGTCGGTAAATCCGAACGGCACGCCGTCGATCGTGCCGAGATCGACCTCCAGCACCTCCACGACGTTCGGAACGGGGCCACGACCTGCCAGCCATCGCAGCAGCTGAGCGAGCTCGAGGTCGAGCACGATGCTGCCCGACCGGCCGAAGGAATCACGCGCGCCGTTGCCGCGCTGGAACAGCCGCAGGCGATGACCCTGTATCACGGCGCCCTCGATGTTGAGTTCCGCACCCGCAGCCTTGCAGTGCTCACGCAGCCGCGCATACAGCCCCGGCGCGCGCCGCACCCGCAGGCCAATCTCGGGTTCGACGACGACGATACTCTCGCGCGTCCGAGCGGACCCTGATCCGAACGCCAGGAGCCGCGCGTCTGGTAGTTGGACCGCGGCCTCCAGGTCCATCTTCAAGTGCTTGTTGCCGAGCGTGTCGCCGAACGATCTTCGGCCGTCGGTGCCGGCTGGCATCAAGAGAGGCTCGATGCAACCCGACGCATCCATCACCGCCAACGCATTCACGTCATCCTGGACGATGAACAGCCGCGATCCCAGACGACGAAGCGCGGACGCTGCGCGGACGTGACTCGCAACGCCCGACGCAAGACCCGAATCAGTGCCGTACCGTAGCGCCCGCCTCTCGCCAAGTTCGGCCCGCAGTTCTGGCGCATGAACCGCCACGGTCCGCCGGATCGCCGCGTCTCGCCTCATGAGCACCTCTGCTGATCGAATGTCGGACGCTTCACGCCGCCGATTGGCCGTCGGTCGTCTGGCCACGCCGTCACGCGGATCGCGACAGTCACGGAGGCCAGCATGCTACCGGGCATTCTGCATTTCCGGTCGGAGAAAGGTTCGGCGACGGGATGTCCCTCATGGACGCCAAAGGACGTCGCTTGGCGTGGGTTCGTGTGGGCTCGACTACCGGAGAAGACAGGAGCAGGTTACGGGAATCTGACCCGCGCCAGGTCATCGGCAAGCACCTGAGCCGGCCTGATATTTCACTGTTCACGGGTCGCACCGCGAGGTCCGCGAGCGTCCGATTCGTCGGGGCACGACAGGCGGCAATGGGTCGCTTTTCCACGTTGAGGGTCTGCTATCGGGCGCAGGTCCGGGGTCGCTCGCCTTTACCTATGGAAAGCAGATCTTCGCGTAGTCGTAAAATCGGCCAGCTGCGGACCTCTAATCCGCTCGCTGCCGAGGTCGATCATGGGGCGCGGGTAGCGCCGGGGGCGTCATCCCCGCTGCACGGATGCGGCAATCCGGACCATGCAATACGATCCGGAAGTGGCCGTCGCGATGATCAACGCAAAGCAGTAGCCGTTTCCGACGCTACACGCCGACCAGCTGACGCGCTGTTGCGTGCCACCATTCGCTGTCCCACAGTGTGTGGACCAGGATGGCGACCGGCAGGCTGACCAGGGCCCAGATCACGTAGGCCCTGTGCACCGCGCCGGTGCGCACGAGGTCCCAAATGAACATCGGGGCGATGGCGAGGATCGTATAGACCTCCGGCGTCAGTGCGCTGCCCGGCAGCGAAGTCGGCAGCCATGACACCCGGTCGAACGCCGCGGGCAGGGCAATCGCGACGGCGAGGAACATCATCCGCTTGTGCAGTCCCGGATTGGATTTGCGCGCAGCTAGGGCGATTCCGAGGAAGATCGGGAAGAGCACGCCGACCCGTATCTGAAGCAGCATGATGTTGTCGAACTCGCGCAGGCCCTGCTCGATCATTGGCTTGATCTCGGGCGGGGCGGACTGCGCTGCGTCCCAGACCTGGTGATACATCGTGGGAACGAGGATCAATCCCACGATCACGAGCGCCGGCCCGAGCACGAAGGCGGCAATGCCGAGGGTGCGGTGATACTGCAGGCGGCCAGTCGCCGCCAGGCAGGCCTGCGCGAGCAGCAGCACCAGGAACGCGCCCATGAGGATGGCGTGCGCATGAAGCGCCATCGGGAAAGGAGGCCGCTGGCCGGCATCGACTGCTGCAATCTTTGCGAGCGAGTCAGGAACGAATCCGATCAGCGTGTAGGCGATGAAGCTCGCGGCCATGAACACGTAGATCCAGCGATCGACGGCCTGAGCGATCAACTTGCCCGATCGCGCCTCTGGTGCTGCCTCGGCAAGCGTCGTAGCAGTGTTTGCCATGACGAATCCCCCTCCCGTTCCCGGCGCGAAATCTATCACACGGCGGTAGTCTGCAGAGTGGAAGCGGGCCAGGGCGCCTGCCGGACATGGGGGGTCTTCCGGGCGGCGATTGACCAGGTGGCCTGGGCGTCCGCTCTCGGCAAGC
>CAVSDW010000018.1:0-18864 GCA_963726665.1 uncultured Gammaproteobacteria bacterium | reverse complement strand
AAAAGGTGTTTGACCTTTGACCCGGGTCAACGCGAAGGACCCGCTTGGCATCATTCGGATTCTCATGCGGCCCGCTTCGGTGGCACGTAGCTCATGGCGTGCTCGGCCATGGCAGTGATGGTGAGCGACGGATTCACGCCGGTGTTTGCGGGGATGGCGGACCCGTCGCAGACGAGAAAATTCCTGTAGCCGAACAGCCGGTTCTGCGAATCCACGACCCCGCTCAGGCATCCCGCCCGATCACGGCGCCGCCGAGGATGTGCGCAGTGGTCGGGACGTTGGCCCAGGCCTCGAGCACCATGCTCTGCGCGTAGCCGCCCGTGCGCCCCGCCAGCCACTCTGCCGCCTCGTTGGCCACTTCGATGAAGGTCGGGTTCGGCTTCTCTGGATCCTGTTCGGTCGAGAGCGACACGCCGCCGAAGAGCCCTCGCTTCGCCCGGAACGAAATCGCGTTGTCGAGGCTCTGCATCACCAGGAACAGCACCGAGCGCTCGGACCAGCCGAACGGCCACAGCGTCTTAAGGAAGGTCACCGGGTGACGCACGATGTTGCCGAGCCACATGAGCGGCCTCGTGACACGCCCCCCCTTGCCGGTGATCATCGTGTACAGCAACGACATGAAGTCGCCGTGCTTGCCGTAGGTGACGAACTCGATGTGCGTGTCCGCACTCGGATAGATGCTGGCGCTGATGGCCACGTCGTTCCACGGACGCGCCATGCCCTCGGGCAACGTCACCGCGAGAATCGACTCGCTGTTGGTGCGCACGAGATGACCGAGCCGGTCGCTGATCATCGGCAGCGCGCCCTCGAGCTTGCACCGCGCCAGCAGGCGGTTCGTTCCCAGTGCGCCCGCGGACACGACGATGCCGCGCGCCCTGAAGACCCGGCGCTGCTTGCGGAACCAGGCTCCGGGGCGCTCGGTCGTCACCACGTAGCCGTCCGCGCCGTCGGCCGCACCGATCGGCCGGATGTCCACGACCTCGCGCTCGGGAAGAATCTCGACGCCGCGCTTCTCGGCGAACCAGAGGTAGTTCTTGACCAGCGTATTCTTCGCGCCTTCACGGCAGCCGACCATGCAGGCGCCACAACGCGTGCAGCCGGTCCGCTCGGGCCCCTCGCCGCCGAAGTACGGGTCGGGCACAGTCGTGCCTGCCTTGCCAAAGAACACGCCGACCGGCGTGCGACGGAACGTGTCCTCCACGCCGAAGTGCCTGCCGACCTCGCGGAGCAGGTTCTGGCCGTCGCTCTCGTGCGGGACCATCTGCACGCCGAGCATCTTCTCGGCCGTGTCGTAGTGCGGCGCGAGCGCCGTCGCCCAGTCGCCGAGACCGGCCCACTGCGGATTGACGAAGAACTCCGGGGCGGCCCGGTACAAGGTGTTCGCGTACACGATGCTGCCGCCGCCCACCGCCGCGCCGCTCGCGATGAAAACGTCCTTGAACGGCGTCAGGCGGAAAATGCCACGCAAGCCAAGCGCGGGCGCCCACAGGAAGCGCTTAGGTCCCAGGTGGACTCGGCGAAGTCCTCATCGCGGTAGCGCCGGCCGGCCTCGAGGATGCCGACCTTGTAACCCTTCTCGGCGAGGCGGAGCGCCGATACGCTCCCACCGAAACCGGATCCGATGACTAGCCAGTCATAATCGAACTCCTGGGCCGTGCCGCTCATATGATCCTGCCTCCACCTGCCGGAAACCCTGATTCGTCGAGCGCCTGCCACCACATGCGCGATGGCCGCATCACCGACCGGGAGCTACGGCGATCGATGCCATGTCCATCGCAAGACGCAGGCATCCAGGGCTCGGACAGGCACCAGCCGAAGTGCGCGATCGGACCCCCGCGCCCCGGCCGTCGGCCGACAGCAAGTTGCTTTGACGTCATAGCGTCACGTCGCTATGCTGCGGACTTTCCCGGGGATACGTCATGAGCGAAGAGAATTCCAGGCGCGCGACCCGTTCACTTTCCAGGCGGAACTGCACAAGGCCATCCGCTTGAAGGCGGCGCATACGAATCGGTCCGTGTCGGACATCGTCACCGATGCCGTTCATGCCGCATTGCGCCAGGATCAGGAAGACCTCGAAGCGTTCGAGGATCGCGTTGCCGAACCTGTGATTTCGTACGAAGCGCTGCTCAAGGACCTGAAGGCGCATGGCAAGCTATGAGCTGACGTTCAGGAAGTCCGTAGCCAGGGACCTGCGCCCTCTCCCGAAGCAGGACGTCGTGCGCATCCTGCGCCGCATTCGATCGCTCGCGGACGATCCGCGACCAGCCGGCTGCGAGAAGCTGTCGGGCCAGGAACGGTATCGAGTCCGGCAGGGTCGCTATCGAATCATTTAGAAATCGAAGCCCTCGCCTCACCGTCCGTGCCGAAGATCGAGACATCGATGCGAGATTATTGGCCCGCCGACAACCCCTTACCGGCGAACCGACTACCGGTCGGAACACCTGCTTCCAATCGTCTTTCATGCTGATGACGATCCAGCCCCGCTGCTTCGCCTCGTCGTACAAGGCCTGCGGGAACGTGCCGACATGGCTGTCCGGCAACCCTGTCGCCGGGCCGTAGGCGAACTCGCGCGCCTTGTCGTCGTGCAGCACCAGCATGCCGAGGCGCCGGCCGCTGCCGGTGCGTCGCGTACTCGAGCATCTGCCGGTCGCCATCCGAGTTGCCGAACGCCGCGACCGGGCGACGGCCGATGTGCTGGTTGATGCCGACCGGCTTGCCGTCCTTGTCGTCGATGAAGTTCGAGCTCCGGCAAGCGGACAAGTACGGCCTTGCCGTCCCGGATCTCGTACTTCGTCTTGATGCTGGAGCCAACCACCTGCTCGGGGGAACGCCATAGACCTTCTCGGCCCACGGGCGCATGAACTCGATGCCGCCGCCCGAGACGATGAACGTCTTGTAGCCGTGCGCACGCAGATACGAGAGCAGCTCGACCATCGGCTGGTAGACCATCTCGAGCACCGGCCGTTTCGTCACGGGATTCTTCGCGGTCACGATCCAGTCTTTGACGATCGCCTGAAACTCATCGGCCGTCATGCCGGCGTGTGTCGCCATGACGATCTCGAGCAGCGCCTTCTCGCCGCCCGCGAGCGCCGCCTTGAGATCTCCCTTCAGGATCGACGCGAAGGGCTCCTGCGTCTGCCACTCCGGGTGTTGCGGCGCCAACGCCTTGACGCGGTCGAGTGCGAACAGGCCCTGGACGTACATCGGCTGCTCGGACCAGAGCGTGCCGTCGTTGTCGAAAGTGGCGATGCGCTCGCCGGGCGGCACATAGTCCGGGCTCGCCTTGTCGGTCGTCGTCTTGACGAAATCGACGATCGATTTCTTCGCCGGACCATCATTCCAGGACGCCAGATCGTCGTGACGAGCGTGCGCCGGTGCGGCCGCCAGCAGTCCCATACAGAGCATGACGGCCAATCCACGGGCCCAGCGAAAATGACGTGGTTGCAGCATCATGGGGTCACCTCGGACTTCGTTACGCGCGCGGGGGGCGCGATGCCTATTGGACAAAAAAAAGCGGCCCCGATGGAATCGGGGCCGCTACGTATCAACCATCAGGCAGGCGGCCTCGATCGCATCGCAGCCGGCCCCGGAGTCTAGTTACCCGTCGGTAACGCGAGATTGAAGCCTTCCTTCTGAAGCTGGTCGCGCACCCACTGGAACTGCTGGTACTTGGAGATCTCGATCGGGCCGGTATAGGTCGCACTCTGCAGCTTCCGCGGCGGATACTTCAGGTACGTCATCATCAGGTTCTTGATCGACTCGCTGATGGTCACCATGGTCCAGGTGCGTTCCGTGAAGTTGTTCATGAATAGGTCGTAGCGCTCCTGCGGGTCCGCCCACAGGTCGAACACCTGGGGCACGGTCGCGACGTACTTCTCGGCGCCTTTCCATCCCAGGTTCGAGTCGACCGCCAGGCCGCCGGTCGGCTGGCCATCGTCGCCGCGCAGGTTGAATACGGCCTTGTAGTTGCCGACGCGGGCCGCGCCCGGCGACAGTTCGTTCTCGGTGAAGTAGAACCACTCCGTGCGCGGGTCCTTGCCGGTGCCGAACAGCACCGGCGTGATGTCGAAGCTGTCGAAGATGATCGGCTGGCCTTCGCGGTCCTTCTCGGAAGCTTCACGCCCGCGACGGAGGCGAAGGTCGCCATCAGGTCCAGGCCGCCGACGATGTCGTGGTTCTTTTCGCCGGCCTTGATCTTGCCCGGCCAGATCGCGATCGCGGGAACCCGGTTGCCGCCTTCACGAACCGTGCCCTTGGTGCCGCGGAACGGCGTGTAGCCCGCGTCCGGATATACGTCCTGCCAGGCGCCATTGTCGGTCGTGTAGAACACGAGCGTGTTCTTGTCGAGGCCGAGCGCACGCAGCTTGTCCATGATCCGGCCGATGCGCGCGTCGAGCTCCACGACGGAGTCCGCGTACTTGCTCTTCGACATCGACTTGTGCTCGAACTCCGGCGCCGGCATGTTCGGCTGGTGCACCTTCATGAAATTGACGTTGATGAAGAAGGGCGACTTGGACTTGGCCGCGTCGTCGAGGAAATCGAGGGCCGCCTTCTCGACGTAACCGTCGAAGAACGGAATACCCACCACGCCGTCGGGATATTCGACGCCGTCGATCGTGACCGGCTTGCCAGGCTCGTTCACGTACTGGCCATTGATCTTGAACTCTTCGTAGGGCTTCTGGCCGGCGTTTCCGGACATGGCGCCCTTGGTGACCTTGTTGAACATGGCCCGCAGGTCCGGGGCCATGTCCGGGAACCACGTCGGGTCGCCGTACGTGTAGGCATTCAGGTGATAGAGGCCGGCGTACTTCATCACGTCGTAGCCCTGTGCATTCGGCAGGGCGTAGTCCGCCTCGCCGAGGTGCCACTTGCCGGTGAAGTAGGTCTTGTAGCCGCCCGTCTTCAGCACCGACGCCAGAGTCCACTCGGCTGCGGGCAATCCGCCACCCTGGCCCTGGAAGGCCACCGTGGTCATGCCGCTCCTGTTCGGGATGCGCCCGGTCTGCATGGCCGCCCGACCCGGCGTGCAGCTCGGCTGTGCGTAGAACGAGAAGAAGGTCATGCCTTCCGCGGCCATGCGGTCGATGTTGGGCGTGGGCATGCCGCGGCCCACGCCTCCACCGTACGGGCCGAGATCCCCGTAGCCGGTGTCGTCGGACACGATGAACAGGATGTTGGGTTTGTCAGCCGCGTGCAGTGGCGTCATCAGCGACGCCGCAAGCAGGCCCGCGGCCAGGTTCAGTCTGGTCAGTGTCACGTTTGTGTCCTCTGTCGGGGCCGAGAAAGCAGAGCGCCCGCCGGCGGGGGGCAGTATTTGTTCAGTCTATTCCATACCCCGCAGCTTGATAAGCTGTCTCGCGTTGCACTCATCGTTTGATAAGGTAATTGTTATGACGCTCACGCAGACCCAGCTGCGCCAGGTTGCGGCACTCGCCCGGCACGGGAACTTCCGGCAGGCAGCGGCGGCACTGAGGATCTCGCAACCAGCGCTGACGAAGGGCATCCAGTCCGTCGAGGCCGCGCTCGGCGTTCGCCTGTTCGACCGCCCGCCCGGGCCGGTCGCCCTCACGGAATTCGGCAAGCGCGTCATGGCCCACGCCGAGGCCGCGGCGGCGGCTGACGCGGACCTTCTCCACGACATCGCGCAGATGCGCGGACTGGAGACCGGGAGCCTCAGTGTCGCACTCGGCCCGTACCCCAGCGTGTTGTCGGGTTACGCAGCTGCGGCTCGGCTATCCACGGCGCACCCCGGGCTCGCGATGGGCCTCCATGTCGCTGGCTGGCGCGAAGTGACCAACGCCGTGGCTGACAGGAGCGCCGACATTGGCATCGCCGAGTTGTCCGACGCGGTACTGAACGAGGCGCTGGCGACGGAACTCGTAGCAAGGCACCGCGCCCGCGTCTTCTGCCGCCCCGGCCACCCCATCCTCGCGCGGCGGCGCGTCACGATTCGTGAGTTGCTCCAGTTCCCATGGGTCAATACCAGGGTGCCACGACGGATTGCGGCCGCGTTCCCAAGTCGTCCGTGGCGTGCAGGCCGCCTGCACGAACCCACCGGCGAGTTCGTCCCCGCCATCGAACTGGACGTGCCGATGCAGTTGACCGCGTTCGTCCAGGACTGCGACGCGCTGGCCTTCGGGACTCTCGGACTCGTCGAACGGGACCTGGAAACCGGCAGAATCGCAGTGGTGTCGACCCCGGGTTTCGATTTCCGCGCCAGCTATGGGTTCATTTGCCTGCGTAACCGCTCGTTGTCGCCGGGCGCACTCGCGTTCATGCAGGCAGTCCGTGACGAGGAGGCGCTCGTTGCCGAGCGCGAGGCTCGCCTGGAATCGATCTACTGCTGACGCGCCACCGGGTGAGCCGCCACGCAACGGTCGGGCCGAGGTGGCCTCATCAGCCCGCCGGGTCGCGCGGGAGGGGACCGAAGAATATCTGCTTTGCTCGGTCCCTGCCGATGTAGCGCACCAGTTCGTGCGTCGTGGCATACGTCACGATCAACAACAGCAGAAGAATCTGGATCGCGAAGAAATGCGGCCACACGATTTCCGAGAGCAGCTTTTCGTTGCCGGCGACGATGCCGGGAGTCCCGTTCCCTTGACCATCAACACGCGGATGATTGCGACGATGTGCAGCGTGACGAAGAAGTAGATCGTCGGCGGAAGCAGCCTGAAGAACCCTTCCTTCAGTTTCGCGAACCGTTCGGCCATGACATCCCCTCGGTCAGCGCCCGGCTTCGGCGTAGGCACGGTGCATCCGGCGCGCCGTGGCGAGTTCATCGCGCAGGTACTCCACCAGCGTGGACGCGATGCCACGGTTCATCTCCGGCGGCTTGCCGTCCGCGAGCCGGAATATCTGGCAGTAGAACCACGACATCGCCCCGAAGGTATTCAGCATCTTGAGCGCAACGACCGGGCTGGTCGGTGACAGCCAGCCCTGGTCGCTGAGCTTCAGGCGATCCTCCACGCGCTCGATGCCCTCCACCTCGCGGGCAAGCAGGCGTCGCGGGGCATCGGGTTGCCAGCAGAGCGGCCGGCCGAGGCCGATCATGTCGCAATCCCCCTCGCCCAGCGCCGACTCCATCCCCGCCCGCGTTCGAAAACCACCCGTGACCATGAGCGGCATGCGCGCCACCTTGCGAACGGCGGTGGCGTACTCGAGAAAGTAGGCCTCGCGCGCACGAGTGCTCGGTCGCAGGGTGACGACACTGTCCGCCCTCCCCTCGGCACCGATGAGTCGCGGCTGCTCATAGGTGCCGCCGGAGAGTTCCAGCAGGTCCAGCCGCTCGTCGTTCAGCCAGCGGACGACCTCGAGGCACTCGGCATTGGTGAACCCGCCCTTGCGGAAATCGTCTGAATTGAGCTTCAACGCCACCGGGAAATCCGGGCCGACGGCCCGGCGCACCGCGCGCACGACCTCTAGCAGGAACCGCGCACGATTCACGAGCGAACCGCCCCAGGCATCGTTGCGGCGGTTCGTCACGGGCGAGAGGAAGGAACTCAGCAGGTACCCGTGCGCGCCGTGAACCTGCACGCCCGTGAAGCCTGTCTCGCGCGCGACCACCGCGGCCTGCGCAAACCGGTTGATGAAGTCGAGAATCTCGGCTTCCGTGAGCGGACGCGGCCTCGCGTAGTTGCCGAGCATCCTGAGCTGCACGTCGGACGGCGCCCGTGGCTCGCGCGTGACGTATCGCGGCGACTGCCAGCCCGCCTGGGAGATCTGCATCCAGAGATGATTGCCGCGGACGGTGCCCGCCCTCGCCCACGCTCTCAATCTTTCCCTCGCCTCGGCGGAGACCGTGCGCGGCTCGGAAATGTCGATGGCGACGTTGCCGGGCCGTTCGAGGTCGGTGCGATCGATCTGCACGTTGCCGGTGAGCAGCAATCCTGCGCCGCCCTCGCTCCAGGTGCGGTAGAGCGTCTCGTGACGCGGGGTGGCTCGCAACAGCGGATCCGCCAGGCCTTCCGTCATCGCAGCCTTGCAGAGGCGGTTCGGAAGAACCGCTCCGCACGGCAGTCGCAGTGGCGACGCGAGCGGGTCGCTCACGAGGCCCTTCGCCGGCTACCCTTCTTACTTGATGCAACAGCCGCCCTGGACGCCTTCGCTGCCCTGCCTCGAGCCTTCGTCTTCGACTTCGCGGCCGCTTTTCGCGGCCGGGCCGCAGGGACCTCGGCCTTGCGCGCTCGGACTGCTGGACCACCGGGCTGCGCGGCGTCGGACGTCCCTCGTGACTTTTCCGCGGCCTCGACGAGCTTCGCGAAGCTCGAGCGCAGGCAGTCCGCGAAGAACGCGGGGTCGGGCATCATGTCGCGGCACGCCACTGCGCAGATCCACAGCGTGCCGTGGTAGCTGAAGCCGGTGACGTTGAGCCCGAGCCCGTTCATCGCGATGCTGACGGGCGCAAATGCCACCATGCGCGCGCCGGCCATGTACAGCGGAACATCGGGTCCGCGCACGTTCGACACGACGATGTTCATCGTCGGCACCATGACCCTGGTGGTGAAGAGTTCCGACGCCACCGCCGGCAACAGGTCGTAGACGTGCTTGGTGAGGTCCTTGCCAACCATCGCCACCATCGCCTTCGCCTTGACCCCACCGCCCTTGATCGCGTGCAGCCGCTCGATCGGATCGGCGATCTCCGTGTGCAGCGGCATCACCGCCACGCCGATCTGGTTGCCCGGCTCGCCCCCTTTGTCCGCGCCGCGCAGGCTCATCGGGACCTGCGCCGTCATGGTGCGATCCGGAAGCTCGCCTTTCTTGCCGAGGTAGAGATTGAGCGCCCCGCCGACGGTCGTCATGAACACGTCGTTGATCGTGGCACCCTCGATGCGCTGCCGCACCTGCTTGATGTCGGCCATCGGCAGGCCGATCAGCTCCACCACGCGGTGCGCCGAGACCTTGGCGCTGAAGCGCGTCACGGGTGGCCGCCGCAGCTTCGACTTGACCGTCTCGGCGGACGGCAGGCCCGCCTCCTGCAGCATCTGCTTCAGCTGGCCCATGTAGCCGACGCCGATGCCGGCGAACCGAGCCGCCGTCTTCGCCGAGAAGCTCGCGGCGCGAGGCAGGCGTTGCGCAGTATTCACCAGTGCGCGTGTATAGAGCTCCACCTGCGTCGGATCGCGGTCCCGCACACGACCCCGCCGCTCGCCCTCCGCCTCGTCCGGCTCCGCAGAGAGGGAATGGATGGCCTGCAGCACGACCGTGCCGCCTTCGCCATCGATCGCCGCGTGATGGAACTTGATGTAGAAAGCGAAGCTTCCGGGCGGAATGCCGGGAATGTTGTCCAGCCCTTCGATCACGTACGCCTCCCACAGTGGCTTGCTGCGATCGAGCGGGCGCGAGTGAATCCGGGCGACCTGGATGCAGAGCTGGCGCCAGTCGCCGGGTTGCGGCAGGGCGATGTGGCGGACGTGGAATTCGACGTCCACCTCGGCGTCCTCGACCCAGTACGGCCGGTCGAGGCTCATCGGCACCGTGACCAGGCGCCGGCGGAAGACCGGCGCCGCATCGAGCCTCGACTCGAAGAACTTCAGGATGTCCTTGAACCTGACCTTGCCGCCGGGGGCCGACGACGGATCGTAGATCCCGAGTCCTGCGACATGCATGTACTGGTTGCCGCGTTCCAGGCGGAGGAAAACGTTGTCCATACCGGAAAGCTGTTTCATGCGAGGTCCCCCGATGGAGTCGGCGAAGCGCCGGACAGGCCGACGTTCGCGAATTGTCGTTGACGGACCTTACTTGCGGCCGCGCTTGACGTCCATAGCGAACGGCGAGCGCATCCGGCGGCGTCGCGATACCTCGATGCCCACGCCGCGGGGTTAATATCGGTGCGCTGCGGACCCGCGCAGCGCTATGGGGTAGATGCGATGAAACGATTCCTGGCGTGGCTCGGACTGGCAGCCGTGGCGCTCGCGGCCTACCTGCTCCTCTGGCCGGTGCCGATCGAGCCTGTCGCGTGGAACTCGCCGCGGTTCGCTGGATACGTCGGCCCGCACGCGCGAAACGAGCGCCTCGCCGCGGCGCGCCTGGTGTCCCTGGCGCCGGAAATCGGCCCCGAGCACATCGCCTTCGGGCCGGACGGGAGGCTCTACACGGGCGTCCTGTCGGGTGCCGTGCTGCGCATGAGCCTGGACGGCACGGGAATCGAGACCGTGGTGAACACCGGCGGGCGGCCACTCGGCATGGAGTTCGACGCCGCGGGACAACTGTACATCGCCGACGCGATGAATGGCCTGATGCGGGTGGGCACCGACGGCTCGATCACGCTGCTTGCGGATCACATGGGCGCCGAGCCCATCCTCTACGCTGACGCGGTGGCGGTGGCCGGGGATGGCCGTGTCTACTTCACGGACGCCTCGCGACGCTTCGACCCACGTGAACTCGGCACGTTCGATGCGGCGCTGCTCGACATCATGGAGCACTCCTGCACCGGGCGCGTATTCGAGTACCGGCCCTCGACGCGTGCACTGCGCCTGGTGATGACCGGGCTGTGCTTCCCGAACGGCGTTGCACTCTCCGGCGACCAGTCGCAACTCTTCATTGCCGAGACCGGCGAGTACCGTGTCTGGAAGGTGGATGCAGATGCCGACTCACTCGATGCCCGGGCCATCTCTGCCGGCGAGGGGAACCCGAAAGCTCGAGTGATCCTCGCGAACCTGCCGGGATTCCCGGACAACCTCACGCGCGATGCGGAAGGTCGCCTGTGGACCGGGTTCTCGAAGCCGCGCAGCGACGTCATCGATGCGTTGTCGAGCCGTCCGTGGCTGCGCGCCATGAGTCTTCGACTGCCAAAGGCGCTGTGGCCGGTGCCGCCGGCCTACGGTCATGTAATCGCATTCGATGAGGACGGACGCGTACTTGCGGACCTGCAGGATCCGGCCGGTCGCATACCCGAGACGAGCGGGGCCACGGAGCACGATGGCAAGCTCTACGTCCAGAGCCTGCATGGGGACGGGCTGGGCGTGCTGCCGGCGCCCTAGGTTGCCGCCGGGGTCGAGGCGGACTTCACTGGGGAGACCCCTCCTATTGCCGTCACCAGACGAACTTGACCCCGGAGAAGCTGTGGACCAGCGCCGCGAACGAGACGGCCACGGCGAGCGCCAGGGCGGCCACGATCATCAGGGAATAGGTGCGTTCAGGTGTGTGCATGATGCCTCCAGTAGGTGACTGAAGGCCGCAACCGGCGGAAGCCTGGTCGGCAGCCCGCCGGGCGCTGCCTCAGTCCATTTCGGACGGCGTCATTGTATATCAGGAATTGCTGCGGCGCAGCAGACTTCCTTGAAGTCCGTCACATTTTTGCAACAGACTAGGTTTATATAGATCAGCTAGTTACGAACTGCGTCGCTGCGCGGGCGGAAAAACGACGTTTTCCAGCCCGCGCAGCGGGTCGTTCAGACATGGGGGACGATGGCCGCGACGGCATGCGTCAGCGTAGCCATGACCACCAGGATCGACACCGCCAGGGCGGCCAGAAGGCTGGGCAGGAGGCGGTTCTGTATTTGGACTCGGTTCAACATGACTGGATCCTCCATCGGTTTCGTTCGGGGGCCAAGATAGGCCCGTCCGTTAATCTTTTAAATAGGAAGAATCGTTGCGCTCTGTTCCACAATCCTGAACAATTGAACCATGGACCAACTGGTAGCCATCCGCGTCTTCACCCGCGTTGCCGAGCGAGGATCCTCGCCCAGGCCGCCGCGGAACTCGACATCTCCCGTGCGGCGGCGAGCGCGCACGTCGCGGCGCTCGAGAAGCATCTCGGCGCCCGGCTCCTGAACCGGACCACGCGCAAGGTCAGCCTCACCGCAGAGGGCAGCGACTACCTGCAGCGGACTCGACGCATCCTCGAGGAACTCGCAGACGCCGAAGAGACCGTGCGGGGAACGCGCTCGAAGCCGGAAGGCCGGCTGCGCGTGGACGTGCCCGTGTCCTTCGGACGGTATCTTCTCCTGCCCGCACTGCCCGAGTTCGCGCGGAGATATCCCGCCATCGAACTCGACGTGCGACTGAACGACCGGATCACGGATCTCGTCGCCGAGCGTGTGGACGTGGCGCTGCGCGTCGGCGGAATCAGGCAGAGCGGCCTCGTGGCGCGGCGCGTCGTGCAGATCAACCTCGTCACCGTCGCCGCACCTTCCTACCTCGCGGACCACGGCGAGCCGCTCACGCCGGACGACCTGCGCGGACATCGCCTGCTCGGGCTTTCGCCACCAGGCGGCGGCAGCCCCGAGTGGAACTTCCCGCCGCCGTACCTGCCGCGCCGGTTGAAACTGCACTTCGCGATGCAGTTCAACGCCGCGGAGGCCCCGACCATCGCCGCGGCCGCCGGCCTCGGCATTGCGCACTCGGGGGATCTCATCGCCGCCGAATACATCGCGCGCGGTGAGCTCAAGCTCATCCTCAACGACTACGTCACGCCTGGGCCACAGATCTCGCTCGTGTACCCGTCCGCGGGGCACCAGTCGGCGAAGGTTCGCGTGTTCTCGGATTTTGCGGCGGACCTCATGCGACGTTACAGCGAGGTCGTGCACCAGTGGTTGCAGGATGCCGCCCCGCCGGTATCGGTGCTGCCGATCCGCTGAAAGATAATTGCTCGCGTCGCGTGGCGACACCTCGTCGCTTCAGCGCGATCGCGTCGCGCGCGCCCGGTCACCGACCCGCGAGTGCGGCACGCTTTTCCAGCGCAGGCTTGATTAAGTCAAATACAAAAACTGAAGATTGTGCCGCGGCGCGTACGGAGCGCAGAGTCGGGACGCTGCGGGCGCTGTGGCCCGCGCCAAGAACGACGATCGCATCAGGCGCAGATCAGGGGGATTCGCCGCGCAGCCACGCCGGCCCGCTTGTCACGACGTGGGCGACAATGGCCGTGACGCGGCGCCACATGCTTGAACGACCGACATTGCTCGATTCAACGCAATTCTTGCGCGAGGTAGCGGATGCGCCGTGTGCCGGTTCCGCCAGGCGGCGGCCACATGAAGTAACGAATCTGCAAAGTAACTCAATTAGGCTCAAAGAACCGCACGGAGACCAAAATCATGCCATCGAATCCGAAACCGATCAGAGTCGCGACAGCTGTTGCTGCCGTGCTGTTCACCGCGGGTCTCTCTGGCCCGGCATCGGCCGCGCAGCTGCCGAACGGTGTCGCCGCAGGCGACGTGACAGACAACTCCGCCGTGCTCTGGGCGCGCGCCGACAGCGCGGGTCGTGCTCCGCTTCTCAATCTGGGGGTTCGTCCCTAGCTCCAAGGGGGCAAAGGAATTCAACGCGACCGTGGTGGACACGCACGGTGCCAGTCAAGGTGCGGGTCGACCACCTCGCCCCGGGCAAGACCTATTACTATCAGGCGACGGACGCCGCGGGAAACTCGAGCACCGGACGATTCAAGACGTCACCCAAGGCCTGTGCAAACACGGCGGTGCGTTTCGGGGTCTGGGAGACTGGCGCGGCGAACTGGCGCCTTATCCGTCGATCCGGAATGTTCCGCAACGCAATCTAGACTTCTTCATCGAGCACGGCGACACGATCTATGCCGAGCGATACTCGGGTCCGCAGGAACCAGCTTTCAAGGACCCTGTCAGAATACCGCGCGCGTCACAACGAGGTCATGAGCGAGCGATTCGGCCTCAATACATGGCGCGACCTGCGCGGCTCGACGGCCATCTTTGCGACGATCGACGATCACGAGGTCACCAACGATTTCGCAGGCGGTGCCCCGCCGTCCAGCAACACGGCGGATTTCGATCAGAATGGCGCCTACATCAACGAGACCGATCGGTACAAGGCAGGGCTGCAGGCATTCCAGGAGTACATGCCGATCGAGGACCGCCGCTACGGGAAGTACCGGCGATCCGCGCACGGCACAGCAAGCCAAAACTGTTCCGGTCGCGAACCTACGGCAATGCCGCCGCGGTGATCGTCCTCGACAACCGTTCGTTCCGCGACCAGGAACTGGTTCCGGCGAACCTTGCGAACCCCGCGGACGTCGGGCGCTTCCTGTTCCAGTCGTTCGACCCGTCGCGCACCATGCTCGGCGCTGCACAGCTGGATGATCTGAAGCGGGAGCTTGTGCGTGCCCAGCAACGGGGCGTCGTGTGGAAATTCGTCCTGACGCCCGAGCCCATGCAGAACCTCGGCGTGCTGATCGCGGAGGATCGCTTCGAAGGCTACGCGGCTGAGCGTACCCAGATCCTGAAGTTCATCGCCGACCAGCACATCGACAACGTCGTGTTCGTGACTGCCGACATTCACGGCACGCTCGTCAATAACCTGACCTACCAGATGGGGCCGTTCCAGCCACAGATCCAGACTGGAACATTCGAGATCTCGGCCAGCGCGGTCGCGTTCGAGGAGCCGTTCGGCCCGACGGTGGCCGGCCTCGCGGCGCAGCTAGGCTTCATTTCGCCGGCGCAAAAGGCTTACTACGATGGTCTTCCGGCGTACCCTGGGCTCGGCAAGGACAACTTCATCGAGGCTCTCGTCAACGGCCAGACCGCACAACTCGGCTACGATCCCCTGGGTCTCACCAACTCCACCGATCCAGGTGTCGAATTCGGTGGGCGGATACGTCGCGACTCACATCTACGGCTGGACCGAGTTCAACGTGGATCACCGCAGCAAGGCGCTGACGATCACGACTTATGGAATCCCCTCCTATACGTACGACGAACTGCACGCGAACACGAGCGCAGTGGTCAACCAGCAGCCGACCGTCTGGCAGACGTTCAGCGTCCTGCCGGTCATCGGGCCCGACTTCGGAACGGACTGCGATATCGACGAAGACGAACGCTAGCGAGCCGCGCCCATCACGCTCGCAGACAGGGGCGACTGCGATGGCTTCAAGATCGGAACACGAAACGGTCCCAGCAACGCTACGCTATTGATCGAAGGCTTGCCGCAACGAGAGCGCCCCGGCAACGGGGCGCCCTTCTTCGTCCTGCTGGCTTCCGCTGCCATCTGCGGCGCCGATCGGGCCGGTAGCAGGCACTGAGGTCCGCTCAGCGCTGCCCTTCGCCATGCGGCTCAACGCGGCGGAAGCGCCGACCATTGCGCGGCGACGGGTCGTCGCCTCGACGCGCTCGCGCTGCACGCGCCCAGTCATCGACCCGGAGTGCGGCGTGTTTTGCGAGCGCAAGCGCGATTAAGTCAAATACAAAAACTGAAGATTGTGCCACGGCGCGTACGGGCGCAAAGTCGAGTACCTGCGGGTCATTCGGCTCGAGCAGAAATAGCATTCTGGAACACGGAGGGGAACACATGAGACGCATCATTCTCGCGTCGCTTGCAACGTCGCTGCTTGGATTTACGGCCGTCGCGGGTGCTGCGAAGCCGTCGAAGGCGCACCGCCGCCGCAGATCGACGTGATGACCCAGAACCAGTACCTCGGCGCGGACCTCGTGCCGGTCGTGGAGACCGGTGCGGCCGTGTTGCCGTGCCCAACGCCCGAACCCTGCAGTGATCGCGGCGGTCATCGCACTCGAGAATCGCCTTCAACGAGGCGCTGCTCAACGCGCTTGGCATGGTCGCAGCAAATCTGCCGGACGCAGCGCTACGTCGCGCTCGCCAGGGAAATCTCCGGGCGCCGACCGCACGTCGTCGGCCTGCAGGAGGTGTTTGAATTCTCGTGCCAGGGCTACCCGGCTGCAGCTTCGACCCGATCGCGGGCGCATTCAATGATCATCTGACGGGCACGCTCGACGCGCTCCACGGCACCTACGTCTCCAAGGCAATCGTCAACAATCTGAGCATCACGCTGCCGATCCAGACTCCGATCGGCGGAGCCTCGCGTCACGGTCCTCGATCGCGACGTCATCCTGGTGCGCAGCGACCTCGCCGGCGCTGCGACCGTCGTGCCTTACAACGCGATCTGCACCTATCCCCTCCATTGATGGCTGCAACTATGACTTCGTCGCCACCACCAGCATCGGCGGGAGCCCGTTGCGCATCGAGCGCGGGTTCGTGGGCATCGACCTCGCCGTGGGCGGCTCCAAGTATCGGGTCGTCAACACCCACCTCGAGGTGCGCGAGCCGGATGGATCAAATCCGTATTCCAGGATCGTCCAGTCCGCGCAGGCGTACCGAGCTCATCACTGACCGCTACCGCGGCCGCACCAACCGACCGGAAGCTGATCGTCGTCGGGGACATCAATTCCGACCCGCGCGATCCGCTGCTCCCGGTTCCGGACTTTCTGCAGCCGATCCTGGGTGTGCCCGTGATCGTGCCTCCGTACACGCAGTTCATGGCGGCGACCTTCACGGATGCCTGGACCGATGCGGCCCGGCGCCAACACGGGCAACGGCGCGCCGCTAATCGGGTTCTCACTGCTGCCAGGACGAGGATCTCGACAACCGCCATTCCACGCTGTACGAGCGAATCGACATGGTCTTCGCGCTGACGAAGCCGTCGCAAGGTCATGGACGCGCGACTGATCGGCGACGACGCCCGCGTCGAAGACGTCGCCGCGGGGCCAGGGCCTCTGGGCTGCCGACCACGCAGCCGTCGCAGCAGCGCTGCGCTATTGATCGAAAGCTGATCGCAAGGAGGGCGTCCCGGCAACGGGGCGCCCTCTTTCGTTTCTGGCTTCGTCCGCCCGGCTGAGGTCGTTGCTTTGGCGCCGATCGCGATCGCCCTCAGGCACCCGCGACCGCTCAGCGCGGCAATTCGCGCGCCGCCTCGTACTGCGACGGCGTCATCCGCGCGTGAGCAAGGTACTCGCGCAGGTGCTCGCACGGCGCTCTTGTCCAGCGTGTTGCCGTGATGCGGTCGGTGCAGGATGCCTTCCGCGCCGTTCAACCTGACGCGGACCCTGGCCCCCGACAGCGACTCGACGTCCGCACCCACGTGATTCAGGAGCGACTCGACCTCGCGCCAGTGGATGTTGGCGCTGATCGGGTCGTGGAAGATCGTCTGCAGCAACTGCTCGTGCTTGTGGCTCATGGCGTTCCCGCCCTTCGCAAGACACCGCGTCCGAGCATAGCGGATCGTCCGGAACCGTCCCTTGCGGTCTACCGCAATGCAGGCACGGCCGAGTCGCGGTTTACCGCGGCGCCGGGGTCTGGCCGTGGCGGCGGGATCCGCGCATCCTGTCCGGGCATTCGGGCAGTCCGCCCGGGTCGCGACGATGACGACGCACAAGGTCGCACGCTGGTTTCCCTGGCTGCTGGGCGCCGCTGCCCTGGCAGCGGTCGTGCTGGTCGTGCTCCACGCGACCGAGGAACGCGAATTCGTCGCTCTCCTCGAAAAGGCGCGCCCCTGGTGGCTGCTGTGGGCGGTCGGCCTGCAAGCCGCGACCTACGTGGCGCAGGCCGAGGTCTGGCGAATCGTGCTGGGCCGCGCCGGCTCCCACCTGCCCTTCGGCATCGCCTGTCGGCTGAGCCTCGCCAAGTTGTTCGTGGACCAGGCGCTTCCATCCCTCGGCGTGAGCGGCGCGGTCGTGGTGACCCAGGCGCTGGAGGCAAGGGGCCAGCCGAGATCCGCGGTGATGGCAACGATCGCGGTGGACGTGGCCTCGTACTTCGCGGCCTATGTGCTCTGCCTCGCGGTGGCGCTCGCGATCCTGGTCGGCAAGGGCCAGGCGAGCGCACTCGTCCTGGCGGTGGCGGCACTGTTCTTCGTCTTCGGAACCTCGCTTGCGATCGCCGTGCTCTCGCTGTCCGGCCGCGTCCCGGGCGCCTGGACAGGCCGTCTGCTCAAGGTGCCAGGCATCGGCCGTGCGGTGACGCTGCTGCAGCAGGCCGAACCGCACCTGGCCCGCAATCCCAGCGTGCTCGTGCGTTCGACCGTCCTGCAGTTGCTGATCTTCTTGCTCGATGCCGCGACGATCTGGGTACTGGTCCGCGCGCTCGGCACCGCCGCGAGTCCCGGTGCCGTGTTCACCAGCTTCATGATTTCTTCGCTCCTGCGCACCGTCGGCTTCATGCCCGGCGGACTCGGCGTCTTCGAGGCGGCGTCCGTCGCGACGCTCGCACTGGCAGGGATCCCGGTGGCGGTCGGCCTGTCGGCGACCCTGCTCTTCCGCGGTCTCAGCTTCTGGCTGCCGATGATTCCCGGCCTCGTGCTCTCGCGTCGCCTGACAGGCGCTGCGCCTGGTTCCGGTTCTCCGGCGACAAAGCCAGCCCACAGCGGCCGAGTTCCGGACGAACTGCTGCGCGTCGCCTCGCTGACTGGTGACCGGGCGCTCGAAAGTGTTGCCAGCGACGTCCGCGGACTGACCGCCGAGGAGGCCGAGCGCCGGCTCGACCAGTTCGGTCCGAACCAGGTAGCGCAGCACGCCGAGTGGAACGTGCTGCGCGAGCTGATGGGGAAGTTCGTCACACCACTAAACTTCCTCCTGCTGCTGCTCGCCGGCATATCGCTGTTGATCGGCGACCGCGAAGCCGCGTCGATCATCGCCGCGATGGTCGTGCTGAGCGTCTCGCTCGGATTCATCCAGGAACACCGCTCGAACCGGGCCGCGGAGCAGCTTCGCGCGATGGTCCACACGACCGCCGCGGTCCGGCGCAGGCAGGGCGAAGGTGCGGCGGCGAAACCGGACAGGCCGTCGCTCGATGAGGATGCGCAGTGGTCGGAGCTGCCGATTCACCTGCTCGTGCCGGGTGACGTCATTCACCTGTCGGCCGGAGACATGGTGCCCGCCGACACCCGGCTGCTCGCGGCCAAGGACCTGTTCGTCAACCAGTCGTCGTTGACCGGCGAGTCACTTCCAGCCGAGAAGCGGGCAGAGCCACCGCAGGAACCCGTCCAGGACCCGCTGCAACTGCCGAACGTCTGCTTCATGGGCACGAACGTCGTGAGCGGCAGCGCCACGGGTGTCGTGGTCGTGACCGGCCGACATGCGTATTTCGGGCACCTGGCTGCGTTGATCGCCGCTG